>JBFWMD010000001.1:0-139699 GCA_050251775.1 Desulfovibrio sp.
CGCGCAAGGGCATTGACCCCAAGATGGTCGAGGAGAAAATGACCGCGCGTTTGGAGGCGAAACAGGCCAAGAACTTTGCGGATTCGGACAAGATTCGCGACGAGCTGGCCGCTTTGGGCGTGGAGGTCAAGGACACTCCCCAGGGACAGGTCTGGGACGCCTAGACAGACGCGGGAAGGAACCGGGGGAGGGGCCTTTTGCAAAAGGCCCCTCCCCCGGACCCCCTCCCCCAAAACCTTTCCCCTGCCGCGAGCCCGGTTGCCCCGCAACCGGGCTCGCGGCGTTTTGGGCGTTGGAAAGCCGGGAAAGTGGCTGTTCGTGTTCGCTGCGGTGAAAAGAGAGATGATTTTTTGTTCGGCGCGTGAGCTGGTCGAGCGCGCAGGGTGTTCAAAAAACGATATGTTGAGAGTGAATTTCTGGACAAGGGGTTGGGAAGGCGATAACAAAAGCCCCCGCGAATGCGGGGGCTTTTGTGTCAATCAATAACATGGGAACTTCATTGGCTGTGCCAAGAGGGGTTCACTCCATGCCTTGCGAGAGGAAGATATGATCAATTCAGCGCATACGCAAGCCTTTTTTCTTGAAACCGTGGCTTGTGGTCTTTCTCAAGCAAGGCTGGACGGCTATAAGCGCTATTCCGGTGATTCTGATTTCGACTGCTTGCTCCGATATCTTTGGAACAGCAAACTGAGTGAATCCCTTTACATCCTATTACAGAATCTGGAAGTGGCCTTACGCAATCGGATGCATGACGCCCTTACCTTGTACTACCGGACGGAATACTGGTTTGATAGACCAAGTCTGCTCAGGGAATATCAACAAAACCAAGTTATGGAAGCCAAACGCAAGGTGCGGGATCCTAGGGCTCCCGCTGGGAAGATCGTCGCGGAGTTGAGCTTTGGCTTTTGGGCTGCGCTTATAGCCAAAAAGTATGCGGCATCGCTCGTCCCGGCTTTGTTACGCTTCTGTTTTTCACAAGTGGACAGGCCATATCGCCAGCAGCAATATCTTGCCAACGTGCTTGATGGGCTACGGCAGCTGAGAAACAGGATCTTCCACCATGAACCCGTTTGGTATTACCAAGATCTTCCTGAAAAACACCGGGATGCGCTGCAACTTATCCTCTGGTTGTCGCCGGAACTCTTTCGGATGAGCTATCGGTTATCCCGCTTTCGTGAGATTTATTCGCAGGGTACTTTTCCATATAAAACGACTGTCAAAGGAGCTATGCAGCCCAGCAGGATATTTTCCTGGTAGATTAAATTTGCTTTCCTTCCCCTTGCTAAAGCGGAGTTGTGTCCCTCAAGGATTTTGCGGACCGCGAACCGTCAAAGCTCTTTCATTTATTCTCCTCGCCGTTATTTCAGCTTGGCCAGATACTCCAGCATGGCCTGGGCCGAGCGTTTGGAAAGGCTCACGGCCTCGGCCACGGTCTTGGCCCCGGTGACCACGTCGCCCGAGGCGAACACGCCTTCGCGGCTGGTGCGACCCTCCTCGTCCGTGATCACCAGCCCGGTCCGGCCGATTTCCATGCCCGTGAGATTGGTACGCGGGGCCTGGCTGGCCGCGATGAACACCGAGTCCGCAGAGAAAAGCTCCCGGCTGCGCTCATCGGTTTCAAGCCGCTCGCGCCCGGTCTCGTCGGCCACGAGCCGGGTCCGGGCGCAGTACACGCCGCCCTCCACGATCTCCAGAGGCGCGGTGAAGAACCGGAAGCGCACCCCGTCCAGCTTGGCATAGTCGTAATCATAGCGGGTGGCGGTCATCTGTTCCTCGCCCCGGCGGTAGAGGATGGTCACTTCCTCGGCCCCTTTGCGCAGCGCTGTCCGGGCCACGTCCATGGCCACGTTGCCCGCGCCGATGACCGCGACCTTCTTGCCGATCCAGTAGCTGTCCGGGTTCTTGAGGTAGTTGATGGCGTAATGCACGTGGCCCAATGTTTCGCCCGTGACCCGCAGCGGCCGGGGATTCCAGACGCCCGTGCCAACGAAGATGGCCCGGTAGTTGTCGCGGAAAAGGTCGTCCAGGCCGATGACCGGCCCCACGGTCATGTTCGGGCGGATTTTCACGCCCAGGCGCAGGAGCATTTCACGGGTGCGTTCGAGAATGTCCTTGGGCAGGCGGAAGGCTGGAATGCCGTAGCGCAGAACCCCGCCGATGTGCTCCTCGGACTCGAAGATGGTCACGTCGAAACCGTGGGAGGCCATGATAAAGGCCACTGTCAGCCCGGCCGGTCCGGAGCCGATGATGGCGATGCGGGTTCCGTTGTTTTCGCGGACCGGGCGCTGCGGCTGGAATTGCTCCAGATAATAGCGGGAAATGTAGTTCTCAATGTCGCTGACCTGTACGGGCGCGCCTTTTTTGCCGAGGATGCAGTGTCCCTCGCAGAAATTTTCGTGCGGGCAGATCAGCGAGCAGACCACGGACAGGGGGTTGTTCCGGAAGAGCAGTTCCCCGGCCGCGCGGATGTCGCCCGCGAGAAAGATCCGGATCATCTCGTTGATGGGCGTGCCGACCGGGCAGCCCTTGCTGCAAAGAGGGCGCTTGCACTGGAGGCAGCGCGACGCCTCTTCAATGATGTGTCTCCCCATGGGGGCCTCGTGTGCGGGTGGATTGTTGAAGGGTTGGAGGGAAGTTCCTGATCGGCGCGGGCTGTGTGGGCCGCTGGGTCGGAAAGGCCTCGCCAGGAAGTCAAATCGAAGCCTCGGACCGCCCCCTATAGCTCCAATGGCCGTGGCCGTCAAAAGCGGTATTTTGCGCCCTGGGCACGCATTTCCTGCTCCTCACGGGAGAGAACTCGCCGGACCCAGAACAGGGCCACGCCCGCCGAGGTCCAGACCATGCCGAAGATGCCCCACCAGAGGCTGGTCAGCCCGAGATGCAGATGGAGGATCAGCAGGGAAAAGAGCAGCCCCGGCAGGAGAATCTGGCGCAGCAGGCCGAGCCCCACGGCGAACAGGGGCCGCCTCATGCCCTGGAGCGTGGAGGTGCAGACGTAGATGACCACGTAGCCGTAAAGCGCCAGAGCATCGACGCGCAGATAGTCCGTGCCGATCTGGCGCACCAGCGGGTCGTCCGAGAAGATCCGCATCAGGCCGGGCGCGAGAAGATAGACCAGCGGCGCGCCCACGCCCAGGAGCCAGGCCCCATGGCGCAGGGCCGCGCGCATGGATCGGCGCACGCGGTCGAGCCTGCCCGCGCCGTGGTTTTGCGCGGCCAGGCTCAGAGCCGCGATGCCCAGACCGATGCTGGGCACAAGGGCAAGCTGCTCCACGCGCATGGCCGCGCCGTACGCGGCCTTGGCCTCCGGCCCGAAACGGCCCACGAAGAAGAGGATCACGAACACACCGAGCCCTACGGTCACGGAATTGGCGCTGGCGGGCAGTCCCTGGCCGAGAATTTCGGCGATGGTTCGGGGCCGGGGCAGCAGACAGCGCCAGCCGGTCATGCGCAGCAGTCCGAGGCCATAGGCGCGGGTCGCGATGTAGACCGCGCCCAGTCCCTGGATGAGCACCGTGGCCCAGGCCACGCCCCGGACCCCCAGGGGCGGCAGGCCCAGCCCGCCGTGGATGAACCAGGGATCGAGCGCACAGTTGAGGAAAAATCCGAAAATCAGGAAGTTGCGCTGGATGCGGGTGTTCCCGGCGGCGTTCAGGGGCGCGTTGGCGAGTTGCACGAGCAGGAACAGGGGCGCACCCAGAAAGATGGTCCGCATGTAATCCAGACCCGCGCGCATTTCCTCGCCCTCGGCTCCGAGTGCGGCAAAGGCGGGCCGGCAGAGCAGAAAACCGAGCAGCGTAAGCAGCGCGCCGCAGAGCACGGCCAGGCTGAGACTCTGCACGGCCAGAACCTGCCCCCGGTCCGTATCATTGCGGCCCATGGCCCGGCCGATCAGGGCCGTGGCTCCGGTGGCCAGCCCCGAACCCGCCGCCGAGATCAGAAAGAACAGCGGAAAGGAGATGGACAGAGCTGCAAGGGCCTCGGTGGAGATGGTTCCGGTGTAGAACGTGTCCACAACATTATACATGGTCTGGAAGAAGAAGCCGATGCTGGCCGGAACCGCGATGCGCCGGACCAGTGCGGACACGGAGCCGCTGGTCATGGAACCGGAAGAAGGCGTTTTGGAAAGGGTCATCTTCAGAAGATAGGTTCCGGGCCGCGCTCTGGCAAGCGCCCGCCGAAAACGTCCGCCGAAAACATTTGAAGGGCGCTGGGAAAATTGTCATGATCCGCAGCGGGAAATCCAATGGCCGCCTTGCGCGGCCGCAGCCAAAGGAAACGCATTGGGCATCGCATCGGACATCGTACTCGTGGTGGTGGCCGCGCTGGTCTGCGGGCTGTTGGCGCGCCGTCTGGGCCAGCCTCTGATTCTCGGCTACATCGTGGCCGGAGTCCTGCTCGGGCCGCACACTGGCGGGGTGACCATTTCCTCCGTGCACGAGATCGAAATGCTGGCGGAAATCGGCGTGGCCCTGCTGCTCTTCTGCATCGGCCTGGAATTCTCCCTTTCCGACCTCCGGCCCGTGCGCGGCATCGCCCTGGTGGGCACACCCATCCAGATCGTGCTCATCGTGGTCTATGGCTGGGGCATCGGAGCATGGCTGGGCTGGGCCTGGGAACCCGCGCTCTGGCTCGGCGCGCTGCTCTCCCTTTCCAGCACCATGGTCATCCTCAAGACCCTGGAGAGTCAGGGGCTCATGGGCACGCTCTCCAGCCGGGTGATGATCGGCATGCTCATTGTCCAGGATCTGGCCGTGGTTCCCATGCTCGTGATCCTGCCAATCCTCGGCGAACTGGGCGGCGACATGGGCGGCGGGCTGACCCTGCTCGGTTGGGCCGTGTTCAAGGCCGCGGCCTTCCTGGGGTTGATGATCCTGGTGGGCGCGCGACTGATCCCCTGGCTGATGAAGCGCGTGGCCCGGACCAATTCGCCGGAGCTGTTTCTGGTGACCACCAGCGCCCTGGCCCTGGGCATCGGCTACGGAACCTATCTTTTCGGCCTGTCCTTCGCCTTTGGCGCGTTCGTGGCCGGGCTGGTCATCAGCGAATCCGACTACAGCCACCACGCGCTGTCCAGCGTCCTACCCCTGCGCGACCTCTTCGGCCTGCTCTTTTTCGCCTCGGTGGGCATGCTCCTGGACCCGGCCTTTCTGCTCGGCCACTGGAAGAGCATCCTGCTCCTGGTGGCGCTCACGTCCGTGGGCAAGGGGCTGGTCTGCGCCGGGCTGGTGCGCGTGTTCGGCTATGTGAACATCGTGCCCCTGGCCGTGGGCCTGGGCATGTTCCAGGTGGGCGAGCTTTCCTTCTTGCTGGCCCGGCTGGGCAGCGAGGCCGGGGCGCTGGACCCCGAGCAGTACGGATTGATCCTTTCCACGGCCATCGTGACCATGATTCTGACCCCGCCCCTTTCGCGGCTGGCCGGGCCGCTCTATCGCGTGCAGCGCCGGTTCCACAAGCGCGAGCCCGTGCAGAGCGTGAACGTGAACGGCGACCGGCTCCACGATCACGTCATCGTGGTGGGCGGCGGCCGGGTGGGGGGATTCCTGGCCAGGGTCCTGGCTGCGGCGGACGTGTCCTACGTGGTCATGGAGGCGGAACACCGCACCTTTGAGGCGCTCAAGGCCAAAGGGCTGCCAGTGATCTACGGCGACGCCACGCAGCAGCCTGTGCTGGAGGCGGCGCATCCCGGACGGGCCAAGCTGCTCATGGTCACCGTGCCCGCGTTTTCCGTGGTCCGGCAGGTGGTGGAGCTGACGCGCTCCCTGGCTCCGGATCTGGGCATCGTGGCCCGGGCCGACGGCATGGACCAGATGCGCCGCATGCGCGAGCTGGGCGCGAACCAGGTGGTGCAGCCCACCCTGGAAACGGGTCTGGAATTCGCGCGCAAGGCCCTGCGCTGTCTGGGCCTGCCGCCGGGCGCGGTGCAGCGCTTTGCCGACGCGGTGCAGGGCGACGACTACGCGGCCCTGGCCGATGACGGCGACCTGGAAGGCTCACTGTACAAGCTCGAAGCCCTGCGCGCCGTGGAGATCACCTGGGTCCGGGTCCGGGCCGGGAGCGAATTGCAGGGGCGCAACATCGCGGAACTGGGAATCCGGGGCCGCACCGGGGTCTCGGTGGTGGGCGTGCTGCGCGCCGGGATCATGCTGCCCAACCCGGACATCCACATGCCCCTGGAAGCGGACGACATGCTCGCGCTCATCGGCGGACCCAAGGAGCAACGCCGTTTTGAAACGGAGTTCGGCGCGTAGGAAGTTTGCACAACGGGAAAGGAATGGAAAAGGCCGGAGCGCGAGCGTTCCGGCCTTTTTTGCGGATTGTCGAGGGTGGTTCAGCCCAGGCCCACGTCCAGGCTCATCATCAGGGCGAAGCCGAGGATCAGGCCCATGGTGGCCTGATCGCCGTAGCCCGAGGCCTGGGATTCGGGAATGACCTCCTCGCAGGAAACAAAGATCATGGCTCCGGCGGCGAAGGCCAGGGCATAGGGCAGGATGGGGCGGGCATAGACCACGGCCACCGCGCCGATCACGCCGGCAATGGGTTCGACCATGCCGGAGAACTGGCCGTACAGGAAGCTCTTCCAGCGACTCATGCCCTCGCGGCGCAGGGGAATGGATACGGCCGCGCCCTCCGGGAAGTTCTGAATGCCGATGCCGATGGCCAGGGCAATGGCCCCGGCCAGGGTGGCCGAGGGCAGGCCCGCGCCCACCGCGCCAAAGGCCACGCCCACGGCAAGGCCTTCCGGAATGTTGTGCAGGGTGATGGCCAGGACCAGAAGCACGCTACGGTTCCAGGAGGTGGAGACGCCCTCGGCCTCGCTGCGCGGCGCGTTCAGGTGCAGGTGGGGCAGGAACATGTCCACCAGGCGCAGAAAGCCTGCGCCCGCGATGAAGCCCACAGCCGCGGGAACGAATTTCCAGGACCCCATGGATTCGGACATTTCAATGGCCGGGGCCAGCAGGGACCAGTAGCTGGCCGCGATCATCACACCCGCGGCAAAGCCGAGCATCACATCCAGGGTGCGTTTGCTGACGTTCCTGGTCAGGAAGACCACGCCCGCGCCCACGGCGGTCACGCCCCAGGTAAACAGGGTGGCCAGGAAGGCCTGCAGGATGGGGTTCAGGGCAGCGAAATCCATGTGTTCCTCCACGTTGGGCTGTCTGCCGGGAACATAGCCCTTTGGACGGATTTTGGGAACCGGGTCCGCGCGAATTCCGGCTCAGACGTTTGCCCGGCGAAAGCTCTCGGCGTCCAGCTCCAGGCGCTTGAGGATCTTCTGCAACGCCACGCGGGAAAGGCCGGAAATGCGGGCCGCCTCGGAGACATTGCCGCCCGTGGCTTCGAGCAGTTCGCGCGCATAGACGCGGGTAAAGCTTTCGATGACCTTCTCCTTGGCGTCCTTGTACGGACCAGGGCAATTCGGGTCGTCGCGGCAGATCACGCCCTGGCCCTCGGCCAGGCGCACATGGGTCATGTCGATAACCTCGCGGGAGCAGAAGACCGCGAGCCTCCGGATGAAGTTCTGCAATTCACGAACGTTGCCAGGCCATTCCCGCCCGGCGAGATAGGCCAGGGCCTCGGGCGCGATCTCCTTGCAGGCGCGGTTCATCTCCACGCAGGCCCGGGCCAGGAAATGGCGGCTGAGCAGGGGGATGTCCTCCACGCGCTCGCGCAGGGGCGGCACGGCCAGGGTCAGCACGTTGAGCCGGTAGTAGAGGTCCTCGCGGAAGGATTTGTCCCGGATGCGGGTTTCCAGGTCCTGGTTGGTGCTGGCGATGATGCGCACGTCCACGCGCTCGTTGCGGCTTGAGCCCACGGGCCGGATCTCGCCCTCCTGGAGGCAGCGCAGCAGCTTGGTTTGCAGCGTGAGAGGGATGTCCCCGATTTCGTCCAGCAGCAGGGTTCCCCCGCGCGCATTGACAAAGATGCCCTTGCGGTCGCGGTCCGCGCCGGTGAACGCGCCCTTGACGTGGCCGAAGAGTTCGCTTTCGAGCAGTTGTTCGGGAATGGCCGGGCAGTTCACCGTGAGCATGGGCAGCTCATTGCGCGGGCTGAGACGGTGGATGGTGCGCGAGACCAGTTCCTTGCCTGTGCCGGATTCGCCGCGCACAAGCACGGTGTATTCGGATTCGGCCACGGCGGCCGTGGCCTCCTTGAGTCGGCGCATGGCCGGGCTTTCGCCGATGAGTTCGGGCGCGCCCTCCTGCCGGGCCAGCAGCCCGCGCAGCCGGGCGTTTTCCGTCAAGAGCCGGCCGCGCTCCAGGCCGCGCTGCACTGCCGTGAACAGCGCGTCCGGTTCCACGGGCTTGGTCAGGAAATCGTAAGCCCCGGATTTGAGCGACTCCACAGCGGTCTGCACCGTGCCGTAGGCCGTGAGCAGCAGCACGCTGGTACGCGGCCATTCCTCAAGCACGCGGCGCAGCAGGGTCACGCCGTCCATGGAGGGCATGGAGAGATCCGTGAGCAGCACGCCGCTGGGTTCGGCGCTCATGGCCTCCAGGGCCGCTACGCCGGAACGGGCTGTGCGGATCCGCTCGTTCGGAAAGCGCTGATTCAGGAGCCGCTGGATGCCGCGCGCAAAATCCGGTTCGTCGTCCACGAGGAGAATGCCGAGAGGGTCGCTCATGATGCTCCTTGCGAAGGGGGAAAGGACTCAGGCCGGGCCTCGCCGGGCAGGTGGATGGTGAAAACGGCGCCGTCGCGGTTTTCCACCTCGATGCGTCCGCCCATCTCCACCACGAGCCCGTAGACCACGGCCAGACCGAGGCCCGTGCCTTTGCCCATCTCCTTGGTGGTGAAGAAAGGGTCGAAGAGTTGGCGCAGATGTTCCTCGGAAATGCCGGGGCCGTTGTCCGCCACGCGCAGAATCACGCCGTCCGCCTCCCCGTGATTTTCGTCACGTTCCACAGAGACGCGGATGCGGCCCGTTTCCGGAGCCACGGCGTCCAAAGCGTTGCTGAAGAGGTTGGCCAGAATCTGCTCCACGTGCTGGGGATTGGCGATGAATGGCGGCAGGTCCGGGTGGCTGTCCATCTCGACCCGCACGCCCCGCTTCCCGGCCTGGACCTGGAAGACCTTGGCCGCGTCCCCGACCATGCCCACGAGGTCGATGGACACGGGCGCGGCCTGCTTGGGCCGGGCGAAGTTCAGCAGTTCCTGGAGCACGTTCTGGGCCTGGCCCGCGTGTTTGAGGATCACGCGCACGTCTTCGAGCTGTTCCGGGCTGGACACGCTGCCGCGCAGCAGCTCGGCATAGCATTTGATCACGCCCAGAGGGTTGTTGATCTCGTGAGCCAGTCCGGCGGCGAGCCTGCCCACCGTGGCCAGCTTTTCGCTGCGCTGCATGGTGGAGAGCATGCGTTTTTCCTGGGTCACCTCGCGGATGTAGACCACGATGCGGCCCCGGAGATCCTCGGATTCGTCCAGGGTCACGGGGTAGATGTTGATGGAGAAGGAGCGGTTGTCCGCGGTGCGCACCTCGCGGGTCTGGGGCTGGGCCTTGAGGATGAGCTCCTGGAGGGGGCAGCTTCCCAACACGCCGCCCGGCGCAAAGAGCGGAGCCAGATCGTGCCGTGGGCTTTCGCCAAAGGCGTCGGCCAGACTGCGGGCCGCCTCGTTGGCCAGGACCACGCCGCAGGCCGCGTCCATGAGCAGGAGCGGGTCGCTGATACCTTCGAACACGGCCTGGAGCATGTCCTTCTGGCGCAGCAGGTTGTGCAGCACCGTGAGATTTTCCATGGCAATGCCGAGCTGCTGGCCCAGGGCGCGCAGCACGTCGCGGTCCTGCTCCTTGAGCACGGTTCCGGCGGGCCAGGAGAGCACAAGCAGCCCCTCGGCCGAGGCGTCGCTGGAGGTCACGGGAATAAAGGCGCGGTCCGGGTCGAAGCGGGGCTGGGCGTCCATCATGATGGATTTCCAGTTGTCCGGCATGGCCGGGCGGCTGTCAGCCACGGGCCAGGAATAATACGTGGTCTGGGTGAGCATGCAGGCGAAACCCGCTTCCAGCGCGCCGAAGCGGCGGCCCACCAGGGGCAGGGCAAAGCGCCAGAGCTCGCGGCGCGAGGTGCTGCGGTTCAAGCCGTCGAGCAGTTGCACGAAGAGCCGCACGTCGGCCCGGCGTTCGTCCGCCTCGTGCTTCAGCTCGCTGGTGCGCTCCTCGACCATCTGTTCCAGGTTTTCGGAGTGGGCCTTGAGCTGCTGCTGCACCGAATGCAGGTGGTCGCCCAGTTCCTCCATGCCCTGCACGATCTCGTCGATTTCGTCCTCGTTGCCGATCTTCTCCAGCACAGTGATTTCGGCCTGGTCCTGGAACAGGGTCTTGAACTTGTCCGTGAGCCGCCGGAGGTTGTGGATCACCAAGCGGTTGAAGAAGAACTGGATGACCGTGAAGAAGAGCAGCACCCCCGAGGCATAGAGGCCGACATAGCCCACGGTGGCCTCGCGGATCTTGGCCACGGCGCGTTCCACGGGCACGCCCACGAGCACGATGCCGTCCACGGCCCCGGCCTTGTGGCCGAAGCCGCGTTCCGTGCCGTAGCGGTCGAGCAGTTCGCGCGGGGAGTCGCCGGGCACGCCGTGGCAGTGCAGGCAGGACTGCTTGAAGATCACGGGTCGGGCCTTGACGTAATGGTCCTGGCCGTCGATGCGCCTGCGCCCGGTCCAGTATTTGCTGTCGGGGTTGTCCCGAAAGAACTGGAGCACCTCGTGTTCGGCCTCGGTGACCTCGGACTTGGGGTTGCGGGCGTTCTCGGCCACGCGGCGGTAGTGGTATTTCATGTCGCTGACGTTCAGGCGGTCCATGACCGCGCGCGAGACATAGGACGTGCTCATGGCTTCGATGACGAATTGGTCGTCGAGGATTTCGTACATGCGCGGGCGCAGTTTCTCCCGGACGTAGGACTGCACCGCGTCCACCTGGGCCAGCACAAGGTCGGCCTTTTCCTGCACCTGGGTGTTCAGCAGCGAACTGAGGTGGAAGTACAGGCTGGCCGCGAAGAACGCGCCGAGCAGGCAGACAATGGCTCCCAGTCCGAGCAGGAATTTGGCTTGCAGGCGCTGGGGAAGGATTCGGGACATGCCACTCCTTTGTCCGCGCGGGCCGCGCGGGGTCGCTGGGTTCTGGATACGCGAGAAGCGGCGTGCAAGGCAAGGCGGGTCCGGAAAGTGCAAACCAGCCGAGCGTGCTGCTAAGTCGAGTTAGCAGTATGGCGCGACCAACAAACAATAAAAATTAGCTATTCAAAGGCATTATGAGCGACCTCTCCCCAGGCACGCGTTTTGCTTTCTCAAGTTGTTCGTTGGAGCTGCTTTTCTGTCATCAACCCGAAAGAAGGAGAGGAGGTATGGCGCAAACCGACGTCAACCGTCCGAGCAACGTTCCCCTGCTGGTCCTCAGCGGAATCCTCCTGTTGTATGGAGCGCTCGTTGCTTCCGGCGTGTTCGAAGGAATGTTCAAGGCCCTGCACACGCACAAAGCCATCGACATGATGGAGATCCTCAGTTTCACCTTTGGCGGCATCGGCCTCGTGGTCGCACTGCTTCGCCAGGGGCGGATGAACAAACCCCTGAGCAATCTCGACACCTTTGTGCTCGAAACCATTCCGGGGATCATCTTCATCATGGTGCTGGCCATGGGCATCCGCTGGTTCCTGGAGCCCGTCGTGGACATCACCAGCAAGAGCCTTGAACCGGCCCTGGGTTTTTCCATCTTCCATGTGCTCAACCTGAACTACGTGGTGCTCGGCATCCTCGTGGGCATCGTGATCACGAACAGCTGGGGCATCCCGTCCTTTGCCGCCGCGGGCGTCAAGACCGCGCGGTTCGTGCTCAAGATGGGCGTCATCCTCCTGGGTGCGCGTTATTCCTTTGCCGAGCTGGCCAAGCTGGGCATGGTCTCCATCTGGATGATCGGCTTTTTCGTACTCGGCACGGTGTTCATGGTCCTTTTCCTGGGCAAGCTCTTCAAGCAGCCCAAGTCCATGACCGGCGTGCTCTCGGCGGGCATGGGCGTGTGCGGCGTTTCCGCCACCGTGGCCTGCGCCCCGGTGGTCAAGGCCAAGTGCTCGGAAATGGCCTACACCATCGGAACCATCCTCGGCTTCGGCATCCTCTGCATGTTCGCGTTCCCCACCATCGGCAAGATCGTGGGCATGAACCCGACGCAGTTCGGCGCCTGGGCCGGCACGGGCATCCTCAACTCCGCCCAGGTGGCTGCGGCCTGCCTGGCCTTCAACTCCGTGGACATCAAGACGCTGAAGGTCGGCGAGATCTTCAACATCACCCGCGTGCTCTTCCTGCCCATCGTGGTCCTGGTCCTGGCGACCTGGTACGGCCGCAGCGGCGGCCAGAAGCTGACCTTCAAGGAAGTGGTCGTGGACAAGTTCCCGATCTTCATCCTCGGCTTCCTGCTGCTCTTCCTGCTGTCCTCCTTCGGTCTCTTCAGTCCTCCGGACCACTACAAGGGCAAGTATCTCGACTTCAGCTACAACAAGCGCACCGAGATCACCCCCGAGGAACATGAGGTTCTGGCCGCAGCCCTGGCAGCCGGCATTCCCGGCCTGAACGAGGAAGAGCAGGCCGCTTTCGCGGACCTGGTCAAGCAGCGTCAGATCGCCGGTGAATTCGACGAGCGCGACGACAAGGTCAAGTTCGACACCACGGCCCGCCATCGCATGGGCGCCCTGGAGTCCCTCCTCGCCCGCGACAAGGGCGGCGCGCTTTCCCTGGACAAGGAAGTCAAGAGCGCTGTGGGCCACGCCATCAAGCAGGTCCACAAGAAGTCCAAGACCATCGTGACGCTGACCGACGCCATGATATGGTTCTTCGCCTACGGCCTCATCGGCCTGGGCATGCAGATCACCAAGAAGTCCCTGGCCCAGGCCGGCGGCTGGCCTCTGGTCATGGGAGCCATCTCCGGCGTGGCCAAGGCCACCCTGTCCTTCATCGTGGTCATGTACTTCGTCAAGGACGTTGTGCTCAAGTAAGGAGAAAGATATGGAACCGACTGTGGATACCAAGTGCGCTGTCCCGCCGAAGCCCGGAGTGGACCAGCAGGAAAACGAGGAGCGCGCCCTGTCCGTGTTCGCCTCCGAGCGCAACGAGGACATCACCGCCCTGGTGCTGGTGCTGCTCGTGACCTTCGTGACCCTGCTTTTCACCAAGTGGATGGCCTAGGCATCCGGGACAGAGACAAGACGTGATCCTGCGGGGGGTGGTTCGTCCGCCCCCCGCCTTTTCCGGGAAAACCGGCAGATGATGCAATCACCCCATGGGAGCAAGCGAATGCGGCACATCCTCCTGGCGACACACGGAACCCCCGGGGCGCAAAAAGCCGAGGATCTGGCCCTGGACTGGGCAAAACATTTCGGCGCGCGGCTGAGCGTGCTTTCCGTCATCAATGAGGACTGGAAGCACATGACCGGCGATGACTGGCTGAACACTTCCACCGCGCGCAATCTTTTCGCCGAATACGTGGAAGGGGAAATCGAAAGCGAAATCCAGGCGCTCTGGACCCGGCTGAAGCAAAAGTTCGCCGGGCTGGAGCCCGGGTTCCTGCGTCGGGTGGGCAGACCGGAAAACGTGCTCTGCGAGGTGGCCCGGGAAATCGACGCGGACATCATCATCATGGGCACGTACCAGAAGAAACAGGCTCCGGGCTGGCGCGCCCGCTTTGAAAACAAGATCCTGCATCCGCAGCTGCCCTGCCCCGTGGTGGTGGCTCCGTGAGCATTGCCGTGCGGGAAGCGGCGTCAGACCAGGATGCCGCGCACGGATACCGGGGGGAGTGGATTCCCCTGGGCCTGCCCTGGAACCAGGATTTCTGGGAGCGGCTCCAGCCGTTGACCCTGCTCCGGCTCAATCCGCATTGGAACATGGAGCCGGGGCCCGGACCGGCCTGGAATGTGGAGGACGTGCTTGTGGAGCAACGTTTTACAGCGGCTCCGGAAATTTCCGTTGATCAGGGAAGCTGGACAGCCCGCTTCCCGGCCGCGGGCCTGCTGCTTTCGGCCCGGTCCCGTGATGACGGGGCCAACACCGAGCTCCGCTGGGACTATGAACAGGCGGCGGAGGGTACGGGCCTGCTTCCGGCCCAGGCCCAGAGCACGGTTCAGTACTGGCTGCCGAGCCTGCGCGAATACTACCGGCTCTTCGAGTCGGACGGGCTCAAGCACCGCTTCTGGCGGCTGTTCATGGACAAGGTCATGCTGACAATGAACCCGACCCAGCGCCGGATCTGCTCCTTCATCTTCAAGTTCACGCTGCTGGAGCTTTTGTTGATCTTTGTGCTGCTGGTGGCCTATTTCAAGTTTTTCGCCAAGTAGACAAGGGGGACTTATGGACGTTCGCAACTGGTTTCGGCATTTTTTCGTGGCCCTGGGCGCACTTTTCTATCTCGGAACCGCGCTCATGCTGCTCTATCAATATCTCGGATTGACCCAGGGCTGGCCCGGCCTGTTCCTGAACGTGATCTACGACGAGGCCGGGGACTGGTGGCTGGACATCAACTGGGCCTCGCCCGTGCTCATCGGGTTCTTTTGCGCCCTTTTCCTGGGGGCGGGCCTCTGGGGCTGGATTCGCCGCGAAGACCGCGTGGCCTACCGCGAACCCGTGGTGCGCAGCCAGCCCGGCTTCTGAACATTTACCGACCCCCTTCACTCCGAGGCCCGCGCGTACTCCGTTTCCGGCGGAGCGCGCGGGCCTTCCGCGTTCCAGTGCCGCTCCCGGCGGGCAAAGCGGAGTTCCGGTTCGGATCGGGGAGAATAATGGTTCTCCCGGGTAAAATGGGCTAAGGTGCAGTGGCGTTTCCCCGGCGGCGCGGCGTCGCCGCGAGGGGGCATCGAGGGAGGAAGCCATGTGGTGTGCGCTGCGGGTGCTGGCCGGAATGCAGACTCTGCCGAAACCGCTTCAGACCGGAGACACGATCTGCGGGATCCGCATCCAGGACCAGATCCATCACGGGCCGCCCATGCTCCGGTTTCACGGCAGCGACGGGGTGCGGCCCTACCTCGTGAGCCAGTTCTACAGCCTGGACACGGGCGCGTTCCTGCGCTGGCAGACTGAAACGCGTCTGGCCCGGCTCCCTGAGGAACGCGGCCTGCTCTGGCCCTGCCTGGAATGGGACGCGGGCATGATTTCTCCGCGTCCGGGCACGGACGCGCTGCTCACCCGGGCCGAGACCGTCCGCGAACCGGAAAACGCCCTGCGCGCGGCGCGCGCTCTGGCGCTCCTGCTGGTCCGGCTCCACGCGCTGGGCATGGTTCACCTGCGTCTCACGCCCCGCGTGACCTTTTACCGCCCCCGGCGCGACGAGGCCTTCATCAGTTGCTTCAACATTTCCCGGCGGCAGGGGTGGGACGACTTCTGGACGGATTCCGCCCCGCCCGTGCACGATCCGTCCTGGGTCGCGCCCGAAGTGCTGGGCGGCGCGCGCGGGGACGAGCGCACGGACGTTTTCGGCCTGGGCGCGCTGCTGCACTGGCTGGTCACGGGACGCGCACCCTACGGCCCGGTGGCCACGTTCTGGCGCGAGATGTGCCATTCCAGCCTGGGGGTGCGTAGCTGCGCGCCCGCGCCGGGGCAGGCCCCGGAGCTTTCGCGATTGGCTTTGGCCTGCCTGGCCGCCAATCCGGACCACCGGCCCACCATGCTGGAGGCGGCGCAGGCCCTTGGGGTGGAACCAGCAGCTCTGGAAAAAGCGCTGCTTCCAGCCGCCGACGCACCGCCCCCCCACCATGGCGCGGCCCCGGAGGAGACCGAAGCCCCGGATCAGGCGCGGCCCGTGCGAATCATGGCTTTTGTCAGCGGGGACGATCGCGCTCCCGAGGTTTTTCGCGCTGCGCGCGCTGCGGCCCAGGGCAGCCCCTGCCTGTTCCTTTTTGCGGCCATGGTCCCCGCGAACCTGCCTTGTGGCCATCTGGAACGTTTCAAGGCGGTGCTGTTTTCCGAGCTGGCAAGGGGACTGTGGGATTGCCGGGAGCGGGGGATGCGGTATGGCCTGCGGGTCTTCGACAATGTCGTGCCGTCGCGGGCCGCCGAGGTGCTGGTGGCTCGCTATGGGCCGGACCGGATTATTGTGGGCCGGCCCACGTCGCAGCGGGGCCGGATACGCGGCGGAGTGGTTCCGCGTCTGGAACGGTTGGGCGTGCCTCTGGAAGTGGCGTCCCGTTTTCCTGCAAAAATCGTCTGAGTTACGGCAAGGAGCGCGCCGGCTTTAATCCCAGAACCTGGCCTCGGCCACGACTAGCGCCTGTTTCCCACAGCCGGGGCAGGGCAGGTATTGTACGTCATCCGGATCGGCCACGGACTCCAGGGGCGAGCCGCAGCCGTCGCAGCAATGCTCCGCCTCCCAGCGCTGATTGCCGTTGAAAAGCAGGCTGACCCGCAGGCGTTCGAAGAGCCGTCCGCAACTCGGGCAGCGTAGCAGGCAAAGCTCGAAATCCTCGGCCAGATCCGGATAGTGGGTCGTTATCTCGGAAATGCGGATTCGGTGTTCTTCGGGAGCAAGGTCAAGGGCGTCGCGCAGCCGGGCCATGCCCGAACCCGTTCCGAGACGGAAGCCTTGGTTCCAGCCGCAGGCCTGGCAGTTGATGTCGAGGGTGATGCCCATGGGTCCTTTCCGTTCCGCTGAGCCGGGTCGTTCGTGAGAAGGAGAATGCTATACCTTACAGCCGAATAACCCTTGAATGTCAAGCTGGTCGAAGTGAACGGCGTTTGTGGTATCCACTTGGTAAGTAGCGCACAAATAAGTTGGTACTTGTGCGAATGGCTCCAAGGAGGATAGACCGGAATCATCCCCTTGAATCAACCCGAAACACGAACGGTACGGAGGAGAGAGCATGTACGCAGTGGCCATCAATGGCAGCCCGCGCAAGGGCGGCAATACCGAGATTCTCCTGAACGCTGTGCTGGCCCCGCTTCAGGCCGCAGGCTGGGAAACCGACTACGTGCGCATCGGCGGCAAGGCCGTGCGCGGCTGTCTGGCTTGTTACAAATGTTTTGAAAACAAAGACATGCGTTGCGTCCAGACTGAGGACGCCGTGAACGATTGTCTGGAGAAGGTCTGGCGCGCGGACGCGGTGATCCTGGGTTCGCCCACCTATTTCGCGGACATGAGTTCCGAGCTCAAGGGCTTCATCGACCGTTGCGGCCTGGTGTCCATCGCCAACGGGCATCTGCTCAAGGGCCGGATCGGAGCCGCCGTGGTTGCGGCGCGGCGCGGCGGAGCCACCCACGTCTTCGACTCCATCAACCATGTCTTCCAGATGTCCCGGATGATCGTGCCGGGTTCCAGCTATTGGAACATGGGCTATGGCCGCGACAAGGGCGAGGTTTCGGGCGACGCGGAAGGGCTGAACAACATGCGCCAGCTCGGCGAGACCATTGCCTGGCTGGGCAAGGCCATTGCGCCCGTTCGCGAAGAGTGTCCGGAGTAGGCCGTGGAACTGCTGCGAATCGATACGGAGCTTTGCGCCCGTTGCGGCCTTTGCGCCCAGGTCTGCCCGATGGTGATCATCACCCAGGACGAGGAAGGGCTGCCCATGGAGCGCGAGGGCACGGCCTCCCGCTGCATCAACTGCGGGCACTGCATCGCGGTCTGCCCCACCGGGGCCATGGGCACGATCCATTCCTCGCCCGAGGATTGCATGCCCCTGGACCGCAACGACGCGCTCGACCCGGACCAGGCCCTGAAGCTTTTCGGCATGCGCCGCTCAGTGCGTCGCTATCTTCCTGAACCCATTGCCCCGGATGCGCTGGAGCGGATCCTGGAGATCGCCCACATGGCTCCCAGCGCCAGCAACATGCGCCCTGTGCGCTGGATCGTACTCGAAGGCGCGGAGCGCCTGCGCCGCATCGCCGCGGCCTGCGTGGACGCCCTGCGCAACGCGGACAAGCGGTACGAGGGCTTTATCCGTGCCTATGAGAAAGGGCATGACGTGATCCTGCGGGGCTGCACCACCCTAGTAACGGCCCATGCCGAGCCCGGCCTCGTCTGGGGCGAGCGCGACTGCCTCATCGCGGCCACGCATCTGGAGCTCGCCGCATCCGTTTGCGGGTTTGGCGCGTGCTGGGCCGGGTTCGTGATGCGCGCGGCCGAAAGTTCCGCCGAGGTCCGGGAACTGCTTGGCCTGTCCGAGGGGCACGCGGCCCACGCCGTGATGATGCTTGGGCGGCCCGCTTTCCGCTATGCCCGGATTCCCTCGCGCGGTCCTGTGCCGGTCCGCTACGTGGCGGATTGATCCCCCGGATGGGAGAATTGCTTCCGGTTCTGCCGGCCCGGTCCTCTCCAGGGGGCCGGGCCGTTTCGTTTTTTGGGGCGGCGCGGAAAAAGTGCTTGGACTCGCCTTGCCGCAAAAGGTATACAGAAACAATGAAAATGCTCATCTGCGGAGCGGGCAGCATTGCCCGCGAACTGTTGCGCCAACTGGGCGACGAGTGGCGGATCGTGCTCGTGGACAAGTCGCCCGAGCGGCTGGAGCAGGCCTCGGCCCTGAACCAGGAGGTTTGCGAGATCCTGGCCGAGGACGCCTCCAGCCCCGTGGTGCTCGAAAAGGCGGGCATCGGCTCCATGCGCTACGTGCTGGCGCTCACCGGAGACCATCGGGTCAACCGGGCCGTGGCGGACTTCGCCCACGACGCCGGAGTGCCGCACATCTGCGCGCTGGTGAACAACCCCGAGGACGCGCGGGAGCTGCGTGAAAAAGGCGTGCATGCGCTGCTGGCCGGCCAGCTTGTGGCGGCCAACATCTATCATTACCTCCAGGATCCCCGGATGCGGGTCATGCCCCTGGGGGGCGGCCCAGCCAATCTCATGGAGGTCAACGCCTCCGAGCACATGCTTGTGATCGGCAAGCGCGCGGCCTACTTCAATCGCCGCAAGTCCCGGCTGGTGGGCATCTTCCGCAGGGACAAGCTGCTCTTTCCCCGACCGGACACCGTGATCCGCTCCGGAGACCGGCTGGTCATCCTCGGCGACACCCGCGTGTTTCAGGATGTCTGCACCCTGCTGGAATGCGACAATCCGCATTTCCCCCTGGCCTATGGTCCGGGCCTGCTGGTGGCCGTGCCTGCCCGGCCCGGCCAGGGCACGGCTCCGGTGCTCATGGAGGCCCTGCATCTGGCCCAGAATCTTCAGATCAAGAACGTCACGCTCCTGGGCGCGGAGCCGGATGGACTTTCCGCCGAGCACCTCCAGACTTGGCCCCAGAACCTGGGCACGGAAATCCGGCCCCTGGGCGAGGAGCTGGAGGCGGGCGTGCGCTCGGCCTGCCGCGAGGGCAATTTTGGTCTGGTGCTCATTCCGCCGCTGGAAGGGGGCATGTTCAAGGCCCTGGGCCGGCCCACCTACGTGACCCTGGCCAGGGAGCTGGAGCGGCCCCTGCTCGTGGCCCGTGGCACAGTTCCCTATAAGCGCGTGCTCGTGCCCTTCAGCGGAACAGCCATGTCCGAGCTGGCCCTGGAAATCGCGGTGGACGCGGCCTCGCAGCTCGGCGCGTCCCTGGCCGCCGTGATCGTGGAGCAGCCGGATTTCCTCACCGGGGACGAGGAGGGCCAATGGCGGGACAAGGCCGTTGCCAGGCTCAACGAGCTGCGGCACATCCACAAGGCCGAGATCGAGATCGTGGAGCGGCGGGGGAATCCCGTGCGCGAGGTGCTCGCCGTGGCCGAAAACTTTGACCTGCTGGTCATCGGCAGTACCAATCGGGACCGGGGCCTGCTCACGCCCAACGTGGGTGAGCGGCTGGCTGGCGGCGCTCCCTGCTCCGTGCTCCTGGCGGCGTTCTAGGCGGCCATGCAGATCAGTCAGGGATTCTCGCTGCTCATCGTCACGGTGGCTGCCGCGCTTTTGCCCGGCTTGAGCCGCAGGCTGCGCATCCCTTCTCCCGTGGCCGAGATTCTCTTTGGGGTGTTTCTGGGCAAGAGCGTCCTGGACCTGCATATGGGCGAGTACTGGCTGCCGTTTCTGGCGGAACTGGGCTTCCTGGTGCTCATGTTCCAGGCGGGCATGGAGATCGATTTCCGTCTGCTCAAGGGCCGGGGGATGCGGGGCGTGGTTTTCCAATTGCTGCTCTTTGCCTCGACCCTGACCCTGGCCGCGCTCAGCGCCGGAGTTTTGGCACAGGACGCCTTCATCGCCCTGGTGCTCTCCACCACCTCCCTGGGGCTGGTCATGCCCACGCTCCGGGAGGCCGGGGAGCAGGGCACGCCCTTTGGCCAGACCGTGCTCATGGCGGCCACTGTGGCGGATTTCCTGACCCTGCTCGGCATCACCCTGGTGGTGCTTTGGCGGCAGAGCGGCCTTTCCTGGGCGTTCGTGGCCCCGGTTCCGCTCTTCGCGGGGTTCGGCCTGGCGCTCTGGGCCGCGCGGCTCTGGGCCTGGTGGCATCCGGAGAGGGCCGAAGCGCTGCTGCTCGGGGACAATCTTCAGGAGCAGGGCGTGCGCCTTTCCCTGGCGTTGCTGTTTCTCTTTGTGAGCCTTTCGGAACTGGCCCACCTGGAGCCCGTGCTCGGCGCGTTCATGGGCGGCTGTATTCTCTCCTTTGTGCTGCGCAAGAAAGAGAGCCTGGAGTCCAAAATCTCCGTGCTTGGATTCGGTTTTTTGATTCCGCTTTTCTTCATCCACGTGGGCATGGGCTTTGATGTGGCCAACATCCTCACTGCGGAGCGGCTGCTCTTCACGGGCAAGCTGCTTGTGGCGGCCCTGCTGGTCAAACTCCTGCCCAGCCTGCTGTTTCCCTTTTTCGGGATGCGCCTTTCCGAGGGCGTGCGCGCCGGCGCGCTGCTCTCGTCCCGGCTGAGCCTGATCATCGCGGCTGCGGCCATCGGCCTTCAGGAGGGCTATCTCAGCGTGGAGACCAAGGACTCCATCGTGCTTCTGGCCCTGGTGAGCTGCCTGCTCGGCCCGATTTTTTTCCGGACGCTCAGCCCGCGCGGGGCCGGCAACCGTTTCTGAGTGCGGATCGGAAAAATCTGTTCAATGCGTACCGGGGTGTGTAGGCTGCCGTCACGGACAATTCTGTTCGCACCGCATCCTGGAGACAACGTGATTTCTCCGTCTGCCTTTCTTCGCCGCGCTCACATGGGCCGGCACTTTTCCTGAAGAAAGTGGAATGCAAGGGTTGTGGCTGGTGCTGCCTGCATGACCAGTGCGAGTTGTCGCACCGGCTCTACGGCTTTCGCCGCCGCTGTCCGGACATCCGCTGGGACGAGGCACAGGGGCGCTACCTCTGCGCTCTGGTGCTCGACCCCGGACATGCGGACGAAGCCCGCAAGGCTCTGTTCCTGGGCCAGGGCTGCTGCAACCGCTTCACGTCCTGGCGCGAGGATGTGCGCAACCGCGACCGCGAGTTTCCGGACTGAGCCGCAGGCCCACAGTGCTATGCCTTTTGGTTTTCAGGCGACCGTGTGCATTTCTGTTCGCCCAGGATTTTCTCCAGAGTGCGAGCCAGTTCGACCATGTCCACCGGCTTGGAAAGATAGGCGTTCATGCCTTCGGCCATGAATTTGCGGCGATCCGCGGGCATGGCATAGGCGGTCATGGCGATGATTGGCACATTTCTGTTCACGTCGGGCGACCGGGACTGACGCACGGAGCGTGTGGCTTCGACGCCGTCCAAGGTCGGAAGCTGGATGTCCATGAGCACGGCGTCCACGGATTGTTTTTTCAGAAAGGGCAACACCTCGCAACCGTCCATGACTGAATGGGGTTCGTAGCCCAGTTTTTTGAGCATGTTCATGATGCTCAGGATGTTGATGCGGTCGTCCTCCACCACGAGGATGCGGCGGCGGGGACCCTGGCGTTCGCTCCCTTGCCGCATGAGCTGGCATGCCGGGCGGCTCGGGGCCGGTTCCCGGGCGTTGCTTCCGGCCTCGGCGTCTTTGGCAAGAATGGTGAAGTGCATGGTCGTGCCCTTGCCCGCTTCGCTTTCCAGGGCGATGCCTCCCCCCAGAAGCTGAACCAGCTTGCGCACGATGGAGAGGCCAAGACCCGCTCCCTGTTGTTTGCGGGCCAGGGCGGCGCTGGCCTGGGTAAAGGGGTTGAAGATCACGCCGACCTTTTCGTCCGGGATGCCCGAGCCGGTGTCCTCCACAGAAAAGAGCAGCCGCTTGCCTCCCCCGACCGCCTCGCCCGCAAAATGGACATCCACGCGTACATGGCCCTTGTCCGTGAACTTCACGGAATTGCCCACGAGATTGAAGAGCACCTGCCGGAGTCTTCCGCCATCCGTTCGGAACACCGGGGGCACGGCAGGTCCGATGGCGTACGTGAGGTTCAGCCCCTTTTCCAGCGTCAGGTGTCGGAAGGTTTCGAGCACGTTGCGGACTAACGGCTCAATTTCCACGTTTTCCTCGATGATTTCCAGCTTACCCGCTTCCACGCGGGAGAGGTCGAGAATGTCGCTGAGCAGGTCCACCAGACGCTTGGCCGCCTCGATGGCGCCGCTGACGTAGCTTTCCTGCTCCTGGTCCAGGGTGGTCGTTTCCAGGAGCTGGAGCAGGCCGAGCACGCCGTTCATGGGCGTGCGAATCTCGTGGCTCATGTTCGTCAGGAATTCGGACTTGGAAAGGTTGGCCGCCTCGGCCGCTTCCTTGGCCTGGTGGATGATCTGCTCGGTGCGCTTGCGTTCGGTGATGTCCACGTGGGTTCCCACCATGCGCAGCGGCTTGTTGTCCGGGCCACGGCGCACGACCTTGCCCCGGCCCAGAATCCAGAGCCAGTCTCCCGTCTTGGTGGCCATGCGGAATTCCACCTCGAACAGTCCTCCCTCCCGGAGGTGGCGATCCAGTTTTTCCTGAACCTCGGGCCGGTCTTCGGGATGCACCCGGCTGCGCCAGTTTTCAAGATCGGCGGGAAATTCGCCCGGAGCGTATCCGAGCATGGTGTAGTAGCGGGCGCTGAAATAGAGCCGTTGCGGGACGATTTCCCAGTCCCAGAGCCCGTCGCTGGTGGCCTCCAGAGCCAGGAGAAGCCGTTCCTCGCTGGCCTTGAGGGCGTTTTCCGCGAATTGGCGCACGCGGACTTCCTCGGCGAGATTGTGCAGGGAAGCCTGAAGGCGGGCGGTCATGGAGTTGAAGCTGGCGGCCAGGAGATTCAGTTCCGTGAAGGAGCCGCTTTCGGCCTGCCTGCCCAGGTCGCCGTCGCGAATGGCGACGGCGGTCTCTGCGAGGTCTTGGATGGGCCGCACCAGCCAGCTTTTTGCCGATTCCGCCAAGGCGATGGCCGCCAGAATCGTCAGCAGTGTCAGGGCGAGGTAGATCGCGCCGCTGCGGATGCCCTGCCGCAGCGCGTCCAGGGCGTCGTGCTCCGCCACCACGATCATTTCCTGCCGCCCCACAAACAGGGAGTGCTTCGCTGCGATGACGGTGTCTCCCGAGGCGTTGTGTTGCAAGCCCGAAAGGGAGTGCAAATGCGCCTGGATACCGCCGAGAACCAGGGAGGGGTTCGGATGGGCCACGATGCGGTTGTCGCTGTCCAGGACGTAGACGCGCTCGGCCCGGTTGGTGCTGCGCTCCGAAATCAGATTCCAGAGATGCCGGACTCGCAGCGTTGCCACGAGCACGAGCCGCAGGTCGCCGGAGCTCAGATCCACCAGGGGAATGCCCATGCGCGCGAGGGGTTCGCCCGTTTCCGGGGCGATGCGGATGGGGCCGAGGCTGGTGCTTTGGGTGGACGTGGCCGCGTAGAAGACGTGGCTGGTGTTCCAGTCCCGGACATTGCCCGCCTCGGGAACGCTCACGTTGGAGACCGAAAGGATCTGGGCTCCGTTGGGCGCGATTTCGGAAATGTCGCGAATCATGTGCCGGGTGGCCAAGATGTCGCGGAGCATCTCCTGTTGCACGGGGGCGGGCAGCTCCACGAAATTCTGAAAGCGCTGCACCGAGCGGATTTCTTTTTCGATTTCGGCGAAGAGGTCCGAGATTTGCCGGGCGACCTGCTGCGCGCGGGCCGCTTCGTAGAGAAAGGCCGTGTTCACCTGGACCTTGTAAGCGTGCCAGCCGAGCAGGACTCCGGCCACAAGCAGGGGACCCACGGCAAGGCTGAGAAAGATGCGGCGCAGCAGGGAATTAAGCCTTTTCATGGCGTCGCCAGAGCCTCCGGGAGACGAATGATCCGGTCCGCCCTGCGCAGGGCCGCCTCCGGCACCTGGATTCCAATTTGTGCGGCCGTAGCCGAATTAATGAAGAAATAGTCATCCGCCGTCTCCACGGGCAGGTTGGCTACCGGAGTGCCGGAGAGCAGCAGATGCGCCAGCCGCGCAGCCTGTCTGCCCACCTCGTAGCCGATGAAGCCGAGTCCCATGAGCGCGCCTTGTTCGACCTGGTCGTAGCGTGGAGTGGAGAGGGGCAGCTTTCGCCGGGAGCAAAGTGACACAAAATCTTTGATCCGCGACAGGGCCAGCCCTTCCCTCGGCAGGAAGATGGCGTCGATGCGCTCCGGAGCGAAGTCTGCGGCGAAGATGTCGGTGCTTCGGGTAAAGGGTTCGGTCAGCAGGGTCACCCCCAGGGCGGGCGCGACGCGCTGCAATTGGGCCATGGTGGTCCGGGCGCTGGCGTCGGAAGGGTTGACGGGCACGAAGACCCGGCGCACACCTGGGGCCACCTCCAGCAGGAGTTGCAGCCTGCGCCCCTCGCTGGGAGCCAGACGGACGCCGGTGATGTTGGCCTCGGGGGAGCGGATGTTTCGGACTACCCCGGCGGACACGGGATCGTTGACCGGTGCGAAGACCACGGGCAGGGAGGAGCCATGGGTCATCTCCATCGCGATCTGGGCGGCGGGAGTGGGTGAGACGAACAACAGATCGGGGTTTCGCGCCAGCAGGTCGCGCAATTTGAGCGCCAGCTCCTGCTTGGACTGGGCCGGGCCGGAAAATAAAATTTTCAGGTTTTCGCCTTCCCTGTAGCCCAGGTCGGCCATTCCGTCCCGGAACCCTTCCAGGGTGTTCAGGTTGCTGTTGGTGTACTGGAGAACCCCGATGACGAAATGCTGATGCGTCCCGGCGGGCGAGAGCAGCCCATACCCGGCGGCCAGGGCCAGAAGAAGTGCAAGAATGCCTGAAAAAATGCGCATGCTCCCTCGGATGCGTGCTTATAGAAAAAGCTGGTATACTTGGAACTCTATCCCAAAGCCTGTTGAAAAGCCACAGTGCAATGCCCTGGGCGCGGCAGGCCGGGATGGTCAGCGCGCCCAGTCCGGCGGGCGGGGCAGAACGATGGTGATCAACGTGCCTTCTTCGCTGGAGGTGCGCATGGCGATGCTGCCGCCCTGGACCTCGGTCATGAGCTTCGCGGAATAGGTTCCCAATCCGGTCCCGTTGAGTTTGCCCGAGGTGGAGTACTTTTCGAAGAAAGTGTTGCGCACGGCTTCGGGAACGGGCAGGCGGTTGTGGATCTCAATGCGGGCCGGATCGCCTTGCAGCAGGCGCACTTCCGCGACTTTGTTCTCGGGCGTGGATTCCAGGGCATTGCGGAGCAGGTTGGAAAGCAGCGAGTGGCAGAGCAGTTCCTCGCCGAACACGGGATAGGGGGTGTTCTCCGGTTCGTTGTCGCGCAGGACCGCGGCGCGGCGATAGAGGAAGGATCGGGAGGTTTCCTCCAGGACCCGGCGCAGGACCAGGCACAGGTCCACCTTGCGGGGGCGCAGGCGGTAGACGCCCGTTTCGATCTTGTAGAGGTCGAGAGAGAGGTTGATGAGCCGGAGCATTCGGTAGCCCGACTCCTCGATGGCCTGGATCAGCTCGCGCTGCTCCGCGTCCAGGTTCGTGGCGGAGAGCAGCAGCTGGGGCACGGAGATCATGCTCAGGAGCGGGCTTTTGAGGTCGTGTCGGGTGATGCGGTCCACGTCTTCCCGAAGTTGTTGCAGCTTTTGCTGCTCGCTGAAATCGTGGCCGATGGATGTGGCCGTGAGCAGCCCCCCGCTCGGGTCGAAGCGGAGGGAAATGGACCAGCGGATGTGGTGCTGTCCGCCTTCGGCGTCCAGGATGCGGTTCTCGAATTCGACCCTTTCCGGACGTTCCCGGAGCCAGCGGCCATAGGCGAGTTTTGTGGGCAGACGGTCTTCTGGATGGAGATTGTCAAAGGCGAAATGGCCCAGGTCGGTTTCCGGACCGAAAATGCGCCGTGCCGCCGTGTTCAGAAAGGTGTATCGCCCCTGCGCGTTAACGCGGGTGACGATGTTGCTCGTGTTTTCGACCACCTCGCGGTAGCGTTCTTCGCTTTCCCGCAGGCTCTCCCTGGCCCTGCGGCGTTCCGTGATGTCTTCCTTCACCGCCAGGTAGTGCGTGATTTCCCCGCTGGGGGATTTGATCGGCGAGATGGAGGCACGTTCCCAGTATTCCTCGCCGTTTTTCTTCAGGTTGCAGAACTCCCCGTACCATTCGTTGCCTGCGGTGATGGTCGCCCACATCTCATGGTAAAACGATGTGGGCTGTCTACCGGATTTGAGCACGCGGGGGTTCTGGCCTTGGACTTCCTCGGCGGAGTAGCCCGTGAGCGCGGTGAAATGCGGATTGACGAATTCGATGTCGCCCTTGGGATCGGTGATCACGACGGAAAGAGGGCTCTGCTCCACGGCACGGGTCAGCAGGAGCAGTTTTTCCTCCCGCTCCTTGTTGCGGGTGATGTCCCGGTTGCTGGAGCGACGCCCCCGCAAGGAGCCGTCCGCAGCGCGCACGGCCATGCAGTTGTGTCCGATCCAGCGTACCTCGCCCTGCTTGGTGACAATGCGGAACTCCACGCTCACACTGCTCTCATGGCCCGAGCCCTCCAGGTGGGAGTGCTCGTTCCAGATGCCGAGATCATCGGGGTGAACGATGCGCAGGAGCAGTTCGGGATCGGCCTCGAACTCCTCGGTTCGATAGCCGGTGATCCGTTCGCAGGACGGGGAAATATAGAGAAACTTGCCGTCCTCGCCAAGCCAGTATTCCCAGTCGAACGCAAAGTCCGCCATGCTGCGGAAGCGCTCCTCGTTTTCCCGGGCAAGCTTCAGGGTCAGACGCAGTTTTTCGAGCCGCTTTTCGAGCAGTTCCGACCGTGCCCGAAGCTCGTTGAGATCTTCGGCATCAGGGGCGGTCGTGGGGGATTGTTTCGGTGGGAGTGCCATTGCCGGATGCTACCACGGGGGCAACGGGAAAGGAAGCATACAGATGATCTTTGCGGGCGGGAGCAAGGTCGCGCGGGCTGTGCGGTTGGCGGGCGCCTTCTCCCGGTGCGGCCGGGTGGTCGGAGATGTTGTGCCGTTCGCCCGGAGCGGGTATCGTGCGCGCCAAGGGAAGGAGACCAAGAGCCATGCAACCCGTGATGACATCCCTGTTCGAGTTGTTCAAGATCGGCCCTGGGCCGTCCAGCTCCCATACCATCGCGCCCATGCGCGCGGGCAACGATTTTTTGCGGCGCTGCAAGCAATTGCCGCCGGAAGAACTGCGTCTGGCCGAGCGCTTCGAGGTGCGGCTGCTCGGTTCCCTTTCCGCCACGGGCAAGGGCCATGGTTCGGACCGCGCGGTCATGGGCGGTCTGCTCGGCCACAGCCCGGAGAGCTGTCCGGCGGACCTGCTCGACCGGCTGACGGTTGGCGAACCGCAACCGCGTATCGACCTGGGCGCGGCAGTGGTGTCCCTCGTGCCTTCCGACGTGGTCTTTGGGGCCATCCACCACAAGTTTCCGTATTCCAACACCATGATCTTCCGTCTGCATGGTGGCGGGCGGGTGCTGCTGGAGCAGGAGTACTACTCCGTGGGCGGCGGCTTTCTGCAATGGAAGGGCTGGAGCGAACCGGAAACCGGCAAACCGCTCTTCGCCTATTCCACCATGCTGGAGCTGCGGGCCTGTCTGGCCGGAAGCGGGCTGCGGCCCCATGAACTGATCCTGCGCAACGAGCAGGCCCTAACGGGCCTGGGGGAGCGGGAAATCGCCGAGAACCTGGACCGGCTCGTGGAGGTCATGCTCGCGGCCGTGGACAACGGACTGAACACCGAAGGCGTTTTGCCCGGCAGTATCGGCCTGAACCGCAAGGCTCCGACCCTGCTGTTGCGCTCCTGCGAAAAGGGCATCCGCGACCGCTTCCTGCTGGAGCTGAACTCTTACGCCGTGGCCGCCGCCGAGGAGAATGCGGCCGGGCACTGCGTGGTCACCGCGCCCACAGCGGGCGCGTCCGGCGTTCTGCCCGCCGTGATCAAGGTCATGCTCGACGGCTTCAAGCTGCCGCGCATGGCTGTTCGGCGCGGGCTCATGGCCGCCGCCGCCGTGGGATTTCTCTGCAAGCACAACGCCAGCATCGCCGGGGCCGAAGTGGGCTGCCAGGGGGAAGTGGGCGTGGCTTCCAGCATGGCCGCAGCCATGCTCGCCTATGGATTCGGACACGATTTCAGGGTGGCGGAAAACGCGGCGGAAATCGCCCTGGAACACCATCTCGGGCTGACCTGCGATCCGGTGGACGGGCTGGTGCAGATCCCCTGCATCGAGCGTAACGCCATGGGCGCGGTCAAGGCCTACAACGCCTACCTCATCGCGGCGGCGGAACTGCCCGCGCACCACGTGGTGGACCTGGACCGGGCCATCCACGCCATGGCCGAAACCGGCCGGGACATGAACACCAAGTACAAGGAAACCTCGCGCGGCGGGCTGGCTGTGAGCATGGTCAACTGCTGACGCCGGGCAGGCGCACCGTCAGGGTGGTTCCCAGTTCCGGGGAGGTGCGCATCCGCACGCTGCCTCCGTGGGCCTCGGCGATGAGCTTGGCCGAGTAGGTTCCGAGGCCCGTGCCCGTGGGCTTGCCAAAGGTGGCGTACTTTTCGAAGAAGCGCGGGCGGACTTCCTCGGGCACTGTACCGGGGTTGTGGATGGTGATCAGCGGCTCTCCCGGGTTGCTCAGCGTCACGGTGACCGTGCTCCCCTCGGGCGCGGCCTCCAGGGCGTTTTTCACGAGATTGGAAAGCATGGCGTGGAGCAGGGTGGCGTCCCCCTGGGTATCCGCTCCCGCTCCGTCCTGCGCGGCTCCGTTGACGCGCAGGGCGAGAACAATGTTTTTGGGTTGCTGGATGCCGAGGGTTTCCTGCTTGATCCGCTCCAGCAGTTGGACCAGATTCACGACCGTGTCATCCGGAACAAAGGTTCCCTCCTCGATCTTGCGCAGGGTCTTGGAGCGGTCCATCAGAGCCAGGACGCCCCTGGCCGTGCGCTCCATGAGCGAAAGCATCTCGTGATACCCAGACGGGATGTCCTTCTCCTCGCGGAGCATCTCGAGGCTGCTGGTCAGCGAAGCCACGGGGGAGCGGAGATCGTGATGCAGGATGCGCTCCACGTCATCACGCATGGCTTCCAGGCCCTTGCGCCGGGTGATGTCGCGGAGCATTCCGAAAATCCTGACAGGTCGTCCGTTGTTGTCGCGCTCGGCGCTGCACGAGATCTCCACTTGCCGCGCCTGGGCCTCGGGCAGGCGGAGCGCCATTTCAAATTCGCCGGCCTTGCCCTTTTGCAGACAGGCAGCCAGCCCGCGCATGTATTCGCCCCAGGTCCGGAGCCCCAGCAATGCCCGCAGTTCCTGGGTCGTGGGGGTGAATTCGGTCGGGTTCAGGCCGAGCAGTGCGTACATCTGGGCGGACCAGACGATCTCACCCGTGTCCGCACGCCATTCCCAGCTGCCGGTCCGGGCGATCCGCTGGGCCTCGATCAGCCGTGCCTCGTTGCGGAGCAGACGTTCGCGGCTTTCCTGAAGGTTGCGGTAGAGCAGCCGTTGTGGTTCGGCAATGCCCGTGCGGACTACGCCCAGATAAATCAGGGTGTACGCGCCGATCTTGGCGAAGTGGCCCAGGAGATTGGAAAGGCCGTACACACTGACATAAAAGGTGAAAAGCAGTTCCTGGAGCACGGTCAGGGCGATGGATCCCAGGAGCAGCCGCAGGAGCACCGGATCCAGTTGAGCCCGCCTGCGGTGGAAGAGCCAGCCGCTCAGAGCCATCAGGGCGCAGACAATGTATTCGCTGTAGATTTTAAACGGGGTCAGCCCCCGGCCTTCCACAAAGCAATCCGGGAACCAGTCCTGGAAGACCAGCAGTACCAGAAGGGCGGTGGTCAGAAGATAACCGCCGAACAAGAGGAGCGGGCGTACGGGCCTGCCCAGGTATCCCGCTGCCAGCACGAAGGAAAAACCCTTCAGGTAGCGTCCGGCGATCCAGAGTTGCGTGGGCAGGTTGGCATGGTCTCCGGCAAAGATGCGCATGCCCTTGTAAGCCACGGTATGCAGGAGGTCCACGAAGCCCACGCAGAACAGGGCCACGCCGAGAACGAGCAGGTAGCCCCGCTGGAGCCGCTCCCGCGAATTCCAGGCGACCACAAAGGCGGCCCAGGCCACGGCGATGCTGAAAAGCTCAGTGATCGTGTGAAAAAGCAGGTAATTGGTTTGCCCGACGAAAAACAGCGCCAGGAGGCACGTCCCAACGGCGGTCACGAAACCCGCAATGCGCCGGGTCTGAACTGTTGTCGAATGGATATGGCGAGGTTGTTCCTGCATATTGCATAACGATATCCCATCCCCGGTGTTCCTGCAATCGTTCAGCAGGCCAAAGCCGCTTTCTCGTCCGCTTCGGCCATGCTCGCCTCGTAGCGCTTGCCCCACTCGCAGAGCTGGTTCAATACGGGCATGATGCTCCGGCCCAATTCCGTCAGCGAATACTCCACCTTGGGAGGAACCTGGGGGTAAACCTCCCGGAAGACCAGCCCGTCCGCCTCCAGCTCGCGCAGTTGCTGGGTCAGCATTTTTTGGGTGATGCTCGGCATGGTCCGGCGCAGTTCGCTGAACCGCAGAACTTGCCCTCCACCGAGTTTGTAGAGGATGATCGGCTTCCATTTCCCCCCGATCAGTTGCAGGGTCAGCTCAAAGGAGCAGTGGTAGCGTTTCCCGCCCAATTCTTTGATGCCGCACTGCTTGGAGTCGCAATCGGACATGGTTTCCTCCCTCGGTATCCATACGGTAACTAGTCAACTAAAAGGTGCGTACTTGAAACCTGAGACGCAATGGGCGAGAACAACCCTACTTGGAATCGAAACTATCCTCAAGCAAGGAGTCGAAGCATGGATTTGCTGCAGGCCATACATGAACGGAGAAGTGTGCGGAAATACACGAATGAACCCGTGTCAGACGAAATTGTGCGCGAGCTGCTCGGCGCGGCCATGATGGCCCCGAGCGCGGGCAATGCCCAACCCTGGCAGTACGTGGTCATCCGCGACCGCAAGGCCCTGGAGAGCGTCCAGAGCTTCAGCCCCCATGCGGGCATGGCGGCCCATGCTCCCCTGGGTATTCTTGTCTGCGGCGACCTCAGCCTGGAGAAATATCCCGGCTACTGGGTTCAGGATTGTTCCGCCGCAGTGCAGAATTTGCTGCTCACGGTCCATGCCAAAGGCCTTGGCGCGGTTTGGACAGGAGTGCATACCCGTCCGGAGCGCGAGGAAGGTTTCCGCAAGCTTTGCAACCTGCCGGAAAACATCATGCCTCTGGCCTTCCTGGTTATCGGCGTGCCCGACCAGCAGCCTCGCTCCGAGGACCGCTACAAGGCCGAGCGCGTACACCTGGACCAGTTCGGAACCCCCTGGTAGGGCGGCTGAAAATTCCACGCTCCCCGCGTTGCCGCGCTCGGGCCGATCCCTCGTGTATAAAGGAATACACTTCGGGTCCGCCCCGTGCTTGCGCCTTGGGGGCGCGGGTTTTGAGCCGCCCGGGCCGGGGCTGAAAATTCCACGCCCCCCGCGTTGCCGCGCGCGAGCCGATCCCGTGCCAGGGAAAAGTGTTTTCCATCGCGTTTCCTGACGGTTGTTTTTGTTGGATACTTGTTGTTCTGTATGCCGCACTTGGGGTACAGTCCCAATAAAGAATAATAACACGGCGTAACATCCAGGAAATATGAATGAAACCAAACAAAGATCTGACACTGACCGTACGTTTCCATGCCCGGCCCGGCCACGCCGCCGAACTGGAGGCCGCCCTGACGGAACTGGCCGGAGCCAGCCGCAAGGACCTGGGTTGCCTGCGCTATGACCTCTACCGGGGCGGCGAGGGCGAGGTCCTGCTGCTGGAACACTGGGCAGGCCGGGCATATCTGGAGCAACACCTTGCGCAGGCGCATGTGCGCCGGTTTCGCGACCGGGCCGAGGAATTGTTTGCCGCGCCTTCCGAACTGCTGGAATGGGAAGCTTTTGACCTGACCGAACCCCGCACGGAGGACCAATGAAAGTATCCATGGGAGCTGAAATCCTGGCCATGCCGACCCCGGTCTGGATCGTGGGCAGCTACGACGCCGAAGGCAAGCCCAACGTCATGACCGTGGCCTGGGGCGGCGTGTGCTGCTCCAAGCCGCCCTGCATCGCGGTGTCCCTGCGCCAGGCCACCTACTCCTACGATTGCCTCGTGGCCCGCCAGGCTTTTACCGTGAGCATTCCTTCGGAGCAGCACGCCAAGGAGGCCGACTTTTTCGGCATGGTCTCGGGCCGCAGCGTGGACAAGTTCGCGGTCACGGGCCTGACTCCGGTGCGCAGCGAGGTGGTGGACGCGCCCTATGTGGGCGAATTCCCGCTGATTCTGGAATGCAAGTTGGTCAAAACCGTGGAACTCGGGCTGCATACCCAGTTCGTGGGCGAGATCATGGACGTGAAGGCCGACGAAAGCGTGCTCGTGGGCGGCAAACCCGCTCTGGACAAGGTCCTGCCCCTGCTCTACGGCACGGGAACCCGCTCCTACTTCAAAAGCGGCCCGTTCCTGGGCAAGGGCTTCAGCATCGGCCGGGGGTACATGGACTGAGGCGCGGCGCGTCCGCGCCCGGCCCCGCCTGGGGCCAGCCGATGCCGCCCGGAGGCACGTTTTGCCTTTCATGGTGAATTCGTATACCCGGATTGATGTGTATATGTGAAATATTCGATGGGTATGACGCCGCTTGCCAGACTCGCCACGCCGTGCGCCTGGCAAGCGGCGTCCCCCTGATTCGGGCGCATCGCCGCCCGGAAAGTGCATTGGCTCATTGACCGGGCGGCAGCGGGCCGCTAACGTAGGGCCATGATACTCTTTCTTCTGCTCTCCCTGGCCGGGGCGCTGCTGCTCTGGAAACTGGCGTACTGCCGCCTGCAACCCGACGCGGAAGGGCCCCGACCCTCGACGCGCAGGATTCGCGTGCTCGGCGCAATGGGGCTGGTGCTGCAACTGCCGGTGCTCGTGGGCATGGGCGTTGCCATGCTCAACGGGCAACTGCCGGATCTCTCCAGCAAGGTGCTGGGCATCGGCATGCTCGTGCTGCCCGCGTTCTTCGCGCTGCTCGGGTTGCGTCTGCTCTTCGGGCGTTTCGACGCCCGGCAGTGAGCGCCAAAGCCGTGCTCGCGCCGCTCCAGGCTCTGCACCAGACCCTACGGCGCTGGGCTGTGCGCTTTTCCTCGGCCTTGGCCGGGGGCGCGCTGGGCGGACTGGCCGCCTCGGGCGCGGCCTTCGGGCTGTGCTCCCTGATCCTGGAGCACCGGACCGGCATTGACGCCGCGTTTTGGCCCGGCTGGGAATGGGCGGCCCGCATCTGCGTGTATGGCGCGGTGGCCGGACTTCTGCTGCTCCCGCCCTGGCTGCGCCGCAGCGCCACCTTCAAGGGCCTGCTGCTCTCCCTTGTTCCCACGGCAATCATGCTGCTCGGCCTCGTGCCCCAGCCGCACACCGCCCCCGCGCCACTGGCCGGGGGAGAAATGGTCCTGGCCGTGGTTCCAGGAGCCAATGCGGCCTGGGGGCTGGTGGCCTGCTGGTGGATGAAGCTGTGCGGGGAACAGTAAAGCGGCGTTGGCCCCCCCCTGTCGCGTTCTATTCTGAAGGATTGTTGCTCATTGGGTTGACGATTTTCCGCCCTCCGGGTACGTCTCAAGGCAGGCAGGGGTGGCTGGAAAGCCTGAGAGGATACCCTTAGAACCTGATCCGGATTATACCGGCGAAGGGAGCTGATATCCGAACGCGCGCCGCTGCCGTTTCCCCCGTGGGGAGGCGGCTTTTTTTGCGGTCGTGCGCGAGCCGCCCCACCAACCATAAAAATGGAGGTGGGCCCATGATCCACGAAAAAAACACCCGCAAACAGCTGGCCGAGCAGGGCCGGATCACCGAGGAAATGATTCGGGTCGCCGGAGAGGAAGGACTCGAACCCGAAGCCGTGCGTGCGGGGCTGGCCGAGGGAACCCTGGTCATTCCCGGCAACAACCGCCGCACCCTGGCACAGCCCCGCGCCGTGGGCCAGGGCGCGTGCGTGAAGATCAACGCCAACATCGGGGCCTCACCCTACCGCTCCAGCCTGGACGAGGAGCTGGCCAAACTCGACGCCGCCGTGGACGCGGGAGCCGACTCGGTCATGGATCTCTCTTTGGGACCGGATCAGATCCGCATCCGTCGGGCCGTGCTGGAGCGCTCCCCGGTCATGGTCGGGACCGTGCCCCTGTACCAGACCGCGTTTGAACTCTCCGCAAGCAAGCGGGACATGGCCGGGATGACCGCCGACGACTTCCTGACCACGGTGCGCCGCCAGGCCGAGGAGGGCGTGGATTTCATGACCATCCACAGCGGCGTGACCCGCTCTGCCGTGGCGGCCATGCGGAGCCAGGGCCGCGTGCTCGACGTGGTCAGCCGGGGCGGCTCGTTCCTCGTGGACTGGATGCGCAAAAACGACAAGGAATCGCCGCTCTATGAACGCTTCGACGACATCCTGGACATCCTCGCCGAATACGACGTGACCCTTTCCCTGGGCGACGGCATGCGGCCCGGCTCGGGCGCGGACGCGGGCGACTGCGCCCAGACCGCCGAGCTGCTGACCCTGGCCGAGCTGACCCGCCGGGCCTGGGCCAGGGGGGTGCAGGTGATCATCGAGGGGCCGGGCCACGTGACCCTGGACAAGATCGCGGAACAGATGCGGCTGCAAAAAAGCCTTTGCGGCGGCGCGCCCTTCTACATCCTCGGCCCGCTGGTCACGGACGTGGCCGCCGGATACGACCACATTGCCGGGGCCATCGGCGGAGCCTTCGCGGCCATGCATGGCGCGGATTTCCTCTGCTACGTGACTCCTGCGGAACACTTGCGCCTGCCCACGGTGGAGGACGTGCGTGAGGGAACCGTGGCCTCGAAGATCGCGGCCCACGCCGCGGACCTGGCGCGCGGGCGCAAAGCTTCCCTGGCACGGGACAGGGCCATGTCCGAGGCGCGGAAAAAGCTGGACTGGGCAGCGCAGATCGAGCTGTGCATTGATCCGGCCAAGGCCAGGGCCTACCGTGAACAGAGCGAGATCGGTACGGACGATGTCTGCACCATGTGCGGGGAGTTCTGCGCCATCAAGCGGCTGAATCAGTAAGGAATCGGCAAGCGCTGATGTATGGAAAGAGAACGGGGAACGTCCAAAGCGTTCCCTGTTCTCGCTTGGGGCGTTGCTGCATGCGTATTCCCGGTGTTTGGCGCGGATGCCGCAAAATGCCCTTATGTCGTCAGTCTGTCTTGTCGCGAAATTTCCGCAGGCCTAACCTCGGTTTTCGGGGCAGGATAAAAAGGGTATGAAAAGGGAAAGGAAAAGGGCGAATTTTCCCTGTTGACAGGGTTGGGCGCGGCTTACATCCGGGACGGCCATTCAACGCAACGGGGCTGCCAGAAATGGTGATTGCAGGCTTGCCTTCTTTTCGGGAATGATTACCATCGCGGGATGAACAAATCCGCCCCCAACGGTTCCGACCGTCACTGCATTCATATAGAAGGCGCGCGCCACCACAACCTCAAGGACCTGACCCTGGACATTCCCAGGGACCAGCTCGTGGTGGTCTGCGGGCCGTCCGGCTCGGGCAAGTCCACCCTGGCCTTTGACATCGTCTACGCCGAGGGCCAGCGCCGCTACGTGGAATCCCTTTCGGCCTATGCGCGCCAGTTTTTGCCGCAGATGGACAAGCCCCAGGTGGACAAGGTCGAGGGGCTTTCCCCGGCCATTTCCCTGGAGCAGCAGACCGCCACACGCAACCCGCGTTCCACTGTGGGCACGGTCACCGAGGTCTACGACTTTTTGCGCGTGTTCTTTGCCCGGCTGGGCCGCTTCCACTGCCCCAAGTGCGGCAAGCCCATCCAGGCCCAGACCCAGGACGAGATCGTGGAGGGCATCCTGGCCCTGCCCGAGGGCACGAAGTTTCTGCTCCTGGCTCCGCTGGTGGACCACCAGAAGGGCACGCACAAGGACCTTTTCGCCAAGCTCAAGAAAGAGGGCTTTGCCCGTGTGCGGGTCAACGGCGAGGTGGTCGGGCTGGACGATGTGCCCGAGCTGGAAAAGAACAAGAAGCACAGCATCGAACTGGTGGTGGACCGGCTGGTGGTCAAGCCCGGCCTGCGCGCCCGCCTGGGCGATTCCGTGGAGCTGGCCCTGTCCAAGGGCGACGAGTCCCTGATGGTCTCGGTGGTGGGCGGCCCCGAGGGCGTGGAGACCGGCGAGCGGCTGGTTTCCACCCTTTCCACCTGTCCGGACTGCAAGATTTCCCTGCCCCGGCTCTCGCCGCAGCTCTTTTCGTTCAACAGCCCCCAGGGCGCGTGCCCGGCCTGCTCCGGCATCGGTTCGGTGGACTACTTCGAGCCGGAGCTGCTCGCCCCGAACAAGGGCCTCTCCCTGAGCAAGGGCGCGATCATCCCTTGGAAGAATCCGCGTCTGTTCGCCCGGCATGCGGACGAGCTCAAGCGGGTGGGCAAGCGCCACGGTTTCGACCTGGACACGCCCCTGGCGGAATTTTCCCCGGAGGCGCGGCAGGCCGTATTTTATGGTGACGAGGCTTCAGACTGGGAGGGTGTGATTCCCAAGCTGGAGCTGGGCCAGCAGATGGGCCCCATCTGGCGCGACGAACTGGCGCGCTTCCGGCAGACGCGGCCCTGTCCTGTCTGCGAGGGGGCGCGGCTGCGACCCGAATCCCTGGCCGTGCGCGTGCGCAGTGGGGACGGCAAGAACGGGGAGCGGGGTCTGAATATCTTCGAGTTCGTGTCCATGTCCATTGCCTCGGCTTTGGACTGGCTCCAGGAACTCTCCTTTTCCGGCCACGAGAACCTCATCGCCGAACCCCTGCTCAAGGAGCTGATCCACCGGCTGGGCTTCATGGTCAACGTGGGCCTGGACTACATCTCGCTCGGCCGGAACATGTCCACGCTCTCGGGCGGCGAGGCCCAGCGCATCCGGCTGGCTTCCCAGCTCGGCTCCGGCCTGGTGGGCGTGACCTACGTGCTCGATGAGCCGTCCATCGGCCTGCACCCGCGCGACAACGAGCGGCTGCTGGCCACCCTGCGCAGCCTCCAGGGGCGCGGCAACACCGTGCTCGTGGTGGAGCACGACGAGGAGACCATTCGCCACGCGGACCACGTCTTGGAGCTCGGCCCCGGCTCCGGCATGCTTGGCGGCGAGATCGTCTATCAGGGCGGCGTGGCCGGACTGCTCCAGGGCGATTCGCTCACGGGGAAGTACCTGCGCGGGGACATGCGCATCGAGCAGCCGGAAAAACGGACCGAACCCGCCGGGTTCATCACCCTGCGCGGTGTGACCACCAACAATCTCAAGAACCTGGACGTGCAGCTGCCCCTGGGGCAGCTGGTCTGCGTCACGGGCGTTTCCGGCTCGGGCAAGAGCTCCCTGGTCATGGACTCGCTCTACAAGCACATTGCCCTGGCCCAGGGGGTCAAGGTGGACAACCCCGGCCGCATTGGCGGCATCGAGGGGTTGGAGAGGATCGAGAAGATCGTCTCCATTGACCAGACGCCCATTGGCCGGACCCCGCGCTCCAACCCGGCCACCTACACCAAGATCTTTGACGAGATTCGCAAGATCTTCGCCGGAACCCGTGATTCCAAGACGCGCGGCTACCAGCCTGGCCGCTTCAGCTTCAACGTCAAGGGCGGGCGCTGCGAGAACTGCCAGGGCGACGGCCAGATCCGCGTGGAAATGCACTTTCTGCCAGATGTCTACGTGACCTGCAACGTCTGCAAGGGCAAGCGCTATAATGCCCAGACCCTGGAAGTGGAGTACCGCGACAAGAACATCGCGGACGTGCTGGACATGACCGTTCGCCAGGCCAAGGCCTTTTTCGAGAACCATCCGGTGTTGCTGCGCAAGCTCACCGTGCTGGAGGAGGTGGGTCTCGAATACCTCAAGCTCGGCCAGCCCGCCACGACCCTTTCCGGCGGCGAGGCCCAGCGCATCAAGATCAGCCGGGAACTGGGCAAGCGCAGCCTGCCCGGCGCGCTCTACATCCTGGACGAACCCACCACGGGCCTGCACATGCACGAGGTGGGCAAGCTGATCAAGGTCCTGCGCAAGCTCGTGGACCTGGGGGCCACGGTCATCGTCATCGAGCACAACACGGACGTGATCCGGGCCGCGGACCACGTCATCGACCTCGGGCCGGGCGGCGGTGAGAGCGGCGGGCGAATCGTTTCCAGTGGCACGCCCGTGGTGATCAAGGCTGACCCGGAGTCCGTGACCGTAAGATTTTTGTAGACGCGGAAAATTTGCGGGGGAAACCCTTTCTTGCAGAAAGGGTTTCCCCCGCGCCCCCTTCCCAAAGACCGTTCATTGGCTGAACGCCTTACGGCGTTCAGCGGGTCTCGGTAATCTGGAAGGGGAACGCCGGGTGCTCACCCGTTTGGACAGCCGGAGAAGAGCGCCTCTGCTGGTCGCGATGCGCTTGACTTAACGATATGCGATCGTTGCATCGGGCGCTTGCCATCCGCACGCTTTTCAGCATAAATTCCTACTAGTGAAGAACTTAATCGGTATTCGTTCTGGGCGAAAGAAGGAGTGGGCTGCTGGGGAAGTGGGGACCCGCACAGATCCCGGCCAGTGAAAACTGTTGTTGGGGCGCTCGGTTTTGCGAGACGGCCCGAGCAAGGGGCGGCGCAGACGTTGAACAATTCCGAGATGTTTCTGAATCGTGATCGGCTCAGCCGGCAGATCCTCGCCAGGGTCAGCCTGTTCGGGGCGCTCATCGTGGGTGTGGCCACGGTGCTTTGCTACTATCAGGTCTACACCGACAGCAGGAATGCCAAGCTTCAGTATCTGCGGCAATACATGCTGGAGCGCAGCCGTCATGAAAACGGAATCTTTGAGGAGTCCAGCAGGCGGCTTGCGTTCTTTCGCAATGAATTTTTGCGATTTTACCTTTCCGACATTGATTTTTCGGCCGATGCGTTCCGGAAGCTCTTCCAGGCCGGGGCGGACGGCGCCACCCGGACCAAACCGGAATATTTCGCGGAGTCCATGGACCCCCGCCTGGGGCGGCAGTGGGGCGTTTCGGGCTTCATCGGCAAGAACCAGTCCCTGGATTCCCCGGATTTTCGGCGGCGGCTGCTCATTTCCTATCATCTGGTGAACCGCTACGGGCCAGCCTGGTGGCCGGACGGTGTGTTGCACGTCACCTACCCCGAAAACGGGCTGGTTATTTTCAGCCCGGATTCACCCTGGGGGCTGGAAGCCAAACCCGACCTGCCCATGAACGAGCTGGGAACCATCAAGGCCACACTGCAATCCACCAATCCGGAGCGCAAGCCGGTCTGGACCAGTCTTTATTACGACGAGACCGCGGGCAACTGGACCATCACCTATGAACTGCCCGTGGACCATCAGGGCCGCCACCTCTGCAATCCCAGTCTGGATGTCCACCTCGAAGCGATCATGAATCGGCTCGTCACCGAGCATCCCCTCGGAGCCTACAATTTCATCATCCGCCCCAATGGCGATCTGGTGGCATCGCCGGGAGCCCTCAGTGAGGCGCAGAAGTGGAAGGGGGCAGCTTTCACTTGAGGACATCGACGACCCGGAAATCGTGCGTATCTACCACCTGCTGCGCGGCGAGTCCGGGAAGGAGAAGGAGGACGTTCGCGTCGTTGAGGACAAGAAGGGCGGGAATTACCTGCTGACCTTCACGCTCCCCGGTCCGGACTGGTGGTTCGTGATGGTCTATCCAAAGAGTCTGATCATCCGGGACGCGCACCAGACCTCGCGCATTGTGCTGCTGCTCGGCGTTTCCCTGTTCGTCCTCTATTATCTGGTCATCTTCGTGGTCACCAACCAGCAGGTGCGCGACCCGTTGCGCCGCATGCTGCGGGCGATCTCCCTGGTGGGGGATAAGCGCTACGACGAGCTGGCCGAGCACCCGGAAATTCTGCCCGTGGAGCGGAAAAACGAAATGGGCCAATTGGCGCGGGCATTTTTGCGGATGGTGCGCCAGGTGCGTGATTTCAACAGGGATCTTGAAAGCGTTGTGGAGAGCAGGACCCGGGAGCTGGAGCGAGCCAACGCCCGACTTCGGGCCTTGAGCCTGCTGGACGGTCTGACCGGCATCTACAACCGGCGTTCGTTCGACAGGGACATCGGTCTCGTCTTTGCCGAGGCCAAGCGGGGCGTGGATTCTTTCTGCCTGCTCATGGCGGACGTGGATTCCTTCAAGAAGTACAACGACAGCCAGGGCCACGCCGCCGGAGACGAGGCCCTGCGAAACATTGCGCAGCGCATCGCCGAGACCATCCGCCATCAGGACCGCGTCTACCGCTTCGGCGGGGAGGAACTGGCGGTCATCTTCAACAATGCGGGCAGGGAGACCACGCGGCCCGTGGGCCAGCGCGTTCTGGACTCCGTGCGCGGGCTGAACATGGCCCACGCCGGGAGCGCCCACGGTGTGGTGACCATCAGCGCCGGGCTGGTCGAATTCAGCCCGGATTTCGAAAGCGCGGTGGATATGATCAGGGCGGCCGACGCCCTGCTCTATGCGGCCAAAGCCAGAGGGGGCGACTGCATTGTGGATTTTCTGGAAAAGACGGGACAGGGCCGCTCGGACGAGTGAACCGATTCGCGATCCGGTCGTGATCCGCTTCGCAGCGGAATGCGCAACACCGGACCGGGACCGCTAAGCGCTCCGACTCTCCGGCACAGGGAGTGCTTGATAATCGAAGGCCGAGAAACCGGGTTGTCTCTGCTCCTTATATCGTGCTAGTTTATACAGGTACGCGTGAGAGCCAAACGGACGTATCTGGAGGAGAGCCATGAGCGAGGACAAGCGCAGACGCAGCCGGGTCAAGGCGGGTTTCGAGGCGTCGCTGGTCGTGGACGGCAAGGCGGTTCCGGCCCGGACCAGGGATTTGAGTCTCAAAGGCGCGCTGGTTTCCTGCGACAAGGACTATCCGGAAAACACGAATTGCGTGTTGCGGCTCGGTCTCGGCCCTGGCCTGCGGCTGTCCATCGACGGCAAGGTCGCCCGCAAGACCGCGCAGGGACTGGCCATCGAATTTGAAGGCATGGACGACCAGAGCTTCGGGCATCTGCTCCAGATCGTGCGGTTGAACGCCGAAAATCCCGACATCATAGAAGATGAGCTGGCCGAACCCGCGTTTGGCAGGAACACTGGCGACTAGAGGATGGCACAATGCGGATCCGTCCCGCCCCGACGCAGAAACACTGCGCCGGGGCGGGACTTTTTTGCGGCCTCAGCCAGTGATCATGGCGCCCGGCGGCATCATGTCGTCCGGCGGCGCCGAGCCGTGTTCCTTTCTGTAGGCCTTGCGTTTACACTCGTGTTGCAGCGGCCCCTGGCAATACTGCTTGATGAAGCCGGCACAGGCCAGTTTTTTGGTTCCACTGTACTTTTTGAAAAAACCACATTTGTCCAACAGTTCGCAATCTGCCACGGAGCGCCCCTCCCTTCAAGATGGTAAAACAACATATTGCTTGACGCATAGCATTGTACGGGGAGTTTGGGCAAGTGTTTGAGACATCTTCTCACAATAAATGCAGTTGTTTCAGACTGTGTTGGAAGGAAATGGAGAGGTTGTGGTTCTGTGGTGAAAATTTCAGAAATACATAAGAAGGGGGCGTATGTCATACCCCCAGCATGGTTGCTGCGCTTACGAGGCAACAATACCTCGCACCGAAGGTACAAAAAAAAGGATTCGAGGGCGCAAATCCCTTGCCCGACCGAGGCGAAACCACCCAATAGTCGCCGCGAAGCGGCATTCCAAGCCTGGCTCTCCTTTCCCGGAAGGCAAAGACAGAATTCCCATAAAAAGACCCCGCCGGGGCGGGGTCCTATTGCCGAGAGAGGGGAAAACCGGGCGTGCTTAGTCGTCGAAGTTGCCAGCCGGGCCTTTTTCGCTGTCCAGGGCAGCGGCGCGGGCGCGGAACTTCTCCTCGGTCCATTCATCCGGGTCTTCGATGACACCCGCCTTGAGTCCCATGTCGAATCCGCCCTTTTCCGCGACCATATCCACGGCCAGGGAGCCGGTTCCCTGCGCATTGAAGACGTTTACGAGCAGGTCGTAGACGAAGTCTTCCACGGCCTGGGCCATGCGTTCGCGCACGGCCGCGGTCTGCGCCTCCATACGACGCTCAAAGGGCAGGTTGAGCTTTTTCCAGTCGCCGCCCTTGAGGCCCTTGCCGTCGGCGTAGGTCTTGATCTCGGCGTAGAGCTCCTCGGAGAGCCCCAGGCCCTGGACTTTGGCGAACTCGCCGTTTTCCAGGATGGCGTTGCCGTACTCGTTGACCTTGATGCCCCAGCCGACCATCTGGAGGGCCGTGGCCACGTTGGCCTTGGTGGTGTGGGTCTTTTCCGCGATCTCGCGCAGGCGGTCCGAGTTGTTGCCGGACGTGCCGTGCTGTGCGCCGCTGGTTCCGTAGGGAGCCAGGGCCTCGTGGATCTTGCGGGTCAGCTCCACCTGGATGCCCGCGCCCGTGGCCTCGATGCCGTGGGTGGTTCCGTTGTTCAGGGCGATCCAGTCCGGGAAAATGCCGTGGGCATTGAGCCCCTGGATCAGGAACAGGGCTTCGTCCGGAGTGGAGAGGCCCTGCGTGCCCTTGATCTCGCCCACCTCGGTCTCGTACCCGGCCCAGGTCGGGATCAGCGGGCCCAGGCCGATGTTGGTCTTGAGGTTGTCCGCGTCGGGCTGGTGCGAGGCGTCAATGGCGATGGAGGTGATGCCCGCGTCAAAGAGCGCGGGAATTTCCGTCAGGGCCTGGTCGTAGTCGGATTGGTTTTTAATGAAGTAATGGTCCGCGTGGATGGCCACGGGCACGGTGATGCCGAGCTTGTTCATAAGGGCGTCGGCCCGGCGGGAGATGTTGAACATGGTCGTGGGGCAGTAGGTGGACTCCGATTTGGCGATCTCGATGATGATGGCTGCGTCGGCCTTCTGCGCGGCGCGGAGCGCGCCCTCGATGACGAAGATGTTCCGACCGTTGGCCGCGATGGTCATGCACTTGCCCTTTTTGAGCATGGTCTGGTCGATGACCTTGCCGGAGACGATCAGGGCCTGGGAATTGGGGAAGAGCTTGCGGATGTTCGGCGGCCGTCCAACAGACAGCGCCTTGTCGAAATTCTTGCTCGCCATGTGTCCTCCTTGGGGCTTGCATCGCCCCTCTCGTATGCGGTGCGGGGTGCTCGGGTCAGCGGCCTGTGCGACGGGAGATCTTCCTGCGGGCTGCGACCGGTTGATGATATACATTTTTTTTCGCCGGGCTTCCACCCCCGCCAGGCAGGTCGGACCGATTAATAACGCGGTGTCGTATAGCTCCGGCCTCTTGTCTCGTCCAGTTCAGCGGGCTGGAGCGTCCCGCAGCGCATCCGGTCCCACGGGCGGGTGGCGGAAGCTTGCTTTTCACGTCTGGCAGGCCTACCTTGCCGGTTCATCATGAACGACACCCGATCCCGCAATATGTACATCTTCCTGCTGGTGCTGACCGTGGCCGCCACGGGCGGCCTCCAGGGCTGGCGCACGCTCTTCAACAATTTCGCCGTGGAGGTCGCGGGCATCAGCGGCGCGCAGATGGGGCTGCTCCAGTCCGTGCGCGAGATCCCCGGTTTTCTCTCCCTGCTCGCGGTCTACGTGCTTTTTCTCATCAGCCAGCACCGGCTGGCCGCGCTCTCCGTGATCCTGCTCGGCCTGGGCGTGAGCCTGACGGGTTTTTTACCCCATCCTTCCGGGTTGATCTTCACCACCCTGTTGATGTCCTTTGGGTTCCACTTTTTTGAGACCATGAATCAGTCCCTGACGCTCCAGTACTTCGGGGTGCGCCAGGCTCCGCTGGTGCTGGCCCGGCTGCGCAGCGTCAGCGCGGCCACCAATCTGGTCGTGGGCGGGCTGATCTGGCTGCTGGCCCTCTACCTGGGCTACACGACCATGTTCGTGATCATGGGTGCGGCCGCCATGCTCTTCGGACTCTGGGCCTTGCCCCGGGACCCGACCCGCCAGGATTTGCCAGCACAGCATAAAAAACTGATTTTCCGGCGCAAATACTGGCTCTTCTACGCGCTGACCTTTCTCTCGGGCGGGCGGCGGCAGATTTTCGTGGCCTTTGCCGTGTTCCTGCTGGTGCAGCGCTACGGCTACGACGTGCGGCACATCACGCTGCTTTTCGTGATCAACAATGCGGTCAACTGGCTGGTGAACCCCATGATCGGGCGGGCCGTGAACCGCTTTGGCGAGCGCCGGGTGCTTACCCTCGAATACGGCAGCCTGTTCTTCGTTTTCCTGGCCTACGCCCTGGTGGACAACGCCCTGGTGGCGGGCCTGCTCTACGTTCTCGACAACATTTTTTTCAACTTCGCCATGGCCATCCGGACCTACTACCAGAAAATCGCCGATCCCGGAGACATCGCCTCGGGCATGGCCGTGGGCTTCACCATCAACCATATCGCGGCCGTGGTCCTGCCCGTGCTGGGAGGACTGGCCTGGATGCTGGATTATCGCACGGTCTTTTTCGCCGCCGCAGGTATGAGTCTGGTTTCCCTGCTGCTTTCACAGCTTGTGAATCCGCCGGAAGCGCAGGAAAATAGCGAGTCCGATTGACGCGCATCCCGCGAAACGGTTATGGTTATCAATAGTGTGGGCTTTGGTCCGCATCGTTCCGGCGTATGGACGGGCCGGAGCAAAGAGGTTGCCCCTGTCGCGCGGTATGCTCCGCGTGCTTTTAGGATAGTTTTTCCAGGACCTTGTCGAGCTGATGCCGCCCGAACCGGCGTCGCGGAACACGCGACGCACGGAGGAAGGCTTTGCGGCAGGGCCAAGGGCGGACAATGCAGGAGTTGGACAAATATCCCCGGGTCTTTTTGCAGACCGGCGACTGCTTTTTCGGAGTGATGCCCACGTTGGTGACCACGGTGCTCGGCTCCTGCGTGGCCGTGACGTTCTTCAGCCCGGAAAAACGCATGAGCGCCATCTGCCACGCCTTTCTGCCGGACAGCAAAGAGGATCGCTCCCTGGGGCGCGACCCCCAGACCTGCCGCTTCGTGGACACGGCCCTGGCGAACATGATCGCGGCCATGGACAAGCTCGGGGCGCGACGGAGCGCCCTGGAGGTCAAGATCATCGGCGGCGCTGCCGGGCTCGGAGCGGCTTTGAACAAAGGCAGCAGCTTTCGCATCGGCGAGCGCAACGTGAGCATGGCCCGGCGCATCCTTGCCGCAGAGGGGCTCACCGTGTCCAAGATGGACGTGGGCGGCAACCAGGGCCGCAAGGTCATGTTTCTCTCCCACACCGGCGAGGCCTGGATCAAGCGCCTCAGTCCCATGGCCGCGGCGCGCGAGAGCCTGAGCAAGGGGCCGCTGGGACGAATGAACGGTTCGTTGTGAGGTTGGCGTGCGCGTAGTGCATTTTTCCACCAACTCCCTGGCGGGCATGCCTTTGCGACTGGTGCAAGGGCTCAATGCGCACTCGGCCCACTCGGCCCGGCTCGTGGATCGGGAGCGCTATTCCCTGGAAAAGCTCGGCTGGTACGAGCACGACATCGTCTTTTCCGAAACGCCGGAAACCGCGCTCCGAGCGGCGGAAGAAGCGGACATCCTGCACCTGCACAACTATCTGGATCTGGATTCGCGTGACTTCGCGCCCATCGACTTCCGCGCGCTCCAAAAACGCGGCAAGCTCGTGCTCCGGCAGTTCCATTCCATTCCAGAGGTGGTGGCGGAGCGCATGGGCGCGCCCCTTTCGCGCGTGCTCGGCTGCGAACTGCCCGCCCTGGTCATCAGCCATTACCCCGAGCGGTTTTACCCCCGGGCGCTGGTGGTCCCCAATTTCGTGCCCCAGGACAACCCCGAATATCTGCCTCCGGGTCCGGGCGAAGCGCTGGATACGGACGTTTTCTTCAGCCCCACCAAGCTCACCAGCGCCTGGGAAAACCGCTGGAACACCAAGGGCGCGCCCGAGGTGGAGGCCTTGCTGCGCACGCTGGCGGACGAACGGGGCTGCACCTTTGATCTGGCCCACGGCCTGCCCCTGGCCGAAGTGCTGCGCCGCCGCAAAAAAGCGCGCATCGTGCTTGACGACATGTCCAACGGGTCCATGCACCTCTCCGGTCTGGAAGGCGTGAGCCAGGGCAAGCCGGTCTGCGCCTTTCTGGATGATCGGCAGCTCCGCGTGCTGGCCGAGATGTCGGGCACGACCTCCCATCCCTATCTGAACGTCCGGCTGGAGGACGCCGGGCCGCTGCTGCGCGCGCTGCTGGACCGGCGGGACGAGGTCCGGGAAATGGGAGCCCAGGCGCGGCGCTGGTTGGAGCGGCACTTCGCGGACCGGATGCTGGTGCGGCACTACGAAGACGCCTACGCGGAAGTGGTCCGCAGCGGAACGCTCGCGCGGCAAAAGGCCCTGCGTCTGGACAATGCCCTGGAACGCTTCCAGGCCGTGGACCTGCCGGAACTGGGCTGGCGGACCCGAGCCGCGCGCGGAACCGGTCGCGACCACTGAGGGTTTCGGGCCTTGCCCCGGGCCGTCGGAGCTGGCCAAGGCCTGCAGCTTTGGTTTTCCCTCTTTGCGTTTGCGCCGCATTTGCCCTAGAATGAACAGAACCAAAGATTCAATTCGGGATACGGGGATGCGCAGACGAGACCTGAAATCAATTTTCCTTTTGGCGGCCTTGGCCGCAATGTGTTGCTTCGGCACGGCCTTTGCGAACGGGAGCGAGACTCCCTGGAAAATCCGCCGGCCTGCGGACAACACCGTGCTGCCGTCGGAGTACGTGCATCGGCCCGGTGCGGGCGAGGCTCTGCCGGGGAGTGAGGCGCAAGCGCCCGCGCTCCGGGAGCGCCCCTCCGTGCCAGAGACCGCACCAGCCGCGGCCCGGAACCAGCCCGCCGCCGCAACGAACGCTCCGGCTCCGAAGGCGTCCGCGAAACCTTCCTCACCGCCCGCAACGAAGCAGGCCGAACCGCCTGCCGCACCCAAGGTGGACAGGGGACGGGCGGGCCGACTTGAAGCCATGGTCCAGCCCGCAGGGGTGACGCTCTTCCTGCCGCTGGACCGTCCAGCTGCCGAGCCGCGTTCCTTCCCGCTCAAGCAGCCCGCGCGGCTGGTCTTCGATCTGGCGGGCGGTTGGGACAATGTCGGGGCCAACGTCTACCGTGTGGATTCCCCATTGGTGGAGAAGGTCGTCATGGGCGAACACGAGGACTTTCTCCGGCTGGTGGTTTACTTCACCGACGCCGCAGGCGGGAAAATGCCCTTGGCCGGGATATCCCTCACAGCGGATGGCCTGCGCATCGAATTCGACGCGAAATGACCGGAAATCGCTCGTTTCCCAAATGTAACAATCGGGTCATTGGATCGTAACGCTGTCCGGCTAACAGAGGCAGAGCAACGCCGCCCCGGATCGGGGGGGCACAAGCGGACTGCCAAAGGGAGAGCAACGTGCCCGAACTCAAGGTTTCGTCGGTCAATCTTAATTTCTTCTACGGTGACTTCAAGGCCCTCGAAGACATCACGCTGGATTTCGAAGCCAATCAGGTCACGGCCCTGATCGGTCCTTCCGGGTGCGGCAAGAGCACCTATCTGCGCTGCATCAACCGCATGAACGACCTCATCGCCGGAACCAAGGTCGAAGGGCGTCTGACACTGGACGGCGAGGATGTCTATGCTCCGGGGATCGACGTGGTCGCACTCCGGCGGCGGATCGGCATGGTCTTTCAGAAGCCGAACCCGTTTCCCAAAACCATTTATGAAAATGTGGCCTACGGCCTGCGCGTCAACGGCGTGAAGGAGAAGCGTCTTCTCGACGACCGCGTGGAGGAGAGCCTCAAGGGCGCGGCTCTCTGGGACGAGGTCAAGGACCGGCTGCACTCCTCGGCGTTGGGCCTTTCCGGCGGCCAGCAGCAGCGCCTGTGCATTGCCCGCGCCCTTGCCGTGCAGCCGGAAGTGCTGCTCATGGACGAGCCCGCTTCGGCGCTCGACCCCATCGCCACCCAGAAGATCGAGGACCTGATCCACGAGCTGAAGCGCGACTTCACGATCATCATCGTGACGCACTCCATGCAGCAGGCGGCTCGCGTGTCGGACCGGACGGCCTTTTTCTACATGGGCAGGCTCATCGAGGTGGACACGACCAAGTCCATGTTCACCAAGCCCAGGAACAAGCAGACCGAAGACTACATTACAGGCCGCTTCGGCTAGAGAGAGAGGGACGCATGGAACAGAGAGCGCATTTTTCGCACAAGCTCGAAGAATTGAAGATGCTCGTGCTGCGCATGGCCGCCCTGAGCGAGAAGGCCGTGCACAACGCCATCAAGGGCATGTTCGAGCTGGACGGCGAACTGGCCGAGGAAGTCATCAACCATGACTGCGACATCAACAATCTTGAGGACGAGATCGACCGTTTCGTGGTCGAGACCCTGGCCCTGGACCAGCCCATGGCCACGGACCTGCGCTTCCTCGTGGGCGTGAGCCGCATCACCATCAACCTGGAGCGCCTGGGCGACGAGGCCGTGAATCTGGCCCACCGGACCCTGTTCCTGGCCACCCGGCCGCCCCTGCCCTTCAACCAGAAGATGGAATTGCTTTCGGAGACGGCCAAGACCATGGTCTCCCTGGCCGTAAAGGCTTTTGTGGACCGGGACGTGAAGCTGGCCGAAAAGGTCTGCATCATGGACAACGAAGCCGACGATCTGAACATCAAGCTGCTCAAGGAATACATTTCCAGCATGGTCACGGAGACCCGCGTGGTCGAGCGGGGGGTCCACTCGATCCTCAGCGCCCGCCATCTGGAGCGCATCGCGGATCTGGCCACGAACATTTCTGAAAGCGTGGTCTTCATCGTCGAGGGCGTGAACGTGAAACACCGCTGCAAGACCTGATTGCGAGCCTTTTGGAACGCAGGCAACCGGCCGCTTTCGGGCGGCCGTTTTTCGTTGTCCGGAGCGGGCGTCCGGGGGCGTGTTCCGGGCCGCCAAAAGGGGAAAACGGTTTACAGGCAACCCGTTTTCAGATAATGAGCTTTTTTCGTGCCGGAACGTTTTGTCCCGGTGCAACACAGCCGCGTCGCGGCGCCGGGCTGCGGTCTTCGGACCGACCGGGCAATCAGGGCTTCGCCGACCTCGGAGCGATTCCAAGCCGTGATTGAGGACCGGGTTCTGTGCGCGACGCAAAAATACACTGTCCGAGGTTATGTCGTGGAGGTAACCCATGGAAGAAACAGCGAAACAGAATGTTTCCCCCGAGTCTCCTGAAATGGAGATGAGTTTTGAGAAAGCGCTTGAGGACTACCTGAGCCCTGAATTCGGGGATCTCGAAGAAGGCAGCATCGTCCCGGGCGAAGTGGTCAAGATCGACAAGGACCACGTTCTCGTGGATGTCAATTTCAAGTCCGAAGGCCAGATTCCGGTCGGGGAGTTCCTCGACGCGGAAGGCAACCTGACCGTGGCCGTCGGCGACAAGGTGGACGTTTTCGTCTCCAATAAGGACGAAGGCGAAGGCACCATTCATCTCTCCCGTGAAAAAGCCAAGCGGATGCAGCTCTTTGATCGCCTTGAAGAGCTTCAGGAAAAGGACAACATCACCAAGGGCCGCATCATGCGCCGCATCAAGGGTGGCTACACCGTTGATCTCGGCGGCGTGGAGGCCTTCCTGCCCGGCTCCCACGTGGACCTGCGCCCCGTGCCCGACATGGACGCGCTCGTCTCCCAGGAGTACGAGTTCAAGATCCTGAAGATCAACCGCCGTCGCTCCAACGTGATCGTTTCCCGCCGGGTGCTCCTCGAGGAGCAGCGCGGCGAACAGCGCGAAAAGCTGCTGGAGACCCTCGCCGAGGAGCAGATCGTCACCGGCAAGGTCAAGAACATCACCGAATACGGCGTGTTCGTGGACCTCGGCGGTCTCGACGGCCTGCTGCACATCACCGATATGTCCTGGAAGCGCATCCGCCATCCCAAAGAGATGGTCGGACTGGGCGATGAACTGAAGCTGAAGGTCCTGAACTTCGACCGCGACTCCCAGAAGGTCTCCCTGGGCCTGAAGCAGCTCTCGGCCGATCCGTGGGAAAACATCGGCGGCAAGTACCCCGAGGGCGCCCGCTTCACCGGCGTGGTCACGAACCTGGCCGACTACGGCGCGTTCGTGGAACTGGAAACCGGTGTCGAGGGTCTGGTCCACATCTCCGAGATGTCCTGGACCCGCAAGCTGCGTCACCCCTCCCAGATGGTGCATGTGGGCGACGAGGTCGAGGTCGTGGTCCTCGGCGTCGATCCCGACAAGAAGCGCATCTCCCTGGGCATGAAGCAGATCAAGCCCAATCCGTGGGATGTGGTCGCCGAGAAGTACCCCGAGGGAACCATCCTTGAGGGCGCCATCAAGAACATCACCGAGTTCGGCGTGTTCATCGGCATTGAGGAGGGCATCGACGGCCTGATCCACGTGTCCGACATCTCCTGGACCAAGAAGATCCGGCATCCTTCCGAGGTCTACAAGGCCGGCGATGTTGTCCAGGCCAAGGTCCTGACCGTGGACAAGGAGAACGAGAAGTTCACCCTGGGCGTGAAGCAGCTCACCGAGGACCCCTGGTCCCAGGTTCCGGCCAAGTACCCCGTGGGTCAGCTGATCACCGGCCAGGTAACCAACATCACCGACTTCGGCCTGTTCGTCGAGGTGGAGGAAGGCATCGAGGGCCTGGTCCACGTCTCCGAGATCAGCCGCAAGAAGATCAAGAGCCCTTCCGAGCTCTACAAGGAAGGCGACAGCATCGAAGCCAAGGTCATCCATGTGTCCGCGGACGAGCGCCGTCTGGGCCTGTCCATCAAGCAGATCAAGGATGAGGCCGAGCAGCGCCGTCGCCCGGCTCCCGCGGCCAAGGGCTACTCCACCGGCGCCCCCGAGACCGGCAACACCCTGGGAGACCTCCTGCGTCAGAAGCTGGAAGCCGCCGAGGAAGCCCGTGCTGAGGGCGAGGACGAGGAGTCCGGCGAGGATGAAGCCTAAGGCTCGCTTCTCCGCGCGCCATCCGCTCCTGTTCGGATTCGCGTTAATGATTATGGCCGTGGTCCTCGTTACGGGGGCCTCGGCCATTTTTCGTGCGCTCCGGATTGATCCGGGCAGTGTGGCGGGCCGCACTGTCGGGGTTGTCCAGCTCACGGGCATGATCCTGGACGGGCGCGATGTGGTGGAGTTTTTGCGGGAGCTGCGCAACAACGACGATGTGGAGGGCGTGCTCCTGCGCGTGGATTCTCCGGGCGGGGCTGTGGCGCCTTCCCAGGAGATGTTCCGCGCCGTGCGCGAGCTGGCCGAGGTCAAGCCCGTGGTGGCTTCGTATGGATCCGTGGCCGCGTCCGGCGGCTACTACGCCTCCTGCCCGGCTACCCTCATCGTGGCCAACCCCGGCAGTGTGACCGGCTCCATCGGCGTGCTTATGGAATATGTTGATTTCAGCGAACTGGCCGGAGAACTGGGCGTGCGCCGGGTTCTCCTGGCCTCGGGCGCGAACAAGGGCGCGGGCTCCCCGCTGGAACCCCTCTCGGATGAGCAGCGCGAACAGCTCATGGGCCTGATCCGGGACATGCACGACCAGTTTGTGTCCGACGTGGCCGTTGCCCGGCACATGCGCAAGGATGTGGTGGCCGCCCTGGCGGACGGTCGTGTGTTCACCGGGAGACAGGCCAGGGAGAACGGACTGGTGGACGAACTCGGTGGATTTGAGGTTGCCCTGGCACGGCTCATGGAGCTTTGCCAGATGACCGAACGTCCGAATTTCTACGAAGGTCCTCCCGAAGACGTTCCGCTGCTGGATCGGCTTCTTGGCTCGGAGGCGGCAAGCTCCCTGGCCGCTTTTTTGGGCGCGAGCCCGGCCCAGAGCACGCGTTTTCTGTATCAATAGGCACGGCTACCCTTTCCCTTCCCGTTTTTCTTCATCTTCCCGAGCATTTTTCGTCCACGTCACGTCTGTTAGATGTCGGTCCGAGACGAGAGGAACCCGTGCTTTGTAATGCGCCCGGTAATCTTTTGGGTGTAGTGGAACTTTTCTGGGAAATTTTAACATGGTAACCCAGTGTTTCACTGTAGTTCTCAGCATATGGGCATCGCCGCAAGCGGACGATACATGGCATCATGTTGCCGCCATGCGAGACTTCGTGTACTGTACAGCAAGGGGGAGTTGAATGATCCAAACCGCTCGCTACGACAGTATCGTTCTGGAATATCTAGAAAAGCCCAATTGTATTGTATTCATAGTTTCCGATGATGAGCTTTTCAAAAAGAACCTGAGAGCGACACTGAACAAAACTCTGGGTTTGAAGCAGGATCTGCTGGAAAGCTACGATTCGCCTGCAGCAGTGGTCAAACCCCTGAAAGCGCACCTGGATCATGGTCATCCCGTGCTGCTGTTCGTGGAAGGAATGCTGCGCGGCAAACTGACCACGGATTTCATCATCACCCTGAAGGCGCAGAATCCCGAGATCAAGATCATCGCCCTGGTTTCCGAAGGGCGCAGGGAGGACATCGCCTACCTTTACGAGGTCGGCGCCAACAACGTCATTGCCAAGCCCGCCTCCGTAAACAACATCATCGAAAAAATGGCCTTCACCATCCGGCCCCAGGGCAAGTTGACGGAAATCGTGCACTTGGCCAAGCGGATGTTGCTTGCGCGTCAATATGACAAGGTCCTGCCCCTGTGCGAGAAGATTCTCAAGATCAAGCCGGGCAGCCCCACAGGACTGATGCTCAAGGGCGACGCCTTTTTGGGGCTGGGCAAACGCGACCGCGCGTTGGAGGCATATCTGGAGGCCCATGAAAGCGCGAAGCTTTTCATTGAACCGCTCAAGCGGCTGGCGGCCTTTTACCAGGGGGCAGACAATGACATCTACCTGAGCTATCTGAAAAAATTGGACAAGCTTTCCCCGTTGCACGCCGAACGAAAACGCGACATCGGCGAGGTGCATCTGGTGCGCGGAGAGATGGATTCCGCGGAAAAATATTTCGATCAGGCCATAGAATGCGCCACGCGCGAGGCTTCGGCCATCATTGAGAGCATGGCCGAGAGCATTGCCCAACGGGTTCAGGGCCGTTCCCCCTATCTGGCGGAAAAATATCTGAGCAGGATGATCGAAGCCAAAAAGGACAATCTGACGCGGTCGGATCTGGAAACCTTTAACCGCCTGGGAATCGCGCTCAAACTTCAGGGGAAGTGGGAGGAGGCCATCGAGAATTACCGCAAGGCCCTGAGGATTGCTCCGGACGACGAAGGCCTGCATTACAACGTCGGCGTGGCCTATTTCGAGGGCGGTCGGACTCAGGACGCTGTGAACAGCTTTGCCAGGGCCGTGAAGCTCAACCCGGAGTTCCATAAGGGCAATGATCGCGTGAGCTACAATCTTGCCAATGTCTTTTATCGTGCCGGGAGCATGCCCCGGGCCGAACAGTATCTCAAGGACGCTCTGGAGGCCAACCCGGACAACGCACAGGCCCGCAAGCTTCTGGACGAACTCCTGCGGCGTTCCTAGCGCCGTTTGGTAAACATTCGGGCCTGCTCCGGCCCTGCAAAACGCCGCACATACTCCGCAGCGTCGAATTTTCGGCGCGCTCCATTGGAATTCATATAGCGGATCGTGCCGAAAACCGGTCGCTCCATCCAGCCACGGTCATGCACCCCGCAGATGCTCCAGGCCGCTCCGGCATAGCCGTTGCTGTCCATGCCGTCCAAGGACCAGCGGTCATTGAGCGTGATGACCGTTTGCAGCGCCTGTTCCGGGGTGGCGGTCCATTCCAGGATTTTCTTGGCCCAATACATACGCATGTAGCCGTGCAGGAAGCCGTGGTCCACGAGTTGCCGCTGGGCTGCGTTCCAAAGGGGTTGATGGGTTTTCCCGGATTCCAATTCTTCGAAATCATACAGGTATGATCGTATGTCTTCGCGGTGCTTGTCCAGGATCGCACGCGCCCAGGCCGCACAGGCTTCCAACCGGTCGTAGTGCGGCTCGTAACAGCAGAAATTATCCGCGAGTTCGCGACGGACAATGAGTTCCTCCAGAAAAGCGTCCTTGTCCTCCTGCGGAGCCAGGGAACTCGCCGCTTCCAGAGCCGCGCGCAGGCTCGACAGGAAGCCAAAGTGCAGCCAGGGCGACAGACGGGAAGAGGCGTCCTTGACAGGGTCGTTGCGGTTTTCCGCATAGCCGCGCAGCCGCGTAGCCACAAAGTCGCGCAGGCGCGCTCGGGCCTGGGCTTCGCCGGGTTCGGCGTCGCCTCGGACCCAGTCCACGGGCCGGGCGGGATAGGCCTGGGCCAGATGGGCCTTTGCGGCATTCCAGTCCGGCGGGTCCACAGTGGCGGGCCAGGAGGCCGGAGCCGGTGGCAACCCGGGCAGGCTGGAAAGAAATTCGGGCAGGAGCCGATGGATTTTGGGTCGGATGGTCCGGGCCATGTATTCTTTTTTCCCGGAAGCGAGCCAGCAGGGCACGATGTTCCGACCGTCCGTTTCCCAGATGGGCAAATCCAGGGTTTGGCAGAGCCGGTCCAGGCTGATCCGCGCAGGGCGCAGCGGATCGAAATCCGTAGTCAGCACGCGCGCTTTGCAGGCCAGGGCCACTTGGGCCACGGCCAGACCGGGATCGCCCGCACGGAGAAAAAAAGGAATGCCGAGCGTTTGCAGGGAGTGTTGCAGCGGGCGCAGCCCGTCGAGGAGGAAGCGCAGTTGGCGTTGCGAAGGCAGGTTTTCCGGTTTGGGCAGGCAGACGATCACCCCGAGGGCGGAACCGGTTTCCGCAGCCAGTTGATGCGCGAAGAGCAACCCAGGGTTGTCCTGAACCCGGAATTCCCGGCGCATCCAGTGCAGCACCGGACCCGAGTCCCGTGGCGGGGTATCCTTTACGAGTCGTGAGCGGTCGCGCATCGTTGCTCCAGTGCGGGGCGCACGCGTTCCATGCGCTCGCGAAGGTCGGCCCGCAGGGCATGGTTTTCGATCCGCGTGGAGTCGCCGATCTCCTCCGCGTCGTGCAGCACCTGCATTTTGTAGCGATTCCCTAGGGCATTGGCGTTTTCGTGCCCTGGCAACAGGGTGCTGCGCCCCGTGCTCTTCTTGTGCTGGATGCGCAAATGTCCCTGATAGACCGCGAGCCGCCCTTTGGCGAGCATGCGCAGGTCCCGTTCCATGTCGTCGTATTGCGACGGAGAAAGATAAAGGGAAAAATCGCCGTCTTCCAGGAGACGCTCGCGCCGGAACAGATGGCAGCAGCCTGTGACCGAGGCGCAGGGCCGCAGGTAGTTGAACTGTCCGCGATCCAAACCCTGGATTTGGAGGTTGGAGAGCTTGAAGGGGTGCGGTTCGGTACGGGAAAAATCCAGACCCTGCGCCACCGTCGCACACGGAGAAAGCAAGTGGTAATCGGCGGACTGGACCAGCAGAGGGTTCCCCTCGTCCACCACGCGGCAGCCCCAGACTCCGGCCTCGGGCTGGCGCAGCACAGCCGCGCCGAAGCGACCGAGCCAGTCCTTGGGCACAATGGCGTCGTCATCCAGATAGACCAGCCAGTCCGCGTCCCCGGCTTCCGCATGCAGCAGCCAGTTGCGGGCGGCCGGCGCGCCGATGTTCACGGGCAGTTCCACGATGCGCATCCGGTCCCGGCCCAGTTCGTTCTGCCAGTGTGCGAGAACTTTGGCGGTGTGGTCCGTGGAGCCGTTGTTCAGGGCCACGATCTGGGCCAGGCCCAGGTCGGAGCGGGCCAGAGCGTTCAAGGTGGAATTCAGATCGTCGGCCTTGTTCCAAGTGTAGATCAGGATGCGGATCGCTCCGCGCATGGGGATCAGGGCCTGGTCCAGGCCATCGAGCAGTTCGGCGGCGCGCAGAAGTTCATTGGTTCGCCAGGGTGAGGCAGCCAGGGCCTCCAGGAGCAACTCCGTTCCGGCGTCGCGCCCGCCCTGGGCCAGCACGGCCTCGGCGGCACGCGTCCGCGCAAAGCCCAAGCCGAAAAGGGGGGAGGTTTCCTCGGCGAGCCGCGCGGCCTGCGCGTGATCGCCCGCCAGAAAAGCGACCTGCCAGCGGGCGGCGGCCAGCACGGAAGTCAAGGCACGCAACACGTCGCTGTCCAGAGCCCACGCGGCGAAGTCCGGATCCGCTTCGGAAACGGCCAGAGTCAGGGCCTGTTCACGCCAGAAAAGATTGGCCGGTTCCGCGGTGATGCGGTCCGCGAGAAAACCGCGCAGTTTGGGCATCTCCCGGCGCAGCATCAGCTTGCGCAGGTAGGAAAGGCTTTCGGGGCGTTGCCAGGAATCGGCAAGCCTGCGGAGCAGGGCGCAGCGCTCCGGGCCAAGAAGTGCGGGCAATTCAGGCCCGGCCAGAACCCGCGCGGCCCGTTCGCCACTGAGGGGGCTGTCGCCCAGGGCGGAAAGCAGCATGTCCGCATAGACCGCGCCGAGCGCGTCGTTGTGGGGCGCGGCCAGACCCTGGTCCGCCATGTCCAGGAGATGCAGCACGCCGCAGGAGCCAATGGCGAGTTTGTCCTGCACCGCGGGGGGCAGGGCGTCAAAGAGGGTTTCGGGGTCGCGGGTGAACAGGCTCGGGTGCATGCTCCCTCCGGGGGCTGAACGTACGGTTGCCGCCGGGTCAAACAACCATCAGGTTAAACCGTCGCCGGGCAAAAAGTCACGATCCATGCCGCCGTGGCGGAGCGTGCGCCGCTCATTCCGCCTGGGAGTCTTCTTCGTGCGTGCCAGAGGTCGGGACTGGGTCTGAAACGGGAGCCGGAACAGGCAGTTCGGGCAAAGCGGCCAGATGCAGGCCATGGTAGACCCGCAAAAGATTCAGGCCTTTATTCCTGTTGGTGAACCGGCTGGCGAGAAACTCCTGGTTCAGGCGGCCCATGCGCAGGCGCTCCTCGCGACTCTCAACAAGATACCGGATTTTCTCAGACAGGCAAACCGCGTCCTCCAGCGCGCAGAGCAGGCCGTTTTCGCCGTCCCGAACCAGTTCGGGAATGCCGCCCGCACGGGTGCAGACCACAGGCAGGCCGGAGTGGAAGGCCTCCAGCAGTACGTTGGGCATGCTCTCCTGGCGCGAGGGGATCACCAGCAGGTCCGAGTGGCGCAGCAGGTCCAGGGCCTCGGCATGGGGCACGACTCCGGCGTCGCGCACCCGAGCCAGGACCTCGGCAGGCAGGTCTTGCAGCATCGGCCCGAGTTTGCGCGCGCCTGCCACCACGAATTCCACGTCGCGCGCGTCAAAGCGCTGTACGTAATCCGCCACCGCCGCCAAAAACACGTCCAATCCCTTGGCCGGGGCCTCGTTGCCCAGGCAGAGCACGCGCAGCCCGCGTTTTTTGCGCGCCTCCCGGTCCGGCGGAGCGCTCGGCCCAGGCGCAAAGGCGTTGTAGACCACGTTCAGCCGTTTTCCCGGCACGCCGAGTTTGCGCAGCGAGTCGGCGCAGGCAAAGGAGTTCACGATCATGCCGCTGGCGAGCCGGGACCAGAGCCCGAACAGGGCATTGGCCTTGAAGATCACGCCCCGATTGATGAACAAACGGAAGGAACGGCCCGCGAGAAAACCGGCCATGCGGGCCAGAATCGCAGGCTTGTAGGCCTTGTTGTGGAAGGTGTGGACCACGTCCACGGCCCGCTCTCGACAGAAGCGGAAAAGAAAGCTGGCGGCGCATAGAGGCTGCCGGAACCGGTCGAAGTGTTCCAGGGCCACGCCCTCGGGCAGTTCAGCCGCAATGGGCGAAGCCTTGGGCACGCAGACCGTGACGCGCATGCCCAGATTGTGCAGGGCCACGGCGTTATTGATCAACTGGCGACTGCCGCCGGAAATCTTGGTTGAATCCGTGGCCAGGAGCACGTGGGAAATGTCCGGGCGCTTGCGCAGCTTTTTGAAGAACAGCAGCGCGCCGGGCGCGGACGAATACATGCGCAGCCGGGATTGGAGCCACTTTCCGCTCTTGCCCGAGGCCACGCCGATGCGCTTCAGGCGAAAAGGGTCTGTGCCGCGCACGTTGGGGCCGCGCTCCAGGGTAAAGGCCCCCTGGAATCCCGCTTGCTTGAGTTCGCTTTCGGCCTTGGCGTCGGAATTGCCCCAGGGCCAGCAGAAAAGCTGTACATCGCAGCGGTTCAGGTCACGGATGCGCTCCAGGCTGCGGGAAAAGTCCCGGCGGCAGAATTCCAGCCGTTCGGCCTCGCTTCGGCGGACAAAGCGCGGTTCCTGGTCCGCAGAGGCGGGCCAGAATCCGTCATAGACATAGGCGCTGCCCACTTCGAAGCTGGGCAGGCCCGGCCTGGGGTCCGGATAGATGCCCACCGAGGCCCAGTGCGCCTTGGGCGTGCCCAGGGGGCCGCGCGGGGCCAGGGTCCGGAAGCAGCCCTGGTGGCGCGCGCCGTGCGCATGGACTTCGTGCCCAGCGGAAAGCAGAGCTTGAATTTCGCCTTCGTTGATGAATTGCGAATAATCTTGAAGTGTCAAGGCATCGCGAAAACAATCAGGCATGGGTTTGTCCGCTGGGGCGTCGGCCAGGGTCCGGGCAGTCCCGGGGACGATGAAATCCGTCACGGCAAAGAACACGCCGCTGAGTCCGCGTTTTTCCAGCTCCGGGGCCACGCGTAGAAAATTGCTCCAGTGGCCGTCGTCAAAGGTCAGGACCAGGGCCTTGCGCGGCACGGGGCGCTTGCCCGTGACCACGTCGTAGAGTTCCCTGGCGGTGATGCTGCGCCAGCCGTCGTCCCGGAGCGCGTCGAGGTGTTCGCAAAAGCGCTCCAAAGAGAGACTTCCACGGGCCGGGCTCACATCATGGTAGCAAAGGATCGGGATGTTCGGCGGCAGCATGGCTAGTTTTCCGTGGTTGCGCGGAGTTGTGGTCCGATGGCGTTCAGGATCGCCTCGGTAAAGGCCTCGTAGCCCGCGCGGTTGAAGTGGTCCCAGTCGCGCGGTCCGTGCAGCAAGGTGTGGGCCGCCTCGCGACTCAGGGCGGGCAGGGTGTCCACGAAGCCGAATCCATTCTGTTCGGCAAAGGTCCGGAGGGTTGCGGCCAGGGAATGGCTCAGAACGGTCACATCCTGCTTGGGCGCGGGGGCTTGCAGGCGCTCCGCGCTGACAAGATCGCCGTCCCAGGAATAGCAGGACAGGGGCGAGGGCACGTAGACGATGAACATCCGCGTGTTGGGAAACTGGTCGCGGATGGTCAGAGCGGCCTGTCGGAACATGACCAGCCCGCGCTTCAGAACCTGGGGTCCGGCGTCCAGAGGCGGCCCCTGGAGTTTGTCCGGCACGGGCATGATGCCCGAGTCAAGCACGATGCGGTTAATGACTCCGGGGGAGCGCAGCGGGTCCGGGTCCACAATTTTGCGGGTCAGGGGGTAGTAGACGCGGTCGCGCAAAAGTCGCAGGATCATATTCCCGAAGAGCAGGCCGTCGCCGGGTTCGCGCGGAGCGCCGTCCGCATGGCGTTTAATGAGCAATTCCAACATCTCGTGATACTGCTCGGGCGTCTTTGGCTGGTCGAAGCTTTCCGACCGCATGTGGTCGTCGAGAAAATTCTTGTTGTCGCTGATGTCGTTGCCTTCATAGAAATAGAGCAGCATGACGCCGGGCTGGGGCAGCTTCAGGCCGATGCGGTTCAGGCGATGGTAAACTTGCAGCGGTTCCAGCACCAGCCCGTCGTAGCTGCTTGCGCCGCTGCGGCCGAAGGTCAGGCAGTCCACGCCCAGAGCATCGTGGAGCAGATGCGTGGCCTGAAACTTGGAGTTTCGGTCGTATCCATTGCGGATAAACCAGTCCCCTTTGCCCTGGGCATAGGAGTCACCCGCGATGGCGAGATAGCCGGGCCGGGGCAGCAGACCGGCCTTGGAGGTTTGGCCAAGCACACGGAGTTCTCGCGGCATGAAATGAAAAAGATTCTGGGGCAGCCGGTCAAGCAGAAAGGGGAAAAAAACAAATTCGACCACCAGGTACACCAGCAGCACGCTGGCCAGGGGCATCAGGAGATTGACGAGCAGTTTCCGCATGATGTTTCCAGTGCAAAAGGACAAGAGGTTCCGCACGGCCGGGGATGCACCCCGGTTTCGTACGCGCGGTCCCTGCGTCGCGATGTCCGGGAGACGCCACTCAATGAGGGGTCTGCCGAAGGAATCGGCTGGACAGAGAGCGTCAGGGGCCGGGCGGGCAATCGCGAAGCCGGAATCCGGGACGGATTTCTAGGTAGCAGAAGCCCTGGGCGCGAGCAAGCGGACCATGTATTGATATTGAAATGATTCCCGGTTGCGGATAAGAGAAGGGACATGTCCTCAAAGACGATATTGTTCGTGGCGGAGCCACAGGCCGTTACCGGCATCTTCCCCACCCTCAAGGAAGCCGGGCTCCAGGCCGGGCTGGCCGACAATCTCAACGGCGCATTGCACTTCATCCGCAAGTCCGCGCCCGTTGTGGTCTTTTGTCGTCCGATCCTTCAGGGTTTCACTGCGGAGAAGCTGCTCGCCGAGGCCCAGGCCGATCCGGATTTTCCGCCCGTGGTCGTCTTTTCCCGTGGGGGCACGGCGGACGAGGCCCAGCGCTTCCTGGAACTGGGCGCGCGCGACTACTGGCTCGAACCGTTACTCTATGAAAAAATCAAGGCCGTGCTGCCTCGTAACCACGACCCCCGGCCCGAACCGGAACCCGCCGAAGCCGCACGGAGGGACACCCCCCGCCGCGAGGCGACCCCGCCCGCTGCGGGCGGGGCGAAAAGTTTCCAGATCATCGGCAAGCATCCGGCCTTGCTGCGCGTGCTGGCCCTGGCAAAGCAGGTGGCCCGCTCCAAAGCCACAGTGCTCATCTCCGGCGAGTCCGGCACGGGCAAGGAGATGTTCGCCCGTTTTCTGCACCACCATTCCGACCGTGCGGAGCGGCCCTTTGTGGCTGTGAACTGCGCGGCTCTGCCCGAACACCTGCTGGAATCCGAACTCTTCGGCCATGAAAAGGGCGCGTTCACCGGAGCCATCAACCGCAAACTCGGCAAGTTCGAGCTGGCTTCAAGCGGAACCCTGCTCCTGGACGAAATTACGGAAATGGACCTGGGACTCCAGGCCAAGCTGCTGCGCGTGCTTCAGGAAGGCGAGATCGACCGCGTGGGCGGCGTGGAAACCGTGAGCGTGGACGTGCGCGTGCTGGCCACCACCAACCGCGACATTGAACAGTCCGTGCGCGAAGGCAAGTTCCGCCAGGACCTTTTCTACCGGCTGAACGTCATTCCGCTGAAACTGCCCGCCCTGAACGAACGCGGTGAGGATACCCTGTTGCTGGCGGAGTTTTTCGTGGCCAAATACTGCGCGGCGTACGGCCTGGGACGGCTGGCCTTTTCCGAGGAAGCCAAGAAGTGGCTCCTGGAATATGACTGGCCCGGCAACGTCCGCGAACTCCAGAACCTCATGGAACGGGCCGTGCTCCTGGCCGGTTCCGGACCCATCGCCACCTCCCATTTCCTCATCGACCCGGACGCCTGGCAGCCGGAGGATTTCGGAGAGGCCTCGACCGAAACCGACAACGCCCTGCCCGAGACCGCCGAGGAGGCCGTTTCCGTCATGCCCCTGCACGAAATGGAAAAACGGCTGGTGCTCAAGTCCCTGAACGAGACCGGCGGCAACCGCACCCAGGCCGCCGACCTGCTCGGCATTTCCGTGCGCACCCTGCGTAACAAAATCAACGAGTATAAGCAGCTCGGCCTCGACATCCCCTGACAGCGGGCGGGAATTCCCGTGACTGGCTTTGTCGCCGCGCGCCGAGCAATTCCTCGCGTGCGTTTTGCACGCGTCGGACCGCCCGCCTGCTCGCGCCTCGCTTGGCGAACTCCGCGAATGCCAATGCCCCACCTGCGAACCCGGTCAGTTCTCCCGCGCGTCGGGGGGATTCCCGTCGGGAAGCGGTTGGGTCACGTCCTGATTGTGGACCGTATTTGCTTGGCCTGTCATGCCGAGCGGCCCCTGTTTTTCGTGCGAAGCGACAGTTATCGTGACTCTTTCGTGTGCCAGAACCGCAGGATATAGACCGCCTCGCTTTTGGCGAGGGAGCGGACCACATAGCGACCGAACCCGAACTCCCGCGCCTCGTCGATGTCCTCAAGGGGGCGCCCGATGTGGAACATTTCGGCAAAGCGGCTGATGGCCGATTTGAGGTTCAGTACGGTGGTACGGATCACCTCCGAATCATGACGCGCCAGGAAGTCGTGCAGCCGTTTCAGATCCTCAACCGACTCCGGAGAGAATCTTATTCGCATGCAGGGGCATCCGACTCGGTTTCTGATCCCCAACTGTCCAGCCAGGCAAAGACCGCATCGCCGTCAATGTACCGGCCAGCCTCAATGCTCTCGATGGCCAGCAGGGTCTCGGCGCGGCGCTTCTCCCGCTCCTCGTGCCGATTGATGAAATCGACCATGAATTCGCGCAACAAGTGGCTGGAGTTCTTGCCCTGGCTTTTGGCGATGGCTTCAAACTTGTTCTTGAGGGCGGTGTCGACGCGCGCCCGGATGGTTTCCTGCATGCTGCCTCCTGCGTGTGGCTACAATATGCCACGAGGAGGGGCGCTGTTAATCCTATTCCGCTTGCGGTGGTCCGTTCGTGGAAAGCCAAGCTTTGCCCCCGGCGTCAAAGCAGAGAAGCGAGTTTGTTCATTTCTACCGCCGGGATGAAGTATCCTCGACGCCCTTTCGATGTGCATGGCGTTTCGTTGATGGACTTGCTCAGCCAGTCCAGGTCATCGTCATTTTCCGGTAACCCACCAAGTCGCTGCAGCTGGACTTCCAGACATAAGGCCATGTCGTTTATCGTACCCAGAACGCTGCGGTTATGAGTCTTGCCGAATGAAAGGGGGCCAAGGGCCAGTAAAACCTTTGCCGCATTGCCTTTTGTTACGCCGAACCGAAGCAGCTCCCGCTTGAGACATGCCCGGAAAAGGTTCTCAAAATCCTGGAACTCAGACGTGCGTAGGCCGGGCAGAAACACCGCAAAGCGTGTTTCATCGTTGACTGCCAACACGGACTTGCGACGGTAGAAGCGATACAGGTTGGCGTGCCAGCCGTGGATACCGGCCTGAATCGTATCATCCGTTAGCTGACGGTCTTTAAACTCCGTGGCGAGCTTTTGAGTACAACCGATATATGCCACTGTTGTCGAGTCTACCTTGGTTTATGGTCAGGCCTGCTAATCGTTGCGATAATAAAAATTAATTACTTTAAATGGTTATGTTTTTATCTTACAGCATGTCTTCCTACATTTACTCATTCAGCAACAGCTCGGACATCCCGTCCAGCTTGGCTTTCACAGATTTCCATTCCGGCATTTGTTCGGTCAGGAGACGGTAGAATCTTGGACTATGGTTGTGCTCCTGTAGGTGGCACAGCTCATGGAGAAGCACGTATTCGATGCACTCCCGAGGCGCTTTGACGAGATGGGGATTGAGCGAGAGTATCCCCTTGGGAGAACAGCTACCCCATTGCTTTTTCATCGTCAGCAATCGCCATTCAGGCACTCCAGCCAGCCATGGGCTTTGGGCGGCAATGTTCTTCAGTCGCCGGGCGAAGTAGTCCTGTGCCCTTGCTCGATACCAATCCCGTAGCAGTTTGCGAACACGCGCAGGACCAACATCCTCCGCTTCCACCATGAGTTGGCCCCGGTGGAGCTTGACGCAGCCCTTCGCGTTCTCTGAGCGCACCACCTTCAACTGAAAACGCCATCCCTGGTAGTAGTGGCTTTCACCGCTGACGTACTCACGCGGCAGGACATACTCACGAAGCTCCCGTGCCTTGACGATATGTTCCATGACCCACCGGGCGCGTTTCTGAACAGCAGACTTTATCTCGTCCAGTTCAGCGTCCATCGGCGCATCCACCTGGACCGATCCGTCAGGGTGGACATGGATCGCCACCTTGCCCTCGCGATCCGGGACATGACAGACCTGATAGCGAATCCGCTCTTCGCCATAGGAGAGGGTTTGCATGATGAGCCTATTCTTTTCCATGGGCCAAACGCACACGGGTAATCTGGATGATATGCTCGATGACGTCCTTGGCTTTTTCCAGGCCCATCAGCTTGAACAGCCTCGGCAGAATCCCCGTCGTGATCGACGATTCCATGGAATGCGGGTTCAGGGAGTGTTCGGCAACGGCGGTACTGACAATGGAGTCGATAGCTTTGGCTTCCGCGATGAGTTGGGTCTTCTGTTCCGGCGCAATGGCTTCGAAATGGTCATCACCAAGCACCAGACGGAAGGTCCCGTAGTACGCCTTGGCTGTCTCGCTCTTTCCCAACTCCTCAGGGATACCCGCGACGGAACGACTGTTGACCTGTTCTTCAAATTCCTTGAGCAGCGAGTACTGCTTGTAGGGGTGGTTGAACATCTGCTCGGCCTGGGAAATCGCTTCACGCAGCAGTTCGGAAAAGACCTTCTGCGCATAGGGGTCGTCACCAAGTTTCTGCTCGATGGTCTTCTTGACCCGAGTGCGGATAATGTCCGTCTCGTTGCGGGTCTTCTCCGTGGTCCATTTCTTGGGGTTCTCCGTGGTGATTTCGTCGATGGCGATCAGCCCTTCCGATTCCTGGATGGATTCACCCACCACATGCTTGTCCACGAGTCTGCGGATTTGCTCCTCGTAGGCACTGTAGTCCACCGTCTCCTGGGCGTCCTGTCTGGCGATCTTTCGCAGGTTGGTGAAGAAGCGAAGGTCCTTCTTGTAATTGTTGATGTCCTTCTCGCTGAAGCTCCCGTCCTCATAAAAAGAGCGGGTTGAAAGGGCGATCTTCAGGCACAGACCGAATTCCGTAAGCGCCTGATAGAAATCCTCGCGGACCTTCTGGCGCGTATCGACGCTGGTTCCCTCGTCGTCCTCGGTATAGTGGGGCATGAGCACCTGGCGGTACTGCTCCAGGTCCTGCTTGTTCTGCACGTCCTTGAAAAACGACCACAGCGTTTTGTGATGATTTGGCAGTCGCTTATACTCCGTGCTGACCTGATGGTAGAGTCCATCGATATCGTCCACATCGTACCCACCCTGTGTCCGCTCTTGCAGGTCCTGGTAATTCTTCAGCGTGGTGTCGAGTTGCTGCAAGATGCCCCGATAGTCGATGAGCAGCCCGTAGTCCTTGGCTTCATGGAGCCGGTTCACTCGGGCGATTGCCTGAAGCAGGTTGTGCTCCTTCAGGAGCTTGTCGATGTACAGGACCGTGTTTCTCGGCTCGTCGAACCCGGTGAGGAGCTTGTCCACCACGATCAGGATGTCCACGCCTTTGTCGCTGGCAAAGCTCTCGATGACATCACGCTCGTACTTCTCGGCGTTGGATGGATTGCCCACGGTGTCCTTGTACCACTGCTGAACCTCGGGCAGGTCCGTTTCGTTCACCTCGGAATGCTCTTCACGCGTATCAGGGGGCGAGATGACCACCGCGCTCGTCACCAGTCCTGTCTGGTCCAGGTATTTCTTGAAACGGATCGCGCTCAGCTTCGAGTCCGTGGCGAGTTGTGCCTTGAGCCCCATTCGAAGCGATTTGATATTGTCCGAAAAGTGCGTCGCAATGTCCCAGGCAATGAGTTCAATGCGGTTCTCGGACCCGTAGATAGCGCCCTTATTCGCGAATTTCTTCTTGAGGTCCGTCCTCTGCTCTTCGCTCAACCGGGCGGTGATCTTGTCGAACCAGTTGTCGATGGCGGATTCGTTCACATCCAGTTCGGGGCGGCGTTCCTCATAGAGCAGCGGCGTCACGGTCCTGTCCTTCACAGCCCGCTGCATGGTATAAGCGTGGATGATGGGACCGAACTTGTTCTGCGTTTTGTCATCCTTGAGCAGGGGCGTACCGGTGAACGCGATGTAGGAGGCGTTGGGCAGGGACTTGCGCATCCGTTCGTGGGCTTCACCGCCCTGGCTGCGGTGTCCCTCGTCCACCAGCACGATGATCTTGTCGCTGGGGTTGTAACACTCGGCCAGCTTGGACGCGGTATTGAACTTGGCGTTGATCGTGAAGATGATCCGCTCGGTTCCCTTCCCGATCCGCTGGGCAAGGTCGCGCCCGGTGCGCGCCTTGGCTTTCTCGCCTTCCTTCTTGGTGGCGATCACCGATCCGAACGCCCCGCCAGTAAGGAACACCTTGGAAAGCTGCTTTTCCAGGTCCACCCGGTCCGTGACGATGATCACCCGGCAGTTCTTCAACTCCGGTTCCAGCAGCAATGCCTTGGTCAGAAAGACCATGGTGAAGGACTTACCCGAACCCGTGGTGTGCCAGATGACGCCGCCTTCACGACTGCCGCGCTTGTCCAGATGTTTCACCCGCTCAAGCATGGACTTGACCCCGAACGCTTGCTGATACCGGGCCACGATCTTCCCGACCCGCTTGTCGAAGATGATGAAGTACCGGACCATCTCCAGCAGCCGGCCCTTCCCGAGCAGACTGACCAGCAATTTATCCTGGTCGGTGGGAAGCACGTCCTGGGACCAGAGCGATTCGAAATAGCTCCGCATGGATGCGGGACGATCCGCGAAGATGGCGTTCTTGGTTTCGTCCGCAAGAGGCTGGTTCTTGATTTGATGAAATACCGCGTCTTCCAGTTCCTCTTCCCGCCACATGGACCAGAACTTTTTCGGGGTCATGGTGGTGGCGTAGCGTCCATCGGTGTTGCTGACCGCCAGAAGCAGCTGCGCATAGCAAAACAAGTGCGGTGTCTCGTCGGGTTTCTGGTTGCGGATGTTCTGGCTGATCCCTTCGTCCAGCATGGACTTGTTCGGATTGCCGGACTCAGGACGCTTCGCCTCGATGACCACCAGGGGAATGCCATTAACGAAACACACGAGGTCGGGGATGCGCTTGTGCGTCCCGCCGGAAGAGATGACTTCCATCTCCTCGGTGACGTGGAACAGGTTGTTCTCCGGGGTGTTCCAGTCGATGATGGGTATGGTGGGCTGGACAGGCTTGCCGCCGATGAACTCTTTCACGGTCACGCCGAGGATCAGCTTGTCGTATATCCGCTCGTTGGCGGTGAGCAGCCCCTCGTTCAGCCCCGGCGTGGAGAGTTCCCGCACGATCTGCTCGATGGCGTTGGTGGACAGGGAGTGCCATTGTCCATCCCACTCGAACCGCCGCGTCTGGAGCGCACGCACCAGCTCATCCTTGAGCAGCACCTCGCGATTCGATCCGCGCCTGCCCAGGCACTCGGACGGGGAAAGATAGCTCCAGCCCAGGTTCGAGAGGACTTGCAGGGCTGGTATCTTGGCGCTGTATTCTTCTTTGGTTTCGGGTGTCTGGTGCATGGCGAATTCCATTAGGTTCGTGCGACATTGTCTTTGATGAACGCGACAGAAGTGTTGATGTTCATACGCTTAAGGGCATTGGCGGTGCGCATCAGGCTTATGCGAGAGAATATGGGAAGGTTCTTAGCGCCTTCAGAGGAATTTTTTGAAGTGATGATCCCAAACAGTATGGAATAATTTCCGGAATCAATGGCGCTATGGCAATCTTTAGCAACAAGGTCCTTCAGCTTTTGCTGGGCTTCTTCACTTTCCCTTAGAAGCTCAACGGAATTTACCCCTTGGTTGAACAAGTGGCTTAGCGACGAAGAACGAGTCCCAATTTTGATGTGAATCAGCAAAGCACTGCTGTCCTGGAGGGTAAACAAATCACAGGGTTCAACCTGTGTCTGGCCAGAAGGAGAGATGTTCTTTTTATCTAGACAAATATACCTGTCGTTCTTTTCGGAAACGTTGCAGTTAAAATCGTCCTCTCGCTTAAAGTTGCATTCACGCAGGACATCGTCTGAAATAAATAATTCATTCAGGACGCGTTCCAATTTCTCAATGTAGTCTTTGTCAATTCTATACCACTCACCCTCACAGAAGTGATAGTGGTTCTCGCCGTTTTCACAATCGAAGAGCAAGCACTTGAAAATTGAGAAACTGTGCAGCGTGTGGCCGTTCTCATTTTGAATTTTGAGCTTATGGGCTTTGAGTGCGTCAACAGAGGATATCGTAAGCTCATTGGAATCAAGATAGCTCCAGTAGTGTTCGATATGAATGTCATCATATTGGGCCGAGCAGTTCCTGCCGTTACAGTATGAAAACTTGTGAGAATAGTCATAGTTAATTATTTCAGGAGTTGTGAGTACTATTTCGGGTTGATGACTAGAAAACGATTCCAGCAAAGATGCGTTCAATTGCAAAATGATATCAGGGTCTTTCACGGGAACAATATTTTGAATGTCTGGAAAAGTGCTCTTGAAATCGTCCTTGAGGTATATTTTAAGAAGCTCTTCGCACAACCCCTTGATTTTCAGAGCAGAGAGCTTTGAGGTTACCTTCAGGCTGCTAGCTCCCGTAATGTTGGTAAGAAAACCCTTGTACTTGTCCTGAACTGCACCTGTGAGCTTTTTAATAATACTCTCATCGCTATTGATATCAAACAATGTGAGCTCAGAGGCGATAGGCATCTGCTTGCGTTCACGTTTTGCGTTTTCAGGGACAAGGCTATCTGTGGATTTAATCTTTTGCGGGTCCAATGCATTAAGTGTAGTCCGCAGTCCAAAATCATACTCATAGCACGTCTCTTTTAAGTTGTGGTACGAATGACCGAAGGTAAGAGCGAAACAACGATCATCCGTTGGGATGAAAAGAACGGCATCTTTGAGGGTTTGCTGCAATGGCTGCTGAATGCCCCAATAGTCTTTCCACCAGGGATCAGATGGAGGCTTATCCCCAATGAACAAGGTAGCGCCGTCAGGCAAGTTCGTGACTGCGCCTTCCGGCTCTTTAAGTTTATGCTCATCTTTTAGCGAGTTGGTGTCGTCAAAGCCTTGCTTCAGCAAGTAAATAGAAAACTGTCTGCTTCTTGCCATCCTCTACGCCTCCCCGGAAACTGCCACGCGGCGTTTGCCAGTCAGAAGTTGCTGCATGAGGGCTTGCTTTTGGATTCTAAATATTTCGTGTTCTCTTTGAAGCGAAAGAGCGTGTTCCTCTGCTTTGTTTAGGACATTTGCAATTGCAATCTGCTCTTCTATTGAAATCAAAGGAACCTCAAGGTTGCCCACAATTGTTGTGTTAAGGTTCTTCTGTGTCCCTGGCTGCCCACTATTCGCCAGGCGCAGAGCAAACAAGTTCAGATAGTGATAGAGATATTCGAGGTGAAGCTTGTCAGCATAATCTCTAAAGACAACAAATCCATCATGGATACATGCAGCTATTGACAAGATGCGTGGAACGCCGATTGTACCGCATATAGACATGATCAGGTCGCCAGGATCGACACTTACACTTTTTTCGACTCCAAGCGGGGAGAGCTTTTGAGTTGTTTCGGTTAAGTATCGTGATTCAGAGGCTGTGGCATCAGCTATTCTGATCCAGCCTCGACCTTCATCTGCAAACCACTTGGCATCACTTATGGGTCTTGGAGATGCACCTCTCCGTACATTGCATAGTTTGTTCAGTTTTGTTGTATTCCACTCCCCAGTGAACCCCGGCAGCCGCTTCTTGCCCGTCAGCAGTTGCTGCATGAGCGCCTTTTTCTGCTGCTGGCTGTTCTCGATCAGCTTGTCCACCGTCTCTATCGCCTTGTCCCAGGTGGACAGGATGCGGGCGATCATCTTTTGTTCGGGGAGGGGAGGAAATGTGACAGGTATTTTTGCAAAATCCTTGTAGTAAAGACGCAATCTGTCATTTGTCAGACCATATGAATATGCCCAAAACAGATGGATCAGTTGAGGAGATTTAAACGCGTAAGCTGCGTACTTTGAGTCAACGCCATTCTTGGGCGCACATACAACATATGCAGGACTTACAATGCCGTCTTTATCGGCTATCCCGCTGGCTCCTTGCCACATGCGCATCATGTTATATGCGATGTCTCCTTTGCGGACCAACAAGTGTTCCTCAGGGGCAAGCGTGCTTTCAGATTTGCGATCTAATTCTGTGCGCTCTACCAAACCATTGTTCAAAGTCACTGACAGGACAGGAAGAGTATCCAATCCTTTGTTCCTCCTGCTAGCGAAGAAATCACCGAGTTTATTATCTCCCTTAACGGTCATTATTTATTCCCTTTGCCCCTGGCTTCCTGCTTCCCCGCCCTCTCCAGCGCCTTCACCTGCTTATCGAAGTCAGATTCAATCTTCTGTGTGCGGTTGAACTTCTCGTACTCGGCAGCGGCTTTGGCGTCGGCCTGCTTGCGAGAGACGGAGCCAAAGCCTTCCAGCACCTTGTACTCGTTGAATTCCAGGAAGCGGTTCACGCTGCCGGCAAAGGATTCCATGGTGAAGGTGTTGCGGTTCTCTATGATGTTTTCGATGTAGTCGAAGAACGCGGAAACCGTGCGTTCGAGCCGTTTGATCTCTTCTTCGCTCAAATAATTTTTGGCGATGGTGGCGTCCGATTTCAGGACGCGCCCATGAGGGGCGTTCTTATAGGTCGTGAGCCCCATGCATGGCTTGGTTGCGTCCGCGCGCGCATAGGTGATCTCAGCGGCGGTGTGCCCCGCAATGGCAAAGTGAAATTTGTCCTGCACATGGGCATAGAAATTTTTGGTCGTCTCGGACTGCGGGTCATAGTCGATGCTGCATTCCGCGAAGATGTCCGTAATCTGCTGGTAGATTCGCCGTTCGCTGGCCCGGATGGACCGGACGCGCTCCAGCAGCTCGCGGAAGAAATCCTTGCCGAAATGCTGCCCGTTTTTCAGTCGCTCATCGTCCAGCACAAAGCCCTTGATGATGAACTCTTTCAAGTGCTGCGTGGCCCAGATTCGAAACTGCGTGGCGCGGGAGGAGTTGACGCGGTAGCCTACGGAGATGATGGCGTCGAGGTTGAAATAGTCAATCTCGCGGCGCACTTGCCGATCTCCTTCCTGCTGAACTGTTTCCATTTTGGAAACAGTTGCCTCTCGAGACAACTCTCCACTTTCATAGATGTTTTCCAGGTGCTTGGAGATGGCGGCAACACCCACGCCGAACAACTCGGCAATGCGCTTTTGTGGCAACCAGATGGTCTCCCCCTGAAAGAGGCAATCCACCCGCACTTCCCCGCCCGGAGCGGTGTACAGCAGTATTTCGCCCGTATTCGGCTCACCCATCACGCACGCTCCTCGTCAGAGTACCCAAGCTCCTTGAGGTATCCTTCCATCTCCACCTCCAGCTTCTCCAGGTCAGCCTTGAGCGCCTTGCGCTCCCGCAGCACCGCTTCGAGGTCGATTTCCTCTTCCTCTTCGAAGGTGTCCACATAGCGCGGAATGTTCAGGTTGAAGTCGTTCTCCTTGATCTCGTCAAGGCTCGCCCGATACGCATACTTGTCCACGCTCTCTCGAGCCTTGGCGGTGGCCAGGACTTTTTCCAGGTCCTCGTCGCGCAGGAAGTTCTGGTTCTTCCCGTCCCGGTAGTCCCGCGATGTGTCGATGAAGAGCACGCTGGTGTCCTTTTTGTTCTTGCGGAACACCAAAATCGCCGCCGGGATGCCCGTGCCGTAGAAGAGCTTTTCCGGCAGCCCGATGACCATGTCGAGGAGGTTTTCCCTGATGAGCTGTTCGCGGATTTTCCCCTCGGACGCCCCCCGGAAGAGCACCCCATGCGGAACAACCACGCCCATGCGTCCACTGCCCGGCTTCAGCGTCTCGATCATGTGCAGGATAAAGGCATAGTCTCCCTTGGTCTTGGGCGGAATGCCGCGCCGGAAGCGTCCAAAGCGATCCGTTTCGGCAGACTCATGCCCCCATTTGTCCAGGGAGAAGGGAGGATTCGCCACAACGATGTCGAAGTGCTTGAGCTTGTCGTCACCATCCAGCAGCAGCGGGTTGCGCAGGGTGTCGCCCCATTCGACCCGGTGGTTGTCCTCGCCGTGCAGGAACATGTTCATCTTCGCCAGAGCCCAGGTGGAGCCGATGGCTTCCTGTCCGTACAGCGCGTACTTCTTGGACCCGAAACGCTCTTTGACCTGCCGGCCGCATTTCATGAGCAGGGAACCCGAACCACACGCCGGGTCACAGATCTCATCTCCCTCCTGGGGCTCCACCAACTGCGCGATGAGCTGCGATACCTCGGGAGGAGTGTAGAACTCGCCAGCTTTCTTGCCTGAAGAGGAAGCGAAGTGTTTGATCAGGAACTCGTAGGCGTTCCCGATCACGTCCAGATTGCCGATGCGGGAGGGGCGCAGGTTCAGCTCGGGCTTGTTGAAGTCCTCGAGCATGTGCCGCAGGATGTCGTTCTTCTGCTTGTCGTCGCCGAGCTTGGTGGAGTTGAAGCTGATGTCCTGGAACACGTCATTGAGCTTGCCCATGTTCGCCTCTTCAATGGCGTGCAGGGCCTTGTCAATGCGCTCACCGTTGCCCGGCTCGAAACGCTTGTCATACAGGAAGTAGAATCCGGCTTCCTTGGGCAGCACGAACCGCTCGTTTTTCATCATCTCTTCGATCAGCTCGGGATGGTCGCCGTACTGAGCCTTATATTTGTCGTAGTGGTCCTGCCAGACATCGCTGATGTACTTGAGGAACAGCATGGTCAGGACGTAGTCCTTGTACGCGCTGGCATCCACCACGCCCCGGAAGGTGTCGCACACATTCCAGACCGCATCGTTTATTTCTTTTTGGCTCACGTGAGAATTCATTCGAGTTAGCTCCTTGTACTGGTGTCCACGCTATCGGGGTTCAGTACCTTCGACGCCATGCCCCGGAGTTCGCGCTCCCGGTTGGCGATCAATTCCAAATATGTTTCAGCTTCGGCCCGAGCCGCCTGGGCATAGTTCACAACAACGTGCTGCGTTTCAAGTTTAGGCACAACCAGAGGAAGGTCCTCCAGCACTCCCTTGCGGATGCTTCTCTGTACGGTCCCTTCTGCGGATGCGTCCAGGTAGCGTTGCGCTGGCGCCTGGTTGATCTGCCACGCCAGAAATGCAGGAAGCAGCTTGGCGTTTCGCTTGACCTTGAGCAACAGGAAGTGCGGCGAGATAACAGCTGGGAAAGGAACCTCGTCCAGATGAACGGCAAAGTTCTTGTTCCCCCTGACCATGAAAAGGACATCACCCGGCAGCAACCAATCCGGCTTTCGCCTGCCCATGAGTTCCGTCCGAACAAGCTCGTCCCACGCAACCCCGCCAGCTTCGCTCACATCCTTCATCTGAACAGCACGAGCTTCTCCCTCTGGGGCAGGGTCAATTTTCCCCCTGAAAGGGTAGCTGGGTAGAATCCTGACAAGCGAAGACAGTCGTTGCATTGACTCCTCCATGTGAGATGATGCGAATATATTCTATTTTCGATATTATGTCAAGATAAAATTGCATCATTCGGCATGGTGCGATTGTTGCGGGCCGCGAAGGAGAAAGAGGTTCAGGGGGGGCAGCTGTGTCTGGCCTAGCTGTATTGGGAGCAAGCGTACTTTCGAGCAGGTTCGATTTCAAATATTGTAAAGAGATAGTATTCACCTGACACTGCCGGCCTGGCGGGTTGAGTTGGGCGTACCACGTGGCGGGAGGCAGACATCTGTTCCATGTGCGTGCCTGAATTCCGGTCCGTTCCGCGTCTGGTTTTCTCTGTGCCGTCCTTGTGGCCCCGCAGGTGCGACTTCCGTCCGGGATCGGAAAAACAGGAGAGCGCAGGCTGAAACCCGTGAAAACACCCCGCGAAGGCGGGTTTTGTCCCGGTTTGGCATGCGGGTTTAATTTTTTTTGAATGAAAATTCAAATTATTGCGGATGCCTTAAGGTCGAGAAGGACCTTTTTTTGTTTTTCTCCTTGACATGATTTCACGGATTTCATACGTGTGGGGCGAAGAATAATGGAACGTCGTTCTACACAGTGGAACAAAGGCTCATCCAAAAGAAGACCCAGAGGGTGGGCGGTAGGGAAGATGGCCACTCCCGATGTCGTGATCACATCAGGCCGGTAGCAATGCGAATTGGCGCGGAATCCCTGAATTTGGGATTCGGGAAATTCAGACCGAAGGAGATCGACTTGAGTATCTTCAGCCTGCAAGCGGATTGTCTCGCGCACGAACATCCGGGCAAGAGCCTGGACCATGCCACCTTTTGGACTCCGTTTTTGCTGATTGCCGTTTCCGTGCTGGTGGGACTGCTGATGCCCGATACGTTCGAATTGATCGTAGGCAGAGGGCAGCGGTTTATCCTGGACAACTTCAGTTGGTTGTTCTCGTCCACTGGCCTGTTGTGCCTCATCGTGGTGTGCGTGGCGTATTTCTCCCGGTTCGGAGAAGTCGTCATCGGCGGGAAGAACGCAAAACCCTTGTTGAACAGGTGGCAGTGGTTTTCCATAACCCTCTGTACCACCATCGCCATCAACATCCTGTTCTGGCCGATTGTTGAGCCGCTCATGGACATGCTGGCCCCGCCGGTGTCCTACGGCTTAGACCCCAACTCCCAAGGAGCAGCGAAGTTTTCGCTCTCCTCCATGTACATGAACTGGGGACTGATCCCCTATGCGATCAACGCGTTGCCGGCCCTGGTCTTCGCGGTCTGCTACTATAATCTGAAGCGGCCGTTCAGCCTGGGTTCGATCCTGTATCCGCTCATCGGCGAAAAGGCCAACGGATGGATCGGCCGCGTGGTGGATGTGCTTTCATTGTACGCTTTGGCCCTGGGCATGGGCACGTCGCTCGGAACGGGCGTGCTCATGCTCTCCCGGGGACTTTCCCGGGTCATTCCCGGTCTGGAAAATACGCCCCTGCTCTGGGCGCTGCTCGTGGCCCTGGTCATCACCGTCTGTACCATCACCTCGGTGAGCGGCATTCTTCGGGGTATGCGCATCGCCTCGGAACTGAACACCAAGCTGTTTTTCGTGTTGCTCGTTTTCGCCTTTGTCACGGGACCCACCGTGTTCATCCTCGACTTGAGCACCGAATCCTTTGGTTCCTTCGTGAATGAATTTTTCACCAGAGCCCTGTTCACGGACGCCTTCCGCGCGGATTCCTGGCCGCAGCAGTGGACCGTGTTCTCCTTCGCCAACTACATGATCTGGGCGCCCATTTCCGCGCTTTTCCTGGGCCGGATCGCGCGGGGCTACACGGTGCGCCAGTTCCTCAGCACCAACGTGATTCTGCCCGTGACCTTCGTGTTCCTGCACTCGTCGGTCTTCAGCAGCACAGCCATCTGGCAGCAGCTCGTGGGCGGGGTGGACCTCCAGTCCAGCATCGCCACGGGCATCGACGAGGCCGTGTACATCCTGCTGGAGAACATGGCCCTGCCGTCCGTCGTGGTTCCGCTCTTCTTGTTCATCGTGCTGATCTCCTTTGTCACGGCGGCGGACTCCACCACCAACGCCATGGCCTCCCTGACCACCAAGAATCTGGATGTGAACGACCAGGAGGCCCCGGTCTACCTGAAGGTGGCCTGGGGCGCGATCATCGGCTCCCTGGCGCTGATCATGCTGGTCTTTTCCGGCATCGGGGGCATGAAGACCCTGACCTATCTGGGCGGCACGCCCATCACCCTGGTGATCATCGCATCCGTGTTCGCGCTGATCCAGCTGATCAAGACGCGGGACAGCCTCAACAACATCTGACGGACGCTGCGCAGCGGAGTCCAAACAGGAAAACGAAGGAACAAAGACGGTGTCAAACCTGATCAATTCCGTGGAACGGGCGTTGGATGTCCTGTTGTATTTCAATGCCAAGGACGCGCCTGTGGGCGTCTCCCAGATCAGCAAAGAGCTGGGAGTGCACAAGAGCACCGTCTTCCGCACTCTGGCAACCCTGGAAAGCCGCAGGTTTGTGGCGCAGGACCCGGAGTCCGGCAAATATTCCCTGGGCATCAGCCTTTTTGCCCTGGGGCGCAAGATAACTGTTTACGACGTGTTCAAGCCTTTCGCAAAGAGACTTTGCGACGAGTTCAAGGAAAGCATCAATATCTCCATATTGGAAATGTCCGCTTCTGGTACGTACAAAAGTACCATAGTCGTCAAGGAGGACAGCAAAGACAATGTTCTATCCGTCAGCCCTAAAATCGGGACTAGCATGGACTGCTACTGCTCTTCAGTCGGCAAATGCCTTCTCGCCTTCTCTTCCAACGTATCTACGTCAGCATTCGAGGGGTATTCGTTTATTGATTATACGGACAACACCATCGGCACTGTTGCCGAGCTGCTAGCGGAGCTGGAAAAGGTACGCAAGGCAGGCTACGCCGTGGACGCCGAAGAGCAGGAGGTCGGCCTGACCTGCGTGGGTGTGCCCATCTTCGACAGGCATGGCCGGGCCATCGCAGCCATGAGCGTTTCCGGGCCGACCCAGCGCGTCCGCAGCAGAAAATTGGAGACCGTGGTCGCGCGGCTGCGGGAGACCGCCGCCGAGATCACCGAACACATCTGAGCGCCGCCGAACAGCGGCAAACCATTACGGACTTTATTTGTCCGTATACCCGTGTGGGGGATGAGCATGCGTATTTTGGCCATCAACCCTGGCGGCACCTCGACCAAGATCGCCGTATTCGACGACCGGCGTGAGCTGCTGAACATCAACATCCAACATGGTCCCGAAGAGATGCACGGCTGTGCGTCCGTCTTCGACCAGCTCGGCTTCCGCAAGGCCGCTGTTCTCGACGCCCTGTCCAAGGCAGGGATCGGCCTGGAGAAATTGGATGCCGTGGTGGGCCGCGGCGGTCTGCTCAAGTCCGTTCCCGGGGGAACCTACGCCGTGAACAATGCCATGGTGGACGACCTCCGCCGGGCCATCAACGGAGAGCACCCCTCCAACCTCGGTCCGGTCATGGCCCGCGACATCGCGGACTCCCGGAACATTCCCGCCTTTATTGTCGATCCCGTTTCCGTGGATGAATTCGACGCCCGTTCCCGCCTGTCCGGCATTTCCGAGATCGAGCGGCCGAGCTGGCTGCACGCCCTGAACCACAAGGCCGTGTGCCGCGAGGTGGCCGAGCGCATGGGCGGCCAATACGAGGACTTCAACTTCATCGTGGCCCACCTCGGGTCGGGCATCTCCATTGCCGCCCACAGGCGCGGACGCATGGTGGACGGCAGCGGCGGCAGATCCAATGGCCCGTTTTCGCCGGAGCGTTGCGGCTCGCTGCCCGCCTACCCTCTGGTGGAGCTCTGTTACAGCGGCAGGTTCACCCACGCCGAGATGGTCTCGAAAATCAGCACCCGTGCCGGGATGTACGACTACCTCGGAACCAAGGACATGCTGGAGATCGAGGGCCGCTACCGGGCCGGGGACGAACGCGCCGTGCTGGTGCTGGACGCCTTTGTCTACCAGACCGCCAAGGATGTCGCCAAGTACGGCGCCACGCTGTGCGGCGAGGTGGACCGGATCATCGTCACGGGCGGCATTGCCCGCTCCGAATGCATCGTCGGCATGATTGCCGCCCAGGTCGGCTGGATCGCTCCGCTGGAGATCGTGCCCGGAGAGCGGGAAATGGAAGCCCTGGCAGCGGGCGTGCTGCGCGTGCTCACCGGGGTCGAGGAAGCCAAGCTTTACTGATTGTTGGAGGTGGATGTGACTCTCAAGAACTTCAGCGATGTGTTGCAGGCCGTCCGGACGGGACGGAAATTCCGGCTCTGCGTGGCTGCTGCCGAGGATGTGGAACTGCTCCGGGCGGTGCGCATGGCCGTGGAAATGGGATTTATCCATCCGATGCTCACAGGCGACCAGGATGCGGTGCGCCGTTGCGCCGAGGAAGCCGGGCTCTCGGGTTTCGAGCTGGTGGCCTGTGCATCCGGGCCGGAAAGCGCGACCAAGGCAGTCTCCCTGGTGCGCGAGGGCTTGGCGGACGTACTCATGAAGGGCGCCATCAATACCTCGGACTACATGCGCGCCATTCTCAACCGCGACTTGGGATTGCGTGGTGGCGGCCTGCTCAGCACCCTGGCGGTCTACGAAGTGCCGCAATACCACAAGCTGATCTATTGCAGCGACAGCGGAATCAATGTGGCTCCGGACCTGGAGCAGAAAAAGGACATTCTGCGCAACGCCTTGGAGGCCATGCGCCGTCTGGGCATGGAAAATCCCAAGGTCGCGGCGTTGACTGCCAATGAAGTGGTGCATCCCAAGGTGCAGGCCACAGTGGACGCGGCCGCGCTGGTTGAACTGGTCGCCAAGGGGGAGTTGCCCCAGTGCATCATTGAGGGGCCTATTGCCTTTGATGTGGCTTTTGACAGGCATGCGGCTGAACACAAGGGCATCGACAGCCGCATCAGTGGAGATGTTGATTTGCTGCTCGCCCCGAACATTGAAACCGGCAACGCCCTCGGCAAATCCTGGTTGACGCTGAACAAGGCGAAATGGGCCGGCCTTGTCCTCGGCACGACGCATCCCGTGGTGCTCGGCTCCCGCTCCGACACCGCGGAGGTGAAGATCAATTCCATCGCCCTGGCCTGTCTTCTCGCGCAGTCATAATCGGTATTCTTTGTCGATTTAATTCTAACTGAGGAGTGGAGTAATGCAGCAGAGTCAAGGCTTCAGCATGCGGGTGTTCATCACCCTGTTCTTTGCCGGTATGGCCTACGCCATCACCTATGCCGTCCCCTTCGTGCAGTACGTGTTCTACGACAGCACCCTCAAGGCGCTGGGCGCCACCAACGCCCAGCTCGGCACGCTGATCGCCATCTTCGGCATCGGCAACATTGCGGGGGCGCCCCTGGGAGGCATCCTTTCGGATAAGTATAACCATAAAACCATGTATATTCTTGGTCTCGCGGGTACGTCCGTACTGTCCATCCTGTTGGCCTACAACCTGAATTATCCCTTTGCCGTGGCTGCTTTCTTCGGCTTCGCCATTTCCGGGCTGTTCCTGCTTTTCCCGGCGCACATCAAGGTGGTCCGCCTGCTGGTGGATGAAACCCGCCAGGGCAAGGCGTTCGGTTGGGCTGAATCCTTTGCGGGCATCGGCAGCGTGATCATCAACGCCGGCGCCATGTGGATCTTCGGCAGCTATGTGAACGATGTCTACGGATTCAAGGCTGTTTTGATCTTCTTCGGCGTCTGCGGCTTGCTGTGTTCCGTCATTCTCTACTTCCTGGTGGACAGCCCGGCCAAGGCCATGTCCCGCCGCAGCAGCGCGGAACAGGAGGAGAACAAGAACAAGGCCCGCATCACCCTGAAGGACTTCCTCATCGTGTTGAGTTGCCCCGGAACCTGGTTTGCCGGCATCGCTGTTTTCGCGACGTACACGCTGTACTGCTCAATCTCCTACTTCACGCCGTACTTCACCAACGTGCTCGGCGTGACCGTGGCGTTCTCGGGCTGGCTGGCCATCCTGCGCCAGTACGTGATCCGCTTTGGTTTCAGCCCCCTGGGCGGCTTCCTGGGTGACAAGTTCAACTCCGTGACCAAGGTGTTGCTGGTCAGCTGGTCGTGCGCCATCGGCATCCTGCTGGTTATCCTGTTCCTTCCGGAAGGAACCCCCATTGCCATGGCCATTGCTCTGATGCTGCTGATGAGCATCGTGACCTTCTCGGCTCGCGGAGCCATGTTCGCGGTTCCCTCCGAAGTCAAGATCCCGGTCAAGTATGCCGCCATCACCGCAGGCATTGTCTGCGCCATTGGTTACTGCCCGGACCTGTTCATCTTCATTCTCTTTGGTAATTGGATCGATACTTATGGCAACGATGCTTACAACATGATCTTCATCTACAACATAGTTGTTTGCAGCATCGGTGTCATTAGCGCGCTGTTGACTTTCCGCTACAAGAAGATGCTTGCGGAGAAGATACAAGCAGCTGCATAAGGTTTTGCATCTCTATTGATGCAACAAATGAAAACGGTGAGGCAAAAATGGAAGGAATGATCGTTAAAAAAGAAAGATGCAAGCAATGTGGTTTGTGCGTGGCGAATTGTCCCAACGATGCGATCAGCTTTTCATGTGAATTCAACGATGCTGGGTACTGCTTTGCCATTGTTGATGATGAAAAGTGCATCCGGTGCGGCATCTGCTACACCATGTGCCCGGACGGGGTCTACGAGATCATCGGGCAGGAAAAAGCTGCGGGAGGTCGATGACATGGGTGACATGATCAAAGGCAACATCGCCATCGCCGAGGCCGCGGTCCGGGCCGGAGTCCAGCTCTATGCCGGATACCCCATCACGCCCTCGACCGAGATCATGGAGTACCTGGCAGGGCGTCTGCCCGAGTTGGGCCGCGCCTTCATCCAGGCGGAAAGCGAGTTGGCGGGCATCAACATGGTCATGGGCGCGGCCGCGTGCGGCTTCCGCGCGCTGACAGCCTCGTCCGGACCCGGCATCAGCCTGAAGCAGGAGGGCATCTCCTGCATTTCCGACGAGGAACTGGCCTGCGTGGTCATCAACGTGGTCCGCTACGGCAACGGCCTGGGAACGCTGTACTCCGCCCAGTGCGACTACTTCCGGGAGACCCGTGGCGGCGGCAACGGCGACTATCGCTGCATTGTGCTCAGCCCCTCCAGCATTCAGGAAGCCGTCGATCTCATGGCCACGGCTTTCGAACTGGCCGAGAAGTACCGCATCGTCACGGTGTTCATGACCGAGGGCGCCCTGGGCCAGATGATGGAGCCGTGCGATCTGCCGGACTTCATCGAGCCGAAGGTGCATCCCTGGGCTCTGGACGGCCATTACACCTACAAGAAGATCGGCATCTTCGACCGCAACTCCATGAAGGAAGCCGTGGCGTTGAACGAGAAGCACGCCCGGATCAAAGCCGCGGAGCAGCGCTGGGAATCCGGCGACGTGGCCGACGCGGACTACGTCTTTGTGGCCTACGGCCTTCCCGGCCGCTCCGTAAAGGGCGCGGTCAAGGAACTGCGCGCCGAGGGCCACAAGGTCGGCTTCATCCGGCCCATCACCACCTGGCCCTTCCCGGAAAAGGCCTTTGCCGAGGTCAATCCGGAGGTCAAGGGCTTCATCTCCGTGGAAGCCAACGCCACGGGCCAGCTCATCGACGACGTGGCCCTGACCGCCAAGAAGGTCTTCCGGGACAGGAACGTGCCCACCTGGTGTCTGCCTTGCGTGTATGGCGTGCCGTCCATCAAGTTCACCAAGGATGGGCTGCGGGGCATCATCAACGGCGAGATCAAGGAGGCCTACTAATGGTCAAGACAAGGAAGGTTCCCGCGCTGATCGACAAATCCATGTCGTTCTGCCCTGGCTGCGGCCATGGCATCGTCATCCGGCTGATCGCGGAATGCCTTGAGGAACTCGGCCAGCGGGAGAACGTCATCTTCCCCATCGGAGTGGGCTGTTCGAGCCTGCTGGGCGGCGGCATGACCTGCGACCGGCTGCATTGTCCCCATGGCCGCGCCTCGGCCGTGGCCACGGGCATGAAGCGCGTGCGTCCCGAGACCATGATCGTCGCCTACCAGGGCGACGGCGACGCCTACAGCATCGGTATCGCGGAGACGCTGAACGCGGCCTACCGCAATGAGAACATCACGGTGGTGACCATCAACAACACCAACTTTGGCATGACCGGCGGCCAGATGAGCTGGACCACCATGCCGGGACAGGTCACGACCACGTCGCCCCTCGGGCGCGACTGCGCCGTGACGGGCAATCCGATCAAGTTCCCGGAGCTCGTGGCCAGCCAGTTCGACGTGGCCTATGCGGCGCGGGGCACGGTGACCACGCCCAAGCATGTCAACAAGCTGAAGAAGTATATCAAGAACGGTCTTGAGGCCCAAGTGAAGGGGGAGGGCTACTCCGTCATCGAAGTGCTCTCTCCGTGTCCCACCAACTGGAATCTCAGTCCTCTGAAGGCGATGCAGCGGGTCGAGGAGGAACTGATCCCCTACTATCCGCTCGGCGAATTCAAGACGAGGAAGGAGAATTAGGATGCGGGAGATTCTGTATGCTGGATTTGGCGGACAGGGGGTCCTGACATCCGGCCTGATCATGGCGCAGGTGGCGATCTTCAAGGGACAGAACGCAACGTGGATCCCCTCGTACGGCTCGGCCATGCGTGGCGGCACAGCGAACTGCACCGTGAAGTACGGCATGGAACCCATCTACAATCCCGCCCAGGAAGAGCCCGACCTGCTGCTGGCCATGAACGCCCCCTCGTTCCAGGCTTTTGTGGGCATCGTCAAACCGGGCGGCATTGTTCTGGTCAACAGCGATATCGTGACCTGCGATCTGAATGTGCGTGACGACGTGACCATTCATAAGGTCGCCTGTTCCACGCTGGCCCAGGAAATCGGCCAGCCCCGGAACGCCAACGTCATCATGGCCGCCGCCATCATCAAGCTGGCCAATGATTTCAGCATGGACGACGGCATCCAGGGCATGAACGACATGTTCCGGAAAAAGGGAAAACAGAAATTCGAAAGCGGCAACGTCAAGTCTTTCGAATGCGGATATAACGCGGTCTAGCCTCCTAACGCGGACTCCCGGCGGATGTTTTGCCTCCGGGAGTCCGCACCGGGTGGACTTCTCAGCGCTCATGTAACGTCAACCAAACAAAATGAATTTCGGATAATTTTCGAAAATCCTGTCCCCGGCCTGTGCCGAAGGAGTGCGTATGTGTCCGTTTGATCAATTCATCGTGGATGTACGAAACGCTTTTTCCGATAGCAGAGTGCATACGGAAGAATTGCTGGTCAAAGCCTATTCCGTGGACGGCAGTCCCTTTGAACCTCGGGCCAGGGCTGTTGTCGATGTCGCATCCGCAGAGGAACTGCGCGAATTGCTCGGTTTTTCCCGGAAACACGGCGTCAGCCTGACCTTCCGGGGCGCGGGCACGGGCGTGAGCGGGCAGACCATTGCGGAAGAGGTCACGGTGCGCTTCGTGGGCGACCACTGGAAGCGCATCGACGTGCTGGACAACGGCGCCCTTGTCCGGGCGGGCTGCTGCGTGGTGGGAGCGGACGTGAACGAGGCCCTGCGGCCCTACGGCCGGTTCATGACCTCGGACCCGTCGTCCATCGGCAGCGCCTTTATCGGGGGCATGGCTTCCACCAACGCGGCCGGGCTCAGCTGCGTGGTCGAAAAGAACATTTATCATATGATGACGGATCTGCATTTCACGCTGATGGACGGAACCAGTGTGGACACGGCCGATCCTGCCTGCGTGGCCGCGTTCCGCGAGAGCCACGCGGAAATGCTGGACGAGCTGCTTGCCCTGCGCGGGCGCATTCTGGCGAACGAGGAAATGGAATCCAAGGTTCGTCGCAAGTTTTCCATCCGCAACACTGCGGGCTACAGCCTGAACGCCTTCACGGATTATGACGATCCGGTCGAAATCCTGAAGCATCTGATCATCGGTTCCGAGGGAACCCTGGCCTTTATCCATTCCATCACCCTGCGCACGGACAGGCTCAAGCCCCTGCGCTCCACCGCGTTCATCGGTTTCGATTCCCTGGATGTGGCCATGGGGGCCGTGCTCCGGTTGCGGGAAAAGTGTTCCCTCTACGCCGTGGAATTTCTGAATTCGGTCTCGCTCAACTCGCTGATGCAGCTCAAGGAATTTCCGGACGACCTGCGCGGCCTGGGCAGCGACTCCTGCGCGTTGTTGCTGGAGACCAACGCGGAGACGCCGGAGCAGCTCGCAAAGTCAGTGGCCCTGATCACCGAGACCCTCGCGGACGTGGAAACCGTCAAGCCGGTGAAGTTCGAGACCGATCCCAAGGTCTGCGAGCACCTCTGGTATCTGCGTCGTGCGCTCTTCCCCATCCTGGCCGGCACGCGCGCCCCCGAGGAGTATGCCTACTCCGAGGACTATTGCGTGCCCATCGAGAACCTGCCCCGCGCGTGCAACTGTTTCGTGGAAATCCTGAACAAGTACGGGTTCACCAAGTCCGGCGTGCATGGCCACGCCCTGCACGGCAACCTCCACTTCTCCGTCCCGTTGCAGTTGAACAACCCCGAAGAGATCCGCAAGATCGCGCTGGTCATCGACGAAGTGGCCGACATCGTCCTTTCCCTTGGCGGCGCGCTCAAGGCCGAGCACGGCACGGGCCGGGCCGTGGCCCCCTTTGTCCTTCGTGAGTGGGGCGATGATCTCTACCAGGTCATGAAGGATCTCAAGCGCGTCATTGATCCGGCCAATCTGCTGAACCCCAATGTCATCCTCAACGACAACCCCAATTGCCATCTGGAAGGCCTGAAATACGCCGGACCGGTGGACAAGGCCATTGACACCTGCGTGGATTGCGGCTTCTGCGAATACGTCTGCCCTTCCGGAAGCGTGGGGCTTTCCTCCCGCCAGCGCATCTACACGCTGCGGACCATCGCGGGCTTGCGCCACGCCGGGAACCACGCCAAGGCCGATCTCTGGCAGAAGATTTTTGACGACAAGGGCAGGGACACGTGCGCCACGGATGGTCTGTGCTCCATGCGTTGCCCCTTGGGCCTGGATATCGCCGGGTACATGCGCAGGCTGCGTTCCGAGGCGGCCACGGAAAAGACCCATGCCGTGGCCGGGAAAATTTGTTCCAACTTCGCCTTTGCCCAGAAGGCCGCCTCCACCATGCTGCACGTGGCTTCCGCCGCGCATAAGCTCATGGGGCACAATCTGGCGAAACGCTCCGGTTCCCTGGCAAAAGCCATCACCGGGATGCAACTGCCGGACTTTCGCGAAGTCCATCTCACGGGCAGTTCCGCGCTGCCCAAGCCCTTGCGCCGCGCGGACAAGGACACGGTGGTCTATTTCCCGTCCTGCGCCGTGCGGACCATGGGCTATACTGACGATGACAGACACCGGAACGAGCCGGTCATGGGCATGACCATGCGTCTGCTGGAAAAGGCCGGATACAATGTGGTCATTCCGGACAAGACCAACGGCCTGTGCTGTGGCAAGGCGTTCGAGACCAAGGGCCTGTTCGAGGAAGCGGATGCCAAGGCCGCGGAATTGAACGAGGTGCTGCTCGCGGCCACGGACAACGGCGCCCTTCCCGTGCTCTGCGAGACCAGCCCATGCCTGGCCCGGATGCGCAAGACGCTGGATAAGCGTCTTGAGCTGCTCGAGCCCGTGGAATTTGTCCTGCGGTATCTTACGGACCGGCTGCGCTTTACCTGCAAACAGCGCAAGGTCGCCCTGCACCCGACCTGCTCCATGCGCGAAATGGGCATGGTGGAGAAGTTTGTGGAAGTGGCCCGGAAGTGCGTCAGCGATGTGGTGGTTCCCAAGGGTATCTTCTGCTGCGGATTTTCGGGCGACAAGGGCTTTACCCATCCGCAGCTCAATGCCGCGGCCCTGAAGACCCTGGAAGCACAGATCAAGGAATGCTCCGAGGGTTACAGCACCTCCCGTACCTGCGAAATCGGCCTGACCCTGCACGGCAAGAAGCCGTACAGGAATATCCTTTATCTCATCGACGAATGCACGTCCGGAAGGTGAGCGAGAACGTGTAACAACTTTCGGAGCCGTCTAAAAAGCGGATCTTCGTGACCTCCTGGCGGCGTCACACATGCGCCGTCGTTTCCCTCCCCCCCCCCTCCCCCCAATGGCACGAACCGGCCATTGGGACCACGAGACCGGCAGGCGCTCTCCTGCCGGTCTCACTTGTTGTAGAGATTGGCAGGGAGAGCGGATTCCCGGCGGGAACCAAGATGCGGGTCAGGGAACGGCTTCTTTGCACAAGGAAGGGGAGCGGGCTACCGCGTGCGGTCCGGCTCACGGAGGGCGAGCAAGAAGTCGTCGTCCGGCAGCGGGTGGCCGAGCAGGCGCATGAGCACGGCGAATTCCGCGCGGTGGTGCGTGCCGTGGTTGACCATGTGCAGGAGCAGTCCGCCCAGGGGTTCGGTGTGTTTTGCGCCTTTGGTGCTGCGGTAGGAAACGGTGCGGGCGAGGTCGGTGTGGGAGATGACGAGCAGGAAGGCGGTCATGGCCTGTTGTTGCTCTTGCAGGGCGGCTTCGAGCGCGTCCAGATCCGCGAAGTCGTCCGCGCCGGGAACATGGTCCAGGGAGAGGCCTTCGCGGATGCGCAGGCCCCAGAGCCGGTCCACGCCCACGATGTGGGCCAGCAGTCCGAAGAGGCTTCCGTGGGCGCAGTCCAGGGGGCGGTGCAACAGCTCGCTTACGCCCCGTGCCGATTTGAGTTGTCGGGCCGTGGCGTCGTAGTGGTAGCCGAGGAAGAGCCGAAGTGTTTCCATACGGGCAGTCTCTCGGATTGGGTCCCGCCGCCGGCCCGAAGGTCGGATGCGCCGCAGGGTTCGTCGCTGCCGGAGCTGGTCGGAACCCGTCAGAGTTTACGGGGTTCACAAGAACGTAATTGCTACATCTTTGTCAACCTCCAGCTAGAATCCGTAGCGTGAATATTCCTTGTTCACGCGGTCGATGAGCTGCACGTAGCGCACAGCGCTTTTGAGCTGGGACTCCTCCACGATGGAGTGGCCGAGGTTCTGGCAGGCCGGGCAGGCTCCGAGCGGAATTTCCACGCCCAGGCAGCGCAGGGAATCCACCTGGGACTCGATTTTGAGCAGCCCCCGGCAGTTGCCGCAGAGGTGCAGGGCCTCCTTTTGCGTCTCCTGGAACCCGCCGGTATCATAAAAGATGGATTTGTTGCGGACCCACCAGTCGCCCTCGCGCAGGCCGTTTTTCAGGTTTTCGGGCGCTGCGGGCGGGTTGTGGTAGACGCGCGGCATCTGGCGGCAGAGTTCCTCCACGTAGGCCGTGATGCGCGAATCCTGGCGCAGGGCCTCGGGCCGGTAGTCCGGCTCGCGCACCGCGCTGTAGTCCATGCCGGCCATGGCCAGGCAGATGCCCAGGTTGACGTAGGGCAACGCGCCCTGGATGGAGTATCCGCCCTCCAGCACCGCGATGTCCGGGTTGAGCAGCGTGTTCAGCTCGGCGTAGCCCTGGGCCGAAACCTTCATGTCCGTGATGGGGTCGGTGTAGTGGTTGTCCTGGCCGGCGGAGTTGATGACCAGCTCCGGCTGGAACTCGGCCAGCAGCGGCAGGACCACCTCACGGATGACCATGAGCATGCCCTGGTCGCCCGTGCCCGGCGGCAGGGGGATGTTGATGGTCCTGCCGCGTGCGCATGGTCCTCCGGACTCGATGGGAAAGCCCGTGCCCGGAAAGAGGGTCCGGCCGTCCTGGTGCAGGGAGATGAAGAGCACGTCCGGGTCGTGCCAGTAGATGTCCTGGGTCCCGTCGCCGTGGTGGCAGTCCGTGTCCACGATGGCCAGCCGTCGCACGCCGTAGTGCTCGCGCAGCCATTCGATCATGATGGCTTCCATGTTCACGTTGCAGAAGCCGCGCGCGCCGCGCACGCACTTCATGGCGTGGTGTCCCGGGGGCCGGACCAGGGCAAAGGCGCGTTCGGCCTCTTTCTCCACCACCAGCCGGGCCGCGCGGATGGCTCCGCCCGCGGACACGAGGTGCGAACGCGTGGTCACGGCGTCCACGTCCGGGAAGCAGAAGTGGGCACGCTCCACGTCTTCGCGCGCGGCCACGTCCGGCTTGTACTCGCGCACGCCCTCCACGTCGAAGAGGCCTTCCTCGTGGAGTTGGTCCTGGGTGTAGAGCAGCCGCTCCTCCCGTTCCGGGTGTGTCGGGGAGATGGCCCAGTCGAATGCCGGGAAAAACACCACTCCGAGACTTCGTTCCGCCTTGCGCATGGCCTGTCCTTTATCTGAGCGTGCGCTCCACGCCCGGCTTGATCTGGCATTTGACCCGGATGTTGCGGCCCACGGTGTGCATGCCCTCGACCATGTTGAAGCTGGAGGCGTGGGTGATCTCGGCGCGCTGCGCGTCCGAGGCCAGCTTGAGGTCCGCGAGGTGCGCCAGCAGGTGGTTCATGGCGTCCTGCTTGGCGTTTTCCAGGGAATAGCCTGTGGGGATGTTCTCGTGGTGGCCCAGTCCGGGCAGGAACATGACGTGCTTCTGCGTGTCCGCGAAGAGCTCCACATCCGTGGTGGTCCGGGTCAGGGCCGCGCCAATGGCGTTGGCCACGGCAAAGTGTTCGGGGGCCTCGCTGGCAAGCTGGAAGCAGTTGAAGAGCGGCATGCGCATGGCCTTGGCTGGGCCGCCCATGAGGTAGAGCTTGCGGGGCACGATGCGCTTGCCCTCGATGAGTTCGTGGATGGTGTATACGGGCCGGTCGTTGATCTCGGCCACCAGAGAGCGTGTTTCCTCGTGGATGGTCCGGGCCGCCGCTTCCACGGCCTGGGCCGCGAGCTTTTCCGGGCTGATGGTGTGGGACTCGGCATAGGCGGCCACACCCCGGCGCGAGGCTTCCAGGTCGCCCACCTCGCAGAGGCCCATGCAGTTCAGGGCGTCGGTCAGGGTGGGGTGTTTGCCGCCCTCGGCCATGCTCGGTCCCAGGCGTCGCGGCCCCACACGGACCAGGTCGCCGATCATGGACAGGGCGGAATCGCCGCCCACGCCGATGGACTTGACCTTGAGCGCGCGCACCAGGGTCGGGTGGGAGCCGATCTCAATGCCCGCGCGCTCCAGCAGGGGCGAGCCGTCCGCAAAGATGGCGATGTCCGTGGTGGTTCCGCCGATGTCCAGGATCACGGAATCGTGGATGATCTCGCAGAGGGCGATGATGCCCATGACCGAGGCGGCCGGACCGGAAAAGATGGATTGGACCGGCATCTTGCGAGAATAGACCAGGGGCATGGTTCCGCCGTCGGCCTTGAGCACGTTTACACGCACGTGACCCAGGCCCATGCGCCCGAGGCTGGCCTCCACGGCGTCGGCGAACTGGTTGTAGAGCCGCCAGACCGCGCAGTTGAAATAGGCCGTGGCCACCCGGCGCGGGTAGTTCAGCCGTCCGCCAAGGTGATGGCCCAGGGTTGTGAAGTCCGCGAGAGGGCGTCCGGCGTCGCCGTCGGTTTTGGCCAGTCTGTGGCGCAGGGTGTTCTCGTGCAGCGGGTTGCGCACGGAAAATTTGCCCACGGCGGCGAACACCCGGACCCCGTCCCGGCGGCAGGCCGCCAGGGCCGCGTCGCACTGGGCCATGTCCAGCCGCGCGGTCTCGTTGCCCCGGTGGTCCATGGCTCCGTCCAGGACATGGAAATCCTTGCAGAGCATGTATTCGCTGGGGTCCATGCCCGGACCGGGCACGACCAGCACGCCCACGTCCTCGGCGCGGCCTTCGACAATGGCATTGGTGGAGAGGGTGGTGGAGAGGTTCAGCCGCCGGACCAGTTTGCGATCAACGCCCTGAAGGATGCGCTCCAGAGCCTCGTTCACCGAGCCCAGCAGGTCGTCGTGGCGCGTCTTGACCTTGCAGGCGGCGATCACCTCCACGCCGGGTCCGGAGAGATCCAGGGCCACGGCATCGGTGTGCGTCCCGCCCACGTCGATTCCGAGATACATGGGGAACTCCTGTACGGGTGCGGCTGTTTTCTTTTTTTACGTAGCACCGGCCCGGCAGAGCCGTCCAGGGATGGAGAGGTGAACGGTCGATATATTCCGGTGAATTGCAACCATGCTCCGTGCTCCGCCGCTGCGGACGCCGGGCGTTTTGACGCGGGCCCATGAAGCGGGTAGGAACCCTGGTCCGGTCGCAAGGCGCGATCCGGCGCAAATCGCAACCCGAATCAGGAAAACGCATGAATTTGAACGCTGCGTGCAACCACCCCCGACAGCAGGACGATCTCCTGTACATTGTGGAGCGCGCCATCGGCGCGGTGTCTCCGGACGCAGCCATGCACCGCACGGTGTGCAGGCAGGGCGACCTGCTCACGGTGGCGGACCGGGAGTACGATCTTTCGCGCTACGCGCGCGTGCTGGCGGTGGGCGCGGGCAAGGCCTCCGCGCCCATGGCTCTGGCCCTGGAGGAGATCCTGGGCGAGCGACTGGAGGGCGGCGTGGTGGCGACCAAGTACGGCCACGGCCTGGATCTGTCCAGAATCCGCATCCTGGAGTCCGGCCACCCCGTGCCGGACCTCGCGGGCCAGGCCGCCGCAGCGGAGCTGCTCCAGGTGGCCGAACAGGCCGGGGAGCGCGATCTGGTCTTCCTGCTGCTTTCGGGCGGGGCCAGCGCCCTTGTGCCCGCACCGCGCGGCCCCGTGGCCCTGGCCCACAAGCAGGAAACCACCCGGCTGCTGCTCGAATGCGGCGCGGACATCAACGAGATCAACGCGGTGCGCAAGCACCTTTCCCTGCTCAAGGGCGGGCATCTGGCCCGGACTATGGAACCGGCCACGGTGGTGACCCTGATTATTTCCGACGTGGTGGGCGACCGGCTGGACGTGATCGGCTCCGGTCCCACGGCTCCGGACGCATCCAGTTTCGGGGAGTGCCTCGCCATTCTGGAGCGCCATGCACTGCGAAGTCGCGTGCCTGCCGCAGTGCTGGAGCTGCTCGAGCAAGGCGCGGCAGGCCATGTGCCCGAGACTTGCAAGTCCGGGGACGTCTGCTTTTTGCGCGTGCAGAACGAGATCATCGCCAGCAATGTCATGGCCCTGGAGGGCGCGGCCCAGGCGGCGAGGGAACGGGGCTACAAGCCCGTGGTCCTGACCTCGGCCATGCGGGGCGAGGCGCGCGACGTGGCCCGGAGTCTGGTGCTCACGGCGCGGGACGCCTGCGCAAGGCTTGCTGCGGATTCCGCTCCGCTCTGCCTGCTGGCCGGGGGCGAGACCACCGTGACCATTCGCGGCCAGGGCAGGGGCGGTCGCAACCAGGAAATGGCCCTTGCCGCGGCTCTGGCCCTGGCCGAACTGCCGGATTGCCGCGAGCGCGTGGCCGTGGCCTGCGTGGGCACGGACGGCAGCGACGGCCCCACAGACGCGGCGGGCGCGCTGGTCTTGCCCGATACTCTGTCGCGCGGAGACGCCGGAGGCCTGTGCGCCCTGGCGCATCTCGCGGACAACAATGCCTACGAGTATTTCAGCGGGGCCGGAACCATCCTCAGAACCGGTCCCACCCGCACCAATGTCATGGACGTGGCCGCACTGCTGGTTTATCCCGCCTGAAGTTTTTTCCCTGGTCCCGACTCTCCCCGTTTTTTTTGGAAGGCTGCGCATGGACGCGGCCTTTTTTTTCATCGACAGTTGAAATAAATATGTCAAAAGTGGGCTTTTTTGGGTAACAAAATACCACAGGCTGATGGTGTGCGACAGAAATTGCAATGATTTTATCTTGATAGCAGTGGTTTGCTTCGTGGGCAGCGTGGCCGCCGGGCAAAGGGCTTTCCCCGTTGTCCTTGCGTAGGGAACGCGGACAGTCGCGCGGTGGAACGCCCTGGACGGCAATGCCCGTGAAAAACGGGCAGGGGAGGATGGACGTGAGCATCAGGGACATGAAGCTGGGAGTGAAATTGGGCGGCGGCTTTGGCCTCGTGCTGGCCTTGACGCTGGTCGTGTCCGCCATAGGCATCCTGGGCATGCGTTCGGTGCAGGACCGGGTGAACAAGGCCGACGATGTGAACCGCATGGTGCGCTTCATTCTTCAGGCTCGCCAGCACGAGAAAAACTTCATCATTCGCCTGGATGAGGAATCACTGAAGAATCAGGCCGAAACGATGGCGCGGTTGCGCGAACAGCTGGCCGCGACCACGGAGAAGTTCAGCGATGAACTGAACCGCAAACAGATGGCCGACGTGCTCGAAGCGGTGAACGCCTACGACCAGACATTCAAGGCCTACGTCGATTTGCAGAAGCGGCGCGGCGAGACCATGGAGCGGATGCGTGCCCAGGCCCGCACGGTACGCGACGAGGCGCAAGCCATTCAGGAGGACCAGCGCGCGCAGTTGAAAAACCTGCGCGGGTCCGGCCAGATGACCGATGCCTTGCTGGACGACAAGCTCGCAAAGGCCGACGCCGCCGGGCAGTTGGTGGAGTGGTTCCTGGAGGCCCGCAAGAACGAGAAGGAATCAATCATCTCCGGCCAGGACCAATACAAGGCGGCTGTGCGGGAACAACTGGCCAGGATCTACGAGCTCGCGGCGGATCTGCGCACCCGGTTCCGCCTGCAGAAGAACATTGATCAGCTGGACCGGCTTGTGGAGGCGCTCAAAAAATATGAGTCGGAATATTCGGGCTACCTGGGGCTGATGGCCAGCCAGACCGAAGCCAGCACGATGATGGTGCAGCAGGCGCGCGCGGCCCAGCAGGTCTGCGCCGACACCCGGGCAAATCAGAAGGATAAGCTGAATGCGGAAATGGTCAGGGCCAACACGATCAGCATCGGCGGCACGCTGGCGGCTTTGGTCATCGGCCTGTTGGCTGCGGTCTTTCTGACTCGCTCCATTACCGGCCCGGTCCGGCTCGGAGTCGCCTTTGCAGAGGGCATGGCCCAGGGCGACTTCACCCGGAATCTCGAAGTGGACCAGAAGGACGAGGTGGGGGCGCTCGGAGCTTCTCTGAACGACATGGTCGCCAAACTGCGTTCCGTGGTCCACGACGTGCAGTCCGCCACGGAGAATGTGGCCTCGGGCAGCGAGGAGCTTTCCGCCTCGGCCCAGACCCTGTCCCAGGGGGCCACGGAGCAGGCCGCGAGTATCGAGGAGGTCTCCTCTTCCATGGAGCAGATGACCTCGAACATCCGCCAGAACGCGGACAACGCTCGGCAGACGGAGAACATTGCCCAGCAGGCCGCGCGCGACGCCGCCGAAGGCGGGCAGGCTGTGAACCAGGCCGTGGAAGCCATGAAGAACATCGCGGAGAAGATCTCCATCATCGAAGAGATCGCCCGGCAGACCAATCTGCTCGCGCTGAACGCGGCCATTGAGGCGGCGCGTGCCGGCGAGCACGGCAAGGGCTTTGCCGTGGTCGCGGCCGAGGTCCGCAAACTGGCCGAGCGCAGCGGCGGGGCGGCCAACGAGATCAGCGAGCTTTCGTCCAGCACGGTCAAGGTGGCGGACAACGCGGGCCGGATGCTGGCCAAGCTCGTGCCGGACATCCAGAAGACCGCCGAACTGGTCCAGGAGATCACCGCGTCCAGCAATGAACAGAATGCGGGCGTGGAGCAGATTAACAAGGCCATTCAACAGCTTGACCAGGTCATACAGTCCAATGCCTCGGCTGCCGAGGAAATGGCCTCCACCTCGGAGGAACTGGCCAGCCAGTCCCAGATGCTCCAGCAGACCATGTCCTTCTTCCGGGTGGACGAAAACCCGCGCAAGCAGCGTCTGGTGGCCCGCAGCGCAGGCCCCAAGTCCCTTGGAGCCGGGAACGGAAAGAAGGCTGGCCCGGCGGAAGGCGCAGCGCCGGGACGAACCGCCCGGAACGCGGCGCTGGAGTCGGACGACAACGACCAGGAGTTCGAGCGTTTTTAGAGCGGCCCGTGTCCGCCTATCCCGGAACCGGAAGACAAAAATGATAAGGCCTTGCCCCGCATCGGGTCGAGGCCTTATCGCTGTCCGATTTCGGGGTCCATACCCCGGTATTTTTTTAGGGAAAACTCCCGGGAACGACCGATCAAATCGATTCCGTCGCAGCTCCTGAAACCGTCTGGGCGATTTTTCAAGAGGAAAGTAAGGTGATTTTGAACAAAATAACGAGAGATCGTGTTGATTTTGCAGATAAAAATGCCTCCCTGGCATGCTGCGGGGCTTCCAGCTGTATCCTGCTGCAATAATTTGTAATAATGAGAAATTATCTTGTTGACATTTCTTTGTTTTGGGCAGAGTACCATTGCTCGCGTTTTCAGGTTTCCGGTGGAAAATGTCGGTTGGCTTTTTAATGCCTGTCGCCGAAAGTGTTTTGGAGGTGTCATGAACGCCATGAATAAAGTGCAGCGTCCGGTCACGATGGACCCGGTCCAGATGCCGCCGTTTTTTGCTCAGGTGAAAGCCGGTTCCGCCCCCTCCTCCGCCGGAGGAGAAAAAACCGCTATCGCCCTCCTGGTCCTGTCCTTGATCGCGGGCATCCTTTTCGCTCTCTATAAATATCCCGACGACTTTCTTTCCTTCTACGTCCGGCTGCTCAATTCCCCGTGGGCCACGCTCACCAAGGGCCTTGCCACCGTCGGCATCGGCGTGTTGGTTTGGCGCATTATCCTGGTGCTGACCTACCGTCCGGTTCCCGCGTGCAGCGACGAGGAACTCTGCCTTTGCACCGTGGTCATCCCCGCCTACAACGAAGGATCCCAGGTCCTGGCCACCATCCGCAGCGTCATGGCCAGCGACTATCCCGCGGAGAAGATGCAGGTCATCTGTGTGGACGACGGCAGCAAGGACGACACCTGGACCTGGATGCAGCGCGGCGTCGAGGAGTTCGGCGAGCGCATCGAACTGGTCCGCCAGCCCGTGAACAAGGGCAAGCGCCACGCGCTCTACGAAGGCTTTGCCCGGGCCCGGGGCGAGATCCTGGTGACCATCGACAGTGACTCCGAGGTGGAGGTCCCGACCCTGCGTCGGATGGTCAGCGTGTTCTGCCGCGACTCACGCGTGGGCGCGGTGGCGGGCAACGTGCGCGTGCTCAACCGCCACGAGGGCTTCATCCCCAAGATGATGGATGTGACCTTCGCCTATTCCTTTGACTTCATCCGTGCCTCCCAGAGCCGCGTGAACACGGTCATCTGCACTCCGGGCGCGCTTTCGGCCTATGCCCGGCGCGCGGTCATGCCCGTGCTGGACGAGTGGGTGGACCAGACCTTCATGGGCCGTCCGGCCAACATCGGCGAGGACCGGGCCATGACCAACTTCGTGCTCCGCCAGGGCTATCTGGTGCATTACCAGAGCGACGCCGTGGTCTTCACCAACGTGCCCACGACCTACGTCTGCCTCTGCAAGATGATGCTGCGCTGGGCAAGAAGCAACGTGCGCGAGACCATCAGCATGGCCCGCTTCGCCTTCACCAAATTCCGTTCCGAGCCGGTTTCGGGCGCGCGTCTGAATTTGGTCATGAGCATTCTCGGCATGACCGTGGGCGAGGTCGCCAAGCTCGCGGGCCTGGTCATGCTCTTTTCCTGGCCCATGCTGGCCGGGACCAAGCTGCTCATGGGCGCTCTGGTCGCCTCTCTGCTGCCGGCCGCGTTCTACCTGATCCGCCACCGCTCCAGTGATTTCCTCTGGGCCTTCCCCTACACGATCTACTGGCTGGCGACCCTCTCCTGGATCAGCCTTTACGCGCTCTGCACTCCGCAGCGCAATGGCTGGCTGACCCGGCAGATCGTCACGAACAACGAGGTCAGGACTCAGGATGTGCCCGGCATCGAGACCCTGCACGCGGCAGCCATGCCCCTGTGCGTTTCCACCGGAGCCGCATCCCTCTGGTCCGCGCCCGAGTCCGTCACGCCCTGCCAGAACCTCATGGCTATGGAGCGCTTCCAGGCCATGCCCGAGCCCCGCGCCAAATAGCGCGCCGCTTTGCCATTCCTGGGCCGGGACGACGCACATCGTTCCGGCCTTTTTTTGTTTTTCGGGCTGCGGGCGGTCGGATTTGACGGGGATACGCCGACTCTCTATCAATGGGGAGAGCGCAGGAACGGACCGGCGCTCCGGAATCCCCTGGCAAAGGAGGACGCGCATGGACGTGAACAAATATCGTCCGGTGGACAGGGCCTATGACCCGGAAAGAATCGAGGAGCCGGCATCGCGGGGTGTGAAACTGCTCAGCTGGGTTGCGGCGTTGTTTCTTGTGGGGCTGGCCGCTGGCCTGCTCTTTCAGAATTCGGATCAGGAGTCCGTGCGCGTGGCTACACGGCAGGAAGATTCTCCAGTGCGGGGCGAGGCCATGCCGGTCGAAGTCCGCCCCCCCGAGCAGGAGCAAAGGACAGCAATTTCGGTGCTTGATCCGGACGCTGCAGCCTCCGCAGTGCAAGCGACGCCACGCCCTGTTCCCGCCCCGGGCGCGCCGCGCCTTCTGGGCAGGGACGGCATTCTCAAGGGGACTCGGGACGTGGTCCGGATCTTGCGCGGGCAGGAGTGAGAGGCGAGCGGAGCGCTCCGCTAGGACGCGAGCAATCGCTCCAGCAGGGGGAAGCGCGGATAGGGCTGGTTGTATGTGTCCGACCCCATATGTCCTTCGCCCCGGCGCAGGATCAGTGCCCCTCCCGAGGCCTGGGAAATGGCCATGCCCTGATGGTGGTCGCAACCCCAGGGATCGTTGTCCGAATTGATGATGAAGAGGTCGCCGGCGTTGGCCTGAATACGCTCCCAGTCGTAGCTGGCGCGGAGGATGGTGGCGAGGTGCGGCAGTTTGGGCGGGGGCGTCAGAAAGCCGGAAACCAGCGCGGATTTGGCGATGGGCGCGGGCAGTTCTTCCAGCAGGGCCAGGGCCAGGGGGCAGCCGGCGGAGTGGGCAGCGAGCAACGTTTTCGGGCCGAAGAAATCCCTGTCGCGCCCTTGTTCGAGCAGGAACGGCAATTGCGTATCCAGCCGGGGATTGTCCGCGTCCGGCAACTGGGGGATCCAGACCGTGTAGCCGCAAGACTCCAAATGGCGGCCCAGGGAGGGCAGCCAGAAGGATTGCGGGGAGCCGGAGGTCCCATGCAGGAGCAAAGCCGTCTTGGGGCGTGATTCGATCATTCACGGGTCCTAGCCCATGCTCGAACAGGCGTCTACCCGCAATTGCGTTACGAAGCGCGGGTCCGGGTCTGCGGGTATTTGCCCGTTGAGGGCGAGTGTGCTATTTTTTCCCTTCGGACCGGATTTAACTCCCCAAACCGCGAGGTTTTTGTGCTCTCCACCCTTCCCGTGCGCATTGAACGGGCCTTCCTGCCGATCGCCGTTGCCTGCTCCGCCGCCGCTCTGGTGGAACCCGCGCTGTTCTCCTGGATCAAGCCGCACATCGCCCTGGCCCTGGGCATCATCATGTTCGGCATGGGCCTGACCCTGGAGGTTTCGGACTTCCTGGGGGTGCTGCCGCGCTGGCGGCTGGTGCTGGCCGGAGCCGCGTTGCAGTATACCATTATGCCGCTGCTGGCCCTGGGGGCGAGCGCGCTCTTCGGCCTGGATCTGGAGGCGGCCGTGGGTCTGGCCATTGTGGGGGCCTGTCCGGGCGGCACGGCCTCCAACGTGATTTGCTACCTCGCAGGGGGCAATGTGGCCCTTTCCGTGACCATGACCATGGTCTCCACGGCCCTGGCCCCGGTGCTCACGCCCGCCATCGTCTACGCGCTCTATGACACGCGTATCGAGATTGATTTCTGGGGCATGGCCCGTTCCGTGTTTTGGATTGTGGTTTTCCCGCTCATTGACGGCCTGGTGCTGCGCCGCCTGCTGCGTGAGCGCGTGGCCGGGCTGGTGCGCATTTTCCCGTCCGTGTCCATTCTGGCCATTTCCGCAGTCATCGCCTGTGTCATGGCCCTGAACCGGGAGACGATCCTGGCATTGCCTCTGCTGGTGCTCGGCGCGGTGCTGCTGCACAACGTGGCGGGCTTTGGCGCGGGCTACGCAGCGGGCCGGTTGCTCTCCAGGGACCGCCGCGACGCCATTACCCTGTCCATTGAAGTGGGCATGCAGAACTCCGGCCTGGGCGTGGCCCTGGCCAACGCTTTTTTCACGGCGCGGGCGGCCCTGCCGGGCGCGCTCTTCAGCCTCGTGCAGAACCTCGTGGGCGTGACCCTTTCGCGCTTCTGGACCCGGGGAGGAAGCGGTGTGGAGCCTTCCGGTGGCGAGGGAGCAGCAGGGCGGTAGGACCGGAATTCGGCAGGAGCCTTCAAGGCGTTGTGGCCGCCGTTGAAACACGGTGGCTCTTCTCCGGTGCGTTGCCGGAGTCAGCCGGCGATCAGTTCCAGAAGCAGCGTTTCGGTGGTTTCCACCATGCGCTCCACGCTGAAGCGCGCCTCAATGCGCGTGCGAAGCCGCAAGCGCAGTTGTTCCCCCTCCCGCTCCGATCTGCCCAGCATCTCCAGCATGGCTTTGGCCAAGGCCTCGGGATTTTTAGGCGGAACCACGAGGCCGAGTTCCCCCAGAATCAAGGCGCTGTCGCCCACGTCCGTTGCCACGCACGGCACGCCGCAGGCCATGGCCTCGCCGAGCACGTTGGGAAAGCCCTCGCCGTAGGATGACAGGCAGACGAGGTCCAGCGCATTGTAGACTGCGGGCATATCCGTGCGCGAACCGATCCAGAGCATGCGGTCGGCTAGTTTCAATGCATTGGCCTGTGCCCGTAGCTCCGCCGGGTATTTCCCTTCGCCGTGCCCCACGCAGACGAAACGGGCATCCGGGATTTGTAGCAACATCTGGGCCGCAGCTTCCAGAAAAACGGGGTGGTCCTTCATGGGATCCAGCCTGCCCGGCAGCCCGACGAGGGGGGCGGTTACCGGGATACCCCACTCCTGACGGATTTTTTCCCGTGCTTCCGGCAAGGGGCGAAAGTCATTCGTATCAATGCCGTTGGGAACCACGTGCATACGCTTGGCCCACATGCCGCGGCTTAGGGCATGGTTCCGGCCGGATTCGGAGTTGAGAATGATCAGGTCCGCACGTTCGGACAAGCCGCACTCAATCCGCCAATGCAGGCGTGGAAGCCAGCCGTAGCGCCGCAGGTCCATGAACGCGGCGCGAACGCCCCAGATTGTTTTGGCGGGAGGGGCAAAAGGGCGAAGAAGCGTAACGAGCACATTGGCCGTCCCCAGGTAACCGTGGAGAACATCTGGTCGGACCTGCCGGATCAATGCGCGCAGCCGCAGCAGAAAGCCGGGCACATCCCAGCGTCCCCGTTTTCGAAGATAGTGCAGGGTAACCCTGCGCAGATTTTCCTCCAATCCCCCCCCGCCGTAAAAAACGGCGACATGGACCGCGTGCCCGCGCTGGCTGAGGCCGTTGGCCAGGGCCACGAGCTGGCGCTCGGCGCCGCCGGTCTCCAGGGAACGGATCAGGAAGAGAACAGTCACGCGCTCTTTTCCCAGCGTTCGAGCCAGGCCTGGAACATCAGCACGTCCCAGAGGTAGTAGTGCCAGTTGGCCTGCCCGGTCAGATATTCATTCCACATGCGCCGGACCATGCCGGCGTTCAGATAGCCCTGCTGTCGGAGCCGCGTTTCCCCGAGCAGCGACTCACACCAATCGCGCAGCTCGTTTTTCATCCAGTGTTCGATGGGTACGCCGAAGCCGACCTTGGGACGCTCCACCAGTTCCTGGGGAACATAGCGGTGCAGCACGTTGCGCAGAACGAGTTTGCCCTGTCCTCCCCGTACGTTCAGGGACGCGGGCAGACGTGACGCGAATTCCACCACCCGGTGATCCAGAAGCGGCACGCGGGATTCCAGACTGACAGCCATGCTGGCGCGGTCCACCTTGGTGAGGATGTCGTCGGGCAGATAGGAAACGAGATCCCAGAACATCATCTGTCGGAAGTTGTCCGTTGCAATGCGATTTTCCGGACGGGTCAGTTCCGTGAGCGGTTCGCGACCGCCCAGCGCGAATTGCTCGGGATGACGCTGGTGAGACACGAAGAAGCGGTAGAAATCGGAAAAGTCGGTCATGCCGAGCATGTCCAGACGCCAGCGGATTTTGGGGCCGAGGCTGCCGAGCAGGCGGAACCAGTTTTCCGGGAGCCACTTCAGCAGGGAGCGGGCAGCCTTGCGGGCGGCAAGCGGGACGCTCGAAAGCGTATTCCAGCTGTCCATCCAGAAGTAGCGTTGATAGCCTGCGAAGAGCTCATCCCCGCCGTCACCGGAAAGGGAGACCGTAACGTGCTCCCTGGCGAGGCGGCTGACGCAGTAGGTGGGAATCTGGGAGGAGTCGGCAAACGGCTCGTCCCAATAGTGGGGAATCAGCGGAACCACGTCGAGCAGGTCCTTGGGCGTGACGTAGAGTTCGGTGTGTTCCGTGCCGAGGTGTCGGGCCACAGCGCTGGCGTGGTGCGCTTCGTTGTATTCCTGTTCGCGGAATCCGATGGAGAATGTTTTCACTGGCCGCGTGGACCCGGCCTGCATCAGGGCCACCACGGTGGAGGAGTCGATGCCGCCGGAAAGAAATGCGCCCAGGGGCACGTCCGCGATCATCCGCAGAGAGATCACGTCTTTGAGCAGCCGCTCCAGTTCGTCGGCAGCTTCTCTGAGATTTCCCATAAAAGGCGTTGCCGCGCCTGCCTGCCAGACTTCCCTGGTGGACCAGTACCGCTCCAGCTTCGGCTCGTCGTGGCCGGCGGCCAGGGTCAGAAGAGTGCCGGGTTCCAGTTTTCGGATGTCTTTACAGATGCTGTACGGGGCCGGGATGTAGTTGTGGCGGAAGTAAAGACAGAGCGAATCCCTGTCCACCGGGTTGTCGAAACCGGGCAAGGTCTTCAGGGCTTTGAGTTCCGAGGCAAAGGCGAACGCGCCGCCCACACGTCCGTAGTAAAGGGGCTTGATGCCCATACGGTCGCGGACGAGCGAAAGCGTTTTCTCTTTGCGATCCCAGAGGGCAATGGCGAACATGCCGATGAATCGTTTCACCGCCGCCTGGAGTCCCCACTGGGCGATGGCCGCAAGAATCACCTCGGTGTCCGAACCGCCCCTGAAGGAATGCCCGAAAGGCTCCAGTTCCCTCCGGAGCTCGGCGAAGTTGTACACCTCTCCGTTGTATACCGTGACGTATCGGCCGCAGGCGGAATGCATGGGTTGCCTGCCCAGCGGGGAAAGATCGAGAATGGAGAGGCGGCGGTGGCCCAGGGCGATGCCGGCCTGATCATCTTGCCAGACATCGGCGTCATCCGGGCCCCGATGGGCAATGGCGTCGGTCATGCGGCGCGTCATGCCATGGAGGTCTCCGCCGGGTTTATTCAGAATAAGGCCTGCAATGCCGCACATCAGCTGTCCTTATGGTTTTCTCGCATCCCCAAACGCGATGGTTGACTGAAGGGGCGGAGCTCAACTTCCTGCGCTGTCTGAATGTTGACCTTTGGAATTATATCCGAGGCGATCAATGCCGTCCACGATGAACCCGGCGCAGCAAGGCTGAGTGTCTTTCTTGCCGTTGAAAACGGAGCGGAGCAGTGAGGGTGTCCGACTTCACTCCAGAGGTTTCGTGCCGAGGGGTTGGTATCCATTACCCTGAAGTGCAAGTTCTGCTTTTTGAGTCGCAACTTGGACGAACTTAGTAACTCAATGTACGGAAAGCCTTTTTTCAATTTCTTGCATGACCATTTCCGCCCCGGTTTCCGACAAGTGGACATGATCGGAAAAGGATGTGGCATTACCCGTCAAGGCCGCGAATTCGGGAGTGTTAAAGCTCCAGACCTGGTCCAGGGGGGAGAAAAGGGCGGCGATTTTTGCAAGGAAGTCAGCATAAGCATTCATGTTGGCGAGATATTCATTATTCGGCTTCGGATGGGAGTAGGCGAGGATGGAAACGCCCTCTTTCCTGGCCACACAGAGCACTTCTTGCAAGCATTTGAGCGCCTTTGGGTCGATGAAATATTCTGTTTTCGCACCCGGCCTTTCCATGTCCACGACAGGTGGCGCATCGCCGATGATCATGCGATATCCCCACCAGCTTTCGCGGTAAGGGTCTGATTCCGGGAAAAGCATGTAAGTGAGTTTGTAGAGATAGAAGCGAATCGTAAACAACGATCCGTAGAGACTTTTTTCCAACCCTGAGGAAAATTCCGATGTTTTCATCATGGAATCTTTGAAAAAGTACGGATCGAGGCAAACAATGAGATATTTCATTTTCCCCCGTTCCAGGGCGTTGATGGCGGCGGCGGCGACTTCGCAGGCGTTGGCTCCGTTCATCGACAAATTGTAGAGCCTTGCCCCCTTGATCTTTCGCGTGTCCAGCATGACCGCCGAAGAAGACGACCCAATGAGGATGCCGTCAAAATTAGCCGGAATGTAATTCAGCGAAAATAAGTATTTCGAAGCTCTGTTGTATGTCCAGATGCGCCATTGCTTGCCATGCGCGTCACCGTAAAGACCAAACTCGTTCATGTACAGGTTGAAGCACACGAACAGGGACACTACGGCGAAAGTCAGACAGAAGGAAAGGAACACGAAGCGTTTAGAAGTCAAAATACAAAAACTCCTTTTCCGAAAAGGAATTCATATACAGGAAACTGATGCAGAGGCAAAACACGCAGAGCAGGACCGTTTCCCAGCGCGGTTTGAACTGAGAAAATTGCTGGTGCGTGTTGGGCATTGCGAAAGTCCAGACAGCCGCCCCCACTGTGAGCAATGTCCCCAGGAGCATATCGAAGGATCCCATGCCGCTGTACAACGTGGACTCTTTGATATTCACAAACCAGGTAAAGGGACCATAACACCAAGCATGCGGCACGGCTCCGTTGAAGCCGATGAGGTCCTGCAACATTTTGAGCGCGGAGGCCATTGAATCAGCGCGAAAAAAACACAAAGAAACCGCCGTAACGCTAAAGGTGAGCAGAACTCCTAAAAAGTGGGGCAGCTTTCTGGTTGTACGCCGCCAGAGATGATTGATAATTAGCGCTAAGCCATGGATTCCGCCGAACACGATGAATGTCCAGGCCGCACCATGCCATAACCCGGCAATCAGCATCGTGATGCCGATGGCGACGAGTGATTTGCGAAAAGAGAAAGGTGTCCAGGCCCGCAATATCGGGATGTATATGTATGTCGTGATGAAGTTGCTGAGCGTAATGTGCCAACGACGCCAAAAATCGATAATGCTTGCGGCCTTGAACGGGCTGTTGAAGTTGATGGGGAGTGTGATGTTGAAAAAAAGTGCGACGCCAATAGCCATGTCCATATATCCGCCAAAATCATAATAGAGCTGAAACGTGTAGCTGAGGATTGCTATCAGTGATTCTGCAGAGGTCAATCGGTCAGGCGTGGAAAACCCGGTGTCCGCCAACCGGGCGAACGTGTCGGCAATGACCGTCTTCTTGAACAATCCCACTGAAAAGTATGTCAGTCCCTTGGCGATGTTGGCATAGTCCAGCTTTTTGTTATCGGTTGAGCCGAACTGGGGCATGATTTCTCGATGATGCACGATGGGGCCGGCGATAAGCTGTGGAAAGAACGCGACAAAGGTCGCATAGTCTACGAAACTTCCCGGTTTCACACTCCCCTCGTAATTGTCCACCAAGAAAGCAATCTGCTGCAAAGAAAAAAAACTGATGGCCAAAGGGAGGGCGACCCGTTCGAATGTATCCTCAAGGCCCAAAAGGCCACCAACGTTGCTTAGTAGAAAACCAGCATATTTGAAATATCCCAGCAATCCTACGTTAAAGAACAAGCCAAACATGAGAAGCGGTCGCTTGAACACGGCATGCTTGTTAGAATATGACGCAACGAGGTAGTTAATGACAATTGAAGCGCTAATCAGCGGTAGGTATTTGATGTTCCAATACGAATAGAAGAACAGGGAGCTCCCGAGCAGCCACAGGCCAGCCTGCTTTATATATCCGTGCGATGTCAGAAAAAAATAAACGCACACGCAGATAGGAAGAAAGTATAAGATGTATGCAAACGAATTAAATAACATTGGATGTCTTTTTCTTCTTGCTGAGAGAGGAACTAGTGTGCGGCGGTTGCCCCGGTAGATATCATTTTACGAAGAACATCGAGAAGAATTGGAACAGGATCCTTGTTCTCGACGGGATACAAACTTGCAGTCTGATCTGTATGTAACCTGGGGAAGCGCGGCACTGTGATTTTCCACAGCGGAAATTGTGCCGAATACGAAGCACAAAGCGTTTCGCCTGCAATCTTGGCACAGGCGTATTCCGTCATGTCTGCAGGGAGCTCTTCCGCCGCGACAGTAGAGGGGTAGAGAACGCGAAGCGGTTTGTCCGGATCAAAGGCATGCAGCAGCGAAGCAAATGCGTACAGGTAAATACGGATGAATGTATCGAATAGGGCAGTGGAAAATTGTTTTTTTCGTCCTTCAAAAATATGAGGTGTCGCGTAATAGAATATGTCCGTCGGATACCAGCCGTTGACAAGAATCTGGCGAAAGTCTTTCTGGATATCCATGACATCCAACGGGTGGCAGGAGCATGTCCCGCCTCCGGCAATTATTTCACTGCAAAGGGCTTTCGCGTCATTTTTCCCAGTCAGATAGGTTGTCTTGACATCCGCGCCGCCAGCCGCCAGGAGTTTTGCGGTCACTTCGCCGAGTCCGCGGGAACCGCCGATTACCAAGCCCCGGATCTGTGTGAATTCACCAGATGTGACCATGGCCTGAATAGTCGCATAGGAGGGTTGCTGGGCGGGCTTTGGGCGTAGAAACGCGCTCAGGACTCCCTCCAGTCCAGCGGAGGTCATAGAAATGGTGGCAAAAGAGAAGCGGTCATCAAAGCCCGTCAATCGGTAGCTCGGTTCTGAATTCGGCGTGGATGGCTCGGGTCGTGACAATTTCATGCCGGTAAAAATCGAGTGAAGGCCGGGACACCGCATCCCGATAATTCTTGAACTCCACAGAAGTGCCGCGATCTGGACGGCCGGAAGTTTTGCGCTGAGGTGAGGGAAAAGACGGCGGCTTGATTCCAGATTCAAATACAGTCTGTCCACCCCCTCGGGATTGCGCCCCAGGCCTTCGGCGTCATGTTCTTCGCACGCTCTTTCCGGCGGCGGTTCAGCCACCACGACCGAGGTGCTTGCGGCGATTCTCCCAAGCAGCCCGTGTGCGGACAAAACCACCGTTGTCCCCAAGCGGGCTTCCAGCTCGAACACATTGTTCCGACGGCTCCAGTGGAACCGCACTGTTTCTCCGACCGGAACCGGCTTGAAGAACCGCACGTCAATGCGCCGGATCTCAAGGGCCGGGCATTGCTCGAATGCCTGCTCCAGTGCCCAGAGCAGCAAGTGAACGCCATGCACCACAGGCTTGCCCAGCAAAAGGCGGCGCGCATGGACAAAATCAACATGCATTGGGTTCGTGTCCCCCGAAAGGGCCGCGAATTCCAGCTGCTCGGTTTGGGTGAAAACGCGCTCAACAGGCATGTGTTTACATTTTCCAGAGCTGTCAGGCGTGCCTGATGACGGCTTCGACGATATCTCCGACATTTTCGATGGAGTCGAGTTCTCCCAGTTGAAATCGGAAACCAAATTCCTGCTCGATTCCCAAAATGATTCCAATATTGGAAACAGAGTCCCAGCGTTCAACGTTCTTTGCTGAACTTCCCGCAGAGATCACCAGATCCTTCTGGCCCAGGGTATCACGAACGATTTCCTGTATGGTCGCGAGTATTCTTTCTTTATCCATGCTGCACCCGAATGTGTTCGTTCTTTGGTGTATAGCCGTCCGTAAGGTCAAACCGCCAAATACTGTCGCCGTTTATGTCCCTGCTGACAAGCTGGAAACCCAATTCTTCATAGAAGCTGGCGACAATAACATTTTTTTGTGTCGGGATGTAGCTGCCGAAGATTTGTTTGATGTTTCGTTTCCTGGCAGCGGCCACCAGTGCGTCAAACATCGCCAGTTCCATTTCCCGTTTGAAGACACGGCAACTCATGAGCCAAAGGTCGATCGTCACAGCCAAACCCTCAATGCGGCCCATAAGGACAGAAATCAGGCCATTGTCACCGAATTTATCGGACAGTCTGCCATAGAGACAAAGGTGTTCGTCGCTCACTGCGGCCTTCTGTATCTCCGGTAAAGTGTAGCGGCGCGTGGTCAGGTTGAACTGGTTCGTCTTATTGGTCAGCTGGGTTATCCGGTCATAATATTCTGGGACGAATGAACTAATCTCAGCGACCATCTCAAGGGAGTCCAGATAGTCGCCATAGTCTGAATAAGCGAACTGCACGGTGTTGCGCTTCGCATTTTCCTGATAATACCGACTGCGTTCGATATCCTCGGCAGAGAGATTGATCGTTTCAAAAAGACCGGAGCGGTCCAAGGCCGTGATGTAGGTGGATACATCAGAACCTGTGGGGCCGCCCGGTTCGATTACCGCCACATCGGGAAGTTGCGCCAGGACGATTTCCCGCTCCGCAGGGTTGTCATCGAACATGACGAGCGAATCGACCCCGATATTGATGTCTGCGGCAATCGCTGCGAGATTGTCCGACTTTGGGGACCAGTTCGCCCGAATCAGCGTGAAGTCGTCCAGAGATAGAGCGCTATCCGGATGCTTCAAGCCCGCTCTGGCGTTGTCCTCTTCGTTTTTCGAGCAAACCGCGAGGATCACGCCGCGATCTTTCAGACTTTTGACATATTCCTGAAATGCCAGGAAAGCCGAAGCCTCTGCTGTTTCACGCCCCAGCCGGATCCCCTCCACACCGTCGTCGCCGATTACTCCTCCCCAGAGGGTATTGTCGAGGTCGAGAACAAGGCACTTGCTTGCCTTGCCGAAGATGGCCCTGAGCAGGCCGGCCAGATTCTGCGCCAGGCGGGGAATCGCCGAGAGTCCCGGAGAACATTTATAGGCGAACCAGGAGGACGGATCATGCCAGTTGTCCAGTCCTGTTTCGGCGGCGAGGCGATCAATATCCTGGATGACCAGTGCGGGCCTCTGGTCGGCTTCCCGTGCGAAGCGTTGATTCAGTTCCCGCACAAAATGGGTCAGACCACGAGGGTCCACACCATCGAGATTTCCAAGAGACCGATGGGGCGGCGGGTCAAAATTATTCTGGATGACGAGGCATCCGTATTTTCCCCCAATGGTATCCCAGAGTGTTGAATACATTTGCATCGTCTGAGACAGAAGGCCGTCGATCTCCTGTCGAGTGGACTTGATAGCGGGCCTGCTGACCAGATTTCGAACCGTGGTATGAAGATAAATGACATCCGGTTTGAATGCATCCAGTTCGGCGCTGCCGAACATGATTTCTTCGTAATACCGGTTAAATCCGGATTGGTAAAACTTAGGCGCAATGCCGGAATTGAGTAAATACAGCTCAAGAATCGCCGCCAATTCGGAAGTGGTTGATCCACCCAGAATGGCAATGCGTTTTTCGATGAGGCGGCCTTGAGCGGTCAGTTCTTTTTTGAGTTTGCTTTTGCGTCTGCCGAGTCCTGAATCAGGCTGGCAGCAGAAGAGTTGCAAAGGGCTGAGAGGCTCTGAATTCTCGCTCATGATATTCTGCCAACAGGTGAGAGATTCGAGGGGATTAAAAACCAAAAACTAGTAGCCGCCGTTCTGTATGTCAAGAAAAGGCCGGTGGGGCAAATGCAGGCTCGCCTGTGCTGAGATGTTTATAACCTGGGTAATTCTCCCCTTTTTAGTAAGCTTGAAAAGTAGAGACGCCGCCATCCTCAGCTTTTGCATCGAGGTAACGCCGAACCATGCCCTCCTGGGCGGCACAGTGAAGGGCAAGGAACCGGAAACCGAGGAAGCCGCGTAACTCACCCCGCCAGGGGCGACGGTGTCAGGTGAATACTATCTCTGTACATTTTTGGAGACCAGATATAGGCCCATCGGCAGCTGCAAAAGGAATGGAATAATCCAGATCAGTCGGTAACTGTACTTCTCAAGGGCATACGCGGTTGGAGTTGCAATTCGGGGGGAGGGGAGAATCGTATTGCCAGAATCATCATAAAGAGCCGCTAGTTTCGGATATTGAGTCTGTTGGTATATCTCAGAGATGTCAGCCATGTGATCAGCAAAAGAGTCTATGGTCCATGGAATAATGACATTGGCGGAGGGGTCGGCAACAAATTCTGTTCCATCGGGCAACTGGACAACAGTACAAACATGCCCTTCCAGCCCCAATACTTGGTACGGAATCCCCAGCTTCTCTTCAAGGAAGCCGGAAAGAGTCATCGCGATTTGAGAACATATCCCAAAACCTCGACGCAATGCCTTGTCGTAGTCGAAATATTGGTATTGTGAAAAATAGTGTCGAGACGGGCTGAGGTGGAATTTGAAGACTTGAGAATCAAAAAAAGACCCCAGATACAGAATCCAATTTTCGCGCAGAGGGACAGTGCCTTCATCTTGAGGCCACGTGTAGTGCATTGAATCGTGTATGACATTCATGATGGCGGTAACAGCTTGCTTATTTGGCTCCGAGCCGTGTGCTAGTTGTTCAAGTTTATCGCTGGCCTGTTCGTAGGAAAGAACGATGCCCCCCAGCGCTTCCCGTTTGTCATTGGGCCAGACAACACCGGTAATGTTCAGCAAAAGTAATCCACAGCCGACACAAAACAGTAAAGTCCATAATGTAAGATAGGGTGACCTTTTCCCCTGTTTAGGTCGTGATTTCTGTGTTTGTCGCATGACTATCTTCCCTGGGGCATTGAGGATAAAAGACGCCATTCTTCCAGCGGCATTCCATTGCTGATGACAGTGAAGACATCACCGTTACTTCGAGAAATGTAAGAGTCGTCCTGTGCAAAGTCTAAAAGTCGACGGTCATCTGAGAGCGTGAAAAATAACGCCCGAAACAGATTGATCGAAGATTTTGGAATCGTTTTCATCTTCATACCCCGTGGCAAACGTATTCCAAGAAAAACACCCAGCATGTCCTCCGCGACCAGTTTCCCGTCCACTCCGACTTTTCTCAAATAGGCATTGGGCTCTTGGTCGTTGTTGATGATGTTTCTGAATCGGTGGGCGCCATGGTCTCCCAGCAAGACAATGCATGCGGCATGATCCTGTAGCAGAATGTAGTCTACGAGTTCAAGGAGCTCTGCATCACTTTTTTGCAGGATATGCGGGTAGCGATCGATCCAATAGGCAAGGTGCTTCCAAGCATCTTGATCCCATTGTTGTTGTGCTTGCCGCTGCTGTGACGCGGGAAGACCCCGCCAGGTTGCCGGGCTGTGGTTTGCGCCTAATTTTATGAAAGTGAAAACGGGTTGCTTGAGGCGTGCCGCGAAATCAATGCGGGGCTTGATAATGTTCTTAAAATCATCAAACTGTGTAACACTCTTGATGTTGAAAAGGTCGTTTAGAAAAGTTTTCCGGTACAGTTCAAACGCCCTACCGATTTCTCCTGTTCGCTGTACCGTGGCATAGTCCAATAGGTCGCTACTGAAAAAGCAGTAATTGCTATTAAGAACATATTGTATATAGTATCTGTTATGCTTTAGTGTTTTTAGTACAGGGTTGTAGGATCTGCCGCCAATGACATCTCTAGCATTTCGTGAGTCGCAATTCCCGATTGATCCGCTATAGTAGTGGTGCTGCATTGACATCGTTGCTTCGAGGCTTGTCAAAGTGGTTGTATAATTTGAAAAAAAATCATCAAAGACCGTGAATCCTTTTGCTGCAAGACTCGCCTCAAAAGGGGTGTTGTCGTATGCGTATATGTCCCTGAGAGCCCTTTTGTTATGACAAGACTCCAGCAGAATAAAATAAATGTTTGGAGTTGTCTTGAATTCAATTTGCGGGATGGGCTGTTGGTGAGAAGACGCGTGTGTAGGGTTTTCAAAATTGTCGGCCTGTAAATAATTCGTCCCCCAGGAGATTAAGCTTATTGCTACAAGAGAATAAAAGAATATATTTACATATCGTGTGCCTGAGAAGAAAATGGTGCAAAAGACCGCAGCCAGGAAGAAGGCTTCAAGCACAAGGGCGAAGCTTAAGGAGCCTACGACATCGACTGTGGACCGATGAAAAAGCAGTGCAACACAGGCGGTGCAGAATGTGTAGCAAACAGCTGAGAGAGTCTTATGAAGTTGGTTTAGGTCTTGTTCGCTGTATTTTATATACAACACATGTCCCAGGCCGTACAAACCAATCGACACTGCCAGCAAAAAAAATGGAATTGCGAAAATGAAAAAAAGAATTTGAGCTCTTGTGTAGACAAACCAGTTGTTTGCCATAAAGTAAATGCCCGGATATAGGGACGCAGCAACAATGCCCGCTGCGAGTTGCGCGAGGGGAGATTTAAAACTTGCACCCATCATTGGTCTCTTGTTTTCAACAGATAGATTGTCCGAAGAGTTTCACGAACGATGCATTTGTCGGAGATTTCGAAGTGCTGAGAAAAGGCGGCTTCAAATCCCTTTTGGGTGTAGTCGTCAAAGATGTCTTCCCGACTTAATAGTAATCGTTGGACTTGAGAGTCTTCTTTGGGGATGAACTCTATGATACAATGTTTACTAATCGAAGCAAAGTACTGTGCAACATAACTGAATGGAATGTTGTTGCTGATAACAAGATGGTGAAGAAGTGCGAGAGCTAGAATCGTATCCGCTGGTCCACGTGAGGAAAGAGAGTCTCTTTCATGTTCACCGAATCCAAGGCTTGAACTTGGATTTGTAAAGTCCATCGTTAGCGGTAGAATGTTGGTCACTCCATGCTGCTTACAGAATATGTAGTTTTGTTCCGCAGCGGATTCGTCAATGTCAAAGCAAACAATAGAAATATCGTGAGCTGACGCTCGGCTCATTTCTCCGGTATTGCCTCCCAAGTCCCACAGGCTGGAAGGTGCTGTTCTTTGGACAAAGTCTGCCACGATACGCTTCTTTGATTCCATGGCTTCAGGGGAATAGTTTGTGTCGGCATAGTATTTGCCCCACTCAGTCGCCCCCCCTTGCCAATTCAGCTTGGAAATGGTCTTTCGCAGCGATTGGGCGATGACCAACATATGGCTGGCGCTTATTGGCCGCGATTTCTTGATGACATCGCCCCGAGAAGCGTATTTGCTCTGATGTTTTGCATGCATGAAAAGGTGCAGCAGGATTCCAAGGCTGAAGACCGTTGAGAGGGGTGTCAGCTTTGCGGCGAGATCTAAGGGAATTCCGTCGATGAAATTGGTGAGAAGTTTTTTGAGCCTGATTTCTTTCTTGCTCATCAATACAAGCGGGGCAAGGAAATGTCGGCAAAATTGGCCATAAGCGGGCCAAGCACGATGCTTGTCGATGGATTCGAAAGACAGATGATCGATGAAGACGGGAGCGCCGTTGTGAAATTGGATGTTATAAGCGCTGGCGTCTTTGAGGAGAAAGTTTTTTTTGAGACATTCGATGTGAATGTCCAGGGTCAACAACGCAGCGTCTTTAAGCTGTCCAAAGGTCCACTCATATGGGTAGGAGACAAAAGGGATTTCTTCCGGTGCAATTACCGTTGTTGAATTCTCTGAGGCGCAAACGCTCAATGCCTCCTCAAAAGCGAGCAATTTTCGAGAGTTGATCAGCGAGTCGTAAAGACCGCTTTCCTTCAAAGTTGCATAGGTATCCCTGTAAGAAGGGTTTATTTTTCTATAGAGTTTCCCTTGATGCCGGAAAACGTACCCTGAAGGATCTCGAAATGATGAGTAAACTCGTCGTGCTTCTGAATTGCTATTTGTTAGAGTCGTCATCTTTTGATTTAAAAAAGTTGATTATTTTAGTCCAAAAATTTTTCAGGAAAAAACCCGCAGCCAGGAATGAAGCAATGGTGACCTGGAAAACGTAGCTTCCTGTGCCAAAGTCAATGTAGGCGTATGCGGGAGCTGCGGAGATCATCATCAAGCCCAATATGATCAAAAAGACTCTGGTCATACTTATCCTAAAGACTAAAGGTTGATTGTCGACTTCTTCCGGAGTAAACGACGTAACCCGTGAACGTGTCAATAGCTTTGTGTATGGGAAGTTCATCCGTCCTTCCCTGCGCGAGCTGAAAGCTCGGCGTCTCCATGTTTACCCTGCGGAAAGGACCAGCATCCCTCAATTGCCTGTCTTACGAGGCGAATGTTTGACATATGACATTATAATCGCTTCCCATATCTTCATTACCCGTTCCACCGAAAACTTTTTGCTGACTGCCTTGGCATTGTCTCCCATCGTCCGGCGAAGCCTCGGATCGCGCATCAAATTGTCCAGCGAGGCTGTCAACGCCGCCTTGTCGGAGACAGGTATGATCAAACCGTCTTTACCGTTCGTCACAATATCGGGGATCCCGCTACAGGCTGTGGCAATCACCGGTAATCCTGAAGCCATCGCTTCACATAACGCATTGGGAAATCCTTCGTAGAGCGAGGGAAGAACAAAGATGGCTGCTTTTGCCAGGTAGTCAAACACATGGTCCACTCGCCCGGTAAAAATGATTTTCTCCTCAATATTCCATGAAGCCGCTTGTTGCTTCAGGGATTCATGGAGAGGCCCATCGCCAATCAACACCAAACTCCATTCCGGATGTTTGTCCACCAAAGACGCAAATGAATCAATGAGTTGGGAGTGTCCTTTTTCATCTGACTGGCGTCCTATGGAAATCACAAACGGGGTCGGCAGAGCGGGTAGTGCAGCAGTGTAGGTGGGGATAGGCACAGGGTTCGGCACGACAACACACTTCGGCCAAACGATACGGTTCAAGCTTTTGGCTGCCGCGCGGCTTTGTACCGCGATCATGCTGGCCATTGGGTACGTCACCACCCTCAAGAGCCACCAGATTTTGCCGATTTTATGTCGAGCCGGGTCGCTTCTTTCCGACACGATGACAGGAATGCCGGTTCCAAGGAGGGCCAACAAAACACGAATGTTGGTCATGTCCACAAAGCTGATGACGACATCTGCGGAACTTGCTTGGACGGCACGGCGGATACGCACAAGTCTTTTCCAGTTGTTCTTCAGGGAATCAAAAATGTTTCGTGATTTCCAAAAGAGCCTCAAGGGATTCCATACCACATCGTCGTGTAATGTAAAAAAAGCATCACTACCGTCATCAAGCGTCAGCAAAGTGACATTCCACCCTTTCTGAGCCCAATAGTTGGCCATAGTAGAAAGAACTCTCTCTGCTCCGCCAGCGGCGAGCGATGATATGATCAATGTTATTCGCATAAATGTCGTACAATCATTCAGCGTTGTTCAAGGCAATAATCAATACATTCCCATACAAAGCTTCGGTCGTGTCAATTTTATCAAGCAGAAGTCCAGTCATATTAATAAAAAACGACAAAGCTATCAAAAATGGCAGTAGCAGCACCTTCATAGCCCATGTCGCCATATTGCGGTCCAACTGTGTATATAACCAGCAGAGAAGTATGACTGCCAAGGTACTGCCAACCCCTCCCTGCTTCCGAACTTCTTTCACGGAAAAGTTTTCGAGCAGGCTAACCGCCCCATACTCCGAAAAACGAAAGTAATCATGGGGCGCACCATGGAGTTGGTAAATAAATGGCACGGAAACGACCAGCACGCCGCCAGGCTTTAGCACCCTTCGGATTTCATCGAGTATGAGTTGCCCATCTTCCGCATGCTCCAAGACCTGGGTGCAAAGCACGGCGTCAAACACACCATTCTGAAAAGGGAAGTTCCCACCCACCGGATAGACATGGTCAACGCCCTCCACGCTCTGGATATCCATACCCACGTACGTCGCCGTAGCAGGGAGGAAGCTGCGGTATGGTTGTCTGCCGCAACCGACATCAAGGATCTTCCCATTAAGACTTCCGAGAACCTCGGACAAATCCTTGTTCAAGCATCTCGTGGCATGCCATTGGAAGTGCCACGGGGAGAGCCGTGGGTGGCGTCCGCAGAGAAAATCATACACTGCGGCATGCATTCTTGTAACAACCTCCACTCCCGCCCAGAGAACCCGTTTGATCATAGTGCCCCCCCATGGCCACGCGTTTTCTGTGCCGTCCTAAGAGCGTGCATCGTCAAAAAACCGTCTTGAATTCAGTGTGACACGAGACAAGCAGCTTTTCAGCCTTTCGCCGTCAGAATCCGCCCGATGACATCCTGCCATTTGAACATGATGCTGGAAAATGAATAACGATCAGAAACCGCACGTGCCGCCAAGCCATGCGCCTTTCGTTCTTCAGGGGCTTCGATGTAGCGGGCAATAGCGGCAGCCAGGGCCTCCACGTCTTGCGGAGGAACCAGAAGGCCGTCATGTCCATGTCGAACAATTTCCGCGGGTCCGCTCGGACAATCGAACGAAATCGTTGGCAAGCCGGAAGCCATTGCCTCGCACAAGACATTGGGAAAGCCTTCATAGCGGGAAGAAAGCACAAACAGGCCGGCAGCGGCATAGGCCGCTTGCATATCCGTGGTTGTGCCGGGCAATTCCACCCTGTCCTCAAGCTGCAACGCCTTGACCTGTTGCTCAAGTTTGTTTCTCTCCGGTCCTTCTCCGCAAATTCTTACAGACCAGTCGGGAAAGCGGTTGGCGATCAAAGCGAACGCTTTCAGCAGCAAGTCGAACCCCTTCTGGTGGCACAGCCGGCCGGCGGCAAGAATACGGGTTGCGTGCTTTGACGGACTTCCGCGTTGAGGTTCAACGGGATTTTCTATGATCGAGATCCGCGCTTGAATGGTTTGAGGGAAATACTTGGCAGCTCGACAGCTTTGGACAACAACGGCATCCGCCAGACGGTATGAAATGTCTCGCAACCGGCGAGCAGCCCACCCCAGCTCGTGGCGTGCAGGGTCGATCCGTTCGGAAACGATCACGGGGATGCCACTGCCGGCCAGGGCCAGCAGCACCCTGACATTCGTCGTATCTATGAAACTGACGACCACATCCGGTGTCAGACTCTTTATGGTTTTTCTCAATCTCCAGAAATGGGATACGTTGTTCAACGTATCAGAATTGATGGAATCCAGAATCCGGGTGGCAAAAACGACGCGAACTTTAGACGAGAGAGGATAGTATGAGACTGCAGAGGCGGACTCAAAGCTGACGATTGCAATCGAGTGGCCGATCTCGGCCCAATAGTTCGCCATGGATGTCATGACCCGCGCAGCGCCACCACCGCATAGTTCCGTGGATACGAAAACTATATTCATAAAAAAAACAGCTGTTAAGATTTTCGAGCAACACATGCCAGCAATGGAGAAAAAATACGGCTTGGTTTCTCCTTCATGCCCCTTTGTTCCTTTTTCCAGACAATATTCCCGGACCGAAACACCAGTTCACGAAACACGCGATACATCCAGGTGCCAGCCAGTCGTTCAGCATTGACCGTTCCTAGGCTCAACGTTCCCAGAAACCGTGCATCCAGTACGTCCAATCCGCAGCGCTCATGGGCCTCCCGTAATTCTGACACAGAAAGAGGCACGTGGGCGTCATACACATCCCTGTCAACCAGACGCTGAAGCAAACCCTGCAAGCCCTGCATATTGGGAATGATCGTGATCATCTTCCCGCCGGGGCGCAGCAGCCCGCAGAGTTGTTGCACTATGGATTCTGTCGGGAGAAAGTGCTCAACCATACCAAAGCTGTATACGACATCGGCACATTCATGGATGCGTGCGCTTGGAGAAAACACATCTTCCATCAATATTTCGCCTGTTATCCCTGCTTGTTCAAGTATCCGTTGGCTCAGCTTGCAGCCCTTTTGGGAATAATCCAGACCCAGGAGCCTGTAGCCATACCGCTGAGCAAAAAAAGGAAGCCATTGCGAACCGCCGCAACCGGCCTCCAGAAAAATTTTAGCCTCGGCATTTGCGGCTACGATATGTTCGTCGAAGAAGCGTATTAAACGAAGATTCATGTGGTTATTCAAGTCGGAGTCGTCCGCTGAAATGGGCGGCGGAACCGTTTTAACATCCCAGACTTGGTCCCAATATGCTTCTTCTGTTTTCCTGTCCGTAGATATTTTTGGCAAGGCATATCCCCTCTATCGACTTAGCCTTCGATCATCGGGTAGAAAAAGCGCTTCAAAGGAAGATTATATTTATCGGCAAGCAACGTATTCCCGGCAGCAAAAGTTTGAATGATTTCGGTCAATACGGTGTCTTGATGGCACAGAGTTGCCGGATTCGAAAACAACGGTGAAAATATCCTCATGCTGAGCGTTCCGATGTCCGGCAAAGCAATACTTGCCCTGGCTGCAAGCTGCCTCATCTTCGAATAGTAGCGTCCGGCAAGGCTCAGGCTTCTGTTTTCATGCTTTCCCGACATCAACGCGACGGACTTGCCTGCATCGACACCAAGGAAGTTGGACAACTTGATCATGAAATTTTCAGGTGCTTCTCGAAATTCTTCGTATACCAAGACGAGTACATCGCCAAAGACCTTTTCATAGGCCTGGATTACCAGATCGTAATTCAAGAGCCCCAGGAGGTTTTTCCACCTGCAGGCGTCCTGGGAACGAAGCCATGCGGAGAAAGACTCCATGAAGACACCGTTCCCGGTTCCTCCAATCTTGAAGAAATGTTCTCCATACCGGCCATAATTCATATAATAACTGGAAAGTATTTCAGCCTGGTTCCTGATGGTGATGATTATTTTTGCATCACCGAAAATCTTTTGCAGTCGGCCTGGAACGGCAAAAACGTCGTAAGCAATAGGATGAATAAGACTCTCGGTGGAGATGACAGAGATGAGGTCAGGATTTCTGCATTCTACCGGAACGGGGTTAAACAACGGATCAGGAAGAAGAGTGAGATCATCCAACGCCTTTTGTACAGCAGCACTCCGAAAGGAGTAACCGGGAACAGCTTTTCCCCAGTAGTAAATTTCGGGATGCTTAGGAAATAGATGTCGTTGCAGGGTCGTCGTACCTGTTTTTGGATAACCGCAGTGAATAAACAAATCTTTTTTATAATTCATGTCGCACCTGCAGCTATCGAATCCTTTTTAAAAAGCCTTTCGGATTGAACGTAAAAAAGTATCGCTCTTGCTCTCTATCAATTTTAAAAATGTCCACTTCTTGAATAAACTTCTGAATAGCTTCGTAAGGCCCGGCCTTGTGTCCACCCTCGAGTCCATGCCCACTTACGCTGTCTTCTATTATGAAATAACTGCCCGTCGACACATAAGAAAAATATGTATGTAGGATGTTGTATGTGTTTTCAAAAGTGTGTAGACTGTCTTCAATTATCAAAACAGTTTCTGATTTATCAATCATCTTGCTGATAGTGGGTTCAACTTGGCAGGCGTCTCCCTCGACCAGTGTGATTCTTTGGTGTGAGACAACAGCAGCATGAACACGCGACATATCAATATCGATTCCAATCACTCTCCCGTGCCCCATTAAGTCCATTAAATGGGCTAGTGCAAGAGTGCTGCCTCCATGATAAACACCAATTTCAAGAATGACATCAGGCCGGATGTTGTAAATAAGCTGTTGATAAATCCAAAAATCGCAAGGATTTTTTACTGTTTTGACTCCAAACCAAAATGTGTCTTGCAGTACCGCTTGATGAAAGTAGGCCATCACGCTTTGCGCTGTATATCTATGAGCATCTTCAATATAACAGTGCTCACCAGATAATGGTAATGACTTAAAGATAGCATCAGAGCCTTCATCTACGAAGTGGCGTTTACTAACAAGAATTTGTCCGCAAAGCGCGGCTACAAAGGAGAGTATCTTTCTTGCCACATCACGGATTAGCTGCATTCCTATATCCTCGATGAGATTAGTTCTTGTGCATTCCCAACACGTGGAAAGCACAGGGCGTGGGATCATCATAGTTCAAATGCACTGCCTGCTTGAATCCGGCACGATCCATCCAGTTCAGAACTGTGTCCAATTCAATGACCCAGTTGTAAAATGGAGAAAGCATATCCAAGACGCCCACTTTGTGCCCTCGGCCTGCTTCATTGCCCGCCATATTGAAGCGTAAATTTTGATAATTCTCTTTGAAGGGGTATCTCCAGTCCCACTTTTTCGCCCAGACTTTTTCTACAAATGCAAGGCGATCCTCGACAGTCTTCAGTGAGTGGAATATCCTTCTCTGAATATTTGTTAAGGTGTTGGCCGTGAATCCCTTGAGGTGCGTATACCATCAAAAATATCGACCCACCCGGAGCGACGGTGCTTGCAGCATTCTCAAAGGCAACTTTAGGGTCATGCGTACACATGGCGACACCCCAAAAATTCGTGAAATCGAACTGTCCCATCAGGTCAGGCGTTTTTTGCGGGATCTGCATTACATCGACCTCTCTGATATTCGGATTATATCGAGAGGTTGCTTCCAAGGCGCTCGCCGAGATGTCAGTGGAAAGGACCTCCGCTGCCCCGAGCTTCTGGAAAACGCGGGTCCACCGTCCGTGCCCGCAGCACAGGTCCAGGCACTTTTTCCCTTTGATCAATTTGGGTTCAACGGTCTTTCCCATGACCCTTGACCCCATGCTAGGATCGTGGAATGAATTTCGCCCGTCGGGGTGGATTCCGGTCCATTCGTATACCCGATCGTTGATGTAACGGTCATCAGTCGAAGAGCCTGGCGTATTTGCGTACTCGGAATCGTTGAGCGCCAGCCTCCATTGCAATTCGAATTGCTCGTTGTATGCTGGAGCTTCATATATCCCAGAATACTCATCTTTCCAGACAAGCCGATTTTGATCAAAATGTGGGTTCACAACATCCTCCTTTTTATCTGTTTCTGTATTGGTTGAGCACCTCAGAGGGTTTTCCCTCCATGTGAACCTTTCCTCTCTCAATCCAGTACAGCTTGTCGCAGCCTTCGACCGTGGACAGACGGTGTGCGACGATGATTAGCGTAATTTTTCCTTTGAAAGCATAAATTGTATTTAAGATAGCAACTTCACTTTTCGAGTCCAGCGAACTGGTTGCTTCGTCAAAGACTAAGATTTCTGGTCGCTTATAGAGAGCGCGAGCAATAGCTACGCGTTGTTGCTGCCCTCCAGAAAGGAGGACTCCGCGCTCTCCAATGGCCGTATCAATCCCATCCGCCAAATCGCACAGAAAATCAACCGCAGCCATGTTGCAGCATTCCAGAACCCACGCTCTGTCTACCTCATGGGCAGGCACTCCGTAAGCAATATTCTCGGACAACGTCCCATCGCAAATGTATGGGTCTTGAGGCACATACCCCAATTCGCCAATCTGCCAATTCCGCATATCCGACAGTGTTAATGGGACTCCGTCCAGACAGATAGACCCGGCCTTCGGCACAAACAACCCATTCAAAATATTAACCAAGGTCGATTTCCCAGCACCGGAGTGCCCAATAATCCCTATGGCCTGACCTTTTAAAATTTCAATATCAATGTCTGTCAATGCGCGCCGTGGACTGCTCGCGTACTGGAAATCGACAGAGCGCAAAGAGAGACTCTTTTGCATGCTAGGCCAGTGGGAAGGATACCCAAGCTCGTTTTTTTCCGTGACTGCGGTTTGAATTTCATAAAAATATTTTTCAACCTTCTGCACATAAGGCCACCCCACCCGGATCGCCCCCAAAGAGTCCAGCACCTTGTTAAGACAAGGTAAAATTCTCCAGCCTGTTGCTGCTAGTAATGTCGTGGTTCCTGTAATCCTGGCGTACGATCCACCTTGAAGCAGCAATAGCGCAATTACGCTGCATATCGCGGCAAAGCCCAGGGATTCTAAAAGATACATTGGCATGCAGCGCGCCATTTCCTGGCGAATTCCCGTCTGGACGAGCTGTTCCATGCACGTCTGGTATTCTTGGCGCAAGTTTTCTTCGCGACCGCATATTTTGACATCCCGTATGCCTTGGAGTGCCTTGTACACAATGCGATTTCTCTCAAGTTGAAGCTCGGCGAATTTTGAACTTAATCGTCCCAAGGCTCCGCGTACAGAGCGAAACAGCACGAAACCAATGACGCCAAGCACCCCGAAACAGCCCAAAGAGACGAGTGGTTCAATCAATAAAAGCCCTGCAAGGACAATTGTGATCGAAAATAGGTCGCACAGAAGGATCATCAGGTATTTGGCTGTCGAGCCATAGAAAAAAACCCATAGCGTTCCCGTTGAAAGATCCGAAGCATTGTTACGCAAATGCCATTCGTACGGGAATTGCAAAAAAGTGCTCAATAAATGAAGTCCAAAAAAACGCTCAACCTCGCGGTCAAGGCGAATGGCCCAGTAGCTGCCGAGCGCACGAAGGCAATTATTCAACAGGATGGTGATAACTGTTACAGAACAGAGCAGAAGTAAAAAAGCCTTTGGCTCCCCCCAGGTAGAAATAGGAATAATGGTCCATAGCCAGGAAATTTTGTTTGATGCGATGACATCTTCTGGGGAGGAGAGAGCTCCGCCTAGCAGGGCAAGAAGGGCAATAACACATAGCTGCGAAAATGCTACAAGCAAAGATGTAAATACAGCAACGCCAAACCGGGTGCGCAGAGCAATATCAAGACGGCGATAGATGGATAGTATGGTTGCCAGCATTGAATCTGAGCGCATATGCTATAAGACCTTCCAATTCGGTCGACTCAAAAAAATCTCACCGTGAATCTCAAATTCAGATGGTGCAAGATCAATCGTACGAATCTTGCGCGCCACTTTATCCTCAACGATACGGCAGAGTTTATCCAGCCTACCCCGATCGATATTGCCTACAATCAAAACATCAATGAGGCCGGAGTCCTTGCCAAGGGCATAATCGTCCAAAATGTAAATTGCATGGACATCCCCAAGGCTCGCCACCACCTCGTCCACAAGCTGATCTATGCCTAATGTTTTCCGGACAATAGAGCTGATTTCCGGAAAGAACGGATGCTTCTGATTCGCCCGGAAATATACCGACCTACCGTTCTGCTCCCGCTCCAGATAGCCTGCGCTGGTCAGGTTATCCAATTCACCTTTGATTGCGTTGGGTGAAACGTGAAATTCGCTCGCCAGCTCCCGCAGGTAGCAGGAAACCTGGGGGTTGAGGAACAGCTTCATCAGCAGCTTGATACGTGTTTTTGACGTAAATAGCTCGGTTAGCATGAGTGGGTTCGTACAAAAAAAATGAACAGAATACAAGAGGGGACACATGGGATATTTTATGAGAAATTGGCGACAGGCCTTGCTCAAGTTGCTTTTCCAATTTCAAGCGTGTAGTGGGACAGCTTGTGAATTGTCGAATCTCTCCGCTCCTTCGCGAGGTTATAAGATGACCACCGCTCTGCAACGAATCCTTGGACCGGCAGGACCGCCAGTCAGCCAGCCTGATCCGCGTAAGGACTGGAAGCTCCTCCTTTTGGTCTGCCTGCTCGCCTGGCTTGTGAACCTTGCCATGCGGCTCATAGATCTCTCAGAATGGGGACATCCCGGCCTTTTCGTCAACGGCGGGCATGTCATGGCCACGCACGACGCATACTATTGGCTGGCCGCTGCCAAGGGCGTACGCGGGACGTTCAACTCGGAGATGCAAAACCTGCTCAAGGTGTTGGCCGTCTTCTTTGATGGGGACCTTGTCCGGGCCGCGTTCTATGGCCCGGCACTGCTCTCCGGACTGGTCGGGGTCGTGGGAGCGCTTTGGGGCTGGCTCCTGGCCGGGCGCAATGGCGCTTGGCTGGCTGGCCTGCTGTCCGGGCTTGCTCCGGGCTTCTTCCGCCGCACCCGACTGGGATATTTCGATACGGACCTGATGACCCTGCTCGCTCCACTCCTGATGTCCTTCTTCCTCTTTTATCTGTTGCGAAATTATCTCGTTGTGTCCTGGAGAAGAGATTCAGGAGACGCGGCAGGAACTGACGGAGTGTCGCCATTTTTTCTTGTGCTCCCATTCGCCTTGATCGCGCGTATGGGGTGGTGGTTTCACCAAGACATTTTCCTGTTCGGACTGGTTCTGCTCTTCCTCGCATTTGGCCTTCTTCTGGTCGCCGGGAAGCCGGAGAAGCGTGGCGAAGCCCTGTTGCTTCTAGCCATCTTCGCGATGCTGGCATTTTGGGGAAGGGAAGGAACCGGATACAGCTATAGGTTTGCTCCCTGGTCTCTCCTGGCTGCTCCCGCCCTGGTGGCAGGCTGGATGTTTGCGCCGTTGCCTCTGCGTCACAAAATTTCGGGAACCTGGTGCGGAGTGGGCTTTTTCCTGGCCGTTGTTCTGGCCGGGGGCTTTTGGGGGTGGCCTCTGCAGGCTGTCTGGTCCCAGCTCGCCCCGTACTTCAAGCCTGTGGCCGAGGGCGTCGTCGCAGGAGCGAGCGTCGGAGTCACGCCTCCGGTGTATCCGGCCATCGCCCAGAGCATTATCGAGGCCGAAGGCATGAGTATCCTGGGCGTGCTCCTGCGCCTTGGACCGTTTGTCTGGCTGGCTCCCTTCGGAATACTCGGCCTGTTCTGGGTGCTGCTGCGCCGGCCCGCGGCCCTGTTGCTCCTGCCGTTGCTCGGCCTGGGCATCGCGGGTTGGAAGCTCGGCGTGCGTTTCACCATGTTCGGCGGCCCGGCCGTAGCCATTGGATTGGCCGTGCCCCTGGCCTGGGCCTTGGACCGCGCCGTGCGCAACGGCAAGCTGCGCAACTGGCAGCAGGCGGCTGTCCAGGCGCTGGTGGGGCTGGCGATTCTCACGGGCCTCGCCCTTCACTATCAGGCCTTGCCCCTGACTCCGGTCATGGACCGTCCCCATGGCGAGGCGCTGGTGGCCCTGGGGGAGAAGGTTCCGGAAGGCAGCATGGTCTGGACCTGGTGGGATTACGGCTATGCGACCCAGTTCTATGCGGGACGGATGACTCCCTCGGACGGCGGACAGCACGGAGGCCGGTACATTTATCCCACGGCCCTGGCCCTGACATCGGATTCTCTGCAACAGTCCGCCGGGATCATCAAATATGCGGCGAATCACGGCGGCGATCCCTCCCCCCTTTGGGATCAGATGGGCGCGGAAAAGGCCCAGACGCAGGTGGAAGCGTTGCGCACAGAGGATGTGCCCGAGCCTGAGAATCCCCAGTATCTCGTCGTGCCCTGGTCCGCCATGCGGCTGTCCAAGTGGATCAACTTCTTCGGTTCCTGGCGGCTGGACAATGGTCCGGCGGTGGGCCGTCCCCTGTACCAGCGCGTGACCACGCCGTTTCAGATCGACCCGGGTCGGGGACTGTTCGTGCCTGCGGACGGCAGCCGGCCCTTCCCCATCAGCAGCGTGGACGTGCTCGACGGTGGTGACTACAAGCACCACGATTTCTTACAAAATCTTGACGGTGCGCATCTGGTCATCAACAAGGGGCAGCAGGATACGTATCTCCTGGATGAGACTTTCTACAGCAGCACCCTTGTGCGCCTTCTGGTGGGCAATCCCGAAGATCCGGCCATCAGCGAACACTTCCAGCTGGTGGTTGAAGGCACGCCCCATGTGCGCATTTATCGGGTGAAGTAGGCGGGGAAAACTGACCCTCAGGGCCGTTCATCGAGAAATCCGCTTTGGAGCACGGCTTCGGCTGCCTGTTGGTGGCCGAGGCCGTTCCAATGCGCGTCCCGTTCGAACTCGAAACGGGTGTTCTTTTCCGCATGCGCCTTTTGGAAGAGCGGCTGCATATCCAGCACGCCGAAGCCTTTTGCCCGCGCCCTGGCCATGAACCCCCGCCGCATTTGCGCGAAATAGCTCTGGTCCGCCTGAGGGTCATATCCGCTGTCGTAGAGCTGGGGCCGCACCCCGTCCATCACGAAAAGCATCCGTTCCGGCGGGAGTCCGGTCTCCAGCGGCAAGCGGCGCAGAAATTCGTCCACGGCCAGCCGCGAGAGGCGCAGCCGCTCTGAATCGGCCTCCGCCACGGTCTGGCCGACGTAGTGGGTCTCCTTGGACGAAGAGAACAGCTTTCGCACCCGGTCCGGGATCTCCTGCACCCGTGCGTTGGTCAGCAGGTACAGGGCCAGACGGGAATGCCTGGCCAGCCGCGTCGCCCAGGAGGGCGCATAATCCTGGCGCACGAACTTCAGGCCCGAGGTGTCTTCCTGGAAGTAATGGAATCCCGGCATGTTCGCATAGCGTGTCAGGGATTCGTCGAAATCATTGCCCACAATGACGAAGAGTAGCCGGGTCGCGTGAAATTCGGCGCTGGCGTAGCGTGCATAGGCGAGATACTGCGACAGGGGTGCGCCGGACGCCGCAAAGCTGTAGACGCGGCCATGTCCCTGAAGCGCTACGGCCAGCCGGGCCTGGAGGGTTTCGGCATAGGGAAGCATGACGGCCTCCACATAGCTGTCGCCGATAACGGCCGTCAAAGGCGTGGCCGCCTCCTGCACGTAGTCCTGGTCGTTGACAAAGCCGAAATTGTTGACATGGACCCGGTTGGTCATGGCGAAGTCGGCAAAGCGCGACCATGTGGAGGTACGGTCCGGCTCGAAATGATAGATGGGCGCGGCGGCGTTCACGGGCTGGGTGTGCAGCCCTTCGTTGACGGGCAGCAGGCGCAGCAGGGCCTCCAACAGACAGAGGGCCAGAAGCAGCCCGAAAGCCGCAGCCGCGAAATTGGCGAACAGACGCCTCATGCACGACACTCCGGCGCGTCGCAATGCGGAGGCTTCTGCACGCTCACGAAAAAGGGGCGGGAAGCCCCGCCCCTGGGATGCCGTTGGATTGCGGCTACTCGCAGACCTTCCACTTGCCGTCTTCTTTGACCAGGGCGATTGTTTCGTCCATGTCGTCGGACTTCTCGTCGTCCGGGCCCTTGGCCGTGATCTTGCCGCTGACATGCACGGTGGCGCTGTCGCCTTTTTCTTCCACGATCTCGTACTTGAGTCCGGAAAAGTCGAACGTGTACTGCTTGAGTTCCTTGGAAATCTCGTCAATCAGCTCCTGGGGGGGCATCTCGTCGAGCATCTTTTTGCAGAAGTTCTCGGAAGCCGTCTTGAAGTCGCCGCTGACCGTGGCTTCCAGAGCGCCCTGCGCGGCCTTTTCCGGTCCGGGACCACTGCACCCGGCCAGAAGGGCGCTGAAAAGAAAGAGAACCGCAGCCAGATTCATGGCTTTGCGCAGCATATGAAGTTACCTCGTTGTTCCGGTTGGGTGGGAGAGCCCCACAACTGTCTGAAGACTTACTCCCTAGCTTTGAGTGTGCGGGGCGTCAAGCAGCCAGGGGATTTGTATGGACCGCTCCTCCTTGCCTGCCGCGCAAATTATGCGCGGATTCGCAAGGGCAACCAGACGCGATCTCATTGTTTTTTATGGAATATGCGCTGGCATGGGCGTTGCTGATGGTCACGATATGATCCGCAAGAAAACAGCAGCAAAAATCACGCACGCCGTTGTGGTGAGCCTTGTCTGGGGACTCTGCCTCGTGGCGACGGAGCAGAGCGCGTCGGCGCGAAACGGGGCAACCCAGGAAATCCGTACAGGGGCGGATTCCGTGGAGGATGACGGAGCAAAGGCGGATCGGAAGGGGCGTGCGGATTGCGGGGCGGAGGGCAGCACTCCGGGAGGGGAGGGGGAGATCGTGATCCAGGGTACTCTTGGTTCAGGGGCGAAGATCTGGGAGCGTTCCGAGACAGGGGCCGCGGAAAAGCGGGAGTCGCAAAAAAAGCCCGGCCCCTGAGGGCCGGGCAATCGATCAGCCCCGTCGCCAGTGGCGGAGCTTTGGCTCAGGCATTCACGGAATAGCCGTTGCCCGCCCCGGAGAACACGTCTTCCGAAGCGGTGTCGGTCTTCCGCACCAGGTCGAACCCGAATTTCGCAGCCATGTAGCGCAACGGCGCCAGGTTGCCGGTCGCTTTCATGAGATCCATGAGGGTTTCAACGCCGACCTTGGCAGTCGTGTCGAAGGGATTGGCTTCGCGAAGCATGGTGGAATAAGGCTTCCCGATTTCCTCCGCGATGACCTTGGCCGGCTTGCCTCCCTCAAGAATGCTTTGCTGAATGATACGGGTCAAATCGTAAGCGTGCATGACAGACACTCCTTCCGGTTTGCCTTAGCCAGGAGTCGGAATATCTTTACCAATCAAGAAGCGTGCCTGGGCGTATTCTCAAGCCCTGCAAGGATCGCCGGGGTTGAGTCTGCGCCCGGAGACAAGAAAAGACGCAAGATGCGTCTTTTGTGCGCCAAAAAAGACGCAAATTTAGCCCCTGGTCCGGGTTACTTGCCGTCCTTGATCAGACGTTGGGCAATGGCGAGGTCGTAGAGGGCCAGGGGATTGCGGTCCGGGCTGCGTTCCCGGTAGAGTTCGGACGCGGCCTCGATAACGTCGAACGGCAGCCATTCGTGCCGCTCCCATACTTCCGGGTGTCCGGCGTTCCAGAGCCGGAACTGGATCTGGCCGTTCTCCTCGCGGACGTACATCCGCGTGTCGTGGTCCTGCATGGACGGGAGATAGTACAGTCCGGTGTTGTCCTTCATGATCGCTCCTCGTTTCCTGGCGGGTTGGTTCAGATGCGCACCGGCCGCTTGCGCAGCACCGTGCGTTCCCCGTCGTGGCGGACTTCCAGGCCGATGCCCGTGAGGACCCTGTCCAGGGGGCGTCCCAGCAGAAATTCCATGGCCTCCTGGGGAAGTCCTGTCTTTTCCGGAATGGCCCGGCGCAGTTCCTGATCATAGGCGAGAATTGCGCCCAGTTCCTCCAGGGCCGCATGGTCGCCCTCGGCAACGCTCCTGGCCAGGCTGGTCAGTCGGCGGGGCGAGCAGTGCCGGTCGTGGTCCTCCACGACCTCCAGAAGTGGGTGACCCTCGGGAAGCAGGTCGCGCCGGGAGAGGCGCTCCTTGTCGTAGATGGCCTTGAGCTGTGCGTCGTTTTCGCAAAGCAGGGCGCGACATTCCAGGGGCCGATTCTCATAGATGCCGCAGGCCTTCGTTTCTTTGTCGAAAAACATGCAAGGGCTGGAGTCGGGGACCGAACGGACCTTGATGATCTCCTCCACCAGGGGGACGACCTTCCCAAGGGGCTGGTCAAAGACCATCTCGCCCACGCGCAGGGTCGTGAGGGACTCCATGGGCAGCGCACCGCCCACGAGACCGGCGTCCTCGTCGTGCAGGGCGGGACCGCCCTTGCTGCAACAGATGCCGCAACGCCGGCAGCTGGCGGGGGTTTCGCGTTCGATCATCTCGTCTCCAGCCGGGCAGATTTGCGGAAGGTTCCGGGGCCGGCAGGAGGGATGGATACCCTGCTCGAGCCGTCAAGGCAAGAGGGCCGTCACGAGCGCGTCGCCAGTCTGGTGAGCCGGATGATAATAAGCGGAGACGCCGCGTTTCCGGGGATTTTGGGTTGACAAAGAACTACCGATGTCCTTAAAAGTGTTGGCAGCTTGTGCTATTTGTCACAGGTTTTCAGAGTGCGGCCGCTGCCCTCCGGGCTGCGGGCGTTCTCGTCATAGCACGGAAAGATGCCCGGACGCCCCGAACGCGGGAGGCCCATCCGGACGCGCTATCGGTGATGAGGGTAGTAACTTAATCCAAACGTTATGGAGGTTAAGGGAATGGCGAAACACAAAACCCCCTTGTTGGACCAGCTGGAAAGCGGGCCGTGGCCCAGCTTTGTGTCCGACATTAAGCAGGAGTGCGACAGCAGAGCCAAGAACGCGAAGGGAATCGAATATCAGATTCCCGCCGACTGTCCGGACGACCTGCTGGGCGTGCTCGAGCTCTCCTACAAGGACGGTGAGACTCACTGGAAGCACGGCGGCATCGTCGGCGTTTTCGGTTACGGCGGCGGCGTCATCGGTCGTTACTGCGACCAGCCTGAGATGTTCCCCGGCGTGGCGCACTTCCACACCGTGCGCGTGAACCAGCCCTCCGGCAAGTTCTACACCACCGAGTTCCTGCGTCAGCTCTGCGACCTCTGGGAGTTCCGCGGTTCCGGTCTGACCAACATGCACGGCGCCACCGGCGACATCGTCTTCATCGGCACCACCACCCCGCAGCTCGAAGAAATCTTCTTTGAACTGACCCACAACCTGAACACCGACCTGGGCGGCTCCGGTTCCAACCTGCGCACCCCGGCCACCTGCATGGGCATGTCCCGCTGCGAGTTCGCCTGCTACGATACGCAGGCCCTCTGCTTCGACATGACCAACGAGTACCAGGACGAGCTGCACCGCCCGGCCTTCCCGTACAAGTTCAAGTTCAAGTTTGACGGCTGCCCGAACGGCTGCGTGGCCTCCATCGCCCGTTCCGACTTCTCCGTCATCGGTACCTGGCGCGACGAGATCCGCATCGACCAGAAAGCCGTGGCCGCTTACGTCGGTGGCGAGATCGCCCCGAACGCCGGCGCCCACGCTGGCCGCGACTGGGGCAAGTTCGACATCCAGAAGGAAGTCATCGGCCTGTGCCCGTCCGAGTGCATGTCCTACGAAGGTGGCAAGCTGGCCATCAACGACAAGGAATGCGTCCGCTGCATGCACTGCATCAACACCATGCCGCAGGCTCTGCGCATTGGTAACGACCGCGGCGCCTCCATCTTCTGCGGCGCCAAGGCCCCGATCCTCGACGGTGCGCAGATGGGCTCCCTGCTCGTCCCGTTTGTCAAGGTCGATGCCGGCAACGACTACCGCGAGATCAAGGACATCGTCGAAGGCATCTGGGACCTGTGGATGGAAGAAGGCAAGAACCGCGAACGTCTTGGCGAGACCATGAAACGCATGGGCTTCAACAAGATCATCGAGGCGGCCGGTGTGCCCTTCGACGCTCGCCAGGTGCAGGAACCCCGCACCAACCCCTACATCTTCTGGAAGGCCGAGGATGTCACGGGCGGATGGGATCGCGAAATCTCCGACTACAGAAAACGCCACAAGCTGTAAAAGGGAGGAAAAGACATGGCTTTTATCTCTTCTGGATACAATCCCGCGAAACCGATGGAAAACCGTATCACGGACATCGGGCCGCGTCATTTCGAGGATTTCCTGCCGGCAGTCATCAAAAAGAACTTCGGCAAATGGCTTTACCATGAGATCCTCGAGCCCGGCGTGCTCATGCACAAGGCCGAGTCCGGCGACGAAGTCTACACCGTCCGCTGCGGTGGCGCCCGTCTGATGACGGTCACCCACATCCGCGAGATCTGCGACATCGCCGACAAGTTCGCCGACGGCCATCTGCGCTTCACCACCCGCAACAACATCGAGTTCATGGTCGAGTCCAAGGACAAGGCTCTTGAGCTCAAAAAGTACCTCAACGCCCAGAAGTTCGAGGGCGGTTCCTACAAGTTCCCCGTGGGCGGCACCGGCGCCGGTGTGACCAACATCGTTCACACCCAGGGCTGGGTCCACTGCCATACTCCCGCCACCGACGCCTCCGGTACCGTCAAGGCTACCATGGACGTGGTGTTCGAGGAGTTCCAGAACATGCGTCTGCCCGCTCCGGTGCGCATCTCCATGGCCTGCTGCCTGAACATGTGCGGCGCGGTGCACTGCTCCGACATCGCCATCCTGGGCATCCACCGCAAGCCGCCGATGATCGACAACAAGATCCTCGACAACCTCTGCGAAGTGCCCCTGGCCGTGGCGGCCTGCCCCACCGGCGCCATCCGCCCGACCAAGATTGAGCTCGACGGCCAGAAGTACAACACCGTCGCAGTCAAGGAAGAGCGCTGCATGTTCTGCGGCAACTGCTACACCATGTGCCCGGCCATGCCCCTGGCGGACAAGGACGGTGACGGTATCGCGCTGATGGTTGGCGGCAAGATCTCCAACCGCATCACCAAGCCGGCATTCTCCAAGGTCGTTGTCCCGTTCATCCCGAACGAGCCGCCCCGCTGGCCTTCGCTGACCAAGACCATCAAGAAGATCCTGGACACCTACGCCGAGGACGCCCGCAAGTACGAACGTCTGGGCGACTGGGCCACCCGTATCGGTTGGGAGCGTTTCTTTGAGAAGTGCGAGCTGGAGTTCTCCGAACACCTGATCGACGACTTCCGCGATCCCGCCTACTACACTTGGCGCCAGACCACCCAGTTCAAGTTCTAGGACTGACTGGTTGAATTCACAGGGCGCGGAGCCTCGGCTCCGCGCCCGTACCAACAACAAAGGAGAGGGCTATGGCGCTCGATCTGGCCACCGCAAAACAAGAGATCATCGATTTTTGCCATTCCAAATCCGGAAGCAAGTCGAAGTTCTACTTCAACGATTTCACCAAGCTCTTCCCGGACGAGAAAGCCCGCGACGTCAAGAAAATCCTGACCGCCCTGGTCAACGATGGCGTCATGATCTTCTGGTCCTCCGGCAGCACCACCATGTATGGTCTGGCCGGCGAAGGCAAACAGACCGCTGGTGAGGGTGAAGGCTAGCCTCCACCATTTCTGTCGTGTCACAAGGGCCTTGTCCATTCCATTGGACAAGGCTTTTCCTGTTCCATGGCTCCCCAGCTCCGAGGCCCGTTTTTGACCCTCAGCACCAAGCGCACTGAATTTCCAAGACTCGTCCTGGCCGGGCTTTCCGGAGGCGCTGGCAAGACCATTGTCAGCCTCGGTCTGGCCCGGGCCTGGGCCGATGCGGGCCTGCGCATCAAACCCTTCAAGAAGGGACCGGACTACATCGACGCGGCCTGGCTGGGGCTGGCAGCGGGGAAATCCTGCACCAACCTTGATCCCGGATTGCTGGAACGGAACGCGCTGACCGCGCTCTTCCTGGAAAAGGCCGCCGGAGCCGACATCGGGCTCATCGAAGGCAACCGGGGGCTGTTCGACGGCAAGGACGTGACCGGTTCCTGCTCCACGGCGGAACTGGCCCGCATCCTGCGCGCACCTGTGGCACTGGTGCTTGACTGCACCAAAATGACCCGCACCGTGGCCGCCGTTGTCCAGGGGTGCGCCGCGTTTGAGCCGGACATCGCCCTGGCCGGGGTGATCCTGAACCGCACGGCCGGGGAGCGCCATCGCGGCATGCTGCGCCAAGCCATTGAACAGTACACGGATGTGACCGTCATCGGGGCGTTGCCCAAGCTGCGGGAAAACCCCATTCCCGAACGGCACATGGGGCTCTGGTCCGACCGCGAGCTGGACGGCAACGGCGACGCGGCCCTGAGCGCCCTGGGCCGGACCATGGCCGAATGCCTCGATCTGGAGCGGCTGCTGGACGAGGCCCGATGCGCCCCCTGTCTGGAGCGGCCCGACGTGCGCATCTGGCCCGTGCCGGAACCCGGCGCGCAACCCACCATCGGCTATGTTCACGACGCCGCGCTCTGGTTCTACTATCCGGAAAATCTCGAAGCGCTGGAGCGTGCCGGGGCCAAGCTGGTGCGCCTGAGTCTGCTCGACGACGAACCCTGGCCGGAACTGCACGGGCTGTATCTGGGCGGCGGTTTCCCAGAAACCCTGGCCGAGCGTCTGGCCGAGAGGCAAGAGCGTCGCAACGCCGTGCGCGGGCTTGTGCTGGCCGGACTTCCGGTCTATGCCGAATGCGGCGGGTTCATGTATCTCTGCGACCGGCTCGAATACGAAGGGCGCAGCTGGCCCATGGCCGGGGTCTTTCCGCTGGAAACGGGTTTTTGCGAACGGCCCCAGGGTCTCGGCTATACCGAGGCTGAGGTCATCGAAGAAACACCATTTTTTTCCGCCGGGGATGTCTTGTGCGGGCATGAGTTCCATTACTCGCGTTGCGTCCGGCCCGCGTCCGATGCACCCTTGCGCTTCGCCCTGCGCATGCGTCGGGGCAACGGTATGCTCGACGGCCGCGATGGCTTGCGCCTGGCCCGGACCCAGGCGGGCTACAACCATATTTTTGCCTTGGGCACGCCCCAGTGGGCTCCCAATTTTGTCCGCGCCGCGCGCGCCTACATGCAGCAACCTTCCGGAGAATGACCATGAAACGAATCGTCGCCCTGATGCTCTGCCTCGCGGCCGTGGCCCTGTTTTCCCTGCCTGCTTCCGTTCTGGCCCAGGACGCCTCGGGGCAGAGCGCCGCAGGCAAGACCGTGCGCGTGAACATCATGACCACGGCGGGCAATATCGTGCTGGAGCTCTGGCCCGACAAGGCCCCGAAAACCGTGGAAAACTTTCTGCGCTACGCCAAATCCGGCCACTACGAAGGCACAACCTTCCACCGCGTGATCAGCAACTTCATGATCCAGGCCGGCGGGTTTGATGAGAATCTGCGCCCCAAGCGCGCGGAATTTCCGCCCGTCGTCAATGAGGCCGACAACGGACTGAAGAACCGGACCTATACCGTGGCCATGGCCCGCACCAATGCGCCGCACTCGGCCACAGCGGAATTCTTCATCAACGTGGCGGACAACACGCCTCTGGACTTCCGCTCCAAAACCCAGGATGGTTGGGGCTACTGCGTGTTCGGCCAAGTCTTCGCGGGCAAGAACGTGGTCGAGAAGATCCGCACCACGTCGGTGCGCGCCAAGGGACAGCCGCCCTTTGCCAACGTGCCCGTGACCCCCATCGTGATCAAGCGCGTGACCGTGCTGGAGTAGGGCGTCCGCCCGCGCCGCACGGGCCGGGCATGAACCCTGCAACCCTGCCGAAAAGGGAAAAGACTGCCGGGGAGGTACGAGCAATGAGCGGGAAAATGGCTCCTGAGCCCTGCATCGCCGTGATCGGCTCCGGGTACTGGGGCAAGAATCTCGTCCGCAACTACCATGCGCTCGGGGTGCTGCGCCGGGTCTGCGACAGCGACGAAACCCTGCTGCGGATCTTCCAGGAGCAGTACCCCGGCGCGCGCATCTGCTCGTCCCTGAGCGAGGTGCTGGCAGACGACGCGGTGCGGGGGGTGGTCATCTCCACGCCGGCTCCCTCGCATTTCACCATTGCCAGGGAGTCGCTCCTGGCGGGCAAGCACGTCTATGTGGAAAAGCCTCTGGTGCTCCAGGAGGAGCAGGGCCGCGAACTCATTGATTTGGCCCGGAACCGGGGCCTTTGCCTGATGGTCGGCCACCTGCTGCACTACCATCCCGCGTTCCAGGAACTGAAGCGCCTGGTGCGCGACGGCGAACTGGGCAAGATCAGCTACATCTACTCCAACCGGCTGAATCTCGGGAAAATCCGGCGCGAAGAGAACATCCTCTGGTCCTTTGCTCCGCACGACATCTCCATGATCCTCTCCCTGACCGGGGAAATGCCCGACACGGTCCAGGCCGTGGGCGGAGCCTGGCTGCACAGCCGCATCGCGGACGTGACCACCACGCATCTCTCCTTTCCCTCCGGGATCAAGGCGCACATCTTCGTCTCCTGGCTGCATCCCTTCAAGGAACAGCGGCTGATCGTGGTCGGCGACCGGCAAATGGCGGTCTTTGACGACACCCTGCCCTGGAGCGAAAAGTTGCAGCTCTATCCGCACTGCATTGACTGGAAGGACAATGTGCCCACCCCGTGTCGTGCCAAGCCCGTGTTGGTGGAGTTGGCCGAGGCCGAGCCCCTGCGCCTGGAATGCGAACATTTTCTCCAGTGCATGGCGGAAAACCGGCAGCCGTCCACGGACGGCGAGGAGGGCTTGCGCGTGCTGCAAGTGCTCAACAGGGCGCAACGCAGCCTGGAGATGGAACCTGTGCGAAGCGCCGTCGCCTCCGGGGAGGAGTTGTCACGGAAAGCGGCTTTGCAGGCGAATGCCGATGCGGATTTCTGGCAGGAGCGTGGAGTCTTCGTCCATCCCACCTCGGAGGTGGATGCCGGCGTCCAGATCGGCCGGGACACGCGCATCTGGCATTTTTCCCACGTGATTTCCGGTTCGCGCGTGGGCGAACGCTGCAATGTTGGGCAGAACGTCATCATCGGACCGGATGCGGTCGTGGGCAACGGCTGCAAGATCCAGAACAACGTGTCGGTCTATGCGGGCGTGACCCTGGAGGACGAGGTTTTTTGCGGCCCGAGCATGGTCTTCACCAATGTCTTCAACCCCCGTGCGCACATTTCGCGCAAGCATGAGCTGCGCAAGACCCTGGTGCGCCGGGGCGCGACCCTGGGGGCCAATTCCACCATTGTCTGTGGCACGAGCATCGGGCGTTATGCCTTTGTGGGCGCGGGAGCGGTCGTGACCAGGGACGTGCCCGCCCATGCCCTGGTGCTGGGAAACCCGGCGCGCCGCACGGGCTGGATGTGCTCCTGCGGCGAAAAACTGCCGGAGAGCCTGCGCTGCTCCGCGTGTCTGGCGGAATATGTCCGGGACGGGGACGGGCTGGTCCCCAAAAGCTGATTCGGGGATATTTCCCCCGGCCCCGGCCTGAAATCACATGCCCCCGGCGGGAAACCGCCGGGGGCGTTTGTCAGATTGGCGCGCGCCTAGTCGATGGCGTCGTCGTTCCGGTCCGCTTCGTCCCGCATGTCTTCCTGCTTGGCCTTGGCCTTGGCCGCGCGGCGCTCCTCGCGCTTGCGGAGTTTGGCCTCCTCCTCGTCGCGCAGGGCGCGGCGCAGGACCTTGCCCACCATGGTCTTGGGCAGCTCGTCGCGGAATTCCACTTGCCGGGGGACCTTGTAGTGGGCCAGCTTTTCGCGGCAGTAGGCCATGATCTCGGATTTGTCCATGGTCTCGCCGTCGTGCAGGACCACGTAGACCTTGACGATTTCGCCGCGCGTTTCGGACTTGATGCCCACGGCCACGGCTTCCTTGATTTTGGGGTGCTGGTAGAGCACTTCGTCGATTTCGCGCGGATAGATGTTGAATCCGGCGGAGATGATTAGGTCCTTGCGCCGATCCACGATGTAGAAATAGCCGTCCTCGTCCATGGTGGCGATGTCGCCCGTGTAGAGCCAGCCGTTGCGGAGCACGTCGGCGGTGTCGTCCGGGCGGTTGTAGTAGCCCTTCATGACCTGGGGACCGCGCAGGACCAGTTCGCCCATCTTGCCGTGGTGCAGTTCCTCGCCGCCCACGACCATGTCCACGATCTTGGCCTCGGTATTGGGAAAGGGCAGGCCAATGGAGCCGTGCTTGCGCACGCCCACAAAGGGGTTCAGATGCGTAATGGGCGAGGCCTCACTCAGTCCATAGCCCTCAATGATCTCCGCTCCGGTAATTTCCTTGAATTGTTCGATGTACTCCACAGGCATGGGCGCGGAGCCGGAGATACAGTATTTGATGGAACGCAGGTTGTATTTTTTGAGGTCTTTCTGCTGGAGCAGGGAGATATAGATGGACGGAGCGCCGGGGAAAATGGTCGGTTTCTTTTTGTGGATGGCCTTGAGCAACTCCTTGGGCACGTAGCGGGGGAAGATGTACACAGTGGAGCCGAGGATGGTGGGCACGTTCAGACAGACGGTCAGTCCGTAGATGTGGAAGAACGGGGGGACCGCCAGGAAGCTTTCGCCGTTTTCCTGGCTGAGCTTGTGCAGTTGCGCCCGGCATTGCTGCATATTGGCCGAAAGATTGTCATGGGTGATCATACAGCCCTTGGGCACGCCCGTGGTCCCGCCGGTATACTGGAGCAGGGCCAAATCCACGGAGGGGTTGATGCCCCGGCAGGTGAAGCTTCCCCGTCCGGTGAGCATCTCCTTGTAGGAGAATACGGATTTGCCGTCGTAGGGGATGTTATGCAGTTTGCCTTCGCGCTTGGTCTTGAGGCGGTAGAGCAGGTTCAGGGGGAAGCGCAGACAGTCCGAAAGGCTGGTCACGCAGAACTTCTCAATGGGAATTTCCTTGCGCAGTTTGTCGATCTTGGGCCAGAGCAGGTCGAGCATGATCAGGAATTTGGCCCCGGAATCGTTGAACTGATGCACGATCTCCGTTTCCATGTAGAGCGGGTTGGTCATCACGACCACGCCGCCCGCCCGCAGAATGCCCCAGTAGGCGATGACGGCCATGGGGGAGTTGGGCAGCATCACGGCCACGCGGTCGCCGGGGCGCACGCCCTGGCCGCGCAGATTGGCCGCGAAGATTTTGGTCAGCTTGGCCAGCTTGGCGTAACTGAGCTTATAGTTATGGAAAACCAGCGCGGTGCGCTTGGGAAAACGTTGCGCGGTCTGGTCGAGGAATTCGAAAATCGGCCTGGACTCGTAATCGAGGTGGTACGGTACGTTCGGATCGTAGCTTTTGAGCCAGGGGTGTTCCATCTCCGCCATCTGCATTGCTCCTGAATAACTGCGTTGGTGACGGCGGAGAATATAAGACGAGTTCGGATCGGTCAACTTGTCGGTACGAACTGGGCAAGTTCTGCCTGGAACGAAAGTTGATAGAGGGGCTCTAAAGAGTTTTCTGATTTCGTCCGATCATTCAATCGCTGAATGATATGGCAAGGGAAGGGCCGCTGGTTTTGCGGTCACGTTGACAGCACCCAGGACCGGAGATAGAAATGTGGGCACAATGTTCGGTCCCATGTCGGGCGCGGCGGCGAAATGTTCCTGTTCCTGTCCACGATCACTTAATGACTGAATAAATATGCTGATTTCGCACGGAACATATCTCAAGCCCAGCAAGGAGACCCGGGTCCTGGCCATCCTGGATTCCCTGGCCTCGGACAGCGGCATCTCCCAGTTTGAACTGGGAAAGCGGCTGCGGCTCAGCGGCGCTATGATCAACCAATACCTGCGCGGCCTCCAGGAGCAGGAACTGGTGCGCTTCATTCCGCTCAACGGCAAAAGCTACAGCTACGAACTCACGGAACGCGGCAAAGCCTGCCGGGAGCGCATGTTCGCGGACTACTCCAGTGAGACCATCCAGTTGTACACCGCAGTGAAGCGCTTTGTGCAGGACAAACTGTCCTCACTGGATCGTAAGGGCTTGCACCGTCTGATCCTTTTCGGCGCTTCCGAAACCTGCGAAGTGGTGCTCTCCGCCCTGACAGGCAGCCAATTTCAAATTTTGGCCCTGCTGGACAACGATTCCGGCAAACAGGGCCGCAGCTTCCATGGTCACGTCATCAGCCACCCCCTGGTTCTGGAGCGGTTCGACTGCGACGCCGTGGTGATCACGTCGTTTGGAAAACAAAACGAGATCTTCGAGCAACTTCTGCCCCTTTCGGAACGGAAGGGTTTCACCATCGTGAGAATCTGAAATGCAGAACAGCAATGCTACGGTACGGCTTCGTTGCGGAAGGACCATCGGCCAGGGGCAGCCCTGCTTCGTGGTCGCGGAAATCGGCAACAACCATCAGGGCGAACGGGACGTGGCCGCGCGCATGGTCGAGGAAGCCGCCCGCGCCGGTGCGGACGGCGTGAAGTTCCAGAAGCGTAACACCGAGGCCCTGCTGACCCGCGCCGGAAGAGAGGCGCCCTACACCGGCCCCAACAGCTTTGGACCGACCTATGGCGAGCATCGCGATGCCCTGGAACTTTCCGTGGACGATCTCGCTTTGCTCAAGCAGCAGGCCGAGGATCTGGGCATGGTCTTTTTTGCCTCGGCCTGGGACGAACCCAGCCTGGACGAGATGCTCGGACTGGAGCCGGAATTGCTCAAGATCAGTTCAGCCGAACTGGTCAACCTGCCCCTGGTGCGCAAAATGGCCGCAGCGCGCATCCCGTTGATCGTTTCCACGGGCATGAGTTCCATCGCGGACATCCAGGCCGCGCTGGACGAAATCCAGCAGGTGCATGACAACGTGATCCTGCTGCACTGCAACAGCCGTTATCCCTGCCCCGAGGAGCAGATCGGCCTGCCGGTCATCCAGGCCCTGCGCGAGACCTTTGCCCTGCCTGTGGGCTATTCCGGGCACGAGCGCGGCATGGGACCGAGCGTGGCGGCGGTGGCCCTGGGCGCGTGCGTGGTGGAGCGCCACTTCACCCTGGACAAGACCATGCGCGGCACAGACCACCAGGTCTCCCTGACTCCTGGGGAACTGGCCCAGGTCGTGGCCATGATCCGCGACGTGGAAAAGGCGGTGCTCATCAAGGGCAAGACCGTGTTTCCCGAGGAGCAGGCCGCAGCCAAGAAGCTGCGCAAGAGCATTGTCTTTGCGCGGGATCTGCCCGCCGGCCACGTGCTGGCCGAGGCGGACCTGACCACCAAGTGCCCTGGCGACGGCGTGTCCCCGGTGCATTGGGATGAGGTGCTGGGTTCGACCCTGAGCGTTCCCGTGCAGCACGAACAGCAGCTGCGCTGGGAATTGCTGGCCGCACGCTGCGAGCCCCGTATCCGGACCGCGTCCGGCTCTTAAAGCCAAAAAGGCGAACGACTCCCCACGGCGGCGGCATGGCGAAAATGGTCATGCCGCCGCTGTTGTTTATGGCGACCGCACGAGACAACGGGAACTTTCCGGCCAGGCCGGATTGCCCCCTTTCCAACTCTCTCCCTGTCGTATACAAGCTCAGAGATGGAGGTGCGCGCATGGGCGGCAGTCAAGAGATACTTCTGGAAACCGGTACCAACGAACTTGAGGTGCTGGAATTCTATGTGGATCATCTGGTCGGCGATGAAGAGACTCCTCTCCGCAGCCGGTTCGGCGTGAACGTCGCCAAGGTGGTGGAGGTGGTGGAGGCCCCTCCCGGGCTGGAGCCCGAGGGCATGGACCGCCACCCCGCGCTGATGGGGACCATCGCCCTGCGCAAAATGGCCCTTCCCGTGGTGGATCTGGCCCGCTGGCTCGATCTGCACCGCACACCCGCTTCCAACGAAAACATCATTGTGACCCGTTTCAACAACGTGGTCACGGGATTTCTGGTCACCGGGGTCATCCAGATCCACCGCGTGAACTGGCAGGACATCCAGCCGCCGGGAAAGGTCATGTCCACCATGCCCGGCAACTGCATTACCGGTTCCATCGCCATCGGGGACAATTTCGTGCTCCTTCTCGACCTGGAGCGCGCACTGGCCGAGCTGGACGAAACCGGAACCCTGGAAGATGATTCGCAGTCTGCGGACAAGGGCGGGGAGGGACGCCGCGTACTCATCGCGGACGACTCCACCTCGGTGCGCGCCCTGCTTTCGCAGCGCTTTGACAAGGCCGGATTCGAGGTCCATGCGGTCATGGACGGGCAGGAGGCCTGGGAGACCCTGAAGGCCTTTCAACAACGGGCCAGGGACGAAGGCAAGAAAGTCACCGAGCTGCTCGACGTGGTGGTCACGGACGTGGAAATGCCGCGCATGGACGGCTATACCCTGACCCGGCGCATCAAGGACGACGACGAGCTCTCCCGACTGCCCGTGGTGCTCTTCTCCTCGCTCATCGCCGGAGACGTGAAGCACAAGGGCGAGGCCGTGCGGGCCGACCTCCAGGTCACCAAGCCGGATTTCAACGCGCTCACGGACAAGGTCATCGCGCTGATCGATTCCATGCCCTGAGGGGTCAGGCGATCAAAAAAGATCCGGCCAGAGCGGAAAACGAATTGCAGAGCAGTGAGCAGGCCAGCGCGCTTTTGGGCCGCAAGCCCAACAGGCCCATGAGCAGGCCCGCTTCCGCCAGCACGGCAAGGCCTTCTGAAAGGGCCAGATACTGCAAATGAGGCAGGCCCAGTCCGGGCAGCAGAAACCAGACATAGGGCAGGGTCAGCGCGGTGCAGGCCAGGGCCGCAGCCAGAGCCTTCCAGGTGGGCAGGCACGCCGGCCCCACCCGGAACAGCCAGCGCAGAGCGGCCAGCAGCACCGCCCCCTCCAGCAGCGCGGTCAGCACCAGGGCCTGCAAAAAATGCATTTCGTAGCTCATCTTCCCGCCTTTCCATAGGGTTCCGGAAGCAATCTCGGTCACAGCTGTCCGGCACGACCGCTACAGCCTGCGCAGCCACTCCGGCTTGAGACCCACGTCGCCGGTGAGTGCCGCGTCGATGCGCGCCAGGGCCTCGGCCTTGCCCCTGGGCAGCCGGACTCTGAGCGGCAGCCGGTTCGAGGCGTGGTCGCAGAGGAACAAACCCCGGCTCAAGTTGGTATGCGCCAGCAGTTCGCGCAGTTCCAGCAGGGCCTCGCGTGCGGTCAGTTCGCGGAACCGGCCCGCCTCGGCCTCGGCGTACAACGGCGTGCCGGGAACGAGCATCAGGGTCAAAGCTGCGGCCTGGTCCGGGTCCATGGCCGAGAGCGCCTCGCCCGTGGCCCGCGCATGCGCAAGACTGCCTTCCGGTCCGGCCAGCCCCAGCAGCACCGTCACGCTGAGCTTCATGCCCGCCTCCCGCATCCGCCGCCCCTGGGCCACGATAAAGGCCGCGTCACCATGCTTGCCGACCTTGCGCAGGGTGGCGTCGTGGCCGGATTCCAGACCCATGTAGACCATGCCCAGACCATGCTCGCGCAGTTCGCGCAGTTCCGTGTCGCTCTTTCTGGCTGCGGCCTTGGCGTTGGCGTAGCTGCCGATGCGCGTGAGCCAGGGCAGGTGCTCCCGGATTTCGTCCAGCAACGCCAGAAGACGCTGTTGCGGGATGATCAGGGCGTCGCCGTCGCAAAGAAACAACCGGCGCTGGTCCTGGAAATTCGTGGCGGCGTAACGGATGTCCCGCGAGATGGTCTCCGGGGATTTGATGGAAAAGCGTTTGCCCTGGTAGGCCCCGCAGAACGTGCATTTTCCGTGGGAACAGCCTGTGGTCACCTGGAGCAGAATGGATTCCGCCTCGCTCGGCGGTCGGATGATGCGGCCTTGGTAGTCCAGGGGGGCAGTCTGGCCGAGATGGACGTTCAAGGCAAGGAAAAGGCA
>JBFWMD010000002.1:0-92549 GCA_050251775.1 Desulfovibrio sp.
GCCCCCGCGCGGGGGGCGACGAGCGGGATATTACTGACAATGGTCCTGGCGCAAGTTTCAATCCACGCCCCCGCGCGGGGGGCGACCTGGGCCGAAAACATGCGTTCCATGAAGCTCTCCAGGTTTCAATCCACGCCCCCGCGCGGGGGGCGACTCTCACCGCTCAAGGCGACGAATACTCTTGCTTCCCATGACATATTGCGCGAACCGGTACAACCCAGCGCATTCCGTAACTTCCTGGATGTGCTGGTTCTTGCAACTTCCTGATGTCAAAGACAAAGAGCCTTGCGCGAACCCTCCGGCTTTTCCCGGTCGCTTTGGGTTCGCGCAGGATTCAGAGAATGAGCGGCCCTTCCGGGTCGAAGGCGGGTTTGACACCCAGGTGTTCCACCCGCCGCCGCCAGTTGGACCCGAGATAATAAAACCGCAGGCTGTCCTCTTTCGGATTCATCTCCTTCACAAGCCGCTCCCGAAGCCGGACCCACTGCGCCGGATCGACCAGACACTCAAACACGGAAAACTGCACGCGTTGACCGAAGTCCTCGCAAGTCTTGGCGATGCGGCGCAGGCGGCGCTTTCCTTCCGTCGTCTCCGTGCAGACATCATATGTGATCAACACGTTCATCGCATTCCCTACCTCCAGACGAACGCGGGATAGCCGTCCAGGTCGCCGCGCAGATGGCGCGCGAGCAGCAAGGCCTGGATGTGAAACGCCCGTCCCAGCGTCATCCTCTCCTTCAGAAACGGATGCTGCATCTCCTCCTGCTTCCGGGTCTGGTAGGCCACAAGCACCTCCTTGCGCGCCGAATCCCGCAGCAACACCGCGCCCTGCTCCGTGCGCGTAAAGTCTTTTGCCCGCAACTGCCGCCTGTTCACCAGGGAGAGAACCAGGCGATCCGCAAAGGGAGCACGGAATTCCTCCATCAGGTCCAGAGCCAACCCGGCCCGGCCCGGCCGGTCGCGATGCAGAAAGCCCACGCAGGGGTCAAGCCCCACGCTCTCCAGCGCGGAGCGCACGTCATGCATCAACAGGGTATAGACAAAGGAAAGCAGGCAGTTCACAGGGTCAAGCGGAGGCCTGCGGTTGCGGCCCGCAAAGGCGAAGTCGTCCTCCTCGGCGAGAATCAGCATGCCGAACACGCCGAAATAGTGCGCCGCGCCCTCGCCCTCGATTCCACGCAGGGCGTCCAATCCAGGACAGGCCAGCGCACTTTCGATGCAACGTCCGAGTCCTTCGCCCGCCGCGCGCAGTTCCGCGCACTCTTGCTCCGTGTGGTCACGCTGGGCTCGCAACAGCACCCGGCGGGCATTGGCCAGCTTGCCGAGCACCACGGCACGCGCAATGCCCAACGTGGCTTCCGGGAGATCCGCTCGGCGATATTGCTCCCGGCGCAGCAGGACATTGCCCGCGACCGGACCGCAGACACGGGCCAGAAAACGTCCGCGCTCCGAAAGGAAGCTGATCGAGACATCCCGCTCGGCGCAGGCCGCCATGAGCGGCGGACTCATGGATACCTGGCCGAAGCAGACGATTCCTTCCAGGGTGTGCAGAGGCACAAGCCGGGGCGCGCTCCCGTCGATGCGCACCTCGGCGCACTCGCCCTGCTTTGCCAGATACGTCCCCTGGGACGTGACAAAAAGAGTGTTCAGATGTCGTTTCATTCCTCTTGCACCATGCGTTTGAGATACGCGGCCACGTCGCGCCCGCGCTTCGCCAGCCGGGGCAGGCAGAGCGGCTCCAGGGAGCAGGCCCGGCACTGTTCGCCCGGCTCGGCGGGCGGGGTCGCGCCGTGGCGGATCAAGGCATGCAGACGCGCGGCGGCCTCCCGCGTGGTCGCGCGCAAGGCCGCGTCCAGAGGCACAACCTCCCGGCGACGGGATTTGCCGTAGAACAACGCCCCCTCCGGGATGTCCAGCGCGAGCATTTCCTCCAGGCAGAGCGCCTGGGCGCAGAGCTGCACGCGGTCGTGGTCCGCCTGCTTGGGTCGGCCCCGTTTATACTCCACGGGATAGGGCCGTGGCGGGCCTCCGTCCTCGGTCGGGCGGAACTCCACCACGTCGGCCACGCCGATGAGCCCGAGGTCCAGTGAACGCAGAGCCATGCCCCGACAGAGACGCACCGCGCCGCGCCATTCGTCCTCGCCCTCGTGCGCACGGGAATGCAGGACCCGGCCCTGGGCGGTGAATTCGTTCTCCACCCAGAGCCGTTCCAAATGAATGAGCGCACACTGCCGGGGGCAATACAGCAGATGCTGCAAAGCCGAGAGGGGCAGCAGGTCGTCTTCCGCGTACATCCGCGCTCCCCGGACTAGAAGGGACGCTTCAGGGATACGCCTTCAGGCAGGGCGGAATCGTCCACGCGGATCGCATAGTCCCCGAAGGCACGCGGCGGTCTGGCTTGGTCTTCGCGTTGCACGCTGACGAGATCAAAGAGCCGCTGAGCCGGGGCATTGCCCAGAGCGGATTCATGCTTGAAGACATAGAGCTCCCGTGCGCTCATCTTGCCGCGCGCGGCCGAGTGGTCGAGCTCGAACATGTTTTCCAGCGCCTTCCAGAACAGGGCCAGATCGTCGCCGGAAAAGCCCGTGCCGCGCTCACCCATGGCCAGATGCGGCGAGACAAAGCCCTCGGCGCGATAGAGCGCATAGGGCACGATGTGCTTGCGGCCCATGGTGCGTTCCTTTTCCAGGTCCTTTTCGTTGGTCACGGCCATGCGGGTGATGCTCACTTCCAGGGGCACGATGGGGTCGACGCTTTTGGCAAAGGTGAACTGCACTGGCCCGCGCACCTGTCCGCAGTTGACCTCGGTGGTCATGACCGCGCCAAAGGTGCGCACGTCGAAGAAATTGTCGCACATCCAGCGGGTCAGCTGGACGGCCTCTTCTTCCTTCTTGGGCAGCTTCTTGGCTTCGGATTTGAGGCCGAGCGCCTTGTAAGCCCGCTCGTTCTGCCTGTTGAGCACGGACTTCTCGCGTACATAGATGTGAAAGCCCTCCGCGCCGGATTTGACCACGTCCACGTAGTTGCGGACCTTGCGCTTGAGGCAGACGTCCGAGACGAGGCCGAGGTTGGTTTCCGGGTCCAGCCGGGGCAGGTTGCCCGCGTCCGGGTCGCCGTTGGGATTGCCGTTTTCCACGTCGAAGAAGAACACGAAGTCGTAGCGGTTGCTGATGGCGGTCATGATTTATTCCTCGCTGTCGCCGGAAACGGCGGGTTCGGTGGTTTCAATGGGTTCGGTCGCAGCGGTTTCACGCTTGGTGAAGAAGTCCTTGCGCTGATGATAGTAACCCAGAGCGAAAAGCCCCTGCTGCTCCATGCCAAAATGGCACGGGAAGCAGTTTATCTCGCTCAGGATATCCACAAGTTCACGGTCGATGCTCACGGCATAGCCTCCGAACTCGCCCTTGCGCAGCTTCTGAAGGTGGTGTCCATAGAGTTGCAGAAGCCGGGGGAAAACGGTCAGGGGCGTGGTCGAAGCCGCGCCATAGAAACGGTCCCGGATTCCCGCGCCAGGGCCGATCGCCTTGATTTGCGCCAGTTCCAACATGGCGAACAACCTTCCAATTCGGTAAGCCTCGTCCTTGCGTTCCCTATCCAGAGCCACAGTGACCTCCAGGTGATGGTTTCTGACGAGGCAGGCCTTGATCAGGGCCGCCCGCAGGTAGTTGATGATCTTGTCCGCGCGGATGCGCATCAACAGCACGCCGAGCAGCGCGCGGGGATAGTCCGCGCCCGTGAGTACGGCACGCATCAGTCCGGCGGCGAGCGGCGCGGGGATGTTCTCCTCCTTGCCCTGGGCCGCAATGGTCCGCAGCAGCATCCACACGGGCGGAAAATCCCGGTCGTTGTCGTGCCGTGCGATCTCCAAAGCCCGGAAGTGCGCGCCCAGCTTGTCCAGGAACCCGGCCACGCTGTCCACATGCCAGAAGCGCACAGAAATCCGGGCCGCGTTGGGCGCAAGGCCAAGGATATAGAAGCGCATGTCCGGCTCGTCCATAATGTCGGGCATGCGCCCCTGGCGCACGGCGTCCAGGAAGTCGTGCACGGCCTGCACGTCGCCCCCTTCCTCGGCGCTTTCGTCCTGCGGTCCGGCGTTGCCCATGAACGCGGCCAGGAAGTGTTCCACGGGCGATTCCCGCTCGGTCCAGAAGACCGTGCTCGCATCGCCGAGCTGGAGCTTGTGGTTGTTCTCGTAGCGCAGCAGGTGGTTCAGGGCCGTGGTGTAGGCAAAGGCCGCATCCTCGCTCATGGGCGCGTTGTAGTTCTGCTCCTTGCCGTAAGACGTGAAGGCGTCGAGGTTGAAGGAGACAAGCGCAGCGCCAGAACTCTGCGCACCCCGCACCCCCTTGATGGCCGGGTGCAGCCGGGCGGGCGGTGCGGTTCTACCTGTGACGAGGCACATGGTTCCCGCGATACCCGCCGAGGAAACCCGGTCATTCCAAGCTTTGCGCAGCGCTGGCCGCTCGTGCAGGAAGGCGTTTTCCCCGGTCAGGCGGAACACGAAGTTCGCCCCCTCGATTTCCTCGGCCTTGAAACGCTCGGCTGCCTGTTCCGGAGACCAGGAAGCCAGAAAAGCCCTCAGGGCGGCGACTCCTGGATCGTCCAGCCCGGCGCAAAGCTCGGCGGTCTGTTTCGCGAACGCCTCGAAGCACTGCCGGGTGCGTTCGGGCTTGCCCTTGGCGTCCAGTCCGAGCGTGTACGACGCGTTGTCCCAGAGAAAGTTGGCCAGAATGCCGGAGGCCCGTTTGATCCCGAGGCTCGGCAACAGCATACGCCGGGGCACAAGCCGCTTGCCCTCACGGTCGCGCAGGTCGATGAGCCGCAGCAACTCGCCTTCGGACGAAATCTCGATGGCGAAATGCACATTTTGCGGAGCAAAGCCCGGCTCGGCCACGCCGGACGCCGGATCGGCACGCAGCCGGTCATAGTATTCGCAAAGCGCCTGGAGGATCATGCCGCCACCTCCGGCGCGTCCATGCGCGGCACTTCGACCACGCCGTCCTTCAGCTCTGCCCGGAAGAAGCGCGGCTTCATCCCGTTCGCGTAGTCCAGATCCAGAAGCATCCAGCCGAGATCTCGCGGCTCTTCGATCGCCCCGAATTCCTCATCTTCGCCCACGGGCGCGAACTGCGCGGCGAATTCCCGGCAGCCCAGATAGGGCCGGTGGAAGCATTGCCCCTTGGCCGCGCGGCGGTTAAAGATGTCCAGATGCTTGCCCTCGTTGCTGTCCTCGGAGCCGTTGAACTCGAAATGCGCCTCAATGACGTATTCCACGTCCCGGAGCACAAGAGCGGCCCGCTGCTGACGGTCATCCTCGATGAACGTTTCCACCCGCTTGCCCGCGCCCGCGTCCGCTTTTTTTGCGGCTTTCGCAGCCGCGTTCATGGCCGTCTTGACCGTGCCCGCCCCGAGCTTGTGGCCCAGTTCGTTGCGGCGGATGGACGTGAAACGGATGGGCCTCAGCACACGAATGCGGTCCACCACCCAGGTGAACGCCGGCTTCCAGTACACGGCTTCCAGGACGCCCCTGGCCGCCGAAGGCGTCATCACGTCGTAGCTGACGCGCTCCACCTTCATTTCCGGGCGACTGAAGCAGGCGTAGTCGCCCCAGACCCTGAGCCGAACGCCGTATCCCATTGATGTACCTCCTTTTGGGGTTGAAGGGAGGGCCGAAGCGGTGCTGCCGCTCCGACTGATAGCGTCCCTGTTTCAATCCTCGGCAGAGAACCGTTTTGGCTCTCACGCCGTCTACTTATAGCTTCCCTTAATACGGGCGCAAAAACTTCAACACCGACAATACGAATTGTCAATGGAGGTATAATATTTTATTCAACAATGCCACGCAAAGATAGACAAGTCTTTAGCGCTGGACGCACGAAACGCCGCCAGGCCGGGCTTGGCGAAAGGCTCAGCCTCTTGGTCGCAGAGTGTTGAGGGCTGCACAATGGTTCACAAAATCAAATCCGCGGGATCAAGACCCTTCAGTCCGAACATGTCCAGACCCGCTTCCCCGGAATACAACTCCCCGCGCACGAGCACCTCGAAGCCTTCTCGCACGGGGTTGAGCGCGCCCGCGTCGTTCAGCGCCTTCCACTCCGGTTCGTAGACCTGGACCGTATACCGTTGCAGCCGGCGGGCGATGCCGCCCAGGGATTCGGCGAACCGGAGTTCCCGAACCAGTCTGCGGGCTTCGTCGTCGTACTGGATGATGATTGGCCGTGTGGCCTGCTCGATGAAGCGAAAGGCCTCGGAAACCTCGCGGAAGGGATAATCTCCGGATTTCTGGTTCCGTTCGAGCTTGCCGAGAATATTTTTCCTGTCCAGATGTTCCCCGGCCAGCCAGTACAGCTCCCGAAAGTAGGCCTTCACCGCGTCTGGCTGGAGCGGATCGGAGTGTGCTTTCAGCACTCCCTGGCCCACCGTGGCGGCACGCTTGAACGGGCCTTTGGGCGGCCCTTCCTCCGGTTCGAAGGTCCAGACCGTGCCCGGCTCCGGGAGCCGCCCTTCTCGGTTGCAGCGCCCTGCGGCCTGGGCCAGGGAATCGACGCCGCAGGACGCGCGATAGACCACGGGAAAATCCACATCGACACCCGCTTCGATGAGCGAGGTGCTGACCACAAGGCAGGGGGTTTTGTCGTCAAGGTCCTTCCTGATTTGGTCCAGCGCGGCGCTGCGGTGCGCCGGGCACATCAACGCGCTGAGATGGTGGGTTCCGGTTGCGTCCCGGAGCAGCTCGAATAGCCTGCGGGCGTGCTTGCGGGTGTTGACGACCACCAGGGCCTGCCGGTTTTGGCGGACGTGCGCCGCCAGGTCGGTATCCGTCCCGGCGTCGAGCCGTTGCACGCGCACCCGCCGGAACTCCGGAGCCAGGAACAGCGTCCGGGGGTCGGGCGCAATTTCGACCGGATCATCCAGCCCCCGCACCAGGCCCGCATTACGGGTCAACGCGGGCTGCGTGGCCGTGCAGAGCATCACGCTCGCGCCATAGCGCTCCGTGAGTTCCCGCAGCGCCGCAAGACAGGGCAACAGGAGTTCGGACGGCAGCATCTGCGCCTCGTCCAGGATGACCACGCTGCGGGCGATGTTGTGCAGCTTGCGGCATTTACCGGAACGATGATGAAACAGGGACTCGAAAAACTGCACGCTGGTGGTCGCCACCAGGGGCGCGTCCCAGTTCTCGCTCGCGAACCGGGACCGGCGCAAGGCCTCCGACGGCGATTCGTCCGTATTCTCGGGATCGAAATTGCTGTGATGCTCCAGAACCGCGTCCGTTCCGAGATAATCGCGAAACACGGAAGCGTTCTGTTCGATGATGGACGTGAAGGGGATGACGTAGATGATGCGGTCGAGGCCGTTTTGCAGTGCGTGTCGTAAGGCAAAGGCCAGAGAGGAAAGCGTTTTTCCTCCGCCCGTGGGCACGGTGAGCGAGAACAGGCCCGGATCGGCTTCGGCCGTCTCCAGGCAGCGTGCCAGAATGGCCCGGCGGGAGCGGTTCAGCGGCGTGTCACTGGATTCCCGCAGCAACACGTTGAGCTTCGGACGCAATCGCGTTTCCAGCTCGGCAAGGCTTGGCCAACCCGTTCTTTGTTCGGCGCGCCCCCGGTCCATGAACCGTTCGGTGTCCAGGAAGTCCGCGTCCACCAGGCAGGAAAAGAGCATGCGAATGAAAAAGGAGACCCGGAAGCCCATGTCGGCAGGGCGGGCAAACAGCATGTTTGGCAGATTTGGTGGCGTGCGGGGCAACAGGTCGGCAATGGATTCAAGATCGAATGTATTGCGCAGCCGGATGGCGAGGCTGGCGTCATTCGCGCCCGTGCCGTCGGGCAGGCCCGCGTGGTGTCCGGCGATGGCATAGGCGAGCAGTTGTCCGACTCCGGGAAAAGCGTCCCGCGCATACCACGCGCCCGCCGTGGAATGGTCCGCCCGGATCGCCTCCCCGCGCAAGCGACGTTGGAACTCCTCCCGGCACTTTCCGGCATCATGCAGCAGCCCCAGCGCCCGGCCGCACTCCCCGGCGCCAAAGGATGCGGCGAAACCTTCGGCCAGAGCGGCCACGTTGTGCAGATGCTCCCCCAGCGTCTGCCACTCCTCTTCCAGCAACCCTTCGCGGCTGTGTGCATACAGTGCTGACATGATTCCCTCTTTTCTTTCGATTCAGGTAACCCTGTCGTCCTCCTAAATATATTTCAGCAAAAATGTTCGCTTACGGAGCGGATCGCGTCAACCCACCCCGGAGGGGAAAACCGCTCTGCGGAGATATCTCCCCCGAACCCTGCCCACGCGCAGGCCCCTGTGGGGCGTGTCATTGCTAGATCCTGCCTCCCACTCCAGTGAAGCCAAGACCCGCAGTGCGAATGGCCGTCACCAGGGCCTTCTGTTGCAACACGGCCATGCCCGGCTGCCCGGAGAGGTCCATCTCCTTGAAGCCGCTCTGCTCAAACGCGGCTTCCTGTTCTCGAAGCTGATCCTCGTCCCTCAGTTCATTCTGCTTTTCGAGCCGTCCCTCTTCGGCGACATGCTTGGCCTTGGCACTGAGGTTCTCGGATACGGGCATCCCGGTGATCTTGTTGATCTCCTGCTCAATCGCCTTGATCCGCGATTCGTCACCGGCCGACAACCCGCCATCGGCCTGGGCCGCAATCTGCATGGCCTGGGTTTTGAGATTTTCGACCTTTTGCTGCTCTTCCTTGGACAGTTGTCCAGGAAAGCTCAAACCAGCCGTTTGTTGCCGATCCTCTTCCCCGGCGGGCGCCGCAGCGAGCTCTTCGCCAAAGTCTTTACCTTGCGCCGCCGTGCGGGTCGTCTTGCAAATGTCGGCAAAACCGGACCAGGTATCCAGCGAGACGTTCATGGGTCCTCCTTGGGCAATTTTTTCCTTCCGGAAATGCCAGCAAGAACCGCGCCTAAGTATTAAGATAGCTGTATAAAGATTAAGCGGCGATCCAGCATGAGCACCCCGCTGCGGCGGTCATTGCTGGACGTTGGAGGGAATTTTCGAGACTACGCCAGGAGCAGAGGGCGACACACCCTGCAACGGTTCGACGCTCTGCGGGGCGTCTCGCGCATGCATGGCATGCTTTCGGGAACCGGGAGCATCCAATGCGACGGCCTTCAAATCCAGACGCCCCCTGAAACAAGGCGTCAGACCTTGGCCGCCACCGCTTCATAGTCGGCACGGATGGCTTCGGCCAGTTGCCGTGCTGCGTCCGAACCGTAACGGGGCGCGGAGAAATCCGGGGCCGACGGCAGCTTCTGGCAGAGCATGCCATCCGTCCCGAACCAAAGAGGCAGATAGGCGCTCAGGAAGAATCCCTGGCCGCGCAGGATGTCCATGGCCCAGGGAGCCGCCGCATCGCCGAGGTTCACCCGGACATGCAGGGCATACCCCATTGCCCCGGCCTCGAACCGGGCCAGCGCCTCGGGCCAGTCCTTGCCGATTCGGAAAACCGAGAGCGTGGCAATGGAGGCGTCCGGAAGGATGTCCGTTTCGCATGCGGTTGTTTCAACATCCGGCAACGCCCCCGGCCCCACGGTCCGTTCAAGCCCAAGGCTCCGGACGCACTGCCCGATGTATCCGGTGTGGGCCGGGTGCGGATGGATGACCTGTGGAGTATCCTTGAACACCCGGAAGAGCGTGAGCAGGGAGATGCGGTTGTGCGCTCCCTCGTCCCGGCCCGGATGCCCGGGCGAGGTTATGGCCGGGAGCCATTCCAGCTCCACACCCGTGGGCGCGAAACCACTGGAGACGTTATGCTGGGAGATGGTGTGGCTGCACAGGGCTTCGAGGAACAGGGCGTCCACAGGAATCTGGGTGGGGTATTCCTCAAGCACCACGCGCCGGAGCAGGCTGGCCAGGCCTTTGCCCCGATGCTCTCTGGTCACCATGAGCTGGCCCGCCTCGTAGAGCAGAGGATTGGGCGCGGACCGGAAGAGACTGCCCACAGCGGCCAGTTCTCCGTTGGTGTCATGCACCACGGCGGTTCGATGGTTCACGCCGTCATACCGGCGGACGATTTCCGCAGGGTCGTAGACGTAGCGCATCGGAAAATTGTCGCCATACATTTCCCGGTAAAACCGGGAGATGCCGGGTGCGTCCTCGGGAACAAAAAGGGAAACGCAAAATTCGTCGTTCATGAAGCTCGCGGTCTCCCTGGCTGGGTGATGTCGGCCACGGTCAGGCGCTGGGTCATGAAGTCGAGGGCCACGTACCGGGGGGCGAAGATCACGCCACGTTCCGCAAGTGCGGAGTCTGCCAGGAGGCAGGCCAGGACCTCGTTGGCCAGCAGCGCATTGGCGGCCAGTCCGCCGATGGCCGTGGTCGGGACCTTGCCGGTTGGCAGGGCCTTGCTGATCCGCTCCATGACCGCAGCGCTGAAGCATCCCAGCATGGCCGAGGGCAAAAGCCCTCCCCCGGCATCGCCCTGTGCGGCCAGAGACCAGAACTCGTTCGGCTTCATGCCGCCGGGCGCGAAGTTGATCATGATCGCGCCAAAGCCCACGGCCCCGCAGGTGAAGACCGGAATGCGGTGCTTTTCCTGCATGGCCGGGGTCATGCGCTTCACGTCCTCTCCCTTTTCCGCGTCGATGACTCCCACATGAACGTCCGAGCCGTCCAGGAACCGGTCGATATTCTCCGGCGTGATGCCTTCCGGGTAAGGGGTTATGTCCATATCCGGATTGATGGATCGGGCGAGTTCCATGTATACGTCCAGCTTGGGGCGGCCCAGGGTGGTTCCGAAGGCGGCTGCCTGGCGGTTCATGTCCGGCGGGTCGAAAATGCCGTTCTCCGCCAGACGGAAGCGGCGCAGGCCGCAACGGACCAAGGCGAGGAACGCGCCGCCCCCCACGCCGCCCAACCCGGCAAAGGCGATGGTTTTCTCCCGAAGAACGGCGAGGCCGTCCTCCCCCAGAAGCGGACGGGCTCTGTCCAGAAAATCCATGTGCTCCCTCCTGGTTGCGGACATCAGCTCATTGCGCGCGGCCGCTCTTTTCGTGTTGGGGCTGGTCGCGGAAGCGGCAAGCGTGCTCATCCAGTGCAGCCCGCGCCGCTGCAAAGCGAAAAGACCATTTCCCCATGTTCCTCCAGGTCCTGTTCCGAGATGCCAAGATCGTCGAGCAACGGGGCCAGGGGAGCGGGCTTCTCGTAATAGCCGAGGTGCTCCAGCTCTGCCAGCCCGTCCTCGCGGGAAATCAGGCCGAAATAAACCCCCGCGCCGACCTCCACGACGGACTGCGGGAAAAAAGTGCTGCGCATATTCTGAAACCGCATGAACTGGCAGTAATCCTTGACGGTTTCAATGCGGCAACTCGTGTGCAGCAGCCCCTTGTGGCCCGGCGGCATTTTCCAGTCCATTTCCTTTTGGATCCGTTCGCCCACTTCCCTCCAGGTTCCGTAGACCTCGTTGGTCCGCAGCCTGCGCAGTTCGGGCACGTGCAGGTCCGGGTTCTGGCGCGCCTCGGCCAGGGTCTGGTCGAGTTGGCGGTAGAGCGGGTCCAGGTGCTGCCGCACGGAGCGCTGGTACAGAAGAAAATCCGCGATCATGGCGTGCGGGGCATGGGGTTCCGGCGCATTGGCGACCATGCCGAAGAAGTTCAGGGTCGTTTCCCGGTGGGAGAGCACGGGAGCCTGCGCGGCCTGTTGCGGGGATTTCAATTCGTTCATGACGTAGCTGGCAACCGCGAGTTGAACCTCCTCGACCCCCTGCATGATGAAGGGAATCCGTTCCTCCACGGCGACGGGATAGAAGAGGACATGCGCCACGGTGGGGCAGAGACACGGGACACCCACCGTGGCGAATTGCTCCCGCATGGCCTGCCGGATCAGGTCCCAGGGCAGGGTCCGCTCGATCAATTCCACGGACGGCAGCAGCCGGATGGAGCGGCGGAGGTTTTCGCGGCAGGTCTCGTTGGTGTAGGGCATGTTCCAGGCCGCGGCCAGGACGCGCAACCCGAGCTTTTTCGCCAACAACCACAAGAGATAGGTGGAGTCCTTGCCGCCCGTACACAGCACCATGACATCGAAACGGGATTGGGTGTTGTTGCGCGCCGCCGCAAGCAACTGCTCTTCCGTGATAAAATTCTGCGGCCCGGCCGAGGCTCCGGCCTTTTCCGCACGCTCGTAGCACTGGCAGAAGGCGCAGAGGCCGTGCCCATCGAATTCGAGGCCGGGAATGAGATAGTCGTCGTTGCTGCAACGGACGCACTGTTGGCGATTTTGCCGCGTTGCTGGTTGCCGCGCATCCCCCGCATCCACAATGATCCCCTCCTGGACCAGCTCGGCGAATTGCGGGTGGTTCGCCAACGCATCGGGCAAATCAGCCAGGGCGCGGCGACCGTCCAGGGAAGCGACGCCCTCGGCGATCTCCCGAGCTATTTCCAGAGCCAATCGGGTGTGTCGGGGAGGATTGCGCAGTCCATAATAGACCAGAACGGGCTTGTCGGTGTCCGCGCGTAATTGCCAGCGGTATTGAAGGGTCGGGTGGACGGGAAGGGTCATAGTCGCTCCTGCACTGTAGTGTGCCGTGTCGCGCTCCTGACTCAAAGGATTGCAGAGACGCATTATAAAACAATGCATTTCAACTACAGCAAACTCGACTCCCCTTCAATCCAGCAAGCCAATAAAAAATCACACAGCTCAGCAACGCGCTGTCTCTCCCCCGCGCGCCGGAGGCGAATGCCGGAATGAAGCTCATGGATCTGCTCGTTGCCAGGAAATCCAGAATACCAACACGACCCGCCATGGGGACCAGAGCACGCGCCCTGATCCCTGGGCACACGGCGACGCGGCTGAAGCAGTATCGCGCGCCCGCTCGGCACTCTCTCCCTTTGGCCTCCCAGTCCCTCGCAGCACCGCCCAGCAGTTATTCACAGCCACAGTAAGCCTGGACGGAGCTCCTCTGCATTTTTCGATAACTCGCCGAAAAAAAGGTTAGATATTTTTTGCTCCCAATTATATAGTCCAAAGAACATCGCAATGGAAGTATCGACAGCTCATGTGCTCCACGGTACGGCGTATGAGCCAATGCACATCGCCTGTCACGAGTGAAGCATCGCTGCGGGAAAGCTGGCAATTCCAGCTGAACGCCATACCAACAGGAGACTCGGAATGACTTTTTTCACAAACATGCGTTTGACGCCGAAAATACTGCTTTCTTTCATTTCCACCCTTATCCTCATGATTCTCCTGAGCCTGTTCAGCCTGATGGAATTGAACAAGCTCAAACAATCCGCTGATGAAATGGCGGATAACTGGCTGCCCTGCGTTCGCTACACCTCGGCGCTGAACACCAACACTTCGGACTTTCGAATCTTGGAATTGGACCATGTGGCCTCGACCAGCGAATCACAAATGCTTAACTATGAAAAAAAATGGACGATCTGTTCGTCCCGTTCGAAAGCAACCGTAAAGCCTACGAGCAACTTATCTCTTCCGCTGAAGAGAGAGCAACATACGACCAATTCATGGAAAAATGGCAAGCATATCTCGAGCAGCACGCCGAGTTGCTGAAGCTCTCCAAAGCCAACAGAAACAACGAGGCCATTGAGCTCCTGCGCGGAAAGTCACAGGATCTCTTTGATGCTCTCAGTTCCGATCTTATGGATCTGGTTCAGTTGAATACCCAAGGAAGCGAACAATCCCAGGAGCAAGGGCAGGAAATTTACACTTCCTCGCTCAAGTCCCTTATCGCGGCCAATCTGGTGGTCGTGATCATTGCTTTGTCAATTGCCATATTGATAGCCCGGTCCGTGGGTCGTCCCATGAGCGACATCACCGCTTTTGCGCAATCCGTGGCCGGAGGCGACCTCGACGCGCGCATCGAAACCCGATACGGAGCCGAATTTGGCCAAGCGCAAACAGCCATCGAAATCATGGTGAACAACCTGAAGGCAAGCCAGGCTGAGGAACGCAAAAAGCTTGAAGAAATGAACACGATCATGAGTCAGGTGGCCGTCGTGGCCAGAGAGGTCGGTTCGGGGTCGGCCATGCTCAATGATTCGAGCCAGAGCCTCTCCCAGGGGGCCACGGAACAGGCCGCCTCCCTGGAACAAATCTCCTCGTCCATGGTCGAGCTCGGCTCCCAGACGAGCACCAACGCCCAGAACGCCATCGAGGCCAGCAGCCTTGCCGGCGAGGCGCGCACAGCCGCCGAGCAGGGGAGCCAGGAAATGGCCGCCCTGGTGGGGGCCATGAACGAGATCAACACCGCCAGCCAGAACATCGCCAAGATCATCAAGGTCATCGACGAGATCGCCTTCCAGACCAACCTGCTCGCGCTGAACGCCGCCGTGGAGGCGGCCAGGGCCGGGCAGCACGGCAAAGGTTTCGCCGTTGTCGCCGAGGAAGTCCGGAATCTCGCCGGCCGCAGCGCCAAGGCCGCCAAGGAGACCGCAGACCTCATTGACGGTTCCGTGCAGAAGACCACCAAAGGCGGGGAACTGGTGAACTCCACAGCCAAGTCCCTGGAGGCGATCAAGTCCGCGGTGTCCAAAACCGCGGATCTGGTGGTCGAAATCGCCGCAGCGAGCAACGAGCAGGCCCAAGGGTTCGCCCAGGTCAGCCAGGGACTGAGCCAGGTCGATCTCGTCACCCAGCAGAACACGGCCAACGCTGAGGAAACAGCTTCCACGGCTGAGGAACTGGCCAGCCAGGCCGAAAACCTGAACAGGATCATGGCGCAATTCGGCGGTGGAGGCCAAAACGGCACGGGGGCCGCGCGATCCGCCAGGCAAAACCTGAAAGCCACTTCGGTCCGCTCCCCAAAGGCCCTGGATTCGGCGGCCCCGGAAGCTCCGGCGCTGTATGGCCTGACAACTCCGGAAGATGTCATCCCCTTGGACGACACGGAGTTCGGCAAGTACTAGCAGCCCGTTGAACACTCATGAAAAAATGCGGCCCGGCAGGTTCTCCCTTGAACCTGCCGGGCCACTACGCGTTTTCATTCGGGCGTTTTCACTCCGGCAGATTCACCCCGGCCAGATCCTCCGCGAGATAGCCGCGCTCGTTCTCGCCCAGGCAGCCCATGGACAGGCAGATCAGGGTCCAGAGATGGACCACGGGAAAATGCCTGCCCGAATGTTCCGAGAGGTCGTGAATCTGCGAATGGCAGTTGTGGCAGGGCGCGATGCAGTAATCCGCGCCGGTTTCAACGATCTGCCGCAGCTTGCGATCGCCGTACGCGCGGCGCTCGTCCGTGAACCCGGACTGGAGATATCCTCCGCCCCCGCCGCAGCAATAGTTGTTGGAGCGGTTCGGGGCCATGTCGATGAAGTGCTCCTCGCCCACCACAGACCGAACCACGAAGCGCAGGTCGTCGGCCACGGGGTCGCCGTAGCCCTTGCGCACCAGTTGGCAGGGATCCTGCACTGTGAAGGTCACGCCCAGCTCCCGGTTCCAGTCGGAGCTGACCTTGAGCTTGCCCTCCCGGATCCAGCGGGCATAGAGCCGGATGATGCTTTCGATCTCAAACTTGGGCTTGATCCCGAACTTCTGCAATCCGGACCGGATTGCGAACAGTTCGTGTCCTCACTCCGTGTTCAGCCAATATCGGCAGCCCAGCGCCTCCACGGCCTCGACCTTGTTGCGGACCACCTTTTCCCAGGATGCGTCGTCCGCCAGAAACATGCAGTAGTTCTCGGCGGCCCAGCCCCGCGTGGAGTATGTCCAGTCCGCGCCCACGGTGTGCAGGATTTTCCAGAGCGGAACCATTTCGTCCGGCTCGGTCACAGGCTCGCGCGAGTTCTGGTTCAGGAAGTACATGGCCCCTTCGCGGTTGAAGCTCACGTCCAGGTCCGCCCAGGCGGGCTGCTCTTCGCGGACCTCCTCCAAAATGTCCCCGACCACGAACTGGAAGTCCTCGCTGCGCGCGCCCATGGCCGAGTTGCCCTCGGTCTTCAGGGCCTGCTCGCAGGAGCCGAGAATGCCCTTGGGCCGCGACTCGCGCGGCCAGGAGGCCCGCGCCTCGTAGACCAGCCGGGGAATGTCGATGTGCATGGGACAGGCGTAGACGCAGCGCTGGCACATGGTACACATCCAGACCCAGGGGGTCGTGGTGACCTCCTCGTCCTGGCCCCAGGCGCAGAGCCGCAGGAACTTGCGCGGGTCCATGTCGTGCAGCCCGGAGGCCGGGCAACCCGAGGCGCACAGCCCGCAGGTCAGACACATGGAGAGGTTGCCGCCCTGGGGCAGCAGCTCCTTGACCCGGTTCAAAAACCGGCTTTCGCCGGGAATCACCAACGGGCTCTTCCCGTCGGTGTGCATCGTGGTTTCCGTCATCTTCCCCCTCCTTCCCGCCGTACTGTTTTCCGACGGGGCTGCCCAGACAGCTACGCTCGGGCCGATTCATCGGACAGATTCACTCCGGCAGGTTCACCTCGGCCAGTTCCGGCCCGAGATAGGTCCGCTCATTTTCCCCCAAAACACCCATACTCAGGCAAAGCATGGTCCAGAGGTTCACCGTGTGCCAGCCGCCCTCGTAAACCTTGGAGAGGTCCTCCACCTGGGCATGGCAGTTGTGGCAGGGCGTGATCACGTACTGCGCGCCCGTGGCCAGGATCTGCTTGGCCTTGATCCGGCCATAGTGCCGACGTTCGTCCTTGAACCCGGCCTGCAAAAATCCCCCGCCCCCGCCACAGCAATAGTTGTTGACCCCGTTGGGGACCATATCCACGAAGTGCTCCTCGCCCACGCAGCACTTGGTCACGAAGCGCAGGTCCTCGGCAAAGGCCATGCCCATGGACTTGCGCACGGCCATGCAAGGATCCTGCACCGTGAAGGTCAGCCCCAGTTCGCGGTTCCAGTCACTGCTCGGCTTGAGTTTTCCTTCCTTGATCCAGCGCGCATACCAGCGCACGATGTGGTCGAATTCAATCTGCAAATCCATGTGGAAGCGCTGCAACCCGGCCCAGACCGAATAGAAGGAATGCCCGCATTCGATGTTGATCCAGGACTTGCAGCCCAGTTCGCGCACGCCGCGCACCTGCTTCTCCAGCACGGCCTCCCAGTGTTCGTCCTCCGCCGCGAACATGCAGTAGTTTTCCGCGCCCCAGCCATGGCTGCCGTAGGTCCAGTCCACCCCGGCCAGATGCAGTATCTTCCAGAGCGGGACCATTTCCTCGGGTTCCTTGACCGGCTCGCGCGAATTCTGGTTCACGAAGAAATACGCCCCGGCCTTGTCCAGAGGAGCCTGAAGGTCCTCCCAGCCCGGCTGGGTCTCGTGGACTTCCTCCAGCACGTCCCCGATCACAAAGGCGAAGTCCTCGCTGGAGATGCCCACGGCGCTCGCGCCCGCAGTGCGCAGGCCCTGGTCGCAGGAGCCGATGATGCCCTTGGGCTTCTTGTCCCGGGGCCAGGCCGCCCGCGCCTCGTAGATCAGCTTGGGGATGTCCACCTGCATGGGGCAGGCATGCACGCACCGGTAGCACATGGTACACATCCAGACCCAGGGGGTGCTGGTGACCTCCTCGTCCCGGCCCCAGGCGCAGAGCCGCAGGAACTTGCGCGGGTCCATGTCGTGCAGTCCGGCGGCCGGACAGCCCGAGGCGCACAGCCCGCAGGTCAGGCACATGGAGAGATTGCCGCCCTGGGGCAGGATCTCCCTGACCCGGCTCAAGAATTCGCCCGCGCCGGGCAGCAGCGGCGCATGGTCCCTGCCCGCGTTCACCGTGGCTTCCTGCATCTGCTCGCTCCTTTCGCTTCCGTGTCCTGAAGACATGCATCCCTTGCGGCGCTCGCGTCCGGGGGCCGCGAGAAGGCCCCGCTCCGCCCCCGGACGCCGCAACGCCTCAGCCAGCAACCACGCTCGCCCGCTCCGGGGCCACGGTTCCATCCTGTTCGTACATCAGCCCGCAACGCAGATCGAAATGGCGGTTCACGCTCATGGTCGGACAACTCGCATTCAGGGCCACCTGGGTCACGGTGGATCCGAGGAAGGCCTTGTCCGGGTCGATCTCCTTGGAATGGTGGGCCATGAGGATCAAATCGGCGTTGGTCAGCCGCGCGGTCCGCAGGATGTCCATGGCCGGCTTGCCCGCCACGCAGTCATAGGTGCAGTTCTGCACGCCCTTGAGCCGCTCGGCGTATTCCTCTTCCATGCGTTCGCGGTTCTGGGCCAGGACCCGCTTGAGTTCCTCCTCGGGCAGCTGTCCGGCCATGCCGTCCAGGTCCACCACGTGCAGCAGATTCATGGAGGCCTTGTACTGGCGCACGAGCTGGCCGCCGTAGCTCACGGCGCACTCGGCCTGCTCGGAAAAGTCCGTGGCCACCAGGATGTTCTCGAACTTGTGCTCGCCATAGGGCGTGGCACGGGTCACGATCATCACCGGACAGCGGGCCTTCTGGCTCACGCGTTCCAAAGTGCTGCCCGCCATGCCCCACATGGCCGACCGCTTCTCCGCATGCTCCTTGGTATGCGGTCCCATGATGATCAGGTCCGAATTGACCTTGCGCGCCAGCCGCAGAATCTCGGCGTGCGGAATGCCCGGAACCACATGCACTTGGAGCTGCTCCACCCCCTTCAGCTTCTCGGCATAGTGCTCCACGATGCGCTCCTTGACCCGCTCGGTCTCGCCGGAGGGCTCCAGGTGGCGCATGTCGCCCCAACTGCTGCCCATGCCCGCCACATGGATCATGTAGAGCTTGGCCTCGAACCGCTGCGCGAACCCGATGGCCGCTTCCACCGCACACTCGTCCACTCCGCTCGGAGTCACTCCCACAACGATATCCTTGAACATGATCTCACCCTCCTGTTCCGGGTGGTTGAATTCCCGCCTCTTCCCCCTGATCGCGCACGCCCATTGCCGGGGGCGTTCCGATGCGCCAGAGTTTGGCCCGGAGCCTTCCCGTGACGCACAAGTTCTTGTCCAACCCCAGCTCGCTCCGGTCCAGACCAAGGCCCAGGCCTATAAGCTGCGGCAGGTAGAGCACGCTGACCCGCTCGCCGCCGCCGGCACGCGCCAGGGCCTCGCCCTGATGGGCCTCCAGGTTCAGCTGGCACATGGGGCAGACCGTGACCACGGCGTGCGCACCGCGCACCGCACCGAGAATGGCCCCCACCGCCTCCAGCGCGACCTCCTTGTGCGTGACCATCAGCGAGGCCCCGCAGCAGCGCGCGCCCATGTCCCAATCCAGAGGTGTGGCCCCCAATGCGCTGATCAGGTCGTTCATGCTCGTGGGCCGGTTGGGGTCGTCGTAGTCCGCATAGGGCCGCAACGCCTGGCAACCATAATAGGGCGCCACGGAAAGCCCGGTCAGATCCTGGGTGCAGGCCTCCTGGATGCGCTGTGCGCCGATGTCGTTCACAAGCACATCCAGCAGGTGGCGCACCGGGGCCTCGGCGGCCAGGGTCAGCCCCTCGGCGTCCAGGGCCTCGCCCAGTTCCGCAGCCGCAGTCCGGCTGGCACGGGCCGTTTCCCGCGCCCGGCGCAGGTTCAGATAGCAGGCGCTGCACGGGGCGAGCACCTCCAGGCCGGGCAGGTCGCGCTCGGCCAGAGCCAGGTTCCGGGCGGGCAGAGCCAAGGACATGAGCCGTCCCACGTTCTCCGCCGAACTCGCACCGCAGCAGGTCCAGTCCGGAATCTCCTCGATCTCGACCCCCAGGGCCGCCAGCACCGCGCGGGTGCTGAGGTCATATTCCACGGCGCTCGATGTCAGCGAACAGCCGGGGTAGTAAGCGTACTTCATGGCCGGGCCTCCATTTCGCGGATCTTGTTCAGCAGCGGGCCGAGCCGTCCCTTGTGTCCGCTCCGGGGCAGGTGCATCTTGCCGTGGCGCAGCAGCTTCCAGCCCAGCGGAACATAGGAGAGCGCCAGCAACGGATTGGCCCTGCGCCGCAGATAGGTGTTCATGAGCAGGCCTTCCTGGATGCGCCCCCAATGTTCCAGATTCTCGGCAAAGGCGCGGTAAAAGGCCTGCCGTGAGCGCGCGCCCGCCACGTCGCGCTCTGCGGCCAGACGCTTCAGGGCCTGCATGGTCTCGGTGGTGGGCAGTCCGCGCGGGCAGCGCAGCGTGCAGGTGTAGCAGGAACTGCACATCCAGAACGTCCGGCTGGCCACGACATCGTCCATGCGCCCCAGTTGCGCCAGTCGCCAGAGCCTGCGCGGGCTCACATCCATGAACGCCGCGTTGGGGCAGGAGGCCGAGCAGGTTCCGCACTGCATGCAGGCGGCCATGTGCTCGCGGATCTCCGCCGCGGGATCGGCATGCGTCACGTTCATCATCCCTGCTCCTTTGCGGCGTGGGAGACGCTCCGGACCGGGCCGAAGGGCTGCTCCAGGGCCGCGTCGATGAGCGCCATGACCGGCGCGTCGTGATATCCGGAAAGGACCGTGGCCGAGTTGGGGCAGACCGCGGCGCAGGCCCCGCAGCCCTGGCAGAGGATCTCGTCCACCAGGATGCGTCCCTGCTCCAGGTCCACGCTGCGCGCGCCATACGGACAGGCCGCGATGCAGCGCTGGCAGAGCGAACAGAGCGAATCGCGCACCTGGGCCACCACGCTTTCCCGGGCAATGGTCTCGGCGCTGAGGATGCGCAGGGCGCGCTGGGCCGAGGCCTGGGCCGAGGCGACCGCCTCGCCCATGTCCATGGGCGAGTGGGCCAGCCCGCAGAGGAAGACCCCCTGCTTGAGGAAATCCACGGGCCGCCACTTGGACTCGGCCTCCTGGTAGAAACCGTCCTGGTTGGTCTCAACGCCGAAGATCTCCACGAGGTCGTCCACCTCGGCGGGCTCCACTCCGCTGGAGAGCACCAGCAGGTCCGCATGCAGCTCCACCTCGCGCCCGATGATCGGATCCGGCGCCGTGATCACGGGCCTGCCCTCCTGGAAGGCCACCACAGGCTTGCGCTCCGGTTCGTAGCGCACGAAGATGGTTCCGGCCCTGCGGGCCTCGGTGTAGTAGGCTTCCTTGAAGCCGTAGGCCATGATGTCGCGGTAGAAGACCACGATCTCCAGGCCGGGATTGCGGGCCTTGAGCGCCAGGATATTCTTCAGCGCCTGGGAGCAGCAGACCCGGCTGCAATAGTTGCGCTCCTCCTCGCGGGAGCGCCAGCACTGGATCATGACCACCCGCTTGAGCGCGGCCACATCCAGAGTGCCCGTGGCCAGGGCCTCTTCCAGGCGCAACTGGGTCATCACGGACTTGTGAACCTTGAACCCGTAGTCGTAGACCTTGGCCTCGCGGCCTCCCGTGGCCAGGATGGTCACGCCGTGCTCAAAGGTGACCGGGCCGCGCGGAGTGTACAGCGCGGTGCGGAAGCGCCCGGCGCTGCCCTCGGAAAGGGCCACGCGCGAATCCTTGAACACCGTGACGTTGGGGTGCTTCTCCACCTGGGTCGTCAGGTCCTCCATGTGCTTGCGCGGGTCCGCGCCCTCCAGGGTGGAATAGAGCCGCATGGACATGCCGCCCAGTTCCTCCTCCTTTTCCACAAGGCAGACCTCGAAACCGTGGTCCGCAATGGCCACCGCGGCGGTCATGCCCGCCACGCCTCCGCCCACCACAAGAGCGGCCTTGGTCACGTTCACGGTCACGGGCGGCGGCACAGGGTCCGCGCCCTCCAGCCGGGCCACGGCCGTGGCCAGCACCGCGTAGACCTCGCGCTCCAGGCGTCCGGCAATGGCGGCGGCGTCAAGATTGTCCCCCTGGCCCGGAAAGGCCGGAGTGTAGATGTCCACCACGTCCATGAGCGCCGGATTCAGGCCCACAGTCCGGCCCAGTTCCCGCAGCCGGGGCACGTAGGCGTAGGGCATGCACGCGCCGATGAGAATCCGGTTGGGCTTCAGTTCACGCGCCAGCCGCTCCACCTCGCCCCAGCCCTGCGCCGTGCAGGCCGAACCCACCCGGACCACGCTGATCACGGAGTGCAGGGATTCAAGCCTGTTGAAAAGACGCTCCAGGTCCATGCGCTGTTCCAGGGTCGGGCAGGAGGAACAGACCGCCACAAGCACGCGCGGCGTCTCGCGGGAGACATCCGGATACGCCGGCGGCTCCTCCTCATGCATCCCTGCGAGCACATCGTGGATCTTGATCAGCCGCGCCGCGCCCTGGGCCGCGGCTCCAGCCATGATCACGGATTCGGCGATGTCGCGCGGAGCCGAGAACGCGCCCGCCGCGAACACGCCGTGGCGGCTGGTGCGGGCCGGGGCCAGGGGCCGGGTGGCCACAAAGCCATGCTCGTTGAGCTCCACGCCCGCGGCCCGGGCCAGCTTGTCCACGCCCCTGGGGGGCTTGGCGCCCACGGCCAGCACGACCATGTCAAAGGACTCCTCGTGCTGCGTCCCGTCGTCGCTGAACCAGCCCACGCTGTGCCCCCCGCCCTGGGCCGGGATGATCGAATGCGGACGGCTGCGCACGAAACGCACTCCCTGATCGCTCTCGGCCCGCTCGCGGTAGCGCTGGAAATCCTTCCCAAAGGTGCGCATATCCATGTAGAAAATCGTGGCCTCGGTTCCCTCGCCCAGGCTCTTCTTGGCCAGCAGCGCCTCCTTGATGGAAAACATGCAGCAGATGGAGCTGCAATAGTTCGCGCCCTTCTTGAGGTCCCGCGAGCCCACGCACTGGAGCCAGGCGATGCGGCGCACCGGAGCGCCGTCGGGCCGGACCACCTTGCCGCCCGTGGGGCCGGAGGAGGAGAGCATGCGCTCGAACTCCACGGCCGTGACAATGCCCGGGTAGTTGCCGTAGCCGAGCACATCGTTCTTCGGGCCGGGGTCGTAACAATCGAAGCCCCCCGCCAGGATCACCGCGCCCACGTCAAATACCAGGGTCTCGTCCGAGGCCAGGCGCACGTGCAGCTTGTCCAGCCAGGGCAGGAAGGTGCGTTCGTCCAGCGGCTTGGCGATCCACTCACGGGCATTGCCGCCCGAAGCAGCGCCCGCGCCCGGAGGCGCGGCCTCGGCCTGCTCCACCAGCCCGGCGGCCTTTTCGGCCTCCTCCGGCCCGGCCAGCAGCACCACGGGCATCTCGGGCCGCAGTTCCGCGGCCCGGCTCAGGATGCGTTCCACCGCCACCCCGCCCAGGGCCATGTCCAACAGCAGCAGGCCGAGCGGTTCGCCGTCCGCGAGTTGCTCCAGGGCCTTGTCCCGGTCCTTGGCAAAGGTGGCCGGGAATCCCGCTTGCTCCAGCAGATTCAGGAGCAGTTGGGCGTCCGTCGGGTCCGAAATGGCGGAAAGAATCCGGAACGAGCCGCGCTCGTCGAGCTTGAAGTCGATGGCCCCGGTGGGGCAGGCTTCAAAGCACTTCCAGCAGCGGGCGCAGTTGTCCAGATCCACCACGTAATGGTTCGGGACGGCATGGGGCACGGGCAGGTAGACCGCGCCGCGCTCCGAAAGTCCGGCGTTGAACTCGTTGGGCACGCGCACCGGGCAGACCTCGGCGCAGGCTCCGCAGCTCACGCACTTTTGCGGGTCCACCAGGGACGAACGCCGGGTCAGGGTGGCCTGGAACTGGCCGGGGTCGCCCTCCAGCGCGGTCAGTTCCGTGTTCAGCCAGATGTCGATATTGTCGTGGAACAGCCCCTTGCGCAGACAGTACTGGCTGGAGGAGTCCCGGGCCATGAGCGGCAACATCTTGCACATACCGCAGTTGTCGCTGGGAAACTGGTGGTCGAGCTGGGTCAGAATGCCGCCGTGATTGGGCCTGCGGTCCACCAGGGCGACCTTGTTCCCGGCCACGGCCAGGTCCAGGGCCGCGCGGATGCCGCCGATGCCCGCTCCGACCACCAATGCTCCGTATTCCTTGCGCATCGCTTCCTCCATTTCGCCCTAGGCCATGTGCGAGACCACTTCGCCGAATTCGTTCTCCTTGAAGACCGAAAGGGGCGGCGGATCGTCCATGCTCCGGCCCGGTTCATAGTCGAAGCCCCGCTGGGTCCGCAGCGCCACCGTCCGGAAGAGCTCCATCACGGGCACATCATTGGGGCAGGCGTTGGAACACTGTCCGCAGCCCACGCAGGCCGTGCTCATGTGGGCCATGCGGGTCAGGTGGTAGAAAACCGTGTCCGTGGGCATCTTGAGCATGCCCTTTTGCTTGGCCCAGCCCAGGTATTGCCAGGGCTTGTGGTCGAACACGTCCGTGACGAAGACGCATTCCCGGCAGTAGCAGACCGGACAGGCCACCCGGCAGTTGTAGCAATTCACACAGCCGGAAAGGTATTCGGCCAGCGCACCCAGGCTGCCTGTGGCCGCCGCCGTGCGCTCCACCATGGCGTCGCGCTCGGCCGTGCGCTTTGCAATCAACTCCCGCAGCGCCTTGTCCCTTGCGGGCTGCGGTTCCCAGTCCGCCAGCCCCAGGGCGGCCAGCAGGGCCTCGCCGCGCGCGGTGTTGGCCATCACGGGCAGGGCCTCGGTCAGGTTCACACCCACGACGCCCACGCTGACATCCGCCGCGTCGGTCACGGGATGCTCGCAGGCCCGGCAGGCCCCGGCCACATCATAGCCGCCGCGCGCGGTCTCTTTGGTTCCCCCGACCCTGCCGAGGAATCCCAACGTGCTCTGAATCGGGTCGTCCTCGCCCCGGAAACGCAAATAATCCGTGTTGCCGTAGGCGCCGAGGCAGTCCACGGAAATCAGCAGCACATCGTCCAGGCTGCCCTGGTTGAGCTTGCAGAGTTCCACAAAGGCCCGGACCTCGCAGGGCCGCATCAGGGCCGCGATGCGTTCGTCGCCGTGGCCCCTGGTCAGCCGGGTGAGCATCTTGGCTCCGTTCACGGGAAAGGCCGGAGCCAGGGGATCGGCCCGGTCCAGCTCGGCCGGGTCCGTGACCAGGGCGGGCATGGGCGTGCCGCCGCCCAGGTGCACCGGGGTCAACACCCCGCTCACGCCGCCGGATTCGAGCATCCGGCGCATCATTTCCTGTAACGCCGCCACGGGATCGTTGTTGCGCACTTCAAGCTTCGCCGTCGTGGTCATGGTTCTCCCCTCCCTAAAGCGACTTCAGGCTGCGGCTGTCGATGGGCCCCAGCTCCCGGATTTCCTCCACCAGCGCGTTCACGGTGGCCGCGAACTCGTTGCCCTCGCTGGCCCCGACCCAGGTCAGACGCAGCCGCCGGGTGTCCACCCCGAACTGGGGCAGAATCTCCTTGAGCAGCTTGACCCGCCGCCGGGCCTTGTAGTTGCCGTTGATGTAGTGGCAGTCGCCGGGGTGGCAGCCGCTGATGAGCACGGCGTCCGCGCCCGAAAGCAGCGCCTTGATCACGTACTTGGGATCCACCATGCCCGTACACATCATGCGCACCAGCCGCAGGTTCGGCTTCTGGATCATGCGCGAGGTCCCGGCCAGGTCGGCGGCGGTGTAAGTACACCAGTTGCAGACAAAGGCCACGATGGTGGGTTCGAATTCCTCCCCAGGCGCGCTTCCGGCCATTTTGACCGTCCTGGGTTCCGTTGCCTCGGCCTGCACCGCGTGAGCGTCCATGTTCTCCTCCCCCTTGGTTCCAGTGGTTCAGACGATTCAGATGGTCGTTGCGTCGCGCGCTTCCATGGCCGCGCCCCGCGCCCCGCGCAACTCGGCGAGCAGGCCCTCCAGCTCGCCGAAAACCTGGAGTTCATTGAAGTGCTTGATCTGCGCCGCGCCCGAGGGACAGTAGCCCGCACAGGAGCCGCAGCCCTTGCACATGGCCTCGTTGACCACAGCCACCTTGCGGCGCTCGTCGAACTCGATGGCCGAATAGGCGCAGAGTCCCACGCAGATGCGGCAGCCCACACAGATGTCCGGGTTGATCCGGCTCGTGGTCGGCGAGATGGAAACCCGGCCCCGCGCCGCCAGGGCCAGGGCCTGGGCCGCTCCGCCCGAGGCGTGGGCCACGGCGTCCGGAATGTCCTTGGGACCCTGGCAGGCTCCGGCCAGAAACACGCCGTCCGTGGCCGTGGAAACCGGGCCGAGCTTGGGATGCTCTTCCAGGAAAAAACCGTCCTGGCCCTGGGCGATGCCGAAGACGCGGGCCACTTCCGTGGTGTCCGCACGGGCCTGCATGGCGGTGCAGAGCACGACCATGTCCACGGGCACGCGCAGGGGCAGCCCGGAAAGGGTATCCTCGGCGATGACGATGAGCTTGCCCTCTTCCTCGGGAGTTTGGGCCTGATCCGTGACCTCGGCCGGGCGTCCCCGCACAAAGGTCACGCCCTCCCGCTGGACCCGCTCGTAGAATTCCTCGTAGCCCTTTCCAAAGCAACGCATGTCAATGTAGAAATTGGTCACCTGGGCATGGTGTCCGACCTTGTCCTTGATCAGATGGTCGTACTTGAGCGCGTACATGCAGCAGGTGCGCGAACAGTAGGCATGGTGGTTCTTGTCCCGCGAGCCCACGCAATGGATGATGGCAACGGACTCGGGCTTCTCCCCGTTCTTCATCAATATTTTGCCGCTGGTGGGGCCGGTGGCGTTGTTCAACCGCTCGAACTGGAGCGCGGTGTAGACCTCGGGATAGCGCCCGAAGCCGTATTCGGTCATGGGCGTCGGGTCCAGGGTGTCGTAGCCCGTGGCCAGCACGATGCTCCCCACCTCCAATTCCACGAAACGCTCCTGCTGGTGGTAGTCGATGGCCCCGGTGGGACAGAACTTCTCGCAGGCCCCGCACTTGTTCTTGGTGATCTTCTTGCAGTGCAGCGGATCAATGACCGGCGTGTTCGGCACGGCCTGGGGCGAGTTGCGGTAGATGGCCCGGCGCATCCCCAGCCCCTCCTCGAACTCGCTGGGCACGCGGGTGGGGCACTTCTCCAGGCAGGTTCCGCAGCCCGTACACTTGTCCGTGTCCACGTAGCGTGGACGCAGCCGGACCCGGACCTTGTAGTTGCCCACAAAGCCCGTGACCTCACTGACCTCGGCACAGGTCAGCAGGCTGATGTTCGGCTCCTGGGAAACCGCGACCATCTTGGGCGTGGAAATGCAGGCCGCGCAGTCCAGGGTGGGAAAGGTCTTGTCGAACTGGGCCATGTGCCCGCCGATGGACGGTCCCTTTTCCACGAGGTGGACCATGTGTCCGGATTTGGCGATGTCCAGCGCGGCCTGGATGCCCGCGATGCCCGCGCCCACCACGAGCACGTCCGGCAGCACCGGAACCTCGCGCGAGTACAGGGGCTGATGCCGCCCGACCCGGTCCACAGCGGCGGCCACGAGCTTGCGGGCCTTGGCCGTGGCTTCCTCCGGATCCTCGGTGACCCAGGAACAATGCTCGCGGATGCAGGTGTGCTGAAGCATGTAAGGATTCAATCCGGCGCGGGCCAGGGTGGTCTGGAAGGTCCGCTCGTGCAGACGGGGCGAGCAGGAGGCCACCACCACGCGGGTCAGGCCCAGGTTGCGCACGTCCCCGATGATCAGATCCTGACCAGGGTCCGAACACATGAACTGGTAGTCGCGGGCCACGACCACGTCGCGCAGTCCCCCGGCAAACCGGGCCACGCCCGCGCAATCGACCTTGCCCGCAATGTTGCTGCCGCAGTGGCAGATGTAGACCCCGATGCGATTGGACATCTTCGGCTCCCTCCTAACTGTTGCCCTTCTGGTTCAGTTCCAGGGTCAGCTCGCCCACGAGGCGCTTGAGCTTTTCGTTTTCCGCCGCCAGCACCGCCGCCTCAGGACTGCGGGGCGTCTCCTCGAAGACCCTGGAACAGTGCGCGAAGAAATAGTCGCGCCACTTGTAGTACTGGCCGGGCCGGATGTCGTACTCCCGGCACACCTCGCTGACCTGCCCGTTGAGCAGCCCCTCAAGCACGACCTTGGCCTTGGTCTCCGGATTCCATTTTCTGCGCTTCAAGGTTCTCCCTCCGGTCGGCTGGTCTCCCGGCCCGAGCAGCGGACTCTGGAGACGTGGAGAGAGCATCTTCCCGGTCCGCTCCCTCTGCGGATCGACGCAGTCGGTGGACATTGCCGGATTTATTTTCCATCCGTGGAATCCCCCCGACCACCGCGCTCTCCTTCTCTCTTAGTCAAGAAGCGTGCCCAGAGAGAAAACGCCCGGAACTCCGGGTCAGTGGAGAGGAAAAGGAGAATCGACAGACCCCTGAGACCGCGAAATCAGAGGGTTTTTCATCTTGCGGGGAAAGACGTGTCTTGCGCGGCAAGACAGCAGGTGAATGCGAAGTGAGGGACCGCTCTCAAAGGCGGGCGCTCGGGCGCGACACCCTGAACGGTGCTCTCTCTGCGGATGCAACGAGGAGGCACTTTTCCGTCTTGCGCAACAGGACTTGTCCAAAAAACAGTGTTCACAATACTCATACCGCACGGTTTTGGTATGATTTCGCAACTGTAACGATCCATATATTGACAAATTGCAGCACAGGGGGCATAGGATGTACCAGATATGTATCTCACGGGTGCTCCACTCTGGAGACCCGGACAGCCGTGGTCCAGCCCACCGCGAGGGAGGTTGCCGTGGCCAAGGTCCTGATCATGGACAACGACGCGCTCTGCGTGGAACGGCTCGCCTCGGCCTTCCGCCGACACGGGACGGACGTGGATTGCGCCACCAGCCGCACCAATGGGCTGCGCCTCGCCCAGCTCCATGCCTATGACGCCGTGTTCCTGGCGGACACCCTGCCCGACGGCGACGTGCTCACCACGCTCTCCCAGCTGCGCAATAGTGAAAGCACCCCAGAGATCGTCATCCTGACCGGAAGCCGCGACCAGGACCTGGCCCAGGAGGCCATCCGCTCCGGAGCCTGGAACGTCTTTGCCAAGCCGCCGAGCCTGGAGCGGCTCATGGTCGTCATCGACCGCATCGAGGGCTTCCGGCGTTCGCGCCGGGGCTGTAGTGTGGCCCTGAAGCGCAAGGAGATCATCGGCAATGCTCCGGCCATGCTCGCCGCTCTGAACCAGGTGGCCCAGGCCGCGGGAAGCGAGGCCAACGTGCTTGTGACCGGCGAGACCGGCACGGGCAAGGAGCTCTTTGCCAGGGCCGTGCATGAGAACAGCCGCCGTTGCGACAAGGCCTTCATCGTGGTGGACTGCGCGGCCCTGCCCGCCTCTTTGGCCGAATCCGTGCTTTTCGGCCACGAACGCGGAGCCTTCACCAGCGCGGACGCCCGTGCCGGCGGGCTGGTCCGCCAGGCCCACGGCGGAACGCTCTTCCTGGACGAGGTCGGGGAACTGCCCCTGGCCGTGCAGCGGGTCTTCCTGCGCGTGCTCGAAACCCGCAAATTCCGGCCCGTGGGCGCCACACACGAGGAAAGCTCCGACTTCCGGCTCGTGGCCGCGACCAACCGCGATCTGGCGCGCATGGCCCTGGAGGAGGCCTTTCGCAGCGATCTGCACTTCCGGCTCCAGGGCATCGGCATCGAACTGCCGCCCCTGCGCAAGATCAGCGAGGACATCAACCAGCTGGCCTGCTTCCAGATTCACCGGGTCTGCAAGCGCTGTTCCCTGCCGCGCAAGGGTTTTTCGCCCGATTTTCTGGACACGCTGACCAAATACCAGTGGCCGGGAAACATCCGCGAACTCTTTCACGCCCTGGAACGGGCCGTGTCCATGGCCGGGAGCGAGCCGCTGCTCTATCCCCGACATCTGCCCATGCACATCCGCGTGCAGATGGCCGGAGCGGACATGGGCGGGGTCCCGACCAAGACCGTCCCAAAGGCCGAAGCGCCGCAGGAGCGGCTCCCGCCCCTGCGCGACGCCCGCAGCAAGGTTCTCGACGATTTCGAACGCGGCTACCTGCGCACCCTGCTGCTCCAGACCGGCGGCGACATCCGCAGCGCCTGCGCGGTCTCCGGCCTTTCCCGGGCGCGGCTCTACGCTCTGATGAAAGAGCGCGGCATCAACCGCTGAGAACACGCGCCCGGTTTTCCCTTTGCGCTCCTCATCCCGGATCTGTCCGTCCCGTTTCGGGAAATGCGGCCAAACAAACCCGCCCAAAACCGCAAAAGCCCGACGCACGCCGGAACAGCGCGCGCCGGACCTTTGTGGAAAAGGAGCCGGGTTCTGACTCTCCGCCAGATTCTAAGACTGATTCTAGGGCTGAGCCGAATCAGGGTACGGAGTGCGCACCAGCCTCCCCTGCTCCAGGGTCAGACGGGAAACGCCGCAGCCCTGCGCCGCGTAGTATCCGTAGAGCGGTTCGCCGTTAAAGGCCGTGAAGATCTTGTCCGCCCAGGCCACGGGATCCAGGTCCGGATAGGCTTCGGGGTAGGCGATCTTGGCCAGAAAGAACGCGTTCACATACATCATTTCCGGATTCATGAAGTAGGACGTGTTCGGCAGCAGCGAAAAGGCGTTGCCGGAGCAAAGCGCCTGGAAGCGACCGTAGTAGCCGGGATCCGCGTTCAGCCCGTCCTGGATCAGCGGCAGGCCGTTGCCATCCAGGAACATCAGCGGCGGGTTCGCACCCAGCAGGTACTCCCGGTTCACAAAGAGGTGTCCGGGCGCGCCCGGCGTGTCCACCACATTGCGTAACCCAGCGAGTCGCATGGGGAAAAAGTCCGCCGAAGTGCTGACGATGCCCTGGTTGCCCTTGTACGACAGCCCGCCCACATAGGCGGAAACCGTTGTTTCGCCCTCGGGCCGGTGGGGCAGCGCCCCGTGCAGTGAACGGACAAACGCGGTCAGTTGCTCCGCCTGTTCCCGCCGTTGCAGGGCCTCGCCCACGAGGGCAATGGAGCGCAGGAAGACGGCCTCATCGAAGTTCGTGATTCCGTAGCCCACAGCCACCACGGGAATGCCGGTCTTGCGCTGGATCAGGTCCGGCTCGGAACGCTCCGTGGAAACGATGAAGATCACGTCCGGACGCAGCCGGATGATTTCCTCGTAGTTGGGAATGCGCACGGCTCCGGCCTTGCCCACCACGGGCAGATTCCTGACCCGCTCCCGGTTGACCACGATGTAGGGCTTTGTGGAAGTCCGTTTATCCATGTCCTCCACGCCCACGGCCAGCTCCTGCGCCCGGAGGTAGGTCACGAAGCACATGCTGCTCCCCAGGGCCAGCAGCCGCTCCACCTTGTCCGGAACCTCCACGCCCCGCCCGAAGACATCCACCAGGGTCCGGGCCTGGGCCGCAGCCGGCAGCAGCACCAAACATGCGGCCACGCATATGCCCAGGCATACGGCAAAACCGCAGGCTGGAATGCGAACTATTTTTCCCATAGCAGCAGCTCGATCCGGTAGTCGGTCTTTTCCACGTAGCGCCCGCCGCCGTCCCGGTAGGCCTCGATGTAGCGCTCCAGATGTTCGGCATCGGGGGTCACCTCGTAGGGCATGAGCATGGCCGCGCAGGAGCTGAGCATCTCCCCCCGGCTCTTAGCCACGACCCACTGCCCCTCCACCAGGGAGCTGTCGTAATGCACGCCCTCGGCCTCAAGCCAGTGGCGCATTTCCGGGCCATTATTGAAGACCCGGGGCGTGACCCCGTAGTGCGCGAACAGCCCGGTAAGCACGTTGGAGGACATCAGTCCGGCAAAGCCCATGAACACGGTCCAGCCTCCGGCAAGGCGCAGCAGCTTGCGACGCGAGGCGTCGTCATGGATGGCCGGGGTCATGGAGCAGAAGACCACGTCGAAAGTCTGATCCGAATCAAAGGAATCCCAGTCCGAGCGGATGGAACGGATGTTGTCGAGCCCCTGCCGCTCGGCGTCCTCGCCGAGGATGGCCAGCATCCGCTCGGAGATGTCCACGGCCGTGACCTGCCGGGCCTCCTGGGCGATGCGGATGGTGTACATGCCGCTGCCGCAGCCCACGTCCAGGACCGAACGCCTGCGGAAGTCCACCCCGCGTTCGCGGATGCGGCGGAGCATGCCCGCCTCGTAAGTGTTCTCGCCCGCCTCGTAGCGGGGAAAGGTCTTGGCCTTGGCATCCCAGAAGGCCTTGCGGCCGTGATCGTGTCTTACATCTTCCATTTCAGGCTCACTCCCAGGTTGGTTCCCATGGCCGGATAGCCCCAGGATTCCTCGTAATCGGTATTGGTCAGGTTGTCGCCGTAGAGCTCCAGGGTGGAATGCTCGTCCAGGGTGTAGCGCAGGCTCGCGCCCAGCGTGCTGTACGCGCCGAGCGTGCCCTTTTGCAGTGTGCTCGTGCTGATGGTGTAGTCGCGCGAGCCGGTGTAGTTCAGTGTGGTGTCGAGCACGAGATCGTTCCGAATGTCCCAGGTCAGGCCCAGGTTCGCCTTGATGCTTGGAATGTAGTCGAGAGATTCCAGAATGTTGTCCGGGTCTGCGGGATCGTCGCTCTTTTTCGTCTTCTGCCAGGTGGCGGCAAGCTGGAGCGCCAGTTCATCCAGCAGGGGCCAGCGTGAGGTGAACGTCGCTCCGTAAATGGTCGCGTCCGCGTTGTACGCGGCCCAGGAACTGCTCGCGCCGTTGGGTACGGACTTGTGCAGGATGTAGTCGTCGATGCTGTAGTAGAAGCCCGCGATTTGGGCGAACCCAGAATTTTCGAAGCGGTAGCGGTAGACCAGGTCCACGCCGCGCTCCAGTTCCGGTTTCAGATACATGCCCGTGAGATAGGAGACGTTGCCAGCGGAGCTTGCGGGCGCGGCCTGCGAGTTCCAGTAGAGCTCCGGCAGGGTGGGGGTGCGGTAGTTCTCGTAGAGTGCCAGGGACACGGTCTGCATTTCAGCAAGATCGTAGGTCAGCGTGACCTTGGGCGAGATGTGGGTATGGTGCAGATCGTCCTCCAGTCCCTGAGGCTTGTACTCGAAGCTGTCGAAGCGCACGCCGAAATCCAGGAGCAGATCGTCCGTGACCGCATACTTGTCGCCCAGAAATGCGCCTGTCACATAGGCATTGGGGCTGCCCTCCGAGGAAGCCATCACACCGGTCATGGCGTTGGAGGGGTGTTTGTTGTAGTTCGTATCCACGTATTTGACCTTGATGCCTCCGGATTGGAGCAGCTTGTACTCCACGCCCGCGAGCAGGGAATGGTCCCCGATGTCCCAGCCGCCCTTGAGTTTTGCGCCGTAGCTCTTGTCCACGGTCACATCGCGGTCAAGCACGAGGTCGCCGTCATTGGTCAGGGCCGCGACAAAACCCCACGCGGGGAGCTGCGACCGGGCCGCCACATCCGCGTAGTTCTTTTCCCGGCGGGTCTCATGGTTCTTGAAGCCCATGAGTTCCAGATAGGCATCCTCTCCCAGCGGCTGGTGGTAGGTCAGGTCCATGAGCTGCCGGGTTTTGACCCAGTGCGCGCCGTCGCCGATGACGTTCATGGACGGAGTGGGCGCGCCGCCCGCGAAATACTCGCCGCTGGCCACGGGGTAGGCGTCGTCCAGGGCGGTGTCGAAGCCGGCCAGGGAGGGATCAGTGTCGCTGCGGGGTTCGCCGTCCGCGCGGTTGGAGCGGATCAGGCCCCGGTCGGAAACGCTGTAGTCGTATCCCGCCACAAACTGGCCCTTCCAGGCAGTGTCCATGTAGACCTTGGGCGCGACATGGAAGGACTCATAGTCGTTGTTGCGCAGAAAGGCCTCGGCCTGCTGGTGGCTGACACCCAGGCTCACGCCGAGCATGCCGAACTGTTGCGCGTAGCTGCCCCGGAGGTTGTGGAAATCGTGCAGGTGGCTCCAGCCGCCCGTGGTCCCGTAGAGGGTCACCCGCGCCTCCTCGGTGGGCCGCGCGGTATAGGCGTTGATCACGCCGCCCAGGGCGTTGTTGCCGTACTCGATGGAGCTGCCGCCTTTGACGATCTCGATGCGCTCGATGTTGTCCATGGGGATCGTGTTGAAATCGATGTAGTTGCCGCCCACGTTGCCTGTGGAGCTGACGCTTCGCCCGTCCAGGTTGAGCATGATGCGCTTGCTCTCAAAGCCGCGAATGGAAATCACGTCGCCGCTGTCGCCGAAGTTGGACTTGCGTTTATAGGAGATGTCCGTGTCATTGGAGAGAAAGTCGGCGATGTTGTTGCTCCTGCTCTTCTCCTCGACGCGCAGGCTCGACTGGTTCAGGTTTTCCTCGTCGGCGGTCCCGGTGACCACGACCGGGTCCAGATAGATCACATCCTGCATCAGGCTGTTTTTCTCCGCGGCGGCGGCAGGCGTTGCCCCGAGGGGCAGACAGCAAATGGTGAACAGGCAGGCTGCGACAAGCAGGTAATGTGACACTTCCCTCCCTCCATTCGGATTTCGTGGATACCGGGGCATCCGAGTCAAAAATTTTCAACGCCCATCATTCAACGATTCCCCCGAACGGACGACACCCTCACTGCTCGACGCATATCCGTTCCCCAATCCGAACGCCCAGGGGCAAGCGTTTGATCATACGTTCAGCATAATAATACTTGATTCGTGCTACGCAAAGGTTATTATTTAAAAATTTGGTATTTGTCAATGTTACCTTTTGATCTTTCTTACTGTTCGTGATAGCTGAAAACGGTCGCGGGGCAGGACAGGGTCGCAAACTCCCGGTGAGCGCGAAATTGCGGCAACGCCGCCCCTTTTCGGAGAAAGCAGGTTGATGTCAAAAAAACTTCTTTTCATCCTCGCGCTCGTGGCCGCCATGGCCTGCCTTGCCGCCGTAGCCTTGCGCTTCGGCGCGACGCTCTGTCCGCTGCCGGACCTGGGCCGCGCCTTGTTCCGCGACGGAACCAACCAGAATCTCGAATATTTCGTCTGGAATCTGCGCATGCCCAAAATCGTGGCGGCCCTGGCCGTGGGCAGCGCCCTGGCCGTGAACGGCGCTGTGCTCCAGACCGTGCTCAAAAACCCCCTGGCCTCGTCCTTCACCCTGGGGCAGTCCCACGGCGCGGCTTTTGGCGCTTGCTACGCCATGATCGCGCTGGCCTCCACCTCCTTCAACACGAGCATCAGCATGGTGGCCCTGGGAGCTTTTGCCGGTTCGCTATGCTCCTCGGCCTGCATCCTGGTGCTGGCCTCGGTGCGGGGCATGACCTCCTACGGCCTGATCCTCGCGGGAGTGGCCATTTCCACGTTCTTCGCGGCGGCCACCATGTCCCTGCAATACTTCGCCACGGACAGCCAGGTCGCGGCCACGCTCTTCTGGACCTTCGGCGATCTGAGCAAGGGCGCCTGGACCGAGGCCTGGATCACGGCGGCGACCTCGGCCGCAGGCATCGCGGCCTCGCTGCGCCTCAGTTGGGACTACGACGCCCTGCAATGGGGCGACGACCACGCGGCCAGTCTGGGCGTGGCCGTGCGCCGGGTCCGTGTGCTCTCGGTGCTCATCGCCTCCCTGCTGGTGGCCGTGGCCACGGCGTTTTACGGCGTCATCGGTTTCGTGGGGCTCATCGCGCCCCACATGGTCCGGCTGCTCTTCCGCCACTGCGGCCACGCCTTCCTGATCACGGCCTCGGCGCTCTTTGGCGCGGCCTTTCTCCTGGGCGCGGACCTGCTGGCCCAGTCCCTGCTCTATCCGGTGCTCCTGCCCATCGGCATCCTTTGCTCCTTCACCGGAGTGCCCATCTTCCTCTTCCTGCTGCTGCGGAGGTCCATGCAACATGCTTAGCGTGTCCCGACTCGGCGTGACCATCAAACGCAAGACCATCATCCACGATGTCAGCTTCCGGGTGGGAGATGGCCGCGTCTGCGCGCTCATCGGCCCCAACGGCGCGGGCAAGAGCACCCTGGTCAAGGCGGTTTCCGGTATCCTGCCCCCCACATCGGGTTCGGTCCGGATCAACGGCGCTCCCCTGGAAATCACAAACCGCCGGGCACTGGCGCGCAGTCTGGCCTACCTGCCGCAGAACACCACCCCGGTTCCGTGCAGCGTGTTCGACGCCGTGCTCCTGGGCCGCAAGCCCTACGTCCAGTGGCGACCAGCCGCCGAGGACCGCCGCCTGGCCAGGGACGTGCTGGAGGAGATGCGGCTTTTGGATCTGACAAACGCCTGCGTGACCAGGGTCAGCGGCGGAGAATTCCAAAAGATCCTCATCGCCCGCACCCTGGTCCAGGGCTCCCAGGTGCTCATCCTGGATGAGCCCATCAACCATCTGGACATCCGCAACCAGATCGAGATCATGGAACTGATCGCGACCCTGACCCGCGCCCGGGGCCTGTCCACAATTATCGTGCTCCATGATCTCAATCTCGCCCTGCGCTATGCGGACAGCGTGCTGCTCATCCGCGAGGGCCGGATGCTGTTTCGCGGCTCCAGCCGGGACGTTTCCCCCCAGGATCTCTCCAAGGCCTACGACATCCCCATCTCGATCCGGGAAGTGGAACAAACCCGGCACGTGTTGTACTAGCCGCCCGACGCAAAACCGCCCCGCACGGCATGCCGTGCGGGGCGGTCAAGGGAAGAGACAGGAAAGAGGCGGGGAAAGATACGCTTGGCCGGGGTTTTGGGCAGGAAAGGCGAAACCGCGCTGCTCAGACTTGCCGCGCACGGTCCCGAAGGTCCAGAGCCGCCCACAATTCCGAGGCGATGCGCCGGGCCTCACGGAAATCGAACCGCCGCAAAGCGGTCTCCAGCGCGGCCACGGCAGCCGGGTCAAGCTCACCCAGAGGCGCGGCCAGCTTCGCCAGAACAGCCAGAGCCTGGGCATCGTGCGTCAAAAGCAGCTTCAGAAAGGACTCCAGCTCGGCCACACTCACGGCGGTCTGAACGGGCGGCCTTTTATGCACCGCCTCTTCCGCGCCGGGCATCTCGCGCAGAACCTCCTTGATACGCCGGACCAGCATCTCCAGAGAGCGTTCGCACCGCTCCAGGAGCGCGCCGCAGTCCGCTTCCGGAGCATGCATGCGGCTCTCCAGTCTGCGCGCATCCTCGTAAAGACGCATGCCGCCGATGTTTCCGGCCACTCCGATGAGGGTGTGGACAAGGCGGGCCGCTCCGGAAGCGTCCCCGGTCGCCAGGGCCTTGCGGATCGCCTCCCCGGTCCCGTTGAAATCCCGTACGAAATCTGACAACAGTCGTTGAAAGAGCCTTTCGTTATTGCTGACCCGGGACAGGCCGAGACCGATGTCCAGAATTTCCGGGCCGCCCGCCCCTTGCTCACAGACATCGCGGGGCTTGCCGCAATCCTTCTGGTCCGTGGGATTCCCCTCTGCGGCAACCATCCAGCGCCGCAGGGCGGCATAGAGTTCCTCTGACACGATGGGTTTGCCGACATGATCGTCCATACCGGCGGCCAGACTCTCCTGGCGGTCCTGTTCCAGGGCGTGGGCGGTCATGGCGATGACCGGCAGACCGGAGAGTCCGGGGTCGGCGCGGATGCGCCGGACGGCTTCCAGCCCGTCCATCACGGGCATCTGGACATCCATGAGCACGGCCGCGTAGCGTTTTTCCTGCAACAGCTCAAGCGCCTGTTGCCCATCGCAGGCAATGTCCACCGCAAGGCCCACGCCCTCCAGCAGTTCCCGCGCCACCTGCTGGTTGATCTCGTTGTCCTCCACCAGCAGCACCGATTCACCCCGCAAGGTCTCGGGGAGCGCTTCGGACTCGTCGCTGGTCCGCGCACGGTCCGATTTGGAAATGCCGTCAAATCCGAGGGCCGCCACAATGGCGTCGAAAAGCAGGGAACGGTTCACGGGCTTGAGCAGATAGCCGTCCAGCCCCACCTGTTTCGCATTGCGGCGGATCCCTTCCTGCCCGTAGGCCGTGATCATCAGGATCACGGGCCGGGACGTGAGCCGCATGGCCCGGATCCGCCGGACGCACTCCGTGCCGTTCATGCCCGGCATCTTCCAGTCGAGCAGCACGATGCGGAAATCCGTTTCGCTTTTCCTGAGAAGACCCAGCGCCTCCTCGCAGCCGCTTGTGGCCGTGACGCTGAACCGCAGGGACAGCAGCATGTCGCGGAGAATCTGACGCGAGGTGGGATTGTCGTCCACCACCAGCACGGGCATGCCCACCAGGCCCACGGCTTCGGCCCGACGGTGGGAGGTGTTCTCGCCCGAGAGCGGAAATTCCAGACTGAAATGGAATTCGCTGCCGACTCCCGGCGTACTGTCCACCCCCAGTCGGCCGCCCATGAGTTCCACCAGCCTGCGGCAGATGCTCAGGCCCAGCCCTGTGCCGCCGTAGCGCCGGGAAATGGATTCGTCGGCCTGGGAAAAAGGCGTGAACAGGTTCTCCGCCTGCTCTTCCGTCAGCCCGATGCCCGTGTCCCGCACGCCAAAGCGCAGCCGCGCGTTTTTTTCCCCGGCGGTTTCCAGACGCACCTCCAGCAGTACCTCGCCGGATTCCGTGAACTTCACGGCATTGCTCACAAGGTTGAGGAGCACCTGTCCCAGGCGCAACGGGTCGCCCACAAGCCCAGTGGGCACGTCGCTGCTCACGGATAGCAAAAAGTCGAGCTGTTTTTCCGCCGCTCCCAGACCCGTGATGCCCACCACGTCCCCGAGCACGGTCTCCAGGTCAAAGGCGGTTTTCTCGATGCCGAGCATTCCGGCCTCGATCTTGGAATAGTCGAGAATGTCGTTGATCACGCGAAGCAGCACCTCCGCAGAGGCTCTGATCTTGTTGAGATAGTCCTCCTGCCGGGGGGTCAGCTCGGTCTTCAGCGCCAAATGGCACATGCCGATGACCGCGTTGAGCGGCGTACGGATCTCGTGGCTCATGCGGGCCAGAAACTCGCTCTTGGTCCTGTTGGCGGCCTCGGCGATCTCGGTCAGCCGGGTCGATTCCGCAAGGGAGCCGCAAAGCCGCGTGTTGGATTCCCGCAGCTGTTCGCCCTGACGGCGAAACGAATCGAGCATCCGGGTCAACTGCCCCAGTGTTGGCCGGAAAACAAAAAGATATTCCAAGAAAAGCACGAACAGGCCGCACCCCAGGACCACCAGCTCCATGCGCTGCAGAACCCGGACGTGGGCCGAGGCCTCCTCGTCGAAACGAAAGGTGATCTTGTCCATCAGGAACAAGTAGTGTTGCTCGTCCGCGAGCATGGATTCCGTCGTCTCCCGCAAAAGCTCGGGCGTAAAGGCCCGCTCCTCGGCCGCCTGGAGCAGTGTGCGAACCGAGGCGGCCATGCGCTCGTGAAACGGGGTGATCTGCTCAAAAAAGACGTTGATCATCTCGGAATGCTCCGGCACGGGCAGCCCCAGACGCTGGTCGCCCCGCTGGAGGCCCGCCTGCGCCTCAGTCCAGTCCGCAAGGGCCTGGCGCATCTCCTCCATGTACCGCTCCCTTTCCCGGTCGCCCCCGACATGGCCCAGGGCCAGGACGCACTTGGTCAGCCGCTGGCTGAGCATGCGTTGCCGCCCGGAAAGGTTGATGATCCGCGCGTCGCTGTTTTCCGTGCGAATGGCGTCCTGCAGGAGCAGGGAGGAGATGACGAGCATCAGAGCCACAAAGGCCAGTGCCGTGGCGTAGATCCATTTGACCCGGTGGATGTTTTTCTCGGTAATCATCTGCATGTGAGCCTGTTCATCCCTCTCCATCCCTTGATTGATGCTCTTGAAAACGAACCGGTGTTCTCCGGGATTTCGCTATCCGCCCGGACCCCGGCCGGACCGGATCAAACGCAGCTCAGGCCCGGTCCACTCAGTCCCGGTACGGAGAGAACAAGACAATCCTCGCACTATCGCGATTCTTAGCACACCGAATACGCCTTCGCCAACAGGCGATTGCACATCCGCATCCGGGAGCACTCTTCCGGCTGAAATGCGGGAACCGGGACGCGTTCCCCCACCCTCGTAAAAAAAGACCTGCGGAGGAACCAAAATCCCCCGCAGGTCCGGAAAACGCGGTCTATCGGGAACGGAAGTCCGCGCGGCGCAACCGGATGGTTCTCGCTTCCAGCCTAGTAGCGCCGCAGTTCTTCGCCGTTGCGCTCAACCTGTTCTTCGTCATCCTCCTGGTCCGAAGCGTCGCCTGGGGCAGGAAGCCCCATCGCAACGTTTCTGGCCACCATGGTGCGCTCCGCACCATGACCCCTCTTCAACTCAAAACGCCGCAACAGCCGCCGCAGTTCCGAGGCCTGATTTGACAGCGCCGTTGCGGCAGCTGCGCTTTCTTCCGCATTGGCGGTATTCTGCTGGGTGACCTGGTCGATCTGCCCCAAGCCGTCATCAATCTGCGCAATGCCTTCCGCCTGCTCAGCGCTGGCCTTGGCGATATCCGATATCAGGCTCGTGGCTTTGGAAATACCTGTGACGATTTCTTCCAGAGCAGCAGCTGTCTTGTCCGCAATATCAGCTCCATTGGCGGCCTTCTGAACAGATTCCTGGATCAGTTCGGACGTTTCGGAAGCCGCCTTGGCGCTTCTGGCAGCGAGATTACGCACTTCCTCAGCCACCACCGCGAATCCTTTGCCATGCTGCCCGGCGCGCGCCGCCTCCACTGCGGCGTTCAATGCCAGCAGGTTCGTCTGGAATGCTATTTCGTCGATGACCTTGATGATCTTCCCGATGGACTGGCCGGCCGTGTTGATCTCGCCCATGGCGCTGATCATTTCCTGCATCTGTCGGTTGCCGTTTTCCGCAGCCGCTCTCGCCGCGCCGGACATTTCGCTCGCAAGATTCGCGTTTTCCGCGTTGAGCTTTGTCTGCGAAAGCATCTGCGTCATGGAACTCGTGATTTCCTCCAGAGAGGCGGCGGATTCCGTGGCCCCCTGCGACAGGGACTGGCTCGAATCGGATATTTCCGCGCTCCCCGAGGCGATCTGTTCCGCAGCGGAACGCACCTGCTCAAGGCTCTCATTGAGGCTCCGGGACATCTCCTGAAGGGCGCCGCCGAGTTGATCCTTGTCCGAGGCCAGATCGACCTCCACGGCGAGATTGCCGTTGGCGATCTGCTCCGCCACGTTCGCGGAGCGTTGCAGGCTCTCGGCCATCTCATCCAGGGCGTTGCCGAGCTGCCCGACTTCATCCTGCGTGCGCAACTGGAGGCGCTCGGAAAACACACCGTCCCGGATGATCCCCGCCAGTTCGGCCGCCCGGCGTATCGGCTTTGCAATGCCGCCTGCGGAGAACCACATGATGCAAACCGCGAGGATTCCGACTCCCAGACTGACCAGGATTTGCCAGAAGGCACTTTCCCGGCCCTGGGCATCCAACTCCCCGCTAAGCTGCTTGACCTCCTCCAGAACGACATCCGTAGGCGCATGGACAATGACGCCCCAGTATTTCCCGGTTCTGCCGACGGGAATGGCGGCGTAGGCAACGGCCATTCCGTTTGCGGCATCAATGCTCGCAGCGGATTTGCCGGAAGTGATGATTTCCAGTTCGTGCTCCCATTCCTCGGCAGACAGCTCTTTCATGTGCCTGCCGATCAACTCCGGATGCTCGCTGCTGCCGACGATCAATCCCAGGTCGCTGATTACCGTGACGTTTCCCTTGCCATCCATGAAATTCGCGTCAACGTCCTCACTCAGCTTCTGGACGAACGACAAATCGTAATCCGCACCGGCCACACCGTAAAAGGTCCCGTCAACAATGATGGGTGCGGACATTGTCGCCAACCAGACGTTTCGGCCCTGAACGATGTAGGGTAAGGGGCCGAGGATACTCTCCACGCTCTTGGTCTTGGGTGTGATGTACCAGCCTCCCTTCGGCACACCGTTGGGGTGCTTTTCATCTGAGTCATACTCTACCAATGGTTGTACATCAATATTTCCATTTTTATCCCTGGTCCAATAGGGTGTAAATCTTCCCGTTATTGCATTACTGCCACTTTTACCTGTTCTGTAATTCTCATCCTCATTGTCAAACTTATCAGGCTCCCAGCAGGAATATGTTCCGTTGAACGTAGGGTTTTCCTTCAGAACATTTCGCAGTATCGCGTTGAGCCCTTCCCGGTTCAGCTGCACCGCAGAATTGCCATCCCTGTCACGCTGCTTAATCACGGCAAAGGTTTGAGCCATGGTGCGCGCAGCATCCATGGCAAACTCGAATTCGCTCTTCAAGGCAAAGGCCTGTTTCCCGGAGAGTGCTTCCAGTGTTTCAAGAGCACTTTGCGTCTGTAATTCAGCAAATCTATCCTGCGCATACTTCTGTGACATGGAAGTGTATATTTGCCCGAACAGGACAACTACGCATACAGCAAGAACCAAAAATATACCTGCGATACCAGCGATCTTCAATTGAATGGATTTAATCTTCATAGCACCCTCTTGTCTCACAAGAAATACTCAAAAATTTTATATCGATACACATTGTTCTCCGACAGAATGGCTGGAAAGAAACACGCATTCAAATCCATTGCTACTCGAACACCGCCCATAAAAAACGAAATATCTTCCGGCTTCTGCTGGACGGAGCCAGAACGATACCTCCCCATTCTAATTTACTACCAGATCCAATCCATTCTTGCAATACGTTGCTCCTATTTCATCTGCTACTCCTTTCCCATATTCCTTGTCCCCTCTTTTCCATTTTTCCCAGCTCACACCTGTCACCCCAAACCCCAAAGTGCTTCAGCCCCGCATGGGGAAGAACCACTCCGTTTGTCCGCCTTTGCCCCAAGTCGGAAACCGGCTCTGCTCGCGGGCACGTCTCCAACCTCCCGCGCCGAAGAGGAAAAAGCGGCAAAGCATCGCGCCTACCGGGCCGCTGCGTTTCCGCGTTGGTTCCGGATGCGAATTTCCGGCTGCGGAACGGTCTATTCCAGACCGAAACGCCGGATCTGCTTCCAGATGGTGGTCCGCGACATGCCGAGCATCCGGGCGGCCTCGGAGCGGTTGCCCTTGGCAGCCCGCAACGCCCGCTCCAGCCGTTCCCGCTTGATCTCGTTCATATCCCGACCGTCGAGCGTCGCGCATTTCGGCGCAAGACCCCCCTGCACGATGTCGTGTGGCAGGTCCGCTGGTTCGAGCTCCCCGCCCCGGCAGGCGATGAAGGCGTACTCAAAGGCGCTTTTCAACTCCCGAACGTTGCCCGGCCAGGAATAGCGCATCAGCAGCTCCATGGTCTCCCTGGCGATGCCCTGGATGTCCTTGCGTGTCTTCAGCCGAATGCGCTGGAAAATGGACTCGGCCAGCAAGGGGATGTCCTCCCGTCGCTCCCGCAGGGCGGGCATGGCAATGGGCACGACGTTGATGCGATAGTAGAAGTCCCGCCGGAAGCTCCCCTGCTCGATGAGTTCCGGCAGGTCCCGGTTGGTGGCCGAGATGATCCTGGCCCGCACAGGAATCTGGCGGTGGTCGCCGACCCGCTCCAGGACTTTGTCCTCCAGCACGCGCAGCAGCTTGACCTGTGTCGTCAGGGGCATGTCGCCGATTTCATCCAAAAAGATGTCGCCGTCCCCGGCCAGCTCGAACCGGCCCGCCCGGTCGCGGTGCGCGCCCGTGTACGCGCCCTTGACATGGCCGAAAAGCTCGCTCTCCAGCAGCGACTCGTTCAGGGCCGCGCAGTTCACTTTGACAAAAGGCCGGTCGCCGCGTTCCCCCAGCGCATGCACGGCTGCGGCGACCAGTTCCTTGCCCGTGCCGCTCTCACCGAAAATAATCACAGGCGCGTCCGACTGCGCGGCCTTGGTGATCATCTCGTAGACCCGGAACATGGCCGGGGAACGCCCGATGAGACCGTGGAAGCTGTCCTCGGCCTGGAGTTCCCGGCGGTAGGTCTCGATCTGGGTTTCCTTTTCCAGCAGTTCGGTCACGTCGGTCATGACCTCCACCGCGCCGATGACCGTGCCCGAGGCGTCTTTGAGCACCGAGGCGTTCTTGACCACGTGGACCAGGGAGCCGTCCTTGCGTGTGACCGCGCAGCGTTGCTTGTGCAGCACGCCCTTCTGGAACATCACGCACCAGTGGCAGCCTTTGGTGCTGCGCACTCGCTCGCAGGAGGTGCAATTGAAGATGGTGCAGGACGCGCCCACCAGCTCCTCGCGCGAGTAGCCCGAAATTTCCTCCAGGGCGCGGTTCAGGGAAACAATCCGCCCCCCCGGATCCACGATCATCACTCCGTCCGGAATCGTGTTCACCACGGCCTTCCAATACTCTTCGAGATCGTGGGACATGGCCTTGCTCCTGTTCACTTTGTGGACATTTGTTGCGTTCATAATGTTAACAGGTGAACGGTCCGAGCACAAGCAACGTCGCTGCATTTTCCCTTCGCCGCCCTGATCCGCGCAAAAAACAGCGCACTATTACAATATGTTGTCATGTTAACATTTTCGCAGGGGGCAACCGGACTCCCCTGGCACGTTCGTCGCTATGGGAGAGGTGTTTCCACGGCACACGTTTGCAACAGGAGCACTGTTCACATGGTCCGGATCGATGCGCGGGATTCCATCACCTCCCTGGCGATTCTGAAAATCGGATCGCTGCTGCGGGAACTTTCCCCAGGCGAGGGCATGGAGATCCTTTGCGACGACGAAGCCACCATGGAAGACATCCTGAGGATCCATCCGAATTGTGAATGCCAGAAGGCCGCACAGGACAACGACACCGAAGACGGCTGCCTGTTCGTCCTGCGCAGAAAGCAACCCTCTCAACATCAGGAGCACACCATGTCCGAACTCGATCTTTCCACCATCCAGGTCAGCAGCACCGCCGACGCCCGGGGCAGCGCCTGTCCCGGCCCCCTGCTCGAAGCCAAGAAGGGCATCGGCAAGGTCAAGGTGGGAGAAATTCTGGAAATCTACTCCAACGACTCCGGAACCCGCACGGACATTCCGGCCTGGGCGGGCAAGGTCGGCCACGAGTACCTGGGCGTGGTCGCCGTGGACGGGTACGACAAGCACTTCATCCGCAGAAAGAAGTAGGCGGGCCGACATGGGCAGCCAGGCAAACGCGAACACCCAGGGCAAGATCCTGATTCTCGCCACGGAAAGCTGCGCCTACCCCGGCGCGGACTCGGTGGGGCAGGCGCACAGCTCCTACCCGGCCAACGTCCACATCCTCCGCGTGAAGGCGCCGGTCCTTTTTCCGGAACGGTTCTACCTGGACTGTTTCCGCAAGGGCATCGCCGGAATCATCATCATGTCCTGCGGCGAGGAGTGCCCCTACGAGGGCGCATACAAGGCCATGGCCAAACGCCTGGACCGTGTCTACGAGCTGATGAAGGCCGAGGACCTGGACATCCGCAGGCTCCGGCTGACAGCGATCTGCACGGTGTGCAACCGGGCGTTTCTCAATGAGGTCAACCAGATGGAACAAATCGTCCAGGAACTGGGTTCGCCGGTTCCGGCATAGGCCGGACGCCTGGGGTCCCGCCCGGTCCAAACAGGACACGGGCGGGAGCCGACCAGGTCTTCGGGGAGCAAGATATGGACACAATGCAAGAATACACGTTTGACGCCATGGTCGTGGGCGGGGGAATCGCCGGGCTCCAGGCAGCGCTGGACCTTGCGGACCAGGGCTACCGGACCGCGGTCATCGAAAAGGACGCCTCGGTCGGCGGCAAGATGATCCGCCTTTCCAAGGTGTTCCCCACCCTGGACTGCGCAAGCTGCATCACCACCCCCAAGATGGCCGCCGCCGCGCACCACGAGGGCATCACCCTCTTCACCTGCTGCGACGTGAACGCCCTGGCCAACGCCGAGGGCGGCGTGCTCGCCTCGGTGACGCAGCGGCCCCGCTATGTGGACATGGACAAATGCATCGGCTGTCGCAAGTGCGAATACGAATGCCCCGTGCTCGTGCCCGATGTCGAACAGGGCGGCTTCTCCGGGCGCAAGGCCATCCGCATCCCCTTCTCCAACGCCATTCCGCAAAAGGCCCTGCTGGACGCGGAAAACTGCATGCTCTGCGGCAAGTGCGCCTCGGTCTGCCCCACCGGAGCCATCGTCTATGACCAGAAGCCCGAGCAGTACGCCATCCGCGCCCGGACCGCGGTGCTCGCCACCGGCTTCGAGCTGACGCCTCTGGCGGACAAGCGGCAGTACGGCATGGGCGTCATTCCCAACGTCATCGACTCCATGCAGATGGAGCGGCTGCTCGCGCCCCACGGACCCTACGGACGGGTGCTGCGGCCCTCGGACGGAAGGATTCCGGACTCCATCGCCTACGTGCAGTGCGCGGGTTCGCGCGACGCCAGCATGGGCGTGCCCTACTGTTCCCGCGTCTGCTGCATGTACGCCATCAAGCAGGCCATGCTGCTCTCCGGCTCCCTGCCCCTGGCGGACATCACCATATACTACATGGACATCCGCGCCTTCGGAAAGAACTACGAGCAGTTTTACCAGAACGCCAAGGCCATGGGCATCGAGTTCGTCAAGGCCAAGGTCGCGACCCTGGATCCGGGCGAAAACGGCTCGGTGCGCGTCCACTACGAGGACCAACTCGGCGAGGGTGCGACCTCCCGCGAACACGACCTGGTGGTGCTCTCCATGGGCATGGTTCCCGGCTGGAAGCCGGGGGACGTTTGCCCCGTGGGCGAGGGCGAGGACGGCTTCATCCGCTCGATCCTGCCCAAGATCTCCCCCAGCGTGACCGACATGGACGGCGTGTTTGTGGCTGGCGTGGCCGCCGGTCCCAAGGACATCGTGGACACCATCACCGAAGCCGGAGCAGCGGCCATGGAGGCGGCCAAGTACCTGACCTCGCTGGATTTGAACAAGGCCGATGGCCCGGCCCATGCCCCGACCGATGATCCGCAAGCGACCCCGGAAGCGGTCCAAAAGGAGGCGCTCCATGGCTGAAAGCAAGCACACCGCGCCCGTTCCGAACACGAACGGGACCCCGGACGAGGCCAGGGTCGGTGTCTACATCTGCTACTGCGGCGGAAACATCTCCGACCACGTGGACGTGGAAAAAGTCCGCGAGCGCGTGGAACGCGTGCCCGGCGTGGCCGTGGCCCGCACGAACATGTTCATGTGCTCCGACCCCGGCCAGGAACTGATCATGGAGGACCTCCGGAGCGGCGCGATCAACCGCGTGGTCGTGGCCTCCTGCGCGCCCAGCCTGCACGAGTCCACCTTCCGCTCGGCCATTGTCCGGGCCGGAGGCAACCCCTACCAGTACGAACACGCCAACATCCGCGAACAGGTCAGCTGGGTGCATCACGGCGACCCGGCCACGGACAAGGCCACGCGCATGGTGGCGGCGGCCACGGGCAAGGCCCGCCACCTCACCCCGCTGGAGCCCATCCGCGTGGAGGCCCGGCGCAGCGCCGTGGTCATCGGCGGTGGCATCGCGGGCATGCGCTCGGCGCTTGATCTGGCCGCGCGCGGCATCCGCACCGTGATCGTGGAGAAGTCGCCGTATCTCGGCGGAGGCGTGGCCGCCCTGGGCCGTCTGGCCCCCACGGGCGAGGACGCCGCCGCAGTGGTCCGCGAACTGGCCGGGCGCGTGCTGGCCCACCCGGACATCGCGGTCCATTCCCGCGCCACGGTCACGGGCTTCGGCGGCTACGTGGGCAATTTCTCCCTGGAGATTTCCCCCGTTGCGGACGCGGCCCGGCCCGCCCAAGGCAATCCTGGTGATTTCGTGACCGGCAGGGGCGTCCGGGCTCCGGAGCTTCCGGATTCCGGCAAGGTCTCTCTGGAAACCGGCGTGGTGGTTCTGGCCACGGGCTTCTCCTCCTACGTTCCGCGCAACGGGGAATACGGCTACGCGGAGAACCCCGAAGTCCTGACCCTGCCAGCGTTCCTCCGGCTGCTCGCGGAGACCAAGGAAAGCGGCGGCGCGCTGCGCGTGGGCGGCAAGCCCGTGCGCCGAATGGCCATCATCCACTGCGTGGGCAGCCGCCAGATTCCCGGCGTGCATCAGGAACGGGAGGACGGCACGCTCAACGAATACTGCTCCCGGGTCTGCTGTTCGGCCTCCATCAACGCCGCCAACACGGTGCGGGAGACCTTCCCGGAGACCCGGGTCTACGAACTTTACCGGGACATCCGGACCTATGGCCGGGGCCAGGAGGAGATGTACGCCAGGGCGTCGGCCAACAAGGTCGTGTTCATGCGCTTCGGCGACGAGGACGCCCCCCTGGTGCGCCGCAACGATCCGGGCGCGGACTTCCCCCTGAGCGTCACCGTGCGGGACGAGCTGACCTTCGGCGAGGAGCTGGAGACCCCGGTGGATCTGGTGGTCCTGGCCACGGGCATGGAGCCCGGCCCCATTCCGGAGCTGGTGGACATGCTCAAGCTCCCGGTGGGCGCGGACCGCTTCCTGCTCGAAACCCACCCCAAGCTCCGCCCTGTGGAACTGCCCGTGGCCGGCATCTTCCTGGCCGGAACCTGCCAGGCGCCCATGGATGCGGGAGAAGCCTGCAACGCGGCCTCTGCCGCCGCGGTCAAGGCCGCGGCCCTGCTGGGCAAGGGATGTGTGGAGCTGGATCCCTTTGTGGCTGCGGTGGACGTGCGCCGCTGCCAGGGCAACGGCGCCTGCGTCGAGGCCTGCCTCAGCGAGGGCGCGCTCTCCCTGGTGCAAATGGAGCTGGACGGGGAAACCGTCACCAGGGCCCAGGTTTCCCCGGCCCTGTGCCTGGGCTGCGGGGCCTGCGTCGCGGTCTGCCCGGAAAACGCCATTGATGTCAACGGATCGACCCTGGCCCAATACGAGGAGATGGTCGAGATGATCGTTTCCGAGGCTGCGTTTGCCGCCGAAGCCCCTGTTGCGGGCCAGGACGCCTGAGCACAAGGAAGGACCCCATGAAGGAACAAGCCTCCGGAAATGCTCCGGACAAGGAACTGATGAAGGCGCTGCGCGCGGAGCGCAAGGACGCCGTGGAACGTGCCACTGCCGCGGCCAGGGAAACCCGAAAGGCGCTCAAGGCCGTGCGGGAGCATCTCGCCGGAGCGAACGCCACGATTCCGGAAATCGCCCAGGCCATAGGCCTGGCTCCGGACCGGACCCTCTGGCTGGTGGCCAGCATGCGCAAGTTCGGCGAGGTGGTCGAAGCGGAAAAGGACGGCGACTTCTACCGCTACGCACTGGCCGGCGCAACCGCGCAACCTGGGCAAGAATGAGCGGGCATCGGCGCGGCGCGCCCCCGTCAAGGAAGGAGAATCGTCATGGCCGTGGTCAATCCTGAATTCATGAACACGCTCGCACAGGTCGGGCAGGACGTGGGCGCCGAGTGCTTCAACTGCGGAACCTGCGCCGCCATCTGCCCCCTGGTTTCCGGGCATTTCCCGAGAAAGATGATCCGCTACGCCCAGATCGGTGCGGAGGAACTGATCCTCGAACACGCCCAGGACCTCTGGCGCTGCCTGCACTGCGGCCTCTGCACCCAGAGCTGCCCGCGCGGAGCCAACCCCGGCGAAGTGGTCCTCGCGCTCAAGCGGCACGTGGTGGCCGCCTGGAGGAGATCCTGATGTACAATCCCAGAGACATCATCGAAATACTGGCCGACAACGTCCGCAAGACCCGCAGCCCGTTCGCGGTTCCCAAGAGCCTGGTCAACGGCTGGTGCAAGGGCCTGGACCTCCCGCGCGAGGGCGACTCCCTGCTCGTGACCGGACTGATGTACCAGTTCGTGCCGTTCATTGAGGCGGCCACCCGCCAGCTCGAACGCTTTGAGGACACGCGCTGGATGTCCTCCCTGGCCTACGCGCGCTTCGTGCCCAAGCTGCTCTCCGGCCTGGGTCTGGCCCTGCTGACCCCGGCCGCGGCCCGGGAAAAGGCCGCCGGACACCTGCGCAATATCGTCACGATACTGCGCGCTTCGGGCCGGGACTTCTGCTACCGGCCGGAGCTGGACGAATACAGCGGCATCCTGCTCTACGATCTCGGTGACCAGGAGAACTTCGTGCGCCACGCGGAAATCGTGGCCACCGCGCTGCAAAAGGCGGGCATCCGCAGGATCATCACCACGGATCCGCACACTACGTACGCCCTGAAGGTGCTCTATCCCAAGTACGTGGGAGCCTCCTTCGAGGTGCGCACCTACTTCGAGGACCTGGATCTGAGTGGTGATCATGGCGGCCAGAAGCTCGTGCTGCACGATCCCTGTTTCTACGGCCGGTATCTGCGACTTTCGGACGCCCCGCGCAAGGTCCTGGCCGGGCTGGGCTACGAATGCCTGGACCTGCGCGAGTCCGGAACGTTCACGAGTTGCTGCGGCGGCCCCGCCGAATCCATCTCGCCCAAGCTTGCCTGCGAGATCGGCGTCCGCCGGGCCGAAACCCTGAACGGCCCCGGCGAGCAGGTGGTCGCCATGTGCCCACTTTGTTTGAACAATCTTGAAAAGTGCGGCGTCAAGGCCATAGACCTGTCCACGCTGCTGGCACGCAACGGCTCAGCGAACTGAAACCGAAAACAACCATCGAGGAGTGATCATGTCCGAAAAGCAGGAAAAGATTCTCTACATCGGGACCCACGCCAACGACGATCCGGAAAAGGCGCATCTGCCTTTTGTCCTGGGCAACGCGGCTCTGGCCATGGACATCCAGGCCATCATCGTTTTGCAGTCCAACGGCGTGTATCTGGCCAAAAAGGGCTTCGTGGACCACATGGTTTCGGGCGGCGGTTTTCCGCCCATCAAGAAGCTCCTGTCGGATTTTCTGGAACAGGGCGGCGAGATCAAGGTCTGCAAGCCTTGCATCGCCGAGCGCAAGATCGATGAGTCCGATCTCATCGAGGGAGCCGTGACCACGGCCGGCGGCGCCCTGAACATCGCGGCCATCGAAGCCGACGCGATTCTCTGCTTCTGAGGTTCTTTCTTCCTCTTCTCCAACGCGAGGCCCCGCCCCAGGCGGGGCCTTGTCCCGAGGGCAATCCCGCCGCCTTCCGCCAGTTCGCGCCGCAAAGCGCGCTTCCAGGGGCCTCACCCCTTTCCGGTCCACACCCCGACAACCAGGGGCTGGCCGTCCACCAGCCGGACCCGCACCAGATCCGCCCTTTTCCCCGGAGCAATGGAACCGCAATCTTCGAGTCCGAGCATGCGGGCCGGATTGACCGTGACCAGCGCAAGGCATTCATGCAGCGCGGCCTTTTCCGTGACGTGGAGCGCGAACGGCGCCAAAAGCAGGCTGGACGGAACATAGTCCGACGCCAGTACCGTCAGATCGCCCTGACGAAAGACCTCCAGCGCGGAAACGTTGCCGGAATGCGAACCGCCGAGCACGATGTTGGGAGCGCCCATGACCACATCCATGCCCGCCCGCCGGGCCGTCCGGGCCGCCTCTTTCGAGGTGGGGAACTCGCTGATGGTGATGCCCTCGCACTCTGCCTGCCGGACGTGCTCCACTGTGGCGTCGTCATGGGAAGCCAGGGGGATGCCTCTGCGCCGGGCGCGGTCTAGGATCGCCGAACGTTGCGGCCCGGCGTGGCGGGCCTGCTCCGCCTGAAGCCGCGCCACCACGTCCGCGAATTCCTCATCGCTCCAGCCCTCGTCCGTGTAGTATTCACGAAATTTATTCACGTCCCGGTATTGCCGCTGGCCGGGCGTATGATCCATGAGCGAAATCAGACGCACCAGGGGGTTGTCCAGGTGCTCGCCCAGCATGCCCGGTGTTTTCGGGTCAGCGGTTTCGCAACGCAGATGCAGCAGATGCCGGGAACGCATCAACCCGCTTTCCGCCCCCCGGGTGACCGCCGCGATGCAGTCGCTGAACATCCGTCGCCGCGTCTCCTCTCCGGGAAAGGCCTCGGCGCACACGGAGTCCAGAATGGTGGTGATGCCACAGCCGAACAGGAGCGCGTCGTTGGCCTTGGCTGCGGACATGGGCGAGGGCCAATACACCCCGTGACGCGGAGTGAACTGCTGTTCCAGGCTGTCCGAATGCACGTCCACAAGACCCGGAATCAGATAGTCTCCGGCCAGATCCACCACCTCTGCGGTCCCACCCGAAACAGCGGGTCCAACCGCGCTGATGCGCCCGTCCCGGACCCGAACCCCGCCCCGAAGAACCTCATCGCGCGTCACGATTCTGCCGTTGGTGTAAACTCGTTCTCCCATGCGCTCTCCCTGGGCCGGGAGACTATCCGGAACCCGGCAAAAGGCCAGTACCGAAAACCAATTGTAACCGTTTCGCCACCTCTCCTTCATTCAAACGCGGACAAATGATGACAATTTGTCCGTCCAGGAGCGAACATGAGCCAACACATTCTGCTGTGGCAACACATCCGCGACGCCCTGGCCGGAGAAATCGCGAACAATAGCTTTTATCCCGGTGAACTGCTGCCCACGGAGCGGGAACTGACCGAACGCTTTGGCGTGCATCGCCACACCGTGCGGCGGGCCATGCAGGAACTGCGCGAAATGGGGCTGGTGCGCACCGAGCAGGGCCGGGGAACCATGGTCCTGGAGCAGTCCTTTGAATACCGGATGGGCCGCCGCACGCGCTTCAGCGAAAACATGAACATGAACAAACTTCAGGCGCGGAGCCATTTCCTCTACGGGGAAGTCATTTCCGCCTCCGAACAGGTGGCCGCGAAGCTGGAGATCAAGCCCAGAAACAGGGTGAGCTACATCGAAATGTACGGCGAGGCCGAGGGCAAGCGGGTTTTCGTGGCTTCGCAATACATCCCTCACGCGGACATGGAGGAGATCATCCAGATCTTCAAGTCCACGGGCTCCCTGACCAAGTCCTACGCGCACTACGGAGTGCGCGACTATTTTCGCAAGACCAGCCGCATCACCACGCGCATGTCCAGCACCGAAGAGACCCGACATCTGAAGCTCAAGCAAAAACAGCCTGTTTTGGTGGTCGAGTACATCAATGTGGACCAATCCGGAAAGCCACTCGAATTTGGCATCACCCGTTTTGCCGGGGACAGAATGGAAATCCTGGTTTCCGGAGGATGAGCCCTTTTCGTCCGGTTCGCGTGGCCGCGCTCCGTCACGAGACCGGAACCAAGCTTCACGCAACCGTGACCCAAAGAATAGACAAATCCGCCCAGTCATCCATTCAGAAAGCCGCGAGGACCGATATGATCCGGACAGTTTCAGGGGGGTCCTGAGACACTGAAAACCAGCGCGACATTCGGAATCCGGTTTTCGATTCCGAAGCTAGGCGTGCGAATCCATCCATGCAGGAGAATGCGTAAAATGAAACATGGTAAATTGGTTCTCGCCGCCATGCTCGCGGCGTTTCTGGTGCTGATGTCCACGCTGGCCTTCGCCGGGGACATCCTGGTCTACACCGCCCTGGAAGATGACGAAATTCCCATTTACCTCGACATCTTCAAGAAGGCCCACCCGGAAATCAACGTCAAGATCGTCCGCGACTCCACCGGCATCGTGACCACCAAGCTGCTGGCCGAGAAGGACAACCCGCAGGCCGACGTGGTCTGGGGAACCGCCGCCACCTCCCTGATGCTCTGCGACCAGGCTGGCATGATCGAACCGTACGCCCCCAAGTATCTCGACAAGGTCGTTCCGACCATGCGCGATTCCAACGCCGTGCCCCACTGGGTCGGCATCAAGGCCTGGATGACCGGTTTCGTCACCAACACCGTGGAAGCCAAGGCCCTGGGCCTGCCCATCCCGCAGTCCTACCAGGACCTGCTCAAGCCCGTGTACAAGGACCAGTTGGTCATGCCCAACCCCAACTCCTCGGGAACCGGCTTCCTGACCGTCTCCGCCATTCTCCAGCTCATGGGCGAGGAAAAGGGCTGGGCCTATCTGGACGAACTGCACAAGAACATCGCCCGCTACACCCACTCCGGTTCCAAGCCCGCCAAACTGGCCGGTTCCGGCGAAGTGCCCGTGGGCATCTCTTTTGCCTATCGCGGCTTCATGCAGAAGCAGAAGGGCGAACCCGTCGTGACCACCTTCCCCGCGGAAGGCTCCGGCTGGGATGTTGAAGCCAACGCCCTGATCAAGAAAGACCACATCAAGGCCGACGCCAAAACCTTCCTGGACTGGGCCATCAGCCCCGAGGTCATGAAGGCCTACGGCAAGGTGTACCCCGTCACCGCCTACCCCAGCGGCAACCCGATTCCGGAAGGATACCCCAAGGATCCGTCCGCGCAGATGATCAAGAACGACTTCAACTGGGCCGCCAAGAACCGCACCCGCATTCTCAAAGAATGGGCCGCCCGCTACGACGGCAAGTCCGACCCGAAATAACCCTCCGGACAACCGGCCCGGCCCTGGTCGTTTTTTCCAGGGCCGGGCCTCTTCCATTACGAAAGGCGGCATCATGAACGCAGCATCCTATTTGCAGGTGGAGAACGTGACCAAGACTTTCGGGTCCTTCACCGCCCTGAAAAACGTCAGCTTCAACGCGGCCAAGGGAGAATTCATCTCCATCCTCGGTCCTTCCGGCTGCGGCAAGACCACCATTCTTCGCGTGGTGGCCGGGCTGGAGCTCCAGGACTCGGGTTCGGTCCGGCTCATGGACCGGGACGTGTCCGCCCTGCCCGTTTCCAAGCGCCACGTGGGCATCGTGTTCCAGTCCTACGCGCTCTTTCCCAACCTTACAGCCACGGACAACGTGGCCTACGGACTGAGAAAAAACATGAAGGACCGCCGCGCCATCAACAACCGCGTGGATGAACTGATCAAAATGGTGGGGCTGACCGAAGTCAAAGGCAAGTATCCCGCCCAGATGTCCGGCGGCCAGCAGCAGCGGGTGGCCCTGGCCCGTGCGCTCGCGCTCTCGCCGAATCTCCTGCTCCTCGACGAGCCGCTCTCCGCCCTGGATGCCCAGGTGCGCGTCAAGCTGCGCGGCGAAATCCGGGCGCTGACCCAACGGCTCGGACTGACCACCATCATGGTCACCCATGACCAGGAAGAGGCGCTGACCATGGCCGACCGGATTCTGGTCATGAATCGGGGACGGCTGGTGCAGAACGGAACCCCGGCCGAGATCTACGATGTTCCCGCCTCGCCCTTTGTCGCCTCCTTCATCGGCTCCATGAATTTTCTCCGGGGCGACATGAACTGGGACAAGCGCACCTTTTCCAAGGGTGACGTTTCCCTCAGGGTGGAGCGCTCCACAGCGCCCTTCGGTACGGAAGCGGTTGCCGCCATTCGACCCGAGGACATCCTCGTGAGCACCAACGGTGAGTCCGGCGACAACGTCTTCGAGGTTCAGGTGGACGAGGTCGAGTACCGTGGCCCGGTGTACCGGCTCTCCATGCGGCTGCCCCTCGGCCAGGGCCACACCGCGCCGCTGGTGGCGGAAATGGCGGCGGAAAAAGTACGCCGGTTGGACATGCGCGAACAATCAACGGCCAAGATCATCCTGCCTGCGGACAGGGTCCATCTGTTCCAGCCGGAGCAGGGCTGAGGACATGCATACCGCCGCCACGCAAGCCGCTCGCCCACGAATCCAATCCACCTTCGACACGGAACGCTGGCTGAAACGCGCCCTGATTCTGCTGGTGGCCGCTTGGCTCGTTGTCTTCGTGATCCTGCCGCTGTTCCAGCTGCTCTCCAAAAGTTTTTTCAGTAACGAGGGGGCATTCGTCGGTTTCGCAAACTATATCGAGTATTTTTCCACGCCCTCGCTGCGAACGTCCATCGGCAATTCCATTTTCGTCTCCCTGACCACGACGCTCATTTCCGTGACCCTCGGATTCTTCTTCGCCTACGCCCTGACCCGCACCCACATCCCCGGAAAGACCTTCTTCCGGTTTCTCTCCATGATGCCGCTGTTCGCGCCCACGTTGCTGAACGGCATCGCGCTCATCTATCTCTTCGGGCGCAAGGGGCTCATCACGCTCGGCTTTTTCGGTGCCATTCCCGGTGTGGACATCGGACTTTACGGCCCGGTCGGAATCGTCATCTCCGAGGTGATCTTCACCTTTCCCCAGGCCATGCTCATTCTCTCCGTGGCGCTGCGCATGACCGACGCGCGGCTCTACGAGGCCTCCCAATCCATGGGCGCGTCCAACATGCGCACCTTCTTCACGGTGACGCTCCCGAGCATCAAATACGGGCTCATCTCCGCCATCTTCGTCTGCTTCATCCTCGCCTTCACTGATTTCGGCGCGCCCAAGGTGGTCGGCGGACATTTCAACATTCTGGCCACGGACATCTACAAGCAGGTCATCGGCCAGCAGAATTTCGTTATGGGTGCGGTGGTTTCCGTGGTGCTCCTGGTTCCCACCGTCCTGGCCTTCATCCTGGACCGCATTGCCCAGCGCAAGCAGGTCTCCATGATCCAGGCCAAATCCGTGCCCCTGGTCGCGAAAAAAGAACCCATGCGGGACACGCTCTACCTGGTCTACTGCTCGTTCATCGCCTTGCTCATCCTGGGCTTCTTCGCCACGGCGCTCTATGCCTCGCTGGTGAATGTCTGGCCCTACAATCTGGAACTCGGGTTCTGGAACTACCACTTCAAGGGCACGGGCGGCGGCGGATACTCGGCCTTCTTCAACTCCATCCGCATGTCCCTGTACACCGCCGTGGTGGGAACCTCCGTAACCTTTGTCTCCGCCTACCTCATCGAAAAGAGCCGGGGAATGCGTTCGCTCCGGCAGGCCAGCTACTTTCTGTCCATCATTCCGCTCGCCCTGCCGGGCCTGGTCATCGGCATGGCCTACATCTTCTTCTTCAACGCGCCGGGCTGGAACATCTTTGGTGTGGAAGTCCCCAACCCCTTCAACTGGATGTACGCCACCATGGTCATCCTGGTGCTCAGCAACATCGTCCATTTCTATTCCGTCAGCTTTCTCACGGCCACCACCGCCCTCAAACAGTTGGACAAGGAATTCGAAACTGTTTCCGAATCCCTGGGCGTGCCGTTCTACCGGACCTTCTTCGAGGTCACCGTGCCGGTCTGCCTGCCCGCCATTCTGGAAGTGGGCATGTACTTTTTCGTCAACTCCATGGCCACGGTCTCGGCAGTCATCTTCCTCTATTCCGCGGACATCCCCCTGGCCTCGGTGGCCATCGCCAACATGGACGACGCCGGGGACATCGCTCCGGCCTGCGCCATGTCCGTTCTCGTGGTTCTGACCAACATCGCGGTGCGCGGGCTGTACACCCTGCTGACCGCCTCAGTCCGCAAACGGACCGGCGCCTGGATCAAACGCTGAACACGCGGGAACGCCCGGTCCGGTTCCAGGAAAAGGGAAACTGTAACACATCGAGAGGATGAATATTGGAATTCATCCGTTCTCAAGACCCTGGCCCGGCGTATTGTGGGTCTGTCAGCGAAACCCAACCCCGGAGAACCTTCCGAACACATGGAGAAACAATGGACGCATTCATCCGCAATCATCCCTATACCGGGCCGGTGCGTGCCGTGGTCCTGGATTGGGCAGGAACCGCCGTGGACTATGGCTCCGTGGGTCCGGTGGCGGTTTTCGTCGAGGTTTTCGCCCGGCGGGGGGTGGACGTGACCTGGGCCGAGGCGCGAAAACCCATGGGACTGATGAAACGGGACCACATCGTCTCCATGTGCCAGGATCCGTCCGTGCTTAAAAAATGGCGCGCCGCCACAGGCGCGGACCCCGGTCTTGCGGACATCGACGCCATGTACCATGAGACCGAAAAGCTCATGGTGGCCTGCATCGCCAGACATTCCGACCCGATTCCCGGCCTGCTGGAAGCCGTCGGCGAACTGCGGGCCATGGGCGTCAAGATCGGTTCCTCCACTGGCTACACCGGCCCCATGATGGACGTGCTCGTCCCCGAAGCCGCGAAAAAGGGATACAGCCCGGATTCCATCGTCTGCTCCACGGACGTGCCGCGCGGAAGGCCCTATCCCTGGATGTGCTTCCAGAACGCCATCAACCTGGAAGTGTACCCCATGGAGGCGATGGTCAAAATCGGCGACTCCCTTTCCGACGTGCAGGAGGGCCTCAACGCGGGCATGTGGAGCATTGGCCTGACCAAATCCGGAAACGAGATGGGCATGACCCTGGAAGAGCTTCAGGCCACGCCCGAAAGGGACATCGCTGTCCGGATCGCGGAAAACGAAGCCCGGTTCCGCTCCGCTGGCGCGCACTACGTCGCCGAATCCATTGCCCAGTGCCCGGATCTCATCCGCGCGATCAACGAGCGCCTTGCCCGGGGCGAAGTCCCGACCCCGTAACCACGGAGACGAACCGGCATGCCATCCAAGGACAAGCCGCGTCTCACAGAGGGGGACGTGAATCTTTCTCCCCACCGCGCCCCCTGGCTGGACAAGCTCGGACCTGACACGCGGCGGCTCCTGCGACAAGACGCCAAGGTCTTCCTGCATCAATCCCTGTCCACGCCCTGCCTGGATGTGCTGGCAGGCTGCGCCGGAAGCACGCTTACGGATCTGGACGGTCGGGAATTTCTCGATTTTCACGGCAACTCCGTGCATCAGGTGGGCTTCGCCAATGCCCACGTTCTCGACGCGATTCGCTCCCAGCTCGACACGCTGTGCTTTTCTCCGCGCAGATACACCAATGAACCCGCCATCAATCTGGCCCAAAAGTTGGTGGATCTGGCGTCCGGGCATGAAGATTCCCGCAGATTGGGCAAGGTTCTGTTCGCACCGGGCGGAACCTCGGCCGTGGGCATGGCCCTGAAGCTCGCCCGCGTTGTCACGGGGCGACACAAGACCATCTCCATGTGGGACTCGTTCCACGGCGCCTCGCTGGACGCCATCTCCGTGGGAGGCGAAGCACTTTTCCGCGCGGGCATTGGTCCGCTTCTGCCGGGCACGGAACACGTTCCCCCGGCCGAGCCATACCGCTGCCTCTGGAATCCAGGGGGCAGTTGCCGGGACTGCGACCTGCGCTGTGCCCGCTATGTGGAATACGTGCTGGAAAAGGAAGGCGACGTGGCCTGCGTACTGGCCGAACCAATGCGCTGCACCACGGTGAACCCGCCCCCGCCAGGCTACTGGACAGCCATCCGCAAGGCCTGCGACAGGCACGGCGCGCTGCTCATCTTTGATGAAACCGCCCTCTGCCTGGGACGCACCGGAACCATGTACGCCTTTGAAAATTTTGGCGTGGTCCCGGACATCGTGACCCTGGGCAAGGGCCTGGGCGGTGGCGTCTTTCCTCTGGCCGCCATGTTGGCACGCACGGATCTGGACCGGGCGGGAGACATCGCGCTCGGCCACTACACCCACGAAAAAAGCCCGGTGGCCTGCGCGGCCGGACTGGCCGCCATCGAGGTCATTGAGCGCGAAGACCTCCTGGTGCGGACACGCGCGCTGGGTGCAGCCGTTCTGGACAAGCTCCGGGGCTGGATCGCGGTGCATCCCCTGGTGGGCGACGCACGCGGGCTCGGCCTCTGCCTGGGCCTGGAGCTGGTGCGCGCGGATGCGACTCCGGCGACCAACGAGGCGGACAGCGTGCTCTACCGCTGCCTGGAACGCGGTTTGAGCTTCAAGGTTTCCGGCGGCAACTTTTTGACCCTGACCCCGCCGCTGACCGTCACAAACGAGGAAATGGACCGCGCACTGGGCATCCTGGAAGCGGCCATCACGGAAACAGAATCGGAACTTTTTTAATCAAAAGCGAGTAATCTCATGGAATTGAAAAACCTTCCGGACAATCCTTACATTCTGCTCACCCCAGGACCGCTGTCCACCTCCAAGACGGTCAAGGCCACCATGCTTCGCGACTGGTGTACCTGGGATAACGACTACAATGCCATTGTCCAGGACATCCGAGCGCGCCTGGCCCGGTTGGCCGGAAGCAGTGAGCGCTTCACTGCCGTGCTTATGCAGGGCAGCGGCACTTTTTCCGTGGAGGCCACCGTGGGCAGCGTCGTTCCGGAAGACGGCAAGCTGCTTGTGGTCGCCAACGGCCATTATGGAGAACGCATCGGCGTCATGGCCGAACGACTGCGCATGCGCTCCGCCCTGCTTGATTTCGGCGAGTTGGACCAGGTCGATCCTCAGGCCGTGGCCAACACTCTGGACGCGGACCCGGAAATCACACATGTGGCCGTGGTCCACTGTGAAACCACCACCGGCATGCTCAACCCGGTGAAGGAGATCGGCGCGATCACGAAGCAACGGGGCAAGATCCTGATCATCGACGCCATGTCCAGTTTCGGCGGTATTCCCATGGACATGGACGACCTGCACTGCGATTTTCTCATTTCCAGCGCCAACAAGTGCATCCAGGGCGTGCCGGGCTTCGGCTTCGTCATTGCCCGCCGCAGCGAACTGGAAAAATGCGCGGACAATGCCCGGTCCCTCAGCCTTGATCTGTACCGGCAATGGCATGAAATGGAACACAAGAACGGCAAATGGCGCTACACCTCACCCACCCATGTGGTCCGCGCCTTTGCCCAGGCCATGAACGAGCTGGACCTGGAGGGCGGAGTCGCCGCCCGCTTTGAGCGCTACACCAAAAACCACGACACGCTGGTCAGCGGCATGCGCGGACTCGGGTTCATCTGCCTGCTGCCGGACCAGTGCCAGTCTCCGATCATCACCTCCTTCATGAATCCGGAGCACCCGGCCTACGACTTCAATAAATTTTATGCGGAGCTGAAAGGGCGCGGCTGGGTCATCTATCCCGGTAAAGTCACCGGCGCCGACACCTTCCGCATCGGCAACATCGGCCACGTCTTCCCCGCCGACATCCAGGAGCTCGTCAAGGCCGTGGAGGCCTCCATGTACTGGACGCGGTAGGCCTTGTCTCGGACGCCGCACGGACGGACAGGAAATGCACTCCTGTCCGCCCGCGCGATTCTCCGTCCCTGCGTACCAGGCGCGGACGGTCTATGGAATCGCCATCCTGGACCGGACCAAAGCGCCCTCGAGGGCTTCGTGTTGAAACCTGATCACCGTGGCCCCCCTGTGCTCCCGAACAAATGTTGCGCGGCCTGCCCCGCCTGGCGTGCGGCATATTCATTTTGCAACCGTCGCATCAGCAGCTTTACTTTTCTAATTTCATACCTTTTGCGTGTCACTATTTTAGATTTTGTGCTTGAAATTTTCTCGCCACTATGGAAGATTCCGGGCGAAACCCAACGCCAACCAGGTATCATCCATGCGCATGCTGCTCCTGGCGGTTTTTGCCGCTCTGCTCCTCGTTCCCGGAATCAGCGTCGCGGCCTCGTCCGATGACGCTTCCCTGTCACTGGATCACCAAATCCGCAAATACGAATCCTATATTACCCGGCGCGCTCATGCCGTTGAATTACTGAAAAAAAGACACCAAGAGGCGGAACTTTTCCAAGAGCGCCTGGAGCCGTATCTGGACGACCTTGCGCAGCGGCTGACCCTGGCCGTGCGTGCGGACTTGGCCTTTCTGAACGAAGAACGCGAACAGCGCCTGACCGCTCTGGCCAGCGTGCTCGGAAACTATGACGCGCCCCTGGGCGAAAAGCTGCGCCGCACCTTGGAGGCGCTCCAGGTGGAGGCCCAATACGGCTCGGAAATCACAGCCGAGGACGGCGTGATCGCCACACCGGAAGGCGCGGTCCAGGGCCGGGACCTGCGCGTGGGCCGCGTGGCGGACTATTTCCTCTCCCGCGACGCTAAGCGCGCCTGGATTCGGGAGCGCTCCGGAGCCGGCGGCGAATCGGGTAAGGGACAGGGTGAAGAACAGGGCTGGCGCGCCCTCGACCAATCCGAGGCCGAGGCCCTGGCCCAAGCCCTGGCCATGCTCGACCGCTCCGAGCCCGCCGGGCTGGTCGTGTTGCCCGTCGCCACGATCCCGGAGCATGACCCGGCGTCGGCCCCTGCCCAGTCCGCGACGCTCTTCGATGATTCTGCAATGGCTGCCCTGCCGAATTCCCCTCTGCGGGAGGGAGAAGATACGGCGGCATTCCTTTCCGGCGAAATACCACGGGAAAAACGGCTTGCCGCACTCAAGGCGCGCTTCGAAGCCCTGGCCCAAGAGGAACAAGCTGCCCAGGCCGCCCTTGCGGACCAGGAACAGGACCTCACTCTGCTGGAAAGCGCGGCCCGAGGCGCGGCCCGCGACGCCGAACGGCTGCTGCTCCGCTCCCTGGGCGGCGCGCTGCACCCGGAACGCCTTGCGGCCTGCCGCGCCCTGCTGGACGCCGAGGGCCTGCCACGCTTGGCGCAAATCCAAAATCTTGCCGAGGCTCTTCTGGCCCAGATGCGCGACTCCGGGAAAGTCCAGCGCCTGGAGGCTCCGGTGCTGGACCGCGACGGCAACGAAGTTCGGACCGCCGTGCTCCGCGTGGGTGAAAATACGGCCTATACCCGCACGGCTTATGGTTTCGCGGGCCTGACCGTCCTGGAAGGCGGTCGCCTTTCGGTTTCAGCGGCGGAATTGCCAGGCGAGGCGGAACCGTCTGTGGCAAAGGCGCTGCACGGGCCGGGGGGCACGCCGCAAGCGCTTCTGCCCCTGGACTTTTCCAGCGGCGGCTGGTTCGCGGCGGACAGCTCAAAAAACAGCTTCCGGGAGCGCATCGCCTCGGGAGGCTTCCTGGTCTGGCCCATCCTGCTCGCCGGGCTGGCCGGACTGCTCATCGGCCTGGAGCGTTTCGTGGTCCTGATGCGGGTCAACCGCACTTCGCCGGAAACGCTCCACCGGCTGGAGGAACTGCTCCGTGCCGGGCGCACAGGGGAGTGCGGCGCGCTCTGCGCCGCCACAAACAACAGCCCGGCCTGCCGCGTGCTCCACGCCGGATTGAACTACGCGGGCGCGCCGCGCGACGTGCTGGACAACGTCTTCCATGACGCCATCCTCAAGGAAGTGCCCCGGCTGGAGCGCTTTTTGCCGACCCTCTCGGTGCTTGGGGCCACAGCGCCCCTGCTCGGCCTGCTCGGAACCGTCACCGGCATGATCAACACCTTCACGGCCATGACCCTGTTCGGCAACACCGACCCCAAGCTCATGTCCGGCGGCATCTCCGAGGCCCTGGTGACCACCCAGCTCGGCCTGTCCGTGGCCATTCCCATCCTGCTGTTGCACCACTTTTTGGAGCGGCGCGTGGACGGCATTGTCTCGGACATGGAGGAAAAGAGCGTGGCCTTCAGCGTGACCCTGCTCGGCAAGGGCGGCGGCGCATGAACCCGCTGGCGGCGCAGGCCGCGAAGCTGGCCGACTACTTCGCCTCGGGCGGCGCGGTCATGTGGCCCCTGGTGGGCATCTCCATCTGGGCCTGGACCCTGGTCCTGCTCAAAGGCCGGCAGTTGGCGGGCTGGCGGCGCAACGAAGGCCCGTCCAGGGAGGTCATCCGGCGCGTGCTGGATGAACGCGCCAGCGGCCGCACGGCTCCCGACACCCTCTCTTCCGGCACAGGAGGCAATGGCTCCGCCTCCTGGCAGACGGCACTGGCGCACGAATTCCTGAACCGTTGCACTGGCGATCCCGTGCTGGACGACCGGCTCCTGCACCGCCTCTCCCATCGCTACGGCGACCGCGCCCAGGAACATGTGGGAACCATCCTGATCTTTGCCGCTGCCGCGCCCCTGCTCGGGCTGCTCGGAACGGTCACCGGCATGATCGGCGCGTTCGAAGCCCTGGCCGCCTGGGGTTCGGCCCATCCCCGCGCCCTGTCCGGCGGCATTTCCGAGGCCCTGGTCAGCACCCAGACCGGGCTGCTTGTGGCCATTCCCGTGCTCTTTGCCGGACAGTTCCTGCGCCGCCGCGCACATACCTTTCAACGCCGGGTGGACCGCTTCTGCGCGGCCCTGGCCCGCACCGTGCGCAACGATCCGCCCGCCGGGAACGGGCGCGCCACAACCCGAAAGGAAGAGATATGAGCTGCTACCGCTTTGTCCGCTCCCAACGGGGCAAGAGCGTGGACATCAACATGGCCCCGCTCATCGACATGATCTTTATCCTGTTGATCTTTTTCATCGTCACCGCCTCTTTCACCCGGGAGGCGGGCGTGGATGTGCAGCGTCCCACGGCCGAGAGTGCGGCCCAGGACGACCGACCCAATCTCCAGGTCGGCGTGACCGCCTCGGGCGACATCTATCTGGAAGGCCAGGCCGTGGACCTGCGCTCCGTGCGGGGCCGGGTGGCCGCCTTTCTGGCCGCCGAACCCGAAGGCGCGGTGCTTGTGGTGGCCGACCGCGAGAGCCGCACCGACGCCGTGATCCGTGTCATCGACCAGTGCCGCCTGGCCGGAGCCGCGCGCGTTGGCATCGCGGCGCAAAGGGGCGAGTAGCTTGCTCCGGGCGCTGCGCCGCCATGGACGGATTCCTGCGGCCCTGGCCGGAGGGGTGCTGATCACCTTTCTGCTCCTGCTGGCTCTGCCCCTGCCCGCCGTGCGCCGGGACACGCCGCGCGAGCCGGAACAGGTCAGCGCGCCCCCCCTGTTCTGGGACGCCTCCCTGCCCTGGGTCCGTCCCGATCCGCCCATGCCCCTGGCCGAGCCGGAACCGCCGCCGGAAACCAAACAGGAACCGCCCCAACAGCCCGACCCGGCTCCGGCCCCTCCCGCACCGATCCAGGAGCAGGCCCCCCTGGCCCTGGCCGCGCAGCCGCCCCTGCTGAGTGCAGAGGCCGCCCCTGCGGCGGATCCCGCTCCCCGGTCCGCTTTTGAGATGGACGAGGTGGACAGCATGCCGAGCATCCGCCACAGCCCGGCGCCGGAATATCCCCGTTCGGCCCGCCGCCGGCGCATCCAGGGCACGGTGCTCTTGCGTTTCCTGGTGGAGCGGGACGGCAGCGTGGCCCAGATCCAGGTCCTGGAGGCGGACCCGCCCGGCGTGTTCGAGGAGAGCGCTCTCAAGGCCGTGCAACAATGGCGCTTTTCTCCGGGCGTGCGCCACGGGGAAACGGTGCGGACCTGGGTGCGCCTGCCCGTGCGCTTCCGCATGGAGCCCTGATCCCGCGTTTCAAAACCAACCCGCTTTCCTGTTTCCCATTTTGTCCGCGCCACCCCCCTGGACGGACGAAAACAAAGGGCGGCTCCTCTGGCCGCCCTCATTTTTTTCTGTTTCCGGAAATCCGGTTTGTGGCGTGGCGTTCCTAAAACTTGACCCGCCAGCCCGCTTCCAGGCCAATGCCAGCCGCATACAGCTCCACTCCGCGCGAGGTGGCCAGATGGTTGCGGTATTGCGTATCAAAAAGGTTGGTCACGGCCAGGGTCAGCTCGTTGCCCAATCCGGCGGCGTCGAATCCGTAGCCGCAGCGGGCGTTGACAATGGCCCAGGAATCGGTCTTCAGCGCATCCTCCGGAACCTGATGCTGCTCCGTTGCCCAGCGGGATTCCAGCGCCCACCAGAAACCCGAATCCAGGTCGTTGCGCAGGCCCACCAAACCGTTCAACGGCGCCACGAAACGCAGCCACTCCCCGGTGTCCTCGTTGCGGCCTTCGGTCCAGGCCATGTTGCCGTAGGCGCTCCAGCCCGGCAGGAAGATCCAGTCCACGGACCCTTCCAGGCCGGAAAGCCGCGCCTCGGCCGCGTTGGCCATGCGGTAGAGCGTGGCACTGACCTGCTCGCTGGTGATCAGGTCATCAACAGCATTCACAAAGGCGGAAGCCGACACGCGCAATTCCCGCCCCACGTAGTGCAGGCCCAGTTCGCCGTAACGGGATTTCTCCGAACGCAGGCTCTGGTTTCCCACTTCGCTGACACCGCCACCCAGGCTGATGTTTTTGTAGAGTTCGAGCATGTTCGGAGAACGGTAGCTCATGGCGGCGATGGCTGTGGCGCTCCAGCGCGGGGCAAAGGCCCAGGTCAGGCCGACGTGCCCGCCCCAGTCCAGGTTGTTCTTGTACCCGGCCTTGACTGTGGCGGTTTCCTCGTTGTCCATGAGCACGCCGTCCGCGCGCCCGCCCAGATTCAGGGTCCAGCCCTCGGCAAAGGTCCAGTCGTCCTCGGCGAACAGGCCGCCGGAGAACATCTCCGTGTCCGGCTGCGGCTTGGCATACACGCCCGCACCGCTCCAGCGGTCGCCGGTCATGTACCAGTTCCAGGCATCGACGCCCGCCGTGAACGTGTGCTCGCCCAGGTCAAAGACGTTGCGCCAGTTCAGGGCCAGGGTCTCGTGCGCAGCATACGGGTCCTGGAGCACCGCGCCCGTGTTCCGGTTCTTGATCACCGGGTCGCGCGTGAGCAGCTGGTAGGAGAGCGTGAGCACGGATTCCTCCAGGCTGCCCCCTTCCGGTCGGAACGCGTGGCGCAATTGCAGGAAGGTGCGGTCGTTGGACTTCAGCGTCACGTCCGCAGTGGCGGGCAGCGGCGCGGAGCCCGTGCCTGGAATGCCCACATCGTCCGCATCCGTGAACTGGTACTGGACCGTGGTCTGGTTTTCCTCGTTCCAGGCGTAGCCCAGGGCGATCTTGCCCTGGATGTCCAGATAGTCGCTGTTGCGGATCACGTCCCCGCCGCCGCTGTAGCTGTCCGCGTGGTCGCGCCAGCCCGCCGAGGCGTAGATCCAGAGATCGTCCGAGCCGTAATTCAGATTGCCGTAAGTGTTCGGCCCCTGCGGATTGGTCGAGTAGCCCAGGGCCACTTCGCCATGCAGCTCCGGGGTCTCCTGAAAGCGTCCCTCGCGCGTGATGATGTTGACCACACCGCCAGTGGAGCCGCCGCCATAGAGCGTGCTGATGGGACCCTTGAGCACCTCGATGCGCTCCACGTCGTCCGGATTCACCAGGCCCATGCGACCATTGATGTCCGTGGTTCCGTTGAGCCGACAGCCGTCGATGAGCACGGTCACGGAATCGCGGGCCATGCCCCGGATCACGGTTTCCGCGCCCCAGGGCGAATCCGTGGAGATGTCCACGCCGGGGATGCGGTCCAGGGCGTCCGAAACGCCGAGGGGCATGGTTTCCCGGATTTCCTCCGCTTCCACCACCCCGACCCCGCCGGGGGTGGCGGAAAGCGCCTGTGCATACCCCCTGGCCGTGACCACCATCGGTTCCAGGACCTCATCCGCAGTGTACGCTTCGGCCTCCGCCTCAGCAGCCCGCGAATCCCGCGCCCCGAGGGGCGAAAGGGTCAGTGCGAGCAGCAGAAATGTCAGCGCGGCGCATGTTCTGAGCGTTTTCACGTCAGCCTCCCTCCGCAAGAAAGGAGGTCTAGAGCATCAGCGATTTGACCCTGACCTGGGGCAGCATCCCGAGCCGCCCGGTCAACGCGCCGAGTTCGTTGGTGGTGGCGTCAATGATCACGGAAATAACGGCCACACCGCGCTCCCTGTGGGGAACGCCGGTCCGGGCGACAATGATCTCCCCGAAGTCGCTGAGGATTTCATTCACCTTTCTGGCCATGTTCTGTCGATCCGCAACCACGATACCCACCACGCCGAGTCGGCGAACGGTTGATTCCGGTTTCACGCCTCTGCCCCCGACTTCTTCCTGCACGTTTCATGTTACTAAAAGTAAATTCATAACACCATTGCTTCTCCTACAATGCTCTTCTCGTCTGGTCAACACCGAAAAATAAGGATTATTAGGTTCAATCGCAGTTTACAATCGAATCCGTTCTTCTGGACGTTTTCAGATTATGCGCGTATGAAATGCATATCTTTTTATATTAAATAACACTGGAGGCCTTATGCCGCTCCCCTTGCCCCAGTCCGCGCCTTCGCCCAGAGCCAGGACCGGATCCGTCCGCTCCCGGTTTTCCGCGTTGACGGACGCGGTCTGCACGATCCTGCTTTTCCTGTCAGCGCTGCTGACGCTGTCCGTTGCCGTTCCGGCCCAGGCCCAGGAGCGGCCCGCCGTGCTCGTCCAGCAGGGCGAACGCTACCTGGCCATGGGCAAATACCAGGCCGCCCTGAGCCGCTACGCCAAGGTCATTGAATGTTGCGAGGGAACGACCAAGGCCGCCGAGGCCCACAACGACATGGGCGTGGCCTGGACGCGGCTCGGCGATGTGGAGAAAGCCCGCGAGCACTACGAAGCCGCACTGCTCATCAACCGCTATCCCTTGGCCCTGTTCAACTATGCGCGCCTGCTGGAACAGCGCTGGAAGGACGCCGGCCAGAACGCGGATCGGGACGCGGACCGTTGCATGGCCGCTGAATACTACCGGGAATTTTCGGTCTACCTGGAGGCGGGAGAGAACCTGCCGCCCACGGTGGAATACCAGAAAGAGGAGTTGCGGGAACATCTGCGCCAGTCTCTGGACGCGTTGCGGGACAAGTAGCCTTTGGTGGACGACGCCCTCTGGCAGGGCGGCGCTCCGGCTCCTGCCTGAAATCGTTGAACAAATGCGCATGGTTCCGCGCGGGAAAGGCAACCCTCGGGTCAGAACCGCCCTCGCCTCAGGTTGCAATGGAGGCTTTGGGACGGACTAGACCTTGAGCTTGACGCCCTTGGCCTTGAGCGCCTTGATGCCCGCGCTCCGATCATAATAATAGGTGTGCAGGAGCTGGTGCGACTTGTGGCCCAGCGGGCCCTCGGACAGGAAGCCGTCCTCGGCGTAGATCTTTTTGATCATCGGGTTGTCCTGCGACTTGCGGATCTTGTAGACCTTGGCGTCGGTCGCATACACGGAAGCCTGCCGTTTGCCCACGAAGTCCAGGGACGCGGCCTCGGCCTTGACCAGCATGCCGCCATTGACCAGCGCCACGGCAGCGGCCACACCAGCGGCCTTGATGAACCCTCTCCGGGTCATTCCCAATGCGTTGTTCATTTCCATCCTCCTTGGGTTAGGCAATGCGGTTGCGGCCAAAACGGTTCTTCAACTCCGCGACCATGCGCGAGCCGCTGTCGCTCATGCGCACGTCCGGGGCGATGGGCTGTCCGCCGCCGTTCACGCAGCCGCCGGGGCAGGTCATGATCTCGATGAAGTGGTGCGGCGACTTGCCGGCCTTGACTTCCTCACAGAGCTTGACCGCGTTTTCCAGTCCGCTGGCCACGGCCACATTGACCTTGCCGAACTTGGGCACATCCACGGAAACCGTGTTGATGCCTTCCGCCGTGCGCACGGCCTTGATGTCCGGATTCTTGAGCTTGTCGCCGGAGAGCACCTCGTAGGCCAGGCGCAGAGCCGCTTCCATCACGCCTCCGCTGGTTCCGAAGATCGTGGCCGCGCCCGTGGACTCGCCCAGAACCGGATCCGGCTTCTCGTCCTTGAGCTTCTTGAAGTCGATGCCCGCCTTCTTGATCATGTAGGCCAGCTCACGGGTGGTGATGGTGGCGTCGATGTCGCGGTAGCCGCTGGAGGCCATTTCCGGGCGCAGCCCCTCGTACTTCTTGGCGATGCACGGCATGATCGACACCGTGTACATCTTGGAGGGGTTCACGTTGGCCTGCTGCGCGCCGTAGGTCTTGGCCAGGGGGCCGAGCATGCCGATGGGCGAACGGCAGGTGGACATGTGCGGAATCAGCTCGGGATAGTAGGACTCCACGAACTTGACCCAGCCCGGACAGCAGGAAGTGAACTGCGGCAGGGGATGGTGCGGATCCGGATGGGCCACGCGCTTGATCAGCTCGCTGCCCTCTTCCATGATCGTCACGTCTGCGGTGAACTCGTTGTCCCAGATCAGGTCGAAGCCGAGCTTGCGCAGGGCCGCGTGCATCTTGCCGCCCACGTAGGTTCCGGCGGGCATGCCAAAGGGTTCGCCCAGTCCGTAGCGCACGGCCGGCGCGGGCATGGAGACCACCACGGTGTCCGGATCGTTGATGGCGGCGAGCACGTCGTCCACAAAGGACACTTCCTCATAAATGGCGCCAAAGGGGCAGTTCACGAGGCACTGGCCACAGTTCATGCAGGCCACGGGGTCCACCACGCCGTGGATGCCCTCGGCATTGATGGGCTGGATCGCTCCGGTTCCACAGACCTCTGCGCACGTTCCGCAGGCCTGGCACTTGGACGCATCCACCTGCACGAACGAGAATGCGTTCGGATCCACGTTCTTGGGCGCGGACCCTTTCATCATGACCATTTCCATTTCCAACATCGGATTCCTCCTCTCGGGTTAACGGAAATCTGCAGTTTGTGAAAATCTCCAAGTAACACGTTTTTAGGATTCATATCACTTAAAGATGAAGAGTTCAACACTCGTGTTATGAATAACCGCTCGCAACAGGTGCGCGTGCCGCTGCCCGAGCAAGCACACCAGAAACAGGACCACCTCCCCGAAAACCGCATCCCAGGGGCCTGCCCGGCGAATCACTCATTGCCATGGACGCGGCTCCTTTCTATGCTCCGCATAGGCAACGGCAATGGTCCCCCTGGTCCCACCCGCTCCGGCCACCGCGGCCCGCAATGCCTTTGGTCCACGCGGCCCGCATGCCGGGGCAATCCCCCCAGCGAGGTATTCTCATGATCCGCACCAATAGCTTGAAAGCGAACTATCTGACAAAATTCACCAATGACAAGTTCTCCGCCAAGGCGGACGCCCCTGCGGCCAAGGGCGGCGCGGACAGCGGCTTCACCCCCTTCGAACTGCTGGAGGCCTCCCTGGCCACCTGCCTGAACATCACCCTGCGGGTCTATGCCCAGGCCCACAGCATCGATCTTTCGGGAGCGGAAGCCAGTGTCTCGCTCGTGCCCGACGGCGAAGGCCATGTCTTTGAGTGCGGTGTCACGTTCCAGGACGAACCGCCCCAGGAGCAGAAAACGCGGCTGCTCGCGGCCCTCAAGGGTTGTCCCATTCACGGCATCCTGACCAAGCCGCTGCGCTTCGAATTCACGGAAGGCTAGACAAAACCCGAGCGCCCCGGCGTTCCTGTCCCTGAGGAGAGGAAACGCCGGGGCGCTCGAAAAAAACAGGCCGGACAGTCCGCAACGGTCTCGCTAGAAAAGACCCAGCCCCTTGAGCAGCACCGTGAGCACCAGCAGCGCCGTAAGCCACAACACGATCACGGAAAAGAGTCGCACCACGCCCCGGAAGCCGAGCGCGCCCCCATTGCCCAGATCGGCCTCGGTACGCTCGCGGCCCCAGAACCAGCCCGCATAGATGCAGATGAAGAAGCCACCGATAGGCATGAGCAGGTTGGACGAGAGATAGTCATAGAAGTCGAAGAAGTTCAGGCCAAAGAGGGTCACGCCGCTCATGGAGCTGAAGGACAGCGTGGCCGGAACACCGCACAGGCCCAGGCCCAGGGCCGTGGCGATGGTGGCCTTGCGCCGCGGCCAGCCCAGACCGCTCTCGATCATGAAGGCCACGGGAACCTCGAAGAGCGAAAGCATGGCCCCGATGGTGGCCACTGCCGTGAGCACGAAAAAAATGACCATGAACACCTGGCCAAAGGGCATGGAGCTGAACACGGCGGGAATGGTCATGAACAACAGGCCCGGTCCGGCCGCCGGCTCAAAGCCGTAGTTGAACACCGCCGGAAAGATGGCCACGCCCGCCAGCAGCGACACGGTCAGGTCCGCGAGCATCACCCGTGTGGCGGTCAGTGGCACGTCCGCATCCGCGCGAAAATAGCTCCCGTAGGTCATCATGGTTCCCATGCCGATGGAAAGCTTGAAAAATGCCAAGCCCATGGCCATGAGCACGACCTCGCCCGTGACCTTGGAGAAGTCGGGGTTGAAGAGGAAGACCAGCCCTTCCCAGGCGCGGGGCAGGGTCAGGGAGCGGGCGCAGACCACCATGAGCATGCCCAGCAGCACCGGCATGAGCACCTTGGTGGTTTTCTCGATCCCCTTGCTCACCCCGCCGATGACGATGGCCCCCACCAACAGCAGCACGCCCCACTGCCAGGCCAGGGAGGCCCAGGGCGAGGAAACCGTGGCCTCGAACACCGCCTCGGCCGCCTTGGGATCCGAGGAGTTCAGTCCGCCGCTCACGGCCTGGACCACGTAGCGAAAAACCCAGCCTACCACATCCGTATAGAAGGCCATGATCGAAAAGGCCGCGAGCACGCCGCAGACGCCCACGAGCATCCACAGGGAATTGTCCGGCGCAACCTTTTTCCAGGTTGTGATGGCGTTGGACCGCGCGTGGCGGCCCATCATGATCTCCGAGGTCATCACGGGCAGGCCCACCACCACCGTGGCCGCGAGATAGATGAACAAAAAGGCGGCCCCGCCGTTCTGCCCGGTCATGTAGGGGAATTTCCAAATATTGCCCAAACCCACGGCGGACCCCAGCGTGGCGGTCAAAACGCCGAGCCGGGTCGCAAAACCTTCTCGCTTCATGCTGCTGATCGTCTTTTTGTTGAAAATTTCTGGTCTGAAACGCACATCCAGGCGTGGGGTATACTCTCTGGCTGCATTTTGCAATGGGGAAAAAACACGGCTTGAATAATCACATTTTGCAGCAAAGACGATTCGCTTTTCCATTTCGAGAAACACTCGCAGGCGGTGAACCGGGGAGGCGAAATACATTCCATGGTCAGATAGACGCTTGGAAACCCATTCGGACAAACGACAATTCCTGGAACAAATTGATATCATATTCAATGTTGATCAGGATTGTTCTTGACATATTCAATAGAGTGATAGTATTATTATTTAATAATAAACAAAGACCATCGCTAAACCTAAAAACAAATGCGAGCATTAAATTAAATATGCATCTTATTTCTAACCGATAACTCAGGCCGCTTTGTATTAAAAAGGAGCTTTGAGTATGACCGCCCAAACGCGACACCTGCAGCAGCCAGACAATAATTATTTGAAATCCTTTTTATCTATGGCTATCGAAGTAAGTAGCGCTCAGCAGGCAATTTTTTACTGGTACAGTGATGAAAATTTTTTTTTAGAGTTGAGCGTGACTAAAAACGAGGGCAATCTAGTAAAATGGAATTCTGAACACTGGCATGTGAAAGAGGCCGACAATCAAGAAAGCCTTATGCGGATTGCAGCAGAGAGCAGGCAGCCAACAAGAGTTGACGATTGTAGACTTCTCCCACATTTACAATTTAAAAATCCATGTGTTCAGATAACACCACTTTCCGAAATGACTTTACCGATCTTTTCTGAAAATGAAGATAAAGTATGTGGAATACTACAGTTGCTGCACGCAAAGCGGGCAGCATTTACCATAGACCATGAGACAGAGCTAAACAATCTGTGCCTGCAAGCAAAGATGGGTATCTCTCTAGAAGAAAAGCAAAACAAATTAAAAGTGTTGCGCGATATTGACAAGGCCATTCTAAAAGGAACAAGCGAGGAGAAACTGTTTTGTGATATAGTGCATGCTGCAACACGACTAATCAGCAACACAACGGGGCAGCTATATGATTATGACCGAGACAACCAAATAGTTAGGAGCCGATACCCGGCTGAAAAAAAAGCCGAGTGGAATGTTAATTCAGTTCTTGTTGGGAAATGCATTTTGAACAACTTCCCAGAAATAATAAACGATATCGAAGAATGCAGAGGCATAAGCTGCATTGAATTAAAGAACAATACTAGAAGCTTATTAATATTACCAATTAGCAACGAAGAATATGGCGTAATCGGTGCGCTACGACTTGAAAGCCCTGTAGTTAAGCGGTTTACATCGTGGGATGTGGACCAAATGGCAGATCTATGCAGACAAACAGCGATTCCTTTGCAATACATACTGCAAAGCAATCGTCGTAAAGAAGACAGAAAGAAGCTTCAAGAATGGAGAAACCAAATTCTGACTTCAAGTGGACACGGGAATATTTACGAACTGGCTCTCAATGCGGCGCTTGAGCTTACATCCAATGAGCATGGACAAACGCTTGTAGCAGATAATAATATAGATGACATTCTGTTTGTCAGAGCTACAACTGGAGAAGACATTGGCAACTCTGTTATGATCAACAGTTGTGCATCTGGTGAATTAATAAACAACAAAACTATTCAATATCTCAAAATGAACAATCTTAGTACGCAAAGCAACTTTAAGCAACAATTAAACCTTGATACAAAAAGTGCATTAATGGTTCCTTTTAATCAAAGGACTAAGCGTGCTGGAATTATCAACTTAGAGAGCCCAAAACCAAATTACTTCACGGACTGGCATGTTGAACTTGTTCAAGAAATTGTAAATGCAATACAGATGTCTCTTGAAATGAAAGTCGGATTTTCATCAGTAGTTCATCATTTCAAATCCCCCGTAAATAATATTGACGGCCAAATAAAAGAAATAATAGATAATAATATATATACTGATGTTATAAAAGCTAAGTTAGAAAGGATGCAAGTAAACGCTCAAAAGCTTCAAAGAGCTGTCGATGACATTATGCGTGGATCTCCAAAACCTGATGCCGTTGATCCGATACCGTTGCTCGAAGAAGTATTAAAGTCACATTGTGATTCAGTCGGTGTCAAATGGGAAATACACGGAGATGATAGTGTTCCGGCTATATACTTCGACAGACGCCGCCTCGAACGTGTATTTGATCATCTTGTAGACAACGCTGTTAGAGCTATGGAAAATTCATTGGAAAAAAGCTTACGCGCGACTTTCATGACTCGCCCAGAATACGCAAAAACAATTCTTTTAATGGAAGATACTGGTTCAGGCATACCTAAGAACAAAAAAGATACAATTTTTATGATCGGCAGATCGAACGCGAATAGTTCAGGCCTTGGCCTTTACTTTGTCAAGGAAGCTATGACTGAATCTGGTGGAAACATTGAATACAACGCTGCCTATACGAATGGGACAAGTTTCAAATTGGAGTTCCAGCGAGCATGCGGCATGATGTTGTTGCGCTCTACGCATTCACAATATTCAAAAAATGAAAATAGACCGTTCAATGTTTGTGTAATAAGCAAAAAAGAAGAGTTACGGGCATTAGCCTCATTAACATGGGGAATCCCACAGACAGAAATACAATGGCATCCCATTACAACGACACATAAAATGATAAATGATGTTTCAAAAGACACTGAACTGATAATTTTTGATGCAAATGAAGTTGAATGCTTCGTTGCAAATGATTGTTTTTTGGCTTTGCAAGAGCAATTCAAGGCGGTAACAGATAATTACGCAATTCCTGGCTTCTTTAGAAGAACGTTGTCAGCTCCACCTCGCTACAGAGAGGTATTGGAAAGCATCTACTTAGAGCTTTGCAAAGAGCATAGTGTGCATACTCAAGAGAAAAAAGTGTCAGAATCGGCAGATAAGCAGGCTGCGCTAAATAAAGCAAATCGGTGGCAATAATGCACATCATGCAGCGACTTTTCGAGGTGGATAATAAAGATACTAAGTACATGATTGGAACATATACACTCAAAGCGTTAGTAGCAAGGCAGCATTTCATAAACAAGCTACAAATCCTTGAGCAAATCCATAGCGAGCTCACATTGCACAATGACATTCATTGTGAAAATGTCGTCGACAAAGCTAGCGAACTTTGTTCCACGGCTGGATTATTTGATGCTACTAACCAACATGCTCTCAATACTGAGGAATTATATTATCTCTTAGCTGGCAGCTGGCTTCATGATATAGGTCATTCCATTGTGCGCGATGAGGATATTAGAGAGCAGCACAAGCGTGCTCTTTCCACGTTCCTTCCGATTATTCGAAAAGATCATCATATCCGTTCAGCACAGTATGTTCAAGATAACAAGGAGCACTTGTTCTTAACATCTGAACAGTCTGATATTTTGGCTAAAGTTTGCATGGGACACAGGAGGTCTGAAGACCTTACTAGTGACTTCTATTGTGACCAATTTGGCCCAGGCAAGTTTAGCATTCGTGTTTCCCTAATCTGTTCCATTCTAAGAATTGCGGATGCAATGGATATTACCTCATTGCGAGCCCCGGAGCAGGTTCGTTTGCATTTTGAAAAAATAGGATGGGATGATCCGGTATCCAAATTCCATTGGTTGAAACACGCTTACACTAGCGGTGCAAAATTTGTACTTGAAAAAGATTCTGCTGCAAACAGAATTGTGCCTACAATAATCATTAACGTTCCTGATGAACTTCACAAGGAGACATTAACGAAGCTTATTTTTGAACAACTCACCGATGAACTTACAGGTGTTACATCTCCACTTGCTCGAATTGGATTGGCAATTGGAGAACCCCGGGTCATGACAACGCTAAATCAAACTAGAGATAAATATATCTTCAAAAAAGAAGACATTGCAATCCTTGTAGTTGATGATGATCTCAATTATCAAGAAAACGCTGTAAGCAGACTTAAACGGTCAGGCTTTATTAACGTTGATTGTGCTTCCGATCCATCGACCGCTATGCTGATGCCTGATAAAAAAAATCTTGATTATCACATCATATTCATCGATCTTGACATGCGCGAATCACCGACATCAGCAGAGTCATCACCAGATGTTGGTTTACTCTATATTAAGATTTTCGATCGTCTCTTTCCGAGATCCTTGATAATTGCCAACAGCAATCTTATGGACCATGAAACGAGATACAACTGTATTTCAGCTGGAGCGACTGACGCAAGGTCAAAATGCGCGCTTGACGAAGGGGATTTCGCGATTGCGATAGCTGCCAAACGATTTCTTCTCGTTGACTAATCGGTTACACTAAAAAGTGAGGTACAATATGCCAAATTACATCAACAAGATTTTAAAAAAACAATTTAGTATTCTGGTCGTCGACAACGATCAAGACTATGTGGACAACATAACTCCAAAACTAGAAGCGATGGGTTTTGTCGTTGACCATGCAATTGATGGTCGTAAGGGAAAGCATCTTAGCGAGAAAAACAACTATCACTTTATCCTGCTGGACCAGATGATGGATGATATTCATGGTGTAGATTCCGATGAAGCAGGTCTTGAATTAGGGAAATACATAAAAACCAACAATCAAGCATCCTATGTTATCATTGTTACAAGTCGTTATGAGTTTGATCCATTGAAGCGTGCGACACAACAAGCTGCATGCGACGATTATCTTGAAAAAAGCAAAGTCATGTTCGACAACGCATTCTTTAATAACAAAATATCGCAAGCACTGCAGCAACGTCATATTTTAGTTTCAAATTGGGACGGTTCTGAAGAATATGAAATCGACCCCATTGACTTTATCGGGCAGACAGCTATTGTCGAAAATAAGATTGCTGAAGATACACCTGGAATTATAAATATTTTTAATATTTCTTGGAAAGCTATTCCTCATAAACCTGGCAAGCTTTGCGGTCATGCCATCAAATCAGGAGAGCAAGTTAAAATTGAAACCATCAAGAACGGGTTCTTGGTTGTTTCTCAGCTTAGCAAAATCTATTAGGTTATTTTTCTCTTCTGTGTTCCCATTGAAATGCAGCTCCTGTAAACTTTTAATGAAATAATATAAATGTTTTATTGTCCTGTAAAGCTTTTCGTCAGAAACCGATCCAGCTGATTGGCGAATTCCTGCTTGTCGCGCGCGCCGAGCGGGGCCGGACCGCCCGAGGCCAGGCCCCCGCTGCGCAGTTCCTCCATGAGGTTGCGCATGCGCAACAGCCCCTTGACGTTTTCCTCGGTATACAATTCCCCTCGGGGATTCAGCCCCGTGGCCCCCTTGTCCACGATTTTGTCCGCCAGGGGGATGTCGGCGGTCACAACCAGGTCGCCTGGTTCCACCCGAAGCGCAATCTCCTTGTCCGCCTCGTCCAGCCCCTTGGCAACGCGAACCGTGTCGATGAGGGGCGAGAGCGGGACCGTCAGCGTGGCGTTGGCCACCAGAGTCAGCCGCACTCCGCGCCGCAGCGCCGCCTTGAAGAGGATGTCCTTGATCACGTTGGGACAGGCGTCCGCATCCACCCATATCCGCATGCGTTTTTCCTTGCGTTGAATCGTTGGCGACGGTCTGAACGCGGCCTGCCAGTATACGCTCCCGTACCCTGGTCCAGGTCCTAGCTCAAGCCCGTTGCCGTATTTGTTCCCGATTGGGTCCGGCCATGAATAATATTAAAAAATAATAAGAAAATACCTCTTAACATATTCAGGCCCTGCCTTTGCTTGTCACGCAACCGGGGACCAGGGCGGCAAGTTCTGCCTCCCACCCCGACCAGAAACCCTCAACAGGGAGGAGTGTCGTGGATATCTCCGGCATAGGCAGCTCGACGTTATCGAGCCTTTCCCCTGAAATCCTGGCCCAAATGCGGAACCAGAGCCAAGGGGGATCCAGCGAGGAGTTCGCCAGTTCCTTTGTCAATGACAAGGACAGCGACAGCGATGGCCTGCTCAGCCTCACCGAGGCCGGGATCGACCAGAGCATGTTCGAAACCGCGGATGCCGACGGCGACGGGTATCTTACCCAGGAGGAAATCGCCGCCGACGTGGAGGCCCGCAAGCAGGAAACCGACAAGATGATGGGCGGCCTGAACATGCTCATGCAGGGCATGGACGGGTCGGAACAGACGGCCGGGATGAGCTTTGCCGACTCGCTGATCTCTGAGAGCGACGCCGACGGAGACGGCGCGCTGAATCTGGAAGAAAGCGGGCTGAGCGAGGATCTCTTCGAAGCGCTGGACACGGACGGCGACGGCTCCATCACCACCGAGGAGTTGGACGCCGCCATGCAGCCGCCGGATGGCATGGCCACTGGCACGGAACTGAGCGGCGAAACCATCGCCTCGGCCGCCACCGCGTCCGGAACCGCGTCCACCACGGCGGCTTCAGAAACCGAGGAAAGCTCCAGCTCCTCGTCCTCCAGTGACGAAGAGTACGACGAGTACGACCTCAACGAGGACGGCGTGGTGACCATGGACGAACTGCGCCAGGCCTTCGCCAACGGCGACATCAGCCTGGAGAGCCTCTTCCAGGACCAGACCGGCGGCAATGAGGCCGAAACCGGGAACAACAGCCAGTCCGCGTTGCTGCGCACGGCCATGCGCGCCTATCAGGCGCAGGGCATGGACATGTCCAGCGTCTCTCAGAGCGCGGTCGCCTGAGTGTAACCGCCACGTTTCGGACCGCCATGCCGCGCTGTCCGAACAGAATCCGACTGCCGGACCCAGGGAAGGGACCGGTACCGGATTTTCTTTCGTCTTCCACGCTCGACGCAACGCTGCGCGACCGGAAACAGGAGTTTCCGAACGCAACGGACCTTGCGAGCCGTCCAACTAGTTCAGAATGAATTTCTTGGGATTCTGGGGCTTGCCCGCCACCAGCACTTCATAGTGCAGGTGCGGCCCGGTGCTGCGTCCGGAGTTGCCCACAAAGGCGATGATGTCGTCGCGATGGACTTTTTGTCCCAGCTTGACCGCGATGCTCTTGAGGTGACCGTAGCGCGTGGTGATGTTCCCGTGGTGCTGGATGAGCAGGCTGAGTCCGTAGCCGCCGTCCCGGCCCGTGAAGATCACGGTTCCGTTGGCCGGAGAGTGGATCGGGGTCCCCCGTCCTCCCGGCGGCACAATGTCCAGCCCCCGATGGAACTTGGCGGTATGGTCAAAGGGATGCTGCCGCATGCCGAACCCGGAGGTGATCCGGCCCTTCACGGGCCAGACCGAAGGCGTGGAGTCCAGGACCTGCTTGTTTTCCCGGACTTGCTTGAAAATCAGCTGCTGGAGCACCTCGCTGTCCATGACCTCGCGGTTCAGGGCCGCCACAGCGCCCTGCATGTTGCGGATCAGGTTGCGGGTATCGTAGGGCGAAAGAGTCGTGCTGTTGATCATGGGGCCGCCGCTGCCCGTAAAGTCGTCCCAGTCCTGGTTGGGTTCGCTCATATTGGTCATGACCATGAGCTTGCTGCAGAAATCGTCGATGCGGTCGTAATCGTGCTGGAGTGCCATGAGCCGCCGGGCCTGGAAAAGGATGGCCAACCGCTGGTCGAGCCGCTGCTGCTCCTGGGTCTGAAACTCTGCCCGAAGTTCGGTCTGGGAGAAATAGACGTTGAGCAGGAGGGCGAAACTCACCGACATGACAAAAAGGAAGCCGAAAAACAGCACCGGAAGGATGCAACGGATATTCAGTGTCCGGCATTCCCCGACCTGCTCGGGGTAGACCAGCACCTGGTAACTGGAAAAGAGGCCGCAAAACTTCATGTGGTGATCAGTCTTCGTGCTCGCTGGGGGTGATATCACTGCTGCATCAATGCCGCACCTCGCGCCTCGGCTTCCTTACCTCATTTGCCGACGCTTGAAAAGTGGTTTTACGCGATCTCCTGTCTTTTCACTGGAATGAAACCCTGTTACCAGGTATCCGGTTGCCGGACCCCGCTTCCCATTTGACCCGGGGCCGCATTTTCCGTATTTTCCGCCGACCCGTTGTGACGGCCTCTTGCCGCGACGCGGCGTTGCACCGTACCATCGGAACAAAACCCTTCCACGCGAGGAACAGCCATGAGCAACCAGAATGACGCCGGGTCTTCGGAACCCCGTGTCGGTAAAGATTTCGTCCGCACCATCGTCGACGCCCACCTCGCCGAGGGCAGATACCAGGGACGGGTTCACACGCGCTTTCCTCCCGAGCCCAACGGCTATCTACACATCGGCCACGCCAAGTCCATCTGCCTGAACTTCGGCCTCGCCAAAGAATACGGCGGCAAATGCAACCTGCGCTTTGACGACACCAACCCGTCCAAAGAAGAACAGGAATACGTGGACTCCATCCAGGAGGACGTGCGCTGGCTCGGCTTTAACTGGGACAACAAATTTTTCGCTTCGGACTACTTCGAGCAGATCTACGGCTTTGCCGAGCAGCTCATCCAGATGGGCAAGGCCTACGTGGACGACCTCAGCGCCGAGGAGATCCGCGAATACCGGGGCACGCTCACCGAACCGGGCAAGCCCTCCCCCTTTCGCGAGCGCTCCGTCGAGGAAAACCTCGACCTGTTCCGGCGCATGCGCGCGGGCGAATTTCCGGACGGCGCCCGGGTGCTGCGCGCCAAAATCGACATGGCCGCGCCCAACGTGGTCATGCGCGACCCGACCCTCTACCGCATCAAGCGGGCGCACCACCACCGCACAGGCGACACGTGGTGCATCTACCCGATGTACGATTTCACCCACTGTCTTTCGGACGCCCTGGAAGGCCTGACCCACTCCATCTGCACCCTGGAGTTCGAGAACAACCGCGAGCTCTACGACTGGGTGCTGGACACCCTGGGCAGCTTCCCGGAACGGCCCTACCAGTATGAATTCGCCCGGCTGAACCTGACTTGCACCGTGCTCTCCAAGCGCAAGCTGATCCAGCTCGTTTCCGAGGGCCACGTCTCCGGCTGGAGCGATCCGCGCATGCCCACCATCTCGGGCCTGCGCCGGAGGGGCTACACTCCCGAAGCCCTGCGCGACTTCTGCGACCGCATCGGCGTTTCCAAGGCGAACTCCATGGTCGATTACGCCCTGCTGGAACACTGCGTGCGCGAAGACCTCAACGCCCGCGCCCCGCGCGTCATGGGCGTGCTCGACCCCGTGCGGCTGGTCATTGAAAACTACCCCGAAGACCAGGTGGACGAATTCGACATGCCCTTCCACCCCGAGGACGAGAGCCAGGGCTCGCGCATCGTGCCCTTCTCCAAGGTGCTCTACATCGAGCGCGAGGACTTCATGGAAGAACCGCCGAACAAGAAGTTCTTCCGCCTTGCTCCGGGCCGCGAGGTGCGCCTGCGCTACGCCTACTATGTGACCTGTACCGGGTTCGACAAGGATGCGGACGGCAAGATTACGGAAATCCGCTGCACCTACGACCCCGAAACCAAGGGCGGCTGGTCCAAGGATGGCCGCAAGGTCAAGGGAACCCTGCATTGGGTTTCCGAGGCCCACGCCGTTCCGGCCGAGGTCCGGCTCTACGACAAGCTCTTCAGCGTGGAGAACCCCGCCGCAGTCAAGGACCGCGATTTCAAGGAACTGCTGAACCCCGAATCCCTGACCACGGTGCGGGCCCTGCTGGAGCCCTGTCTGGCGCAACAGGAACCGGGCTGGCACTGCCAGTTCGAGCGGCTGGGCTACTTCTGCACGGACACGAAGGACCACGCGCCGGGCAAGCCTGTGTTCAACCGCACCGCCACCCTGCGCGACACCTGGGCAAAAATCGCCCAGAAGAGTTGAAGCGGAACAGTTGACAGTGGAAAGCCCATGGCTCGGTCTTCCGCGAATCCCCGTCATCAAAAGTGAAGCGCCTGATCCGCTGTGCGGGTCAGGCGCTTCGTGCGTCGAGAAGAGGAGGAGTGCGTAAAGATCGATACTGCCGACCAGAGAGCGTCGCTCCCGAAGGCCTACCTCCCGGTCAGAGCTCCGGAGTGGAAAAAGCAGTAGAAATCGCTGCGTTGGGGGTGCTTGCGCGTGGCTCCCAGGGACCGAAACCCGCTGCGCACCGCTGCGGCCAGCGCAGGCCCCTCCGCCTCAATGCGGAAGAACAGCGCAATCACGCAGAAAACAAAGATCGATTCAGTAAAACCCCATTCTATGGACATAACAGCCCCCTGTGTTTGAGATTAAGCTACACCGGGATTTGTTCAAGTCAAGCAACCGGAATTAATTCTTTCTTTCACGAATGCGGATCGGGTTTGAATCCGACCGCCGTTGTCCGAAATTCCAGCGGATTTACGCCCGACACGGCCTGCGGATTATTTTTTGTCTTGCTTTGGCCGGGCCTGTCCGGACATGTCGCGCATGTCTTCAAAAAGGCGGGCCATGCGGTCCACGAACAGCAGCTTGGCGCAGACAGCCAGGGTGACGCCCAAAAGCGTGGGCCAGGGGCGTAGCGCATACAGACCCCAGACCAGCAGCGCCGTTCCCAACAGCGCAAGGACCGTGAACCCCCACGCCATGCGCCGGTGCGCCCCGGGCACGGACACGCGCTTGCGGTTCAGCCAGAGCCGCTCGCCAAGCACGCCCTTGGAGGCCCAGTTCTCAATGGAACGCGGCGGGGGAAACAGTCGGGGATTGAGCCAGGTCCAGAAAACGAGGAGCAGGACGGGCAGCGCCGCCCACCAGCCGATCCAGACGCGGCTCCAGATGGCCAGGGCGAACAGGGGCAGGAGGGGAACTCGGGTATAGACGCTCCAAGGGTTGGCGTGCCGGTCCCAGACCGGGGCGCGCATGCCCATGAGCCGTTGCGTCAGCTCGTAGAGGTCCATGCAGCTTCCCACGACCAGGTGGAATTCATCGTTCGCCCTTGCCGCGCAGGAACTTGGCGTAGCGCTGGTCCGAAGACTGGACGTGGACCACGAACCACTGACACAGGTAATCGTGCAGCGCCGCATCGACACCGGGCACTCCTGTACGCAGATCCAGAGAGAAATCCTCGACCTCGTCCGTGAACTCGGCATGCTCGCGCTTGTGCTCTTCCAGGGCCGGATAGTTGTGAATCCGCAGCAGCCGTTCCTCGCTGGTGAAATGGTAGGAGGTGTAGAGCTTGAGTTGATCGAGAACCTCGCTGGCCACGGGGCCGCCCCGGCCTTCTTCAATGGCGTCGCCCAGCTGGTTGATCAGATTGACCATATTCATATGCTGGGCGTCGAGCAGTCCAATGCCCACTTCCAGCTCCAGGTTCCATTCAATGCGTTGCATGCCTGCTCCTTTCCCGGCGCGGAGAGTTACCAGTTATCGTCGCCAGGCAACTTGAAATAGAAATCCACACGGCGGTTCAACGCCTTGTTGGCCTCGGTCGTGCTCGGGACCAGCGGCTTGGACCCGGCCAGTCCCACGGCCTTGAGCCGCGAGGGCGAAACACTGGAGTGCTCGAGGATGAAGCGCAGGCAGGCCGCCGCCCGCGTGGCGGAAAGTTCCCAGTTGGTGTCGAAGAGCTGGTCGTTGAGCGCTTCGCCGTCCGTGTGCCCGGTCACGATCAGGTTGAACGGCGTGGAATTGAGCAGCTTGATGACCTCCACCAGCACCGTGATGGACTCGGGTGTCAGATCATACGATCCGGGCCGGAACATGGCCTTGTTGCCCACGCGGAGCAACACGCCGGAATTGTCCACGCTCAGGGACGCCTCCCCCGTGAGGGTCTCGTCCTGAATAAACTTGCGCAACGAGGCGGCCAGCTGCTTGACCTCGGATTCGCTTTCCATCTCGGTCTTGAAACTGCGCGACTTGTCCGCGTAGGGAATTTCCTTGGAGTCGCTGCGCTCCTTCTGCACGCCAAAGGCGTCGGACATGGCGCCCATGAGCATCTGGAAGTTGTTGATGTCCTGGTTGGTAAAGGAGAGCAGCAGCACGAAGAAACAGAGCAACAGCGTGACCATGTCCGCGAACGTGGCCATCCATGCGGGCAGCCCCTCCTCGCGAGGCGGCGCGTCCTCGTACTGCTCGATGATGATCACATCGTCGTCGATATTGCCTTTGGGCATCTTTCCCCGCCTACCAGTTGTCGTCGTCCGGCTTGTGGAAGTAGAACTCCACCCGCTGGTTCGCCAGCCGCCCCTCCACCGTGGTGTTCGGAGCAACGGGCCGGGTGTGGGCATAGCCCACGGCCTTGACCCTGTTCACGGGAATGCCCCCGACCTCGACGATGTAGGCCAGGGCATTGGCGGCCCGGGCTGCGGAGAGTTCCCAGTTCGAGGGATACCGCCCCGTGGTCACCGGACTGTTGTCCGTATGCCCGCGCACCACGAGGTTGAGCGGATATTCCTTGAGCAAGAGGACCACGCTGTCCAGGGCGCGGTTTGCCTCGGGCCTGAGCTTTGCCGAGCCCGGCTCGAAAAGCGCGGCGCTGCGCACGTCGAAAAGCACGCCCTCCCGATCCACGCGCACGCCGCTGGCCTGCTTCAGCTCCGGCGTCTTGTCCAGAATGGAGCGGATGCGGATGACCACGCCGTTGAGAATCTGCTCCGTGGAACTGGTGGGCGCGGTCAGCGTCTGCGAACTGCTGCTGGTCTCCAAAGACAACTCCGTGGACTTTGTCCGGACCACGGCCACGCCAAAGGCGTCCCGGAGGGAACCGAGCACGTCGCGGAACTTCTGCACGTCCTGGTTGGCGAAGGAGAGCAGCAACACGAAGAAGCAGAGCAGCAACGTGACCATGTCCGCGAACGTGGCCATCCACGGCGGCAGTCCTTCACTGCGCGGCCCTTCCTCAGCGGGCTTCTTGACGATGATGACTCTTTTGCCCACGCGCGCCTCCTTCCTAGCCCGAGGATTCGCGCATGGCCGGACTGAGGAAAGACATGAGCTTTTCCTTGACGATGGAGGGATGGTCGCCGCGCTGGATGGAAACCACGCCCTCAAGCATGATCTCCATATAGAGCTGGTCCTCGGCGCTGCGTCCCTCCAGCTTGGTGGCCAGGGGCAGAAAGACCACGTTGGCAAGCACGGAACCGTAGAACGTGGTCAGCAGGGCCACGGCCATGGCCGGACCGATGGAGGACGGATCCGAAAGGTTCTGGAGCATCTGCACCAGACCGACCAGTGTGCCGATCATGCCAAAGGCCGGGGACATGGCGCCCATGCCCTTGAGCACCCCCTGCCCCTGTTGGTGGCGCTGCTTCATGAACTTGACCTCGGTCTCCAGCACGGCCCGGACCAGGCTCTCCTCGGTGCCGTCGGCCACGAGCATGACCCCCTTCTTCATAAACGGATCTTCCACGCTGACCTTTTCCAGGGCCACGAGGCTTTCCCGCCGGGCGGTCTCGGCCAGTTCGATCACCTTGCGGATGATCTGGTGCGGATCCGCACTCTTGAAGAAGATGGTCTTCATGATCACCTTCATGGTCCCGATGATCACGTTCATGGGAAACATGATGAAGGCGGAGGCCACTGTGCCGCCGAAAACCATCACCATGGAAGGTACGTCCACGAAACCACCGACGTTTCCGCCGATGAAGATGGTGGTGATGATCAATCCAAAACCACCAACCAGGCCGATTAAAGTTGCTATGTCCATAGTGCGCTATTTCTCGATTGCGGGTGATGCGAACTTGATCTCACGATCCTGATAGTAGAACCGCACATTCTCCATGAAGTCGTCCACCTTGTAGTAGGCGGGACCGATGCTGATCTCCACGCCGGGCTTAACGCTGCCCGGAACGATGATCCGACACCGCTCCAGCATACCGGTGGCATCGATGCGCTCCCAGAGTTGGGTCTTGCGCTGCTGCAACAGGCGGAGCTTCTTGCGGAAGCCGTCTCTGGCCGCCCGCAGCTCCTTGTCCTGTGCATCATCCTTTCCCATGTGCGCCTCGCTCAGCTTGATCTGTTCGTGCAATCTGGCGATGCGTTCGTTGAGTTGTTGATCCGCATACAGCAGCATGGGGTCGTACCCCGCCAGGATGGAGGTTTCGGCGCTCATGCCGCCCCCCAGCTGCTCCTCCACATACGCATACTCGAAACAGTACACCTCGCAGCCTGTCAGCCGCCCCTTCACGGCCAGCTTGCCGCCCGCGAAAATTTTGCTGTGCAGGCAGGCCCCCTCCACCAGGACGTTGGCCCCGGCCTTGATGGTCGCCGCTTCGCAAAAACCACATCGGAAGGTCTCCCCGGCCTCGATGTAAGCCTTGTTGCCGCCCTTGACCCCGGATTCGCAGACGATGGAATGGATCGCCCCGAGGGATGCGCCCTCGATGTTGCCCTTGACGCGCAGGCCCGAGGCCCGGATGCGGAACCCGGAACGCACGGCCCCATGCACGACCATGTCCCCTACATAGGGAATGTTGCCGGTGTGGTAGTCCACATCGCGGCGCACGTTGAGGATCTGCTTCACGACGATCAGACCCTGGTCGTAAAACACGTACCCGTTGCAGTCCGCCAGGAGCACGCGCGGATTGTCGTTCGCGCTGCGAGTGTTCCGCCCCTGGGGCAGCTTCGGCTCCAGCAGCACGAAACGCGGGTCCATGCCGCGCAACCCGCCTTCGCCCACCTCCACAATCTCCGCGAGAATCTGCCCCTTGACCGTATTCTGCACGTACCCGAGGTCGAAATGGTCCACGGACCCGTCGTCTCGCTGCCGGGGTTGCAGGTGGAAATGGTCGAAATCCGGATCGAAATAATGTCTGATGTAGTACGGCATCCGTTCCTTCCTCAGTCGACCAACAGGCCCAGCTCCTTCTCGCTCTCCGCATATTCAAAAAAATCGAACAGCTTGACCAGTTCAAGGGTCCTGACCACCTCGCTGCTCGGACAAAGCAACCAGCAGACGATGCCGAGGCGCGCGGCGCGGGAGCGCAACGTCATCAGCAGTCCGATTCCCGAAGAGTCCAAGAAATATACAGGGGAGAGGTCCAGCGCAAGAACGGAAAAAAGGCCCTCGACAAAGCGCATTTCCAGCTCGCTCTTCAGATGGCCCGTGACCTCAAGGGTCAACCTCTCGGAGCAACGGATCAGCAACAGCTCTCCGCGCTTCTCGATGCAAAGCCCACTCATCCGGTCCCTCGCGTACTCCGGCCCCCCGCAGCAGCTTCCTTCAACTTCGACCCAAACTAACCGTTAGGAAAAAAAATGTCCATCGGCGAGTCAACGAAGGGTCTCCTCACCGGGAAAAGCCGGTTTTCTTCGGCTTTTGTTTCTGCTAGGGAGGAAGCGGTCACCCTGGGCCATTCCCGGTCCAGAGGCCTTTCCAACGAGGACGGTCCATGAATCCCAATGACTCGCGCCCCTTTCTCGGCCTGATCACCGCCCTGGAATCGGAAACCAGGGCGCTCTGCGGCAACGTGCGGACAACGGTCCAGGGACACTTCCTGCGCGCCGAAACGCACTGCGCCCAGGGTCGCGTGGTCTGCCTGCAATGCGGACCCGGCCCGGAGCGCGCCCTGGCCGCGGGACGCGAACTGGCCACCCAGGGCGCCGGGGTGCTGCTCTGCGCGGGCGTGGCCAGCGGCATCGACCCCGAAACCCGTTGCGGCGAACTCCTGCTCGGCAACACCGTCTGCCTGCTCCACGAAAACCTGCCCCTGGCCGTGCCCAACGACGCCCCCTCGTCGGTCGAGACCGCCCTGCGCCTGCTTGCGGAGGCTAAAATGCCGGCCCGGTCCCGGCCGCTGCTGACCACGGCCAACCCGCTGCTGGACGCCGAGGAGCGCAGACACTGGTTCGAGACCACCGGAGCCGCCGCCGTGGATACGGAAAGCGCGGGCGTGGCCCTGGCCGCCATGGAGGCAAAGCTCCCCTTCCTTGCGGTCCGTGCGGTCAGCGACAGCGTCAGCCAGCCCGTTTCCAAAGAAATGATCGCCGCCTGCGACAACGGAGCCATTGGAAGCGCCTTCGGCCTGATCCGCACGATCCTGCAACGGCCTTCTCTGTTTGGAGAATTCTGGCGGGCGGGTCGAGAGTATGCCCGCGCCCTGGACGCGCTCAAAAAAGCGCGCAAGGCTCTGTTTCAGGCCTGTTTCGAATCGCTGGAAACGGAACGGATGGAAACGCCGGACAAAGACGCCGACACGCCCGAGGAGCAGAACGGAAACCAGGTTGGGAACCCGATCCAGTAGCCCGCGCCCCAGAGCAACTCCGCAGCTAGCGCCCGCACTCTTTGAGCAGGCCCCCGAGCCGCTTGTCCGCATGACCAAATCCCGTGGTGCGCAGCAGGTCCAGCGCCGAACGGATCCGAGATTCACCCGCGCAAGCGCGCAGCGCCTTCAGAAGCAACGCGGCGTCCTCGCTGTCCGCGCCCTTGCCGAACCAGACCACGGGCGCGGCGGGCAGATCCCGCACTTCATAGAGCACCTTGAAACGCAGATCGTCCCGGTAGGGCAGATGCCCCACCGCCTCGTACTGGAGACTGTCGAGCACCACCCCGGCAAGTCCGTCCCTGCCCATGTCCCGCAGGGACATCAGCGGCGAGCGGTCACCGCCCAGGCCCACGATGCCGCCGCTGCGTCCGTGCAGCAACAGGCAAGCCGCGGCCTCGCGCTCGAAAAGCATGCTCCCCCGGAAGTCCCCGGCCAGTTCCTTGTCGCCATATTCCGGAGCCGTGAGCACGCGCCAGACATCGCTCTTCTTCCCGCCCGGCAGGGTCGAGGCCACGGGCGTCATCTTCAGCCGCTGCGCGTATTGTAAATAAAAGCCCAGCGAAACCACACCCCAGCGCGGCGGTTCCCGTTCCAACAGATCCGCCGCCCCCTCGCAATCGTTGGTGAACCCGCCCTGAACCGAGCGGCCCGTGCGGTTGGAGAGAGACGCGGCCAGAAGATCCACGGCCCGCACCGCCTCTTCCGGCGTTTCCGCCGCGCCCGGCAGGACAACCATGAAATCCAGTGCGGCCCGCTCCCGGCCTTCCCCGGTGTCTGTCTCCTGGGATTGCGCCTGGGCAAGGACCGGAGCGAACCAGCACAGCGTCACCCAGGCCACGACCGGCAACAGCGCGGCACAGAACAGTATCCTTACGCGGCGGAACGGATTCAGGACAAGCATGCGAAACTCCTGGCGTGGATTGCGAAACTCCTGGCGTCGATGACGAACCTCCTGACGTCGATGACGAAACTCCCGGCGTCGGCGTGAACGCTTCATACCCTCCGGAACGCTTTGCGGTCAACGCGCGCCGCACTGTTGCCAAATGCGCTCCGGCGCGGTATCCGCAACCGAAACAAGCCGCAAGGAGCACCGCAGATGGAAGTGATTCGCGCTGAGACAGCAGGATTCTGCATGGGTGTGGACATGGCCCTGAACAAACTGAACCGCCTCATCGAAGCCAACAGCGAAGGCCGCACCATCCGCACGCTCGGCCCCATCATCCACAATCCCCAGGTCCTGGGCCGCTACGAACTGCTCGGCGTCCGCACCGCCGACTCCCCCTCGGAAGTGCCCGCCGAAGCGCACTGCGTCATCCGCGCCCACGGTATTCCGCGCCAAGTGGAAGAAGAACTGCGCCGACAGGGCGCGACCATCCTCGACGCCACCTGCCCCCGCGTGAAAAAAGCCCAGACCCTCATCTCCCGCCAGAGCCGGGAAGACCGTCTGCTGCTGCTCTATGGAGAGGCCGACCACCCCGAGGTCAAGGGACTGCTCTCCTACGCCACGTCCGAAGCTGTGGTCTTCGACGCACCCGACGAACTGAACATCGACGCCCTGGACCGCGCAAGGCGCTACGTACTCGCCGCCCAGACCACCCAGGACCGCGAAGCCTTCCTGGCCCTGGCAAAGCGCATGGAAGACGATCCCGGTCTGGACGTGGTCGTGCTGCACACCATCTGCGACGCCACCAAGCTGCGCCAGGAAGAAGCCATGCGCATCGCTGCGGACGTGGACTGCATGGTCGTGGTGGGCGGACGCATGAGCGGCAACACACGGAGGCTCTCCCAGGTCTGCCTGGCCCAGGGCGCGCGCTGCGTGCTGGTGGAAACCCCCGAGGAACTTCCCCTGGACGAACTCCGCCACTGCCGGCGCATCGGCCTCACCGCCGGAGCCTCCACGCCCGGCGACATCATCGACGAGGTCGAACGGATTCTCTCGGAACTGTAAAGCCATGCCTCCGGCGGCCCTGCGGGGCTTTGCCTCCGGCGGCCCAAGGGGCAATGCCCCTTGGGAATCCCATTCGGCGTTGCGTGTTGATGTCGTGCTGAGCACGACATCAACACGCAACGCAAGAGGGATCACCAAGGACAGAATCGTTACTAGAAACTCTCCCTGACTTCGGCAGTCCCTTTCGCGCCGCAAAGCGGATGCGCAGCATCGCATTGCGGCGCAGAATGGGAGTCCAGAGGGGCGCGGCCCCTCTGGCCGCCGGAGGCGCTTCCCCGTCTTGTTTCTTTTCCGGCTCACTCTTTTCGCCCGTGCGGCGTGAACACTGTTGCCAGCCGTGTCTCCCCGCAATTGTTGTCGATTTCGTCTTGACATTTCTAAACGAACCTGAAATGCACGGTTGTGCCATACGTTTTAATCAAATGTTTGTTTCAACGGTAAAGCGCTCGAAGAGGCCTATGACGATCAAAGAACAATCGGAAGGTGGAACCAAGGAAAAGCTCCTGGTCGCCGCTGCCAGGGTATTTTCAGAAAAGGGCTTTCTGGCCGCCACGGTCCGGGAGATCTGTCAGCTTGCGGACGCGAACATCGCCGCGGTCAACTACCATTTCGGCGACAAGAAGCGATTGTACGAGGACGTGCTCAAGAACATGCTTGAGAACTGCGGCTGTGCGAACGCCAAGTCCATCGACCCGGCATTGCCGGTGGAGGAACGCATCACCGCATTCATCCACGCGGTCATCCGGGACATTTACGGCGGCCCGGAATGCAAGGACGAGCCGGGCCAGCTCGCGGCCATCTTCCACATGGAACTGGCGCACCCCAGCGAGACATGGCCGAGATTGATTGAGGCCCAGCTGGCCAAGGACAGCAAGCAGTTGCGCGAGATGATCGCCGAGATGGTCGGGCCGGAGGCCGACCCGGAGCTGGTCCGCCAGAGTTGCATCTCCATCTACGGCATGATGACGCACCATGCGCTCTGCTGGCCCATTGTCAGAGTGATCCACAAGGACCATCCCAAGCCCTGCGATTTTCGCGAGCGGCTTGCCGAGCATATTTCCCGCTTCGCTTTGGCGGCCCTTCGGGGCATTGCCGAGGATCTGCGCGGCGAACAAAGCAAGTAAGGACGAAAAATGAGTCTGCAAGAAAATATCCAGGAAGCCAAAAAAACACCCCGGAGTCGCAAGCTGCTCTTGGGCGCGGGAGCCGTGGTGCTGCTCGGGCTGGCCGTTCTGCTGCTGGGCCGGGGCGGCGACGCTCCCGCTCCTGAGGCCGCGGCGCCAGCGGGAGCCAAGGCGCTGCCGGTATATGTGGCCGAGGTCCAGCCCGTGACCCTGCACGACATCCTGACCCTGCCCGGCTCCACCGAGGCGCTGCGCGACGTGACCCTGGCTGCGGAGCGCGCGGGCCGGGTCGAGGCCATTGGCCCGGTCGAGGGCGACATGGTCGAGGAAGGGGAAGTCGTGGCCCGAATCGACATGGAAAAGGCCGAGGCCGACCTGCTCAAGGCCCGCTCCGCGTTTGAACTGGCCCAAAAGCAGACCAGCCGCCGCAAGGAACTGCGCGGCAAGAACCTGCTCTCCCAGGAGGAACTGGACCAGTCCAACACCGACCTGGAGTCCGCCACGTCGGACCTGACCCAGGCCCAGGTCAATTACAACCAGGGCCTGATCAAGTCGCCCATCCATGGCCGCATCAACGATCTGGCCGTGGACCCCGGCGAATACGTCAACGTGGGCGACACCGTGGCTGAAATCGTGGACGTTTCCCACATCCGCATCAATGTGAACGTCCCGGAACTGGACGTGCGCTATCTGCACGTGGGCCAGCGGGTCGGCGTCAGTGTGGACGCCTATCCGGGCGAGACCTGGACCGGCGAGGTGGATTTCGTGGCCTACAAGGCGGACGAGGGAACCAAGACCTTCCAGACCCGCGTGGTCGTGGACAACGCGGACGGTCGCATCCGCCCCGGCATGCTCGCGCGCGTGCGCCTGGAGCGGCAGGTGGTGGAAAACGCCGTGTCCGCCCCGCTCTTCGCCATCGTGGACAAGGGCGGCGAGCGCTTTCTCTTTGTGGAGGAGAACGGCATTGCCCGCGCCCGGACCATCGAATTCGGCATCATCGCCGGGGACCGCGTGCAGATCACCAAGGGGCTGGCCGTCGGCGAAAAGCTCATTGTCAGCGGCCAGAACACCGTGGAGGAAGGCGTGCCCGTGGAGGCCCACCCCGCGGACCAGAGCATGCTGTCCCGGTCGGGCCAGACAGGTGACGCGTCCTCCCCGAACGGGACCGACGCCGCCGAAACACAGTCCGCGCCCGACCCGGAGAGCAGCGTACTGAGCACGCCGGGTGAGCTGCCCTCGGAGGCCGTGGCCCAATGATCATCAACAAGGCCGCCCTGGCCCGCCGTCCCGCAGTGATGGTCCTGGTGATCTTCATGATCGTGGCGGGCCTTTCCAGCTACGTCTCGCTGCCGCGCGAGTCCGAGCCGGACATCACCATTCCCTACGTCTTCGTGACCACCTCCTACGAGGGCGTGGCCCCCGAGGACATGGAAACCCTGGTGACCATGCCCCTGGAGCGCAAGCTCAAGGGGCTTTCGGACGTGGAGGAGATCACCTCGGTCTCGGACGACGGCATTTCGGCCATCGCCATCGAATTCACGCCCAACGTGGACATTGACGACGCCCTGCAAAAGGTCCGCGACAAGGTGGACCTGGCCAAGGCCGACCTGCCCACGGACCTGCCGGACGACCCGATCATCGAGGAACAGAACTTTTCGGACTTCCCGATCCTCAACGTTGTCCTCTCCGGCCCCTTCAGCCTCAAACGGCTCAAGGTTTTCGCCGAGGACTTCGAGGACCGCATGGAGGGCGTGGAAGGCGTGCTCGACGTGGAACTGGTGGGCGGTCTGGAGCGCGAAATCCAAGTGGAGGTGGACCTGGAGCGCGTGGCTTTCTACAACATGCCCTTCCAGAGCCTCCTGAGCGCGGTGAAGGACTCCAACGTGAACATGCCC
>JBFWMD010000003.1:0-90192 GCA_050251775.1 Desulfovibrio sp.
CGAGTCCCTGATCCGCGCCCTTGGCGAACAGGAGCAGCTCTACCGCAGCCTCGTGGACAACATCACAACGGGCGTGGTTCTGGTCAATCCGGACAAGGAGATCCAGGCCCTGAACCGCCAGATGCTGCAATGGTTCCCGGAACTGGACGTTCTGGGCAAACCGGCCTGCCACCAGCTTCGAGCCTATGGAACCACTGCCTGTGAGAGCTGCGCCGTGCAGCAGACCTTCGAGGACGGCCAGAGCCATGAGAAGATCGCTAATTTGCATGTGCATGGTTCGGAACGCCATTTCCGCGTGATTTCCAGCCCGGTGATGGGCGCCTCCAGACAGGTCGTCGCGGCCATAGAGATGTTCGAGGACATCACGGACCGCCTCCTTGCCGAGCAGAAGCTGCGCGAGGCGGAAAAGCGCTACCGCGGCATTTTTGAAAACGCGGTGGAAGGCATCTTCCAGACCACACCCGACGGCCGTTTCCTGACGGCCAACCCTGCCATGGCCCGCATGCTGGGGTTTGAAACTCCTGAGGAGCTGCTTTTCTCGGTTCAGGATATCGCCACGGACGTTTACGTCTCCCCTGCTTCGCGCCAGGACTTCATGGACGCGCTGGGGGATGCACCGGAACTCACCGGCTACGAAGTGATGGTCCGCCGCAGGGACGGAATGATCATTTGGATTTCGGAAAACGTCCGGGTGCAGCGCGACGAAGACGGAAATCCGATCCTGTTCGAAGGTTCCGCCGTGGACATCACCGAACGCCGGGCAACCGAACTGGAACTGGTCCGACAGCGGGCCTATTTCCAACAGCTTTTCGAAAGCTCGCCTCTGGGCATCATGCTGGTGGACATGGACGACGTGATTCTTGACGTCAACCCGGGCTTCACCTCCCTGTTTGGCTACGAGCCCGGTCAGGTCAAGGGCAAAAGGGGTCGCCCCCTGCTCGTGCCGGAAAAGCTCACCACAGAGGGCGAGGCCTTTCACCGGACCATCTTCATGGGCAAAACCATCCACAAGGAGAGCCTGCGCCGCCATGCGGACGGGCAGCACATCCCTGTTTCCATCGTGGGCTATCCCCTGAGCTTTGGCGAGCATCTCGCCGGGGCATATTACATTTTCCAGGACATCACCGAGCGCAAAAGCTTCGAACGGCAGCTCTCGCACCAGGCCTTCCACGACTCCCTGACCTCTCTGCCCAACCGCAGTCTGTACATGGAGCGGCTCGCACACGCCCTGGAGCGGCGCAAGCGGCGCGACGAATATAATTTCGCGGCCATGATGATCGACCTGAACCGCTTCAAGAGGATCAACGACACCCACGGACACCAGACCGGCGACCAATTGCTGATGACCATCGCCCTGCGACTGCTTTCCTGCATCCGCACCGTGGACACCATCGCCCGCCTGGGCGGGGACGAATTCGCCGTGCTCCTGGAAGAATTCGAAAGCCCGCGCGAGGTCATCCAGGTGGCGGACAGGATCACGCACATGCTTGAGGAGCCCGTGCTTCTGGACGGCCAGGAACTGCACACCAGTGCCAGCATCGGCATTGTTCTGGACACGCGCGACTACGAGAGCGCCGAGGACATCCTCCGCGATGCGGACATCGCCATGTACCAATCCAAGGAGCGCAACCGCCCCCGGTTGGTCTTCAACCGCCGCATGCACACCCAGGCCGCGGAGCTGGGGCGCATGGAAGCGGAAATGCGACGCGGGCTGGAGGAAGGGCAGTTCGTGCTGCACTACCAGCCCATCTACGCCACCTCGAACAGCAGCATTCAGGGATTCGAGGCTCTGGTCCGCTGGAACCACCCTGTGCGTGGCCTGCTCAGCCCGCTGGAATTCATCCCCCTGGCCGAGGACACCGGCCTGATCGTCCCGTTGGGACGTTGGGTCCTGCGAGAAGCCTGTCGCCAGGTGGCCACCTGGCGCTCCGGTGCGACCTGTTCCGACAACATCAGTGTGAGCGTCAACATTTCCGCCCGCCAATTCGCTCAGACCGACCTTGTGGAATTCATCCACAACACGCTGGAGGCCGAAGGGCTGGACCCCTGCTTCCTCAAGTTGGAAATCACCGAAAGCGTGCTCATGGAGGACGCGGACAGCGCCTCGGCAAAACTTCGCAGACTTAAAGATCTCGGCATCAAGCTGATGATCGACGATTTCGGAACCGGCTATTCCTCACTCTCCTACCTGCAACGCTTCCCTGTGGACTACCTCAAGATCGACCGCTCCTTCATCAGCGGCGGCAAGAATGAGCTGGAAAACCGGGAAATCGTGGGCACGATTATTTCCCTGGCCCGCAACCTGGGCCTGCGGGTGGTGGCCGAGGGCGTGGAGGAGGCGGGCCAGTTCCAGATGCTCCGGGAAATGAACTGCGACGATGTACAGGGCTTCATGTTTTCAAAACCTGTGGAGAGCGCCAAGGCCGCAGACCTTCTGGAAGAATACATTTCCTCGGTCCGTGAGCAAACCCGGTCTGAAGACGACGCTGAAGCACACGACCAAGACCCCAAGGAGTGAACATGCCTCTGGATGAAGAAACCCTCGCGCTGCTGGTCTGCCCGCAATGCAAAGGGGAACTGCGCCTCTGCCCGGACCGCGACGGCCTGCTCTGCGCGGCCTGCTCGGTGGTCTACCCGGTCAGGGATGATATCCCCGTCATGCTTGTCGAGGAGAGCATTCCCGAAGAAACGTGGCAAGGCAGCCGCTGAAACCAGACCCCGGTCACGGTGCTTGCCTCGTGGACCTTGGGCCGGGGTCCTTTTGTTGCTCTCCTCCTCTTTCCGGCGCGCCGCAACATTTTTTTACACACCCTGTTGACAACTCCAGCGCCATGGTTATTTCGTCCCTGTGAGAACGAAACCAAGGAGGTACGACATGGTGTTGGACTTCAATACGTTATACCCGTTTCCGGGTCGTTTCGACAGGGTTTTCGAGAACCTGTTTAAAACCCCTTTCCAGGAATTCCGTCAGTTGGCCTATCCGCCGCTGAATCTCAGCGAGGACGGTAATGCCGTCTATGTGCGTTGCGCGGTTCCCGGTCTGGGCCTGAACGAAATCGACTTGACCCTTACGGACAAGAGTCTGGTCATCAAGGGCGAACGCTCCGCACCCCAGGGCAAGTTCTATCGCCAGGAACGCCCGGTGGGAGCGTTCCAGAGAGTGGTGCGCCTGAACGTTCCCGTGGATCGTGAGCGGATCAAGGCCAGCCTGAAGGACGGAGTGCTTACTGTGACCCTGCCCCGCGCCGAGGAAACCAAGCCCCGCAAGATCAGCATCGAAGCGTCCCAGGAGGTGCAGCCATGAGCAACGAGATCAAAAAGACAGAGGAACGGCCCCTGCCCAAGGTCCGGCCGGCCACGGACATTGTCGAGCGTGAGGACGGCTTTCATGTGATCATGGATGTTCCCGGCGTGAGCAGAGGAAATCTGGTCCTGGATCTCCAGGACAACGAGCTGCTCGTAAGCGGCAGGACCGATGACTTCGGCGAACAGTCAGAACGCTACGCTGAAGTGGAGTTCGGACCTGTGGAATACTCTCGGACCATTTCCATTTCGGATCTGGTGGATCGGGAACAAATCCGCGCCAATCTCAAGGACGGCGTGCTGGTCTTGGACCTGCCCAAGGCTGAAAAGGCCCTGCCCCGCCAGATTCAGATCCAGGCGGGCTAGATTTCCCGCGTTTTCCCCCTCCATTCTGTGGCTCCACGACATTGCAAAGGCCCCTTTCGGGGCCTTTTGCATCCACTCTACAAGATTCGTGTCTTTTCTGTGAACTGCTGACGAACCCTCTGAATTCAGATATGTTCGCTCCGTCATGAGCTCCCTTTATCCAATCCACAACGCACAATACTCAACTTTTATTTTGTATTCTTGCTCTATTCCGTTATTCGCTGTCCGCAAAACTCGTACGCGGCCCTTTCTCGCCCGCGCCTGCGTTTGGCTGGCGGGTAACAGCACCCTTCTCGTTGCCAGTCTTGCTTTGGCGCTGTTTTTGCCTTGCCCTGCACAGGCCCAGACACAGCTTTTGCTTCATTCCCAGGAATTCTTCGGCTGGCTGATCCTGGCCCTGGCTCCCGGGGCGATCTTTACTCTCTGGTGGGCGCTTCAGACCATTCGAGACTTACGACGCGCCCAGCTCCTGGGCGAGGGACTGGATGCCTGCGGTGACGCCATGGCCGTGATCAGCCGCAGACACGTCTACCTCGCGGTCAACGATGCCTACGGGCGGATGCTCGAAATGCCACCCGAGCGCATCGCCGGGCAAAGCGTGCAGGCCATCTGGGGCCGTACCCTCTACGAAAACGTCATCCAGGAAAATCTGTTGCGCTGCTTCAGCGGAGAGAGAGTCTACGGACGCGCCGTGGTTCCTCTTGCGGGCATGAACAACCGCTACATTGAAGTCACCTACAATCCGATCGTGCGCCGGGGAAGGGTAATCAAGGTCTCGGCATTCCTGATTGACGCAACGCGCCGCGTGGATGCCGAGACAGCCCTGCGCGAGCGTGAAGCCCTTTACGCCACGCTCGTGGAGAGCGCCAACAGCGTGATCCTGCGCGCAAGTCCCGAGGGACGCATCACCTTCATCAACAGCTTCGGTCTGAAGTTCTTCGGCTATGCCGAAAAAGAACTTCTGGACCGCCATCTGCTCGGTCTGATCATCCCTGAAATCGATTCCGAAGGCCGCAACCTTCGGCTCATGTGGCGAAACATCGTCGCGGACATCGACAACCACGCTCTGAACAAAAACGAGAACATCCGCAAGGACGGCGCGCGGGTCTGGATGCTCTGGAGCAACCGGGCTCTGCGCAACGAACAAGGGCAGATCACGGAACTTCTCTGCATCGGCAACGATGTGACTCTGCTGGAAAAAAGTCTCCGGGAATTGGAAGGACTGCGCGAGGCTCTGGACCAATCGGGCAGTGGCATGGCCGTCACAGACCTGGACGGACGCATCCGCTTCACCAACCCGGCCTGGACTCGAATGCACGGACTGCACAACGGCGACCCCTTTGCCGGAACCAATGTCGGGGAATGTTTCGATCCCATGGCCGAAGGCATCCGCCTGGCCGACATGCTGGGACAGGTACGTACCGAAGGCGGTATCCAGGCCGAGATGCGCCATCTTCGGCACGACTCCAGCTCCTTCACCGCCCTGACCACCATGACGCTGCTGCGTGACCCGGCCGGAAACCCCGACGGCCTTGTCTTCATGGCCGTGGACACCACCGAGCGAAAACGGCTCATGGCGGACCTGGACAGAAGCCGCCAGCGGCTCGGCGTGATCGTGGACAACGTGGACGACATCGTTTTCAGTCTGGACCCGTCCGGACGCAGCACTTTCATTTCACCGGCCGTACACAGCATGTTCGGATACACGCCCACGGATGTGGAGGGCCGACACTTCACCTTCCTGATCCATCCCGAGGACATCATTCATTGCGATGTCGCCCTGGAGCAGCTTCGCGTCGGAACCACGCCGCTGCACAAGCTGGAGGTGCGCGGATGCCGCAAGAACGGAACCGTGATCTGGCTTGTCATCGGACTTTCCGGAATTTTCGACGAGGACAAAACGCTGACACAGGTGGTGGGGGTGGTTCGCGACATCACTGAACGGCGGCGCATGCATGAGGAACTGCGGGAGAGCCAGACCCGGTTCCAGGAACTGGTCAAGGCCATTGAGGAAGCCTACTGGTTGCAGGACGGCAAGCGCTTGCTCTACACAAGTCCGGGTTTCCAGCCCGTGTTCGGCCTTTCCGGCGAGGAACTGCACGAAAGTCCCGCACGGCTGCTCGATGTGGTCCATCCCGAGGACCGCGCCATCGCTGAACCCCTTTGGGACGGGCGGCGCGCCACCTGGGCACTCCAGGACGTGACGCTGCGGGTTCTGATCCCGGAACAGGGCATGCGCTGGATTCGTGCGCGGACCTTTCCTGTGGTGCGCAACGGGATCATCGTCCGTACTGCGGGTGTGGCCCAGGACGTGACCGCTTATACCGAAGCCGTCAACGTCATCCGCGATGCCAAGGAGGCTGCGGAGCAGGCCAATAAGGTCAAAAATGAATTTTTGGCGCGCATGGGCCACGAGTTCCGGACCCCCTTGAACGGCGTTCTCGGCATGCTGCAATTGCTGCGGATCAGTGAACAGCTCGATGAGGAGAATGTCACACGCGTCGACGAAGCCGAACGATCCGCCCGCTCCTTACAGAATCTGCTCGACCGGCTGCTTGAATTTGTGGCTCTCGAGGGCTGCGAAGGCGGAGCTCGGAACTCCCCCTTCAGTCTGCGCGACCTGCTGCGCGGCCTGGAGGCTACTTTCGCCCCCCTGGCCCATGCCAAAGGGCTGAATCTGCACATCGTCTCCGGCAAGGATCTGCTGGATCTGGTGGGTGACGGTGCCAAAATCCGCCGCATCCTGGACCAACTCATGGACAACGCCCTGAAATTCACGGATCAGGGCGGCATCGCCGTGCATGTCGAGCAGTCCGCGACACCGGGAGGGACGATACGCACCGTGATCACTGTGGATGACAGTGGCCAGGGTCTCCCTCCGGACTCGAAGGAAGATATTTTTGAACCCTTTGTGCAGGCGGACGGTTCCTATACCCGGCGATTCGGAGGGGCGGGATTGGGACTGGGCATCGCGCGACAGCTCAGCCGCTGCATCGGTGCGGAACTCCGCGTGGGAACCAGCAACCTCGGAGGAACCGCCTTCGAACTTTGCTTCATGTTTTCAACGCCCTGACCGGGGCCAACGCCCGAGTGGACATTCATCGAAAGAACGCATACCTATCCTTTTCCCTTGATTTGAACTTTCAGCCAAGAAAGCCATGCGAACCATTTTCTTCCGATACGCTCAGAGCCTGTTTCTGATTCTGGCCTTTGCCGGGGCGGCTTTTGCCGTGCAGGGAACCACCCCCGATCAGATCGTCCTCAACAAAGGCGACACCTGGGAGCATGCCCTTGAACCCGGCGAATACGCGTATCGCATTGATTTTCTCGACGGCGACATGTTCGTGACTGTCAAGACCCAGTTCCTCGGCCCAGAGGATACGGTGCTGGCGGAAACAACCCACACCCTGGTTCGCGAACAGCGCATGAGCGTGCGCAAACAATTCCGCACGGAAAAAATATCCGATCTGGCCGAGCCGCAACGCATCCGTTTTGCCTGCGATTCCGGAAAGGCCCGGGTCTCCCTGCTTCCCGCGGAATCCGAATCGCTGCTTTAGCTTTGCCCCCGCATGCCGGTCACTTCTGGGCGGAGTTGCTCAGGGGGTCTGGCGATCATCCAAATATTCCGCCTCGGAGAGGCCCGACCCGCTGCTGAAGCCCGGCGCTCGGCTGGCGCGGTAGACCGTGCGGTCCTCGTTGAACTGGAGCACCCTGGAGACGTCCACTCCATCGCTGTTGCCGATGAGGATCTTCATCCAGGAGTCCTTTTCATTGACCAGCAAAATCCGCCAGGGGTGGTAGCTGCGGGTCCCCTCCACGCTGACTCCCACGGCACGGCCTTCGGAGTAGTAGATCTCCATGCCGTCCGCCGTGCGCCAATGGCCGAGAAGCGACTGTTCCAGGTTCTCCGTGGCTCTTCCGGAACAGGTCTGCGTGAGCAGCGCCATGGTCAGAAGCAGGGCGGCCCCGATACCGTAGGGCAGGTAGCGCTTGTACATGTTTCCTCCGCCACACCCGCCCCAGGGGAAATCCCACTGTCGAGTGCGCCGCTTGACTGTTCGGATATCCTCTTATGGGGAGAGCGCTTCCGGGAGTCAAGGGTCATTCCCCATACCAAAGCACATGAAAACGCCTCCGGAGCAGTGGTCCGGAGGCGTTTTCATGCTTTCCGTCAACGGGAAGTCCCGATTCCCCTATGCAGCCAGCCACCAGCGGGCCAGGGCCACCAGCCCCATGCCCACAGCCACCGTTCCGAAAAAGCTGCGGGTCTTGATGCAGAACGGCAAGAGCAGCAGACTGACCCAAAGAAAGACATTTTCTCCGGAAATGTCGAGCCGGGCGTCCTGGACCAGCAGAGACGGCAGCAGCAGTGCGGAAAGCACGGCCACCGGAACAAAGGAAAGGAAGCGGCGGATGGCCGGGTGCAGGGTGCGCGAGGAGAGCGCCAGAGCCGGCAGCGCCCTCGGCACATAGGTCACCAGGGCCATGCCCAGAATAGTCAGGAAGAGTGTGCGCTGGTCCATTTTCCCTCCAGATAGGCGCCCAGGGCAGCAGCGGCCACCGTGGCGAAAATCACGTTCCACTGGTCCACGCCCGCAAGCAGCAGCCCCGTGGACAATGCGCCCGCCCCCAGGCCCATGGCCAGATGCAGGCGGCTTTTCATCTGCCCCACGAGCAGGGCGATGAACATGGCGGGCAGGGCGTAATCCAGACCCACTGGGCGCACGTCCGCGATGAGCGTGCTGGCCGTGACGCCGAGCCAGGACCCGAATATCCAGGCCAGATGGGCTGTGGCATTAAGCACAAAGGTCTCGGCCTTGGCCGCTGGTCCGTTCGGGTCCTGAAAACGGCTGGAGTGCAAGGCAAAGGTTTCGTCCGTGAGTTCAAAGGAAAAAAGCGCCTGCTGAAGCCAGCTGTAGTGGCGCAGGTGCGGCGCCAGGGCGGCGGACATCAGCAGATGCCGCAGATTGACGATGAACGTGGTGACCACGATGGTCAATGGTTCGGCTCCGGCCGCGAGCAGGCCCGCGGCGATGAGTTGCGCGGACCCCGCGTAGACCACTACGGACATGAGCACCACATTGAACACGGAAGCTCCCACCTTGGCCCCGAGCACTCCGAAGGCAAAGCCCACGGGGATGTAGCCCAGAACCACGGGCAGGGCCTGGCGTATGCCGGAAGCAAGGAAACAGGGCACGGCGCTCTTCTCCACGGTGACGGTTTCGGTTTGCTGCACAGCGGCTCCTTTGCGATTCCCAATCGCGCCCTCCGGAGGCGGCGCTCCCGGCGCATTTCTTTTTTACCAGGCGGGAATGTTTGCTTTTGTCCACTGAAACAGATAACCTGTAACCGGTACAGATACAGATTCCAACAAATTAGAGCGATACAGTTTCGGAGGCCCCATGCAGACTTCCTGGCAGGAACCTTTTCTCTATCAGGCCGTGGAACGGCAGATCATGGAGATGATCGAGAGCGGCGCGCTCCTGCGCGGCCAGAAACTTCCCTCGCTCCGCGCCATGCGCGTGCGAACGGGCCTTTCCCTGTCCACGGTCAATCAGGCCTACCTGGAGCTGGAAGCCAAGGGCATCATCGAATCCAGACCACGCTCGGGCTTTTTCGTGCGCCGTTCCTTCCGGCCTCTGGAAACGCCCCTGGCCCGCCCTGCTGATTCCGCGCCCCGGGCCGTGAACCGCAGCCAGTTGATCCAGACCGTGCTGGAGGCTGTGGGCAGTCCCAAGCTGGCTCCCCTGGGCGTGATCTGCCCCACGGAGGAGCTGCTGCCCACCAAGGCTCTGACTCGCATCCTGGCCAGCGTGCTGCGAGAGCGTCCGGAACAGGCCATGAGCTACGAGACCATTCCCGGCAACGCGGAATTGCGACGGCAAATCTCTTTCCGCTGCACCGATCCCGAGGCCGGATTGGGGCCTGATGATCTGATCATCACCTCGGGAGCAATGGAAGGGCTTTCCATCTGTTTGCGCGCCCTGACCCGGCCCGGAGACAACGTGCTCATCCAGTCCCCCACCTATTACTGTTTTCTCCAGCTGATCGAAAATCTCGGCCTGCGCGCCGTGGAGGTCCCCTCCTGCCCCGGTTCAGGCGTTGATCCGGCAGACGTGGCCGCTGCCCTGGACAAATACCAGGTCAAGGTCTGCATCCTTTGCCCCAACTTCAACAATCCCGACGGCGCCCTGACCCCGGATGCAGCCAAGAAGGAAATCCTTCGACTCCTGGAGGCTCGCGACATCCCTCTGGTGGAAGACGATGTCTATACGGACCTGCACTTCACCGGTCCCCGCCCCGGCAGTTTCAAGGCCCTGGACGACAAGGGGCTGGTGCTGCTCTGCTCCTCTTTCTCCAAGACGGTCTGCCCTGGCTGGCGCGTGGGCTGGCTCGCACCGGGACGATTCCGGAACAAGGCCCTGGAGGTCAAGGCCACGACCAACGTCTGCACGGCCAGTCCGAACCAGATGGCCCTGGCCGAATTTCTGGCGGCCGGACTGTACGAGCGCCAGCTCAAACGGCTGCGCACCGCTGTGGAAAAGCAGATGCGCCTGATGCGCGCTCACCTGGGGCGCTGTTTTCCGCGCGACACCCGCGTGACCGAACCGCGCGGAGGCGTGGTGCTCTGGGTCGAACTTCCCGGCGGCGCGAGCGCTGTGGAGCTGTTCTATCGCGCCAAGGAACAGGGCATTGGCATTGCTCCCGGCCCCATCTTCACCACCCAGGAAGGCTTTGATAACTGCCTGCGCCTCAGTTGCGGCGGAGTCTGGTCCGACGAATTGGAGCGTGCGCTGGAGGTTCTGGGTGCGCTGGCTTCACAACTGATACTCGACGGCCCGACCGCCTGAGACACGGAATCTCGAAGACGTTCTCCGGCGAGGCCTCGAATTCCTCGCTCATTTCAGACAGAAAAAAGGCCGGACGCGTCCGGCCTTATCTTTCTGATTTGTTGGCGGATCAGAACGTATCCAGCTTTCGGCGACCGCCATTGCGGGGTGTGCCGCCCCAGTCCTGTTCCGGGGCGTCTTGATCAACAGCCTCGCTCCCGTTGTCCCAGTCTTCTGGCGCGGCTTCCAGCGCCTTCCGGTTCGGCTGCGACCCGCCCTGCTCCGTACGGAAGCGCCCCAGCACCTGGCGCAACCAGGCCGCCTGGGAAGAGAGCTCTTCCGCAGCGGAAGCGGTCTGCTCCGCACTGGCCGTATTGGCCTGAGTAACCTGCTCCACCTGGGTCAGGCCCTGGTTGACCTGGGCCACGCTTTCTGCCTGCTCCTTGTTGGCATGTGCCATTTCATCCACGAGGTCCGCAGCCTTGGACGCGGCCTCCACGATGCTGGCCAGGGCCTCGCTGGTCTCTGCGGCAATGGTCCCGCCGTTGTTCACCTTGGCCATGGAGTTCTCAATGAGCGTCGTGGTTTCCTGAGCGGCCTTGGCACTGCGGGAAGCCAGGTTGCGAACCTCTTCGGCCACCACGGCAAAGCCCTTGCCGTGGCGTCCAGCCCGGGCGGCCTCAACGGCCGCGTTGAGCGCCAGGAGATTGGTCTGGAAGGCAATCTCATCAATGACCTTGTTGATCCGGGCCACGGCCCGGCTGGATTCGTTGATGTCCTGCATGGCCTGGATCATGCCGCTCATGCGCTCCTGTCCCTGCCTGGCCTGATCTCGGGCCGCTCCCGCAAGCCGTGTGGCCTCTCCCGCGTTTTCCGCGTTGACCCGAGTGCGCCCCGCGATTTCCGTCAAGGAGCTGGTGATCTCCTCCAGGGAGGAAGCCTGCTGGGTCGCCCCTTGGGAAAGAGACTGGCTGGAGTCCGAAACCTGAGCGGAGCCTGCGGCAATCTGGTCTGAAGCAAGCTGCACCTGGATTATCAACTCGTGTAAGTTTTCAGTCATTTCCTGCAATGATTGCCCCAGGATATCATGCTCAGAAAATGCAACAATATTTTCTGTCAGATCTCCCTTGGCAATGCGTGTGGCCAGGGCGGCCCGGCCCTCAAGCGCAGCGATCAGCTCGCCCAGCGCGGCACTCATTTCCTCCAGTTCGTCTCCCGTGACCATTTTCTCGACCTCCCGCAGGTCGCCCTGGGAAAGCCGGTGGATATTGTCGCGTAGCGTGCGCATGGGGCGCAGCACAGCGTAGCGCAGGGCCACAAGGACCAGCCCGCCGGGCAGGAGCAGCACCAGCAAAAACGCCCCGGAAAGGGTCAAGAATAACTGCCGCATGGAAGCCTGCTGCGCTTCGGCGTTCATGACGTAGGTCATGACCCCGATCTGCTCGCCCCGGTAGTCATGCACGGGAAAGGCCGCCAGGGCGCTTTTGCCGTCCCACCGTTCCGTCAGTCCGGCCTTGCCCTGGTCGAGCAGCGCCGCATCCACGCCGCTGGCCTCGGCTTTTACCTTGTCCCCGGCCACGAGCACGAAGTCGCCCAGGTGCGGATACTTGGTCTCGTCCTTGAGTTGTCGGGTAATCTCCAGCCGGTCCGCGTTCATGTAGAGCAGAACGTTGGAGCCGTCCTCGTCTTGCGCCGCATCCAGAATCGGCTGGAAGTCGAGCAGCACCTCCACCGAACCCAATTGCGTTCCGTCCGCCCGCTTGACCGGAGCCACTCCGCGCAACACGAATCCGCCGCGCCCCAGTTCGATGCCCTGGACCGGCTTGCCTGTTTTGTTCACATCCAGAACGGTCTGACGAAACGAGGAAATATCATCGGAAACATCCACCCATTTATCGTTGCGCTTAACCTGCTGCTTTCGCCAGAGCCGGACCAGACTGCGCCCGTTGGGCAGATGGAAATGCAGTTTGAGCGCACTGCCCATGACCGTCTTGTATCCTTCCAGGTCCTGAGCCAGTTCATTGCGAAGGCTTTCTCTGGCCAATTGCCCCATGGCGTCCTTTTCGTCGTCCATGTTTCCGCTGCGCGCAGTTTCAAAGGCCTGCACCACTACAGGCCTTGAGCTATACAACGACGCCGCTCCCAAAGCCTGGCGCGAAGCCAGATCGATCTCCTCACGAATGGATTCGGCCTTGGCTTCGGCCCGCGAGCGCAACGACTCCACATGCAGGGAGTCCAGCTCCGAGCGCACGAAGAACATGGATGTCAGGCCGAGCAAAAGGACGCAGCCCGCAAAGGGCGCAATCATTTTCCATCGTATGCTGATACGGTTACGTCTCATGGGGCTCTCCAATATGAGGCTATTTTCTTTCTTGTTATCATGTTTTCTCACGGCACGAAACGATTACGTATCTTTGTGACCTATGGCACAAGCTCCTTGGTTCGCATCTCATTGTGAGCTATGCTTATCCTTGACATTCATACTTTCTAGGGAGGAAACCCCATGACCGATGCCGAAATCCGTGAAGCGTTCGAGGCCTACTTCGAGAAATATAAAAAAACCGAAGGGGACCGAACCGCCTGGTCCGCGCACTGGATGGACCAGAACGCGCATGGCGTCTTCGAAATCGTGCTGACCAAATGTCCCAAGGGAACCACGTTCAAGCCCTACGAAGACAAGCGCAAGCTGCCGGAAATTTCCGGTTGGGAGGCTTTTTTCGCGGCTTTGCCCGAGTTGCAAAAAAATCATCCGGCCTTTGACGCGGCAGCCTTTTTTTCCGGCATGCGCGAGATGACCTAGGCTCCGGGCCATCCGCCGGAATCTCTCCTTGCATGTTGCCTTGCCTTGGGCTAGGCCCAATTTGTCACAACAACCCCGTAGAGACCGGAGGGAGCAATGAAACGTAGCCTTATCCTGCTTTTTGTCCTCGCGGCCCTGTGCCTGGCCGTTACGGCCCAGGCCGACGACTCCTGGCAGAAGGTCCAGGCCAAGGGTGAAATGGTCATCGGCCTTGACGATGCCTTTCCGCCCATGGGCTTCCGCACCGACGACGGCAAGCTGACCGGCTTTGACATTGATGCCGCTGAGGAGGCCGGACGCCGCCTGGGCATCAAGATTGTCTGGCAGCCCACCGCCTGGGAGGGCGTGATCAACTCGCTGAACAGCAACAAATTCGACGCCATCTGGAACGGCATGACCATCACGGACGAGCGCGCCCAGCAGGTGCTCTTCACCAAGCCCTACATGATGGACGGTCAGATTGCGCTGGTGCGCATGAATGAAGCCGCCGTCAAGGAACTCAAGGATCTCGGCGGCAAGCAGGTTGGCGTTCAGGCCGGTTCCTCCGCTGTGGAGGCTGCCAAGTCGCTGCCCGTGGCGCCGGCCCAGGTCCGCGAATACGACGACAACCCCAAGGCCTTCCTGGACTTGGAGTCCGGTCGTCTCAACGCCATTGTTGTGGACAACCTTTCCGGCCTGTACTTCACTGCGGCCCAGCCCGGAAAGTTCAAGTCTCTGCCCGGCTTCATCACCAAGGAACCCTTTGGCGTGGCCTTCCGCATGAATGACGTGGCTCTGCGCGACCAGATCCAGGGCGCCATCGACGCCATGATCGCGGACGGAACCATGGGCAAAATCTCCATGAAATGGTTTGGCGAAGACATCACCAACCCCAAGAACTTCTAGGCGGTTCTGATTGATGACAACGCGCGCGAACAGCGACGCGATGACGCGGAGCGGGGCCTTGCTGGTCCCGCTCCTGATCGTGTTTCTCTGCTGGGCCTGGCCCTTGGCCGCCGCCACCGCGGCTGCACCCGCCGACCCTTCCGCAGTGGTGGGACAGGCCAAGCATGCCTTGAACCTGGGTGACATGGACGCCGCGCGGAAACTCTTCCGCAGCGTTGTTGAGCCGGAAAGCGCGGACCAGGGCGGAACCTACCTCTACGCCCGGATGCAACTGGCACGCATGGCCTGGGCCGACAAAAACCTGGACGAGGCCGAAGGCTACGTGCGCGATGCCCTGCGCGTCTTTCCGGACAACATCGAGGCCAAGACACTGCTGCGCTCCATTGACGAGGCCCGGCTCCCGGCATGGGAAAAGCTGCTTCAGGACGCCCGGCGTTTTTTGCCCGCCCTGCTCACCGGCACACTGATGACCCTGCTGCTCGTCTTCGTGACCATGATCATTTCCCCGCTGGGGGGCCTGTTCATTGCCCTGGGCCGGCTTTCGCGTTTCAAGCTCCTTTCCACACTCTGCTGGATGGACATCTGGATCTTCCGGGGCACGCCGCTCTTGCTGCAACTTTTTTTCATCTACTACGGCCTGCCTGCCGTGGGCATTACCTTCGACCCCCTGACGGCGGCACTGCTCGGCCTCTGTCTGAACTACTCCGCCTACCTTGCGGAAATCATCCGCGCGGGCATCGAGTCCATCGACGACGGCCAGACCGAAGCGGCCAAGGCCCTGGGCATGACCTACCGCCAGACCATGCGCCGGGTGATCATCCCCCAGACCTACAAGCGGATCATTCCGCCTTTTGCAAACGAATTCATCGCGCTGATCAAGGACACGGCCCTGGTCTCCACCATCGCCATGGTCGAGCTGATGCGCGCGGCGGACCAGATGTTCAACGCCTATTTCAACGTCACCGTGCTCTTTTTCGCGGCACTGATCTACCTCGTGATCACCACGGTCTTCACCGTGACCTTCGAGTGGATCGAGCGGCGCGTGGGCGTGTACGAACGGCGCTAATCCGGAGGAACAAGCATGGAACCCATTCTGCAACTCCGGGGGGTGGTCAAGCGCTTCGGCAGGACTCTGGCCGTGGACCACATCGACCTGGACATCCAGCGCGGGGAAAAGGTCGTCATTGTCGGCCCGTCCGGTTCGGGCAAGTCCACTCTGCTGCGGACCATGAATTTCCTGGAAGCCATGGACGAGGGCGCACTGCTCTTTGAAGGCCGCGAACGGGGCTGGATCGAACGCAAGGGAATCCGCGTTCCCGCGCCTCTTGCCCAGCTCTGCGCCCTGCGCGCCGAGATCGGCATGGTCTTTCAGCAGTTCAACCTCTTCCCGCACATGACCGCCCTGGGCAACGTCATGGAAGGGCCGCTCACCGTGCAGGGCAAATCCCGCAACGAGGCCGAGGAAATCGCGCTGGCCATGCTTGAAAAGGTCGGCATGCTCGATCGCCGGAACCGCTTTCCCGCAACCCTTTCCGGCGGCCAGAAGCAGCGCGTGGCCATTGCCCGCGCCCTGGCCATGCAGCCCAAGCTGATGCTCTTTGACGAACCCACTTCGGCCCTGGATCCCGAGTTGGTGGGCGAAGTCTTTGATACGATCCGCTCCTTGGCCGAGGAGGGCATGACCATGGTCATCGTGACCCACAACATGGGCTTTGCCAGGGAGGTCGCGGATACGGTCATCTTCATGGAAAACGGCCGGTTTCTGGCCAAGGGCTCGCCCGGACAATTCTTTACCGAGGGCGCCGACAACGAACGTATCCGCTCGTTTCTGGACAAGATGCTCTGATACGCAATGCCCATTCTTGTTGACCACGCCGCCGGATATTCCTGTTTCAGGATATCCGGCGGCGTTTTCTTGCACTCTAGACACCGTGCATGGTATTTGACCACATCGGCTTTCCTTTCAAGGAGTTCCGCATGCGGCCACCCGTTTTCCCCCTCGCTCTGCTCTTGATTATCTTTTCGCTGTTTGCCACACCCCTGGCCCGAGCCACGGAGCCGGAAGACCTGACCTATCTCACGGAAGACTATTATCCTTTCAACTACGAACGCGACGGCAGGCTTCAGGGGCTTTCCGTGGATTTGCTGCGCGAGACCTGGAAGTGCATGGGAGTCGCGGAGCAGCCCATTTCCCTGCTGCCTTGGGCGCGCGCCTACGACATGGTCCAGAGCGATCCCGATACCATGCTTTTCGCCATGGCCCGCAACGACTCGCGCGAGCATCTTTTTCTTTGGGCCGGCCCCATTTCCGAAGCCCATTTCGTGCTTACAGGACTGCGCGGCCGCCATCTTCAGGCGCAAAGCATTGACGACCTTCGTGCCTACACCGTGGGGACCGTGATCAAGGACATCTCCGACCTGCTGCTTGAGCCGTACATGGACCGCATCCACGTGGTTCCGGTCACCTGCATGGAATACAATCTCCGGAAACTTCTGGCAGGACGCATCGACCTGATCTCCTACGAGGAGAGCGCCATGCGCCGTTTCCTTATCCGCCACGGCTTCAGCCCTTCGGATTTCGAAACCGTGTTCCTGCTCCAGGACATGGATGTCTATTACGCCTTCAATAGGGGCACGGATCCCGCCCTGGTGGCGCGGTTTCAACAGGCCCTGGACCAAGTCCGCTCCAGCCCGGTCTACGAAGAAATTCTCGAGCGGCATCTGCGCTGAATCCTTCACGCATACGTTTTCTTTTCCCAATCCGTGTGTCGTCCAGCCGACACTTTCCGCGCTTGCCCTGGAAGTCGCAAAGGGCCAAGATGCGCTCCCCCTGCTTCGCCACAGACTGCGAGCCGCTCTTCTGCCACCGGGCACACACGGCAGGCACACCCGGCTTGACCGAAAGGTTATCGAATGACTACCGATTTTAAAAAGCTCTTTTCCCCTGTACATTCCAAAAGATCTGTCTCCATTGCCCTGCGCCTTGCCGTGCAGGCCGCATTCGCACTTTTTCACGTCTTCCTGGCCTGGAAACTGTGGCTGCACATCGCCTGGGCGCTCGGCCGCACAGAGACGTACGCTCCCAAACCCGCCGCCGTGGACGGCTTCCTGCCCATCGTATCGCTCATGAGCCTGAAGCGCTGGCTACTCACCGGACAGTGGGACTCGGTACACCCCGCGGCCCTGACCATTCTTTTTGCCCTGGTGGCCATGTGCATGTTTTTCCGGCGCGGTTTCTGCGGTTGGATCTGTCCCATCGGGTTCCTCTCCAACCTCCTTGACCGCCTGGGTCGCCGCTTGGGTCTTGCTCGACCCGTTTCCGGACGCATCCGTTACCTGCTCTGGATTCCCAAGTATCTCCTGCTGGCCGGAGCTCTGGGAGCCTTTGTGCTCTTCCTGAGCCTGCCGGCCATCAATCAGTTTCGCGGCACACCCTACTATTTCGCTGCAGATGCGCGCATGTACCTTTTTTTTGCCCATCCGAGCTTCACTCTGCTCGCGATTTTGACCGCGCTCGTGGCGGCTTCGCTGCTGGTGCGCAACTTCTGGTGCCGCTTTCTCTGCCCCTACGGCGCGCTGCTCGGCCTTGTCGCCCTGTGCTCGCCCGTGGCCGTGCAGCGCGATGCCGACACCTGCATTGCCTGTGGAAAATGCACGCGCAACTGCCCCAATGGTATCGCCGTGGACCGGGCAACCCGCCTGAACACACCGGAGTGCATCGGCTGCGGGGAATGTGTGGCCAACTGTCCTGTTCCCCAGTGCCTGACACTGCGGGCGGGCGGCCTCCGCGCTCCGTATTGGCTGGCTGGGGCCGGAGCCATTGCCGTGCTCCTCGGTTTCTACCTCTGGGGACGCACCACGGGCCATTGGGACGCGGAGCTTCCCCGCGAGATGCTCCGGGGCATTACTCGGCGGGCCCTGGGCCTCTAAGCTCCCAATAACGCAAGACCGGCGCACGAAACTCCGTGCGCCGGTCTTGTGGCCGATTCTTATCGTGGTTTACAGCCGCTCAATACGGGGGCATGGGCGCTGGTTCCGCGCCGTATTCATCCGCCGCACCGGAACTGCCTCCATAAGGGGACGCATCCTGCGTTCCGGTTTCGGGTGCGGGTTCGCTTCCGGCGTGGTCCGCATCCGTATCCCAGGGACGCACGCCCACGCTGTCCGGATAGTCGCCGCTGGAATCCGGGCTCGAAAGGCCGCTGTGGTCTCCCTCGGGCAGGTCCTCGGATTCCACCAGGTCATTGGGCTTGACCAGGATGCCCTTTTCAAACACTCCCTTGACGATCTTCCCGTCCGCATAGGTGAATTCGCCCACGCCGTCCGGCAGATTGCCCCGGAATCCCCCCTTGTAACGGTCTCCGTTGGCGTATTTGTATACGCCCTGGCCTTCCATGCTGCCCTGCACGAATTCACCCGTATACTGATCGCCGTTGGGAAATTCGTAGGTCCCGTACCCCTCGCGGTGGTTGTCCTTGAACTCGCCCGTATACTTATGCCCACGGGTGACCTTGGTCCCCGAGCCATTGATGCAATTTCCTTCAATGCATTGCGCCTCGGCGGGCGCGGCAAGAAAACAACCGAGAAGGACGACCATGCCGAGAGTCTTTGTCAGTCGCATGAATGCTCCGGTCTGCAAGTTGCGTTCACGTTCCGGGATGCTGTTTACATCATCATCGGCAAAGGGAAAAGGGGTGGAACGGCGCTTTCGGAGTCTGACCCGGCGCGCAAACAAGGGCAAGGGCAGAGGAGAGCGGGGAGTGGGTCAGGCCGAGGTGGTTTTAAAGAATCCGTCCGCCCACTCCAGGGACTGGACATAGGTCTCGGAAACCGAACCCGTGGGCAGTCCAAGATTCAGGGCCAGGTGTCCCATGGCGTCCCAGTCGCCGTTTTCGATGGTCCGGACCAGGGAGAGCCAGGGAGAAAAAGGGCTTTCCTCTCCGCGGAGCGCGGCGTTGACTTCCGGGGTGAGATGCACAAGCTGGAGCACCTCCGGCATGGGCATGTCCAGCAGGGCGTCCAGCAGGGAAAAGAGTCCCACCAGGAAAAGGCTCCCGCCCATCTTTTTCCGGGATGCGGCCTCGGCCAGCAACTCCAGAAAGCGACCCCGTTGCGCGGACAGGTAGAGCAGTTCGCTGGTCTTGTCCTGAGGAGCGATGTCCGTAAGCAGGATCAGCCGCAGCCAGTTGCGCACCTTCTGCCATCCGGCCAGCACAATGGCCTGCCGCACTGAGGAAATGGTTCTGGCAAAGCCGAAATGAGGAGAATTGAGAAAGTTCAACAGGCGAAAACTGATTATCGGGTCCGGCTCAATGGCCATCGCTATGGCGTCAAAATCCGGTTCCACCTGCCCCAGCAGCGCGAAGAGGCGCATCCGCGCCGCCTTTGCCGAACACAGTTTCCTGCCCTCGTGGATGTCCGGCTGCTGATAGAAGTACCCGTGAAAAAGATTGACCCCCAGCTCCCGCGCGAGTTCCATGGCCCCCCTGGTTTCGACCTTTTTGGCCATCAGGGTCAGGCCGCCGCGCACCGCCACCCTTGCCAGGGCGCGCAGTTCCTCCTCGCTCTGGGCCGCAAAGTCGAGCACAAGGATGTCTGCCATGCGCATGAGCTCGCCGATCTCGCAGTTCGGCGAGACATCGTCCACAGCCACAAGAAAGCCCTCTTTCTTCATCCGTGCCAGGATGCTGAAGTCCTCCTGCGAGACGCAGGCCAGCTGGGCCATGATCATGGCGGTGGACTCGGGTCGGAGCGCTGCGGACATGTCCTCGTGGATGGCCTTCGCCGGGAACCGGACCATGGCGCGAACATCTTCGGGAAGCCTGTCCGTGATCATGGGCAGGGTGGCAAGGACCTGGGCCGTGGCTCCGAAGGGATCATCAATGATCGCGCAGGTGTCTTCCCCGCAGGCACGGAACAGAAGCATATAGCCCCAGGTGTTCAGTGTCGCGTCAAAAATCGGCTGGCGCGCCAAAAAAGTTTTTGCGCTATGCGTGGCGTCGTTCACGATGCTGCCATCAATCCCGTACGTTGAAATTCATGCTCTTCTGATCCGTTATGCGCTGTAGAAAGCTCTGTCAATCCTTCTCCTTTGTCCCCCCATGAACGAATCCCCTATTTTTTGAAGCAAACGGGACTGATTTTCCGTCTATTTTTTCGTTTCCCTTTCCGCCGGTTCCCGAACCGCAGGCCCCTGATACGTGAAATCCAAGGCGCCGCAGCTCCTCTGAACCCACCAGCTTTCCCTCATTATCCCTCATTATTATTATAAGTTCCATCGTTGCCCCCTTTGAATCAGTGTTCTCTATAACGAACCTCTGTGGTTGCTTTCTATATACAATGCACTGCATTGTCAATCGCGGCAACGATATTTTTATGCTATTACAGCCATTTGTGTTTGGTTTTGACTTCAAATAACATTAAAAATTTTTCTTTTTCTCACACTACAACAATACCATACTGTAATATTGCATAATTTGATCTCTTCTTAATGTATATTCATCAGATGTGTTTCTTTTGATATATGTCTCCTCGCACTGACCTATGGAAATGCGCACGAATATGGTCTACATCGTGTCCATGAACCTCACCAATGATCGGTTTCTTTTTTTTCTTTCGGCGTCCGAACCACCTCGGCGTGATTTTCGCCGCCGCACTTACCGCACCTGCCGCAGCTGTTGCTTTTCATTTTCTGCCCTCGTTGTCCTGCTTCTTTTGGCCGCATGCGCCGAACATCTCCCGGATGTGCGCTCCTCCGCACCTCTTCCGGACAACTCGAACGCGAGACCAGCCGCGGAAGTCAATCCAGTCTTTTCCAGCCATGTCCGCAGCGGAGAGGGCGTTGCGTTGCTCTCCGACCAGGAGCCCCAGGCGGACATCCGCACACTCGCTTTTTCCGCAGCGCTGGCCAATGCCCTGGCCGAAGTGGCCCAACCCGCTTCCCGGCAGGGTGGATCCGACAGCGTTCTCGCGGAGACCCTTTTTGGCCATGCCGGTCCGTTCTCCATCTGGCGTCAACGTGCTTCCCTTGGCTCCCGCTCGCTTTCCGACGTTATTCTCGTGGAAAGCGACCACGCTTACCTGATCACGGTTTCCAACCGCCTGGAGCGACTTGATCCCACGTTTCCCGTTCCGGACTGGCGCGACCCATATACGGAAATCGCAGGACTGCGCGTGGTCGAGACGACCTTTGAGCCTGTTCCGGGCGGACTTCGTTGCCGCTTGCTCCTCGGCCCTTACAGTGGCCCGCGTCTTGAGCCTTTGGACGGTGTGGTGGTGGACGCTCGTGATTGCGCCTTTACCTTTGGCCGGGTCTTGCGGATGGTAGATGAAGACGGCAAGGAATTGTATGCTCCGGAAATGGTGGCCGCCGACGTGATTGTCCGTCGCGGCATGGCCGGCGTCACCACCACGCGGGAGAAGGCCGAGGCTCTGGTCCGGGCACTTGGAGCGCACCGCGCCCTAAACGTGCGCTGCCTGCGCGTGGGCCAGGGAAATGCGCTCGTTCTCGACGGGAAAAATGCCGCAGCGCTTCGACGGGCCGATGCCGAAGAACATATTTTTGAAAACGCACGGGTCGTGGTGCTGGTCCGCGGCGCGAACTGATTCAACGCGACAAGAACAGGAGTTTCCATATGCTGGTACGCTACTGGATGGCTGAGCAGCCCATGACGCTTGGCAGAACCGAAACCGTTGCAGCCGCCGCCGAAGTGATGCGGGCGCAGAACATCCGACAATTTCCTGTGGTCGATGCCCAGGGGAATCTCGTGGGCATTGTCTCGGACCGTGACATCCGTGACGCCATGCCCTCCAAGTATCTGCCCGGCGGAATGACCGTGGAACAGGGCAGCGGACTGGCGGATCTCAAGGTCGAGTCCATCATGACCGAGGATCCGCTCTGCGTGTCGCCGGACACGGCCATGGACTACGTGGCCGACCTTCTGGCCAAAAACAAAGTGGGCGCGCTGCCTGTTACGGACAGCGACGGTAAGCTCGTGGGCATCATCACCGAGGTGGACCTGTTCCGTTTCCTGGTTTCCGCCACGGGCCTGGCCAGGGGCGGGCCCCAGTTCGCCTTCCGCCTGGAAGCCCGGCCCGGTCCCCTGGCCGCGCTGCTCGAAGACCTGCGCGACCAGAACGTGCATTTCTCCAGTGTGCTGACCTCCCATGACCTGAAGCAGGCGGGCTACCGCCACGCCTACATCCGCGTGGAGAGCATGGGCGACCACAGTCTCGGCTCCCTGGTGGCATATCTCAGTTCGGAACACGACCTGATCTATTATATCATCGGCGACCAGGTGACCTACCTGGAGGACTAGACAATAAAAAGGGCCGCTCGTTGAGCGGCCCTTGCTTTCCTGTTGCCCTTCAGGAAATCACGTTCAAAATCTTGCGCCCCAGATCGTCGGGCTTGAACGGTTTGACAATGTACCCGGAAACGCGTTTCTGCACGGCTTCCACAACGGCATCCTTCTGGGCCTCGGCTGTGACCATCACAAAGGGAATGTTGCGGTGCTCCTCGCTTTCGCGAACTTTTTCCAGCAGTTCCATGCCGGTCATTCGCGGCATCTTGTAGTCGCTGAGAATCAGCTGTATCGTCTCGCTCTGGAGCAGTTCCCAGGCCACGACCCCGTCCGAGGCCTCCAGAATATTGCTGAACCCGATGGTTTTCAGTGCGCCGATGATGATCCGCCGGATCGCACTGGAATCGTCCACAACGAGGATGCGGATATTTTGGTCCACGGACATACGTCACTCCGGGCGAATTACGTTGCTACTCCGTTGCCCTGGCATGCAGCCCACGGCAACTCAGCACTGTCTACTTGATATTGCGCATCTTCGCAATCTGTCTGCCGTCTCAAACCATCCTCACTGAAAGGGGGAGCCATGCCAAAATTCCGCAACCCCGCCAGTCCCCCCATGATCCAAGACCCTTTTCGCCAGACCGCCACCGCCTGTCTGCTGCTCGCTTTGTGCCTTTTCCCGACCTTGGTTTTCGGCTCCTCTGTAACGCCACTCGGTAAGAACACTGGAAAACCCCTTTCGGACATGGCCGACCTGGAACAGACGGCCCGGCTGCGCGCCTCTGCCCTGGCTGCCCAGGAATTCACCCGGGCGCTGGATGCGGTCACGGCCGTGCATGGCCCGCAAGACCTGCGTGGTTTCACGCCCCGTCAGGCTGCGGAACGGCTCCGCCAGGAAGGCTGGACCGACCCCCTGTTTCCCTTTGCTTTCGACGTGGCTCCCCTGACTCTGGGATCGGACCAACGTTTCCGTTCGGCCCTGGCTCCTGTGACCAACCCCGAGACCGGAACCAAGGCTGACACGGAACAAATCCTGCGGGAAACTGCGCCCGGTCCCCTTGCCCCCGCTCTGGCCGAAGCGGGCCTCGCGTCCGAACGCTACGATGTTCGCTGGTACGTGCTGGCCTCGTTTGCCGAACATCCTGGACGGGGCACACAGGCCCGCGCTCTTGTGCAAGCGCTGATCCGCGAGCCTCTGCCCGCCCTTGTCCGGGCCTATGCCCTTGCGCTTCGGCCTCTGGCGGTTTTCAACCACCTGCGCGAGGGCGCGGACCTGCCCGGACTGGACACAACCTTGGCCCGCCTTGCAAACGATCCGGCCAACCTGGACGCGCAATGCCTGGGTCTGCTGCTGGCCACGGGCACAGGCCGGCCCTTCCCAGGGGCAGAGGCCACCCTGGTCCTGGCCCAGCTCGCGCGCGGCTATCCTGTGCAGTCCCTGGAAATCGAAGTCCGCGACCTGCCCCCCTCGGTCCTGGAAACCCTGGCCAACGGCCTGCGGCAAGCCTGGGCCCAACCCCAGGGCCGGCTCATTTCCCTGCTGGCGCGCTTCCCTGAAAGCGGCCCCTGTCTGGAGGCCCTGGCCCATGCCCTTCTGAACCGCAATCATCCGGACTACTCCGCATCGCACCGGACCCTGGTCCACACCTGGGAACAGCTTACGGGCATCCCTTTCAAAGGGAACGCCGAGCCGTACCTGCAATGGTATCATGCGCATAAGCCCATGCCCGCACTTCCCCGCGAGGGCAGTTGACAGAGCATTGTGCATCATCTACCTTACCATCAACGTATAAAGCATAATTTCAGCATGGTAGGTGGTGCAAAATGGTGAACGAACACAGCTTTTCCATGCAATTCGATTCCGTGCCGGTGTTTGTGCTGGCCGGACGCGCCCGAGGCCGTTGCGAGGCTCTGAACCGGCTGCCCCTTCTTCCCGCCCTGGCGGATGAGCTGGAAATCACCCTGGCCGAGCAGTCCATCCACGCCACCGCCGCCATTGCGGGCAACCCCATGCGGCTCGACGAAATCCACGAGCTGCTCGCCCCGGACAACACCCATACCGAGACGCCGGCCGGCCCGACAGTGGCGCGCGCGCGTCGGGAAATCACCAACCTCGGCCTGGCCTATGCGCCGCTGCCCAAGCGCCGCACGGAGTCCGGCGTGTTTGGCATTTCAGAGGGATTCCTGCGTAAGGTCCACACGGTCGTGGTTCAGGGAACCGTGGCCAGCGGCACGGGCGAATACCCGGTGCAGGTCCGGGAACACCTTCTGGACCTGATCGCGCACTGCAACGCCCCGGAATGCAACGAGCTGGAACCGGCGGTGCGGGCCGCGCTTCTCCACTACCACCTCTACCGGCTGCGCCCCTTTTCCGAGGGCAATGGGCGGGTGGCGCGGTTCTTTGAAAGCTCGGTTCTGGCCGTGGGCGGCTACCGCTTTGCGAGCATGATGCTGCCGCTTTATTATCGCCGCAGAATTGACGACTATTTGCGTTTCTTTCCTATTCCGGACGAGCCTCGGGCGATCCTGACGGGCGATGATTCGGCCACGGCCTTTCTGGTCTTCATGCTTGAGGGGCTGCTGGAATGTCTGGACACGCTCCACGAACGTCTGGCCGCGCCCCTGCGGCGACTGGCCTTGAGTGAACATTTCCGCCGACTCCTGGAAAGCCGGGAAATCAACCGCCGCAGCCACGACCTGCTGCTTTTGCTCCTTGACCGCGAAACCGTGCCCGAGAGCGGCGTCCCCCTCCCCTTCCAGATCCGGGACCTCTTTCTGAAGAACCCGTACAAGCTGCTCTACGACAAGGTCAGCGAGCACACGGCCCGCCGCGATCTGAACCGGATGCTCGACCTGGGGCTGCTGCTCAAGGACGGAACCAGCTACCTGTTCCAGGATCGCCACCTGGGCTGAGAGCATGTCCTGCTCTCCGCAGGAAGCGTGCTCTGATATTTCGGTGGGCGTCTGCCCACCCCTCCCGGATCAGTTGCCCCCCCTGGGGTGTGGAACACTCAGTCGCTTTCCGGAAAATCCGCTGTGCAGGAGTCCGACTCTTCGGCATCGGAACGCATGGTCTCCAGCAGGGGGCCATGCTCCGCATGAGGCTGAAGCTGGTAGATGCGGTTCGCGCAGGTGGCGAACTTGTCCACGGGATGGTGGGAGATGACCAGAAGCCGCAGATCCAGACGCTCGGCAATGCGGGCGATGAGCTTCATGAACCGGGGGACCAGTTCGGGCTTGAGCCAGCAGTCCTGTTCGTCCAGGACCAGAAAGGGCTGGTGGTGGTGGGGATCGAGCTGGGAAAGCGCGATGAGCCGCAGGCCCACGGAGAGGATGTTGGCCACGGACCCGCCCTGGCCCGTGAGAATATCCTCCTGCCGCTCCTCGTCCCCGTTGCTGTAGATGGAAAAATGCACCTGGAGCTTGTTGTTCTTGTTGCTCCGCTCGCTGGTCACGGTGCGTTCCTGGCCGAGCACTTCGCGAATGGCATGGGTCAGGTTGGCCTCGATCTCGTCGAGAACCTCCCCGAAGAGCGCGGCGGAAAGCTCCTCCAGGGTCTTGGCGGCCTGGGGGGCCAGAGCCAGAAAGGAGCCCACCTCGCACAATTCCCGCTGTGCGCGCACAAACTCCTCGTGGCGGCTCTGGGCCAATCCGGACAGCCGCGCAGCCCGTTCCGCCAATTCGTCCAGTTCGCTGAAATCCATGACCTAGAATACTCCCCCGGCTCCGTTGCCCGCGTCCTTCTCGGCCTGTTCCACAGCCTCCAGGTCCCTGCGGATGGCATCCAGGTGCTCACGATACTCGCCCACAAGCCGGGCGTTTTCCGCGCGCTTCTCCGCCAGCAGGGCGAGCAGACGCTCCGGGTCCGAGGTCCCGTATTCGGCCTCGGCCTGGGCTTTGAGATCATCCAGCTGCCGTGTCAGGGTCTCCACGTCGCGGTCGGCCCGGATCTTCTCATCCCGCAGCCGTTCATAGTCGCGCTTCAGCGCGGCCAGTTCCTGCTGGAGCTGTTGGTCCGCTCCTCCCCGGCCCGCTCCCCCGGCCTTTACGCTGTTGCGTTCATTCGCGCTCATTCTTGACCACCTCCTCGTACAATTCCCAGATCAGCCCGGTCTCGGCCCGTTCCGGGTTCAGGTTGGCGCGCAAAAAATCCTTCAGTCCCGTGCCCTCGTGGCTGCGCCGCCAGGCCAGCCGCTCCAGCCCGGCCAGGAAGCGTGACTCCACTTCCGCGGCCTCTTCCTCCGGGGGGAACTCCTGGCGCGGAAACACCTCGTAAAAGTCCCGATGCGGCACGGGCCAGGACTCCAGTTCCTCGCAGCCCGGCCTCCAGATGGCGGCGGCCGGAACCCGCTCCAGGGAGCGCCGGGAAAAGGTCAGCCGGGTGATGTTGCCGGGGTTGGCCCAGAGGGTCTGACCCGCCCGCACCTGGGGCTGGGGCCGGTGGATGTGGCCGTTGATCAGCCAATCGATGCCCGGCAGTTCCTTGATGCGTCCGGTCCGGTCCAGGAAATCGGGAAAGCTGATGTTGTGGTGTGTACACCAAAGCACGGTTTCCGGGTCGCCCTCGACCCGGTCGTAGCGGGCGGGCAGACGCGCGCCGTCCGGGGTCGCGCCCACGAGCACACGCCCTTCCGGAGTTTCCAGCACGAACTGGGGACCAGGTTCGTCCATGAGCCGGACCACTCCGGCCTCGCGCAGCACGGCCAGGGAAACGTCCCTGGTCCAGCGGGCCTGATACTTGTCATGGTTGCCCACCAGCACAAAGGGCCTGTGGGGTCGGAACAGTTCCATGAGCGCCACCAGGAGCGCGTTGGAGTTCTCACGCGGCCAGTGGAACAGGTCCCCCAGGAAAACGGGCGCCAGGGACCGTTGCCGAGCCTCCTGGAGGCATTTCTCCAGCTTGTCGAGGATCTGTTCGCGGTAACCCGGCAGGCGATGCCCCGGAGGAATGTCCGCCACATGGGGATCGGCCACGAAAAAAATTCCCCGCGCCTGGATCACGGGCATTGGATCGACCGGCGCAGGCGGGCAAAGGGCTGTTTCGCGATCCGCGCTCATGCCGTTTCCCCCTTGCCGCACGCTGCGGCCTGCTCCTGCCCGTTGCGGCACGATCCAACGGCATCTCCGGCATCCGTTTCAGCGGTGAACGAATCCGCATCCAGCCGCCCCCCGCAAAGCGGGCAAGAGCCGATGCGCTCCAGCCGTTCCCGGATTTCCTCGCGCCGGGCTTCGAGCTGCCTGGCTCTGGATTCGGCCACCCGGACCGCAACGGCCACACGCTCTTCGATCTTGCCCAGTTCGGAAAGCAGGCCGGACAGCGGATCCTCGTCGAACAGCTCGGGCAAAGGATTGAGCCGCGCCAGACCCGTGGACTTCTCGCCCAGGGAGCGCACCCGTCCAGAGAGATCCATGAGCGAACGCACCCGTTGCAGCAACCCTTCCGTGGCCGCCGGAGTGGGTGGCGCACTCAACGGCGCGAGCGCTCGGGACAAGGCCCGGCTGCCGGAGCGCATCCGTTGCAGGCACTCCAGCTCCAGAATGCGCCGCTCCAGGTTCGGGGCGTCCCAGGGCTGGGGAGGCGCTTGCAGAGTGCGCATGGCCTTTGTCTGGACAACAGCCCGTTCCAGATCCTGGCGAAGCTCTTTGCCCTTGCGCAGCGCCTGTTCCAGTCCGGGCAGAATCCGCTCCAGTTTCTGAACCGACTTGCCGCTCTCCCTGGCGAGCAGACCCAAGCGGGTGATCTCCGGCAGGGGTGCGAGCCGGTCCAGCCCATTGCGTAATTCTCCGAGCTTCTCCTGGAGCGTGCGCTCGCGCGTTTTGGCCTCGCGGTTTCTGCTTTGCAGGGCCTTTTGCATGGCCATGAGATGGGCGCTTTCGCTGGACGCGGCAAAAAACTCCGCGAGCCGCGCATCCGCACCATCCATGTCCAGCAGAAAGATGGGCTTTTTCTGGTCGCCCACATGCACGTCCACGCTGGTCCCGCTTTCCAGGTCCACCAGGTCGAGCCGAAGCGCCGCGCGGATCTCGTCCGGGACCATGCCCCGCCCCAGCTTGCGGAAATATTCCGGCTCGTCCTGGCCGGGCTGTTTCAACTCGTACCAGGCCGTGTTTTTCTTCCGCGCCCAGGTTACGGACGTGCCGTTGTCCAGCAGCACCTCGACCCGGGCCTGGGTCGCGCCGTGGCGGATCACGTGGCGGGGGGGCGGGTTGGTGGCCACGCAGCGCAGGGCCTCCACCATTGCGGACTTGCCGCTGTTGTTGGGGCCTGTGAGCACGGTGACGCCCGGCCCAAGCAACAGTTCCGTGTGCTTGTGGGCCATGAAGTCGTCTAGAATGATGCGTTGTATCATACGGCGTTACAGTCGTCGGGGTTTCGTTGTGGCCGGGCTGTTGCTTGCCGGTCAGGGATAGCGTGGTTTGGTCTTGAGCACTTCATAATAGCGCTCGACTCCAACGGAACGCATCCGTTCGTTGTTCACTTTCCAGCGTTCGGCCAGGGCAGAAGGCATTCCATGGCGCTCGCAGGGGAATGCGGAGCACTGGAAGCAGAAGTCCACACCCTGCTCCCGGACGCAATGCCCCACCTTGCAGGCCGTGAACAGACACCCCGCGCCCCGGCAGCCGCTGCAACCGCCGTTGGCCAGCCAGTCCAGCAGCGCCGCGAAATCGTCGTATCCCGCAAAGACCGGGTTCATTCCCGCGAAGCGTTCCGCATAGGCCGCGAAATTCGGCCCGAGCAACTCGCGCAGGGCCAGGGCATGCGCCCGGACCGGTCCATCCGCAAAGGCCACGCACGTTCCGCAATGCAGCCCGCACGGGGCCATGCGTTCCAATAGTTCTTCGTTGTTCATTCGTCTTCGTCCCCTTTGTCCGCTTCTCCCCTGGCATTGCACTGCAAATAGGGGCAAAAGGCAAGGGCTGCGGACGTGGCCCCGGAATGGGCGGCGCGCCCTTCGTAGAGCACCAGAGGCGGCTCCACGCAGAGACCGGGATTTCCGTTCTTGCGCGCCTCCAGCAGCACGATGCGGGCATCGGACTCGGCATGGCCATGCACGAGGCGCATGCGTTTGGGCTCCAGATTACCCCTGCGCAAAGCCTCGAAGAGTTCGGGCAGCCGCTCCGGGAGATGCACGAGATAGAGCGGGGCTTTGTCCTTGAGACTGACCCGCGCCGCCGCAACGAACGGCTCCAGGCCCTCCGCCTTTTCGAACCGGGACGCGGTCCGGGAGGCATTGGGGCTGAGCCGGCCCCGGTGTCGCGGGCGGAACGGCGGGTTGCAGAGCGCGAATTCGAAATGGTTGCCCTGGAAATCGAAGTCGGCCACGTCGGAAAGCTTGACGTGGAAGCGGTCCTCGTAGCCAAGAAATTTCGCGTTCTCCCGCGCGGCCCGGATCATTTCCGGTTCGCGGTCCACTCCCGTCAGCTCCAGGGACGCATCGGGATGGCGCAGCAGATAGGCCAGCCCGACCACACCGCAACCGGTTCCCAGGTCCAGCCCCGCGCCCGAGTCAAAGGAGCGCGCAAAGCAGGCCAGCAGCAGGGAGTCACCGGAAAAGCGATAGCCCCCCTCGGGTTGCTTCATGCCGCGCGGAAAACGCTGCCGCGCAAGTGCCACCTTGAAATCCATCATGCAGCGCCTTTGCCCTCCCCTTTGCCCTCCCCTGTGCCTGTCCCTGAGCCTGTGCCAGTGCCATCCGGTTTGTCCTTGCCCCGGCGCACGCGGCGGCGCAGCGCGTCCAGAAACAGATCGGCCTCGGGAACCCGCAAGGCCACCGCCCCCGCGACATAGAAAAGAATCCAGACCGGAATCATGCCGAACCAGAGCAGGGACGGCCCCAGGGCGCTGGCCCAGGCTCCGGCATAGACCACGGCGGAAAGGGCCAGACACTTGATGAAGCTGAGCAGCGGCAGGGGCGCACGGTCGAGCTTTCGGCGCAGAAAAAGGAGCAGCAGCAGAAAGTTCAGGGCCGAGGAAACGCTCACGGCCAGGGCAAGACCCACGTGGGCCAGGGAGCGCATCAAGAGCGCACCAAGCCCCACGTTCACAAGCATGCTCAATGCAGCCACCACCACCGGGGTCCGCGTGTTTTCCAGGGAATAGTAGGCCGCCACCACGGGCCGGAGCGCCGCGATGAACGGCAGTCCGGCCGAGTAGGCCACCAGGGCCGCTGCCGAGGCTTCCACGGCCTCGTAAGTGAACGCACCCCGCAAAAAGAGCAGCCGCATGACCGGCTCGGACAGGGCCAGCAAACCCGCAGTGGCCGGCAGGGAAATGAACATGGTCAGGCCTACCGCGGTTCGCAGGGTCCTGTTGAACTCCGGCATGCGCCCTTTGGCCGCCAGTACGGACAGGCTCGGCAAAGCCGCTGTGCTCACGGCGATGCCGAACACGCCCAGGGGAAACTGCACCAGCCGGTCCGCGTAGTAGAGATAGGACACGCTGCCTTCAGGCAGATACGAGGCCAGCAACGTTCCAAGCAGAATGTTGACCTGGTAGACTGCCGCGCCGAACACCGTGGGCAGCATCAGCAGTGCCATGCGGCGCACTCCGGCGTCGCGCCAGGACCAGGAACCGCGCCAGCTGAACCCCTGGCCGCGCAGATAGGGTTGCTGGAGCCACCACTGGAGCAGACCGCCCGCGAGTACGCCAAAGCCCATGCACAGGGCCACGTCCCCGCCGGAATAATAGCCCCCCAGAGCCGCCACGATCAGCGTGATGTTCAGCATCACCGGCGAGAGTGCCGGAGCCATGAAATGGCCGTGGGCGTTGAGGATGCCCATGCACAGGGCCACGGCGCAGATCATGATGACGTAGGGGAAGCAAACGCGCAGGAGCCGGGTGGTCAGGGCAAAGAGTTCGGGATTATCCGCGAAGCCGGGCGCAATGAGAAAAGTCAGCGGTCCGGCCAGCACTTCCACCAACAGCGTGAGCAGCCCGAGGATCAAACAAAGCCAGACCAGTGCGGACCGGGCCATTTCCTTGGCCGCCGCCTCGCCCTGCTCCTCGCGCACCCGGGCGTAGACCGGGATGAAGGCCATGGTCAGGGACCCTTCCCCAAAGAGCCGGCGCATCAGGTTGGGGATCCGGAAGGCCACGAAAAAAGCGTCTGCCGCAAAGCCCGCACCCAGGGCAAAGGCCACGATCATGTCGCGCACGAAACCGAGACCGCGCGAAATCAATGTGGCCCCGGCCACCACCAGGGTGTTCCGGGCCAGCCCCCCGCCACTTTCCGGCCCCTTGGGGGTGCTGTTTTTTGATTTTGTGTCGAGCCTCGAACCTGCTGTAATCATATATATTAATTTTTCTAGACTTTTGTTAGATTTTTTCTACTATTTGAAATTATTCATTTTTACTGTCTTCTGCGACTGATTCTGACTATAACATCTATAACTAATAATTTCAGAGCGTTTGGCATTTATGGCAAAACGTGGAGGAACGCCCGGCCACACGGCAGCCGCAAAGCACTTCACCGCAGCGTGCGCAGGGCTGTCCAGCCTTGCCATAGGCCTGAAATGAATTCTGAAAAGCCCCGGCATCGCCCCGTGCGGTGCGGTAATCGCTGATGGAACTGCCGTTCTCGGAAATGGCCTGGAGCAGAACTTCCTGGAGGGCCTTACGCAGGCGGTCCAGACGCTGGACCGAGAGGCTGGATGCGATGGCGTCCGGCCGGATTCCCGCCCGAAACAGGCTTTCGTCCGCATAGATGTTGCCCACGCCCGCCAGCACGCGCTGGTCCAGCAGCAGCGCCTTGATCCGCGCCCTGCGGCCCTGAAAACGGCTGATGAACGCGGTCTCCCCCAACTCCAGGGGTTCCGGACCCAACGCCTGCCAGAAGCTCCACGCCGCAAGCTCGGCTGGCGTGAATACACGACAACCCCCAAAACGTCGTACATCCGCAAAAGTCAGCACACTGCCGTCATCCAGGGAAAAGCGGATGCGTTCATGAGCTTCCGGCGCTCTGTCCGGTCCATGAACGATTCGCCCCGTCATGCGCAGATGCACCGTGAGCACCGCTTCCGTCTGCGCAGTCCGGTCCTGCCCTGCCCCGCGAAGGTCCAGGAGCAGAAGCTTTCCCCGGCGGCGGATGGCCGTGACGGTCCGCTGCCCGGCGCGGTGGACGAATTCCTCGGGCGTGTGGCCGGGAACGGCCCGGACATCAAAAACCGCGACCCGGAGAATCGTGCGCTCCAACAGGGTTTCCCGCAGGCCTCTGGCAATGGTTTCCACTTCGGGAAGTTCTGGCATGTCGAGTTCCTAATGCCTTGAAATCGCGACGCACCAACGGGTCCAGATGTCCCGGTACGCCGCTTCCATGTCGCGGGTGAACCGCTTTGCGTCGCAGAGCGGGGAGGCCAGCAGCCTGCCGCGAAGGTTCTGGCGCAGGAGCGCCAGCCGCGCTGGTTCCCGGGCCAGGGCCACCGACGTGCCGATATACTCACCCAGACTGCGGGCTGCAAGCTCGCCCAGGCCCGCCGCTTCCAGAATGGAAGTGGAGAGACGGCCTGAAATGCGCTCTCCGCGAAGGCTGACCACCGGAATGCCCATCCAGAGCGCGTCCGCTGTGGTCGCGCCCCCGCCATAGGGGAAGGGGTCCAGGGCCAAATCCACTTCGCGGTAAGAGGAAAGATACCCTCGCAACTCCATATGCGGTCGAAAGGCCACACGATTTCCCACTCCGCGATCCGTGAACCAGCTCTGGTAACGCGCTCGGACATCCGCGTCCGCAAATGAGCCGGACTGGAGCAGCAGCTCGGAACCCGGAACCTGCCGGAGAATCGCGGACCAGGCGTCCACAACCAGCTTGTTGATCTTTGCGGTATTGTTAAAGCATCCGAATGTAATTGTTTTCCGCTCAAAAAAAGGCATCATGGCCGGTTCAACCTCAACATCCGGCGGACCATAACACCAGAAGCTCACGGGCAAGCGGTAGACCCTTTCGGTAAAAAAACACTCCTGCCCTTCCGGACAAACATGCCGATCCGCCAGAAGCCAATCCACGGCGCGCATGCCTGTGCTATCGAAATATCCAAGCCAGAGCGCCTGGACCGGCGCTGGCTTTCGGGCCGTGACCAGCAGGCGATTGTGCGAGGAATGCCCGCTCAGGTCCACAAGAATATCAATCTGATCTTCCCGTATCATTTCAGCGGCTTCTATGTCGTTTACAGCTCGTATGTTGCGCCAGTGGTTGCAGATGGACTGTAAATGATCCGTAGTACCATCTGAATACGGATTGTTTGCGTAACAGTAAAAATCCACGTTTTCAGAGTGATGCGTCGCAAGTAACGGCAACAAAAAACTACTCACCGCGTGCCTGCGCAGATCACCCGAGAGATAGCCGATGCGCAAAGTGCGCTCCGGATCCGGCTCATTTTCATGGGGCCGGGCGCGAACCGTGAGCGGCTCGGCCAGGTCGCGGCCAAAGGCCTCGGCTTCAGTCAGAAACGTATGGCGCGGTTCATCCGGCAGATAGTGCCTGGTCAGCAGGTAGTTGCTGCGTGCGATGGCGAAGTCCGGCTCGGCTTTCCCGGCCTTGCCGAACCAGGCCACGGCCTCGTTGATTCGGCCCTGGTCACGCAGGAGCACTCCGAGATTGTTCATGGCGCCGGCGTGGTTGGGGACCAGTTCCAGCGCCGCCAGATAGGCGGCCTCGGCCTCGCGGGTTTGCCAGGCGTCGTGCAGGGCCGCGCCCAGATGCAGATGGGGACGCACGGATTGCGGTCGGAGTTCCACAGCCCGACGGGAAATATCCACGGCGTCCCGGCCCCGGCCCAGCTCCAGAAGCACGCCGCCCATGTTCACCAGGGCCGCGAAGTGGTCCGGATTCCGGCGCAAGGCGCCCGCATAGCAGGACAACGCTTCACGCAACTGCCCGTTTTCCTTAAGCAGATTACCAAACCGGGCATAGGGTTCAGCCGCGGCGGGATCCAGGGCCATGCTGGCCTTGTAGGACTCCACGGCCTGCGCCAGCCTTCCGCAGCCCTCCTGGGCCATGCCCAGATGCAGTCTGACCTGGGCGTGCTCAGGCAGCAGCTCCACGGCCCGCAGCAGCAGGGTTTCGGCCCTGGGGTGGCGACCGGCCTGGAGCGCCACCGCTCCCAAGAGGCGCAGAGCGTCCGGATGATCGGGGTGCAGCTCCAGGACCTTGCGGCAGAGCAACCGGGCCTGATCAAGGCGATCAAGCCGCTGCTCGGCGGCGGCCCGTTCCAGCAGTTCCCGAATCTCGCGTTCGCGCCCCTGCTCCATCACGACCCTCCGTTGCCGGACTCCAGAAACACGTTCAGAAAATCCTCTTCCTGCGCGGGCAGTACGGCCAGCCACCAGACCAGCGCGTCGCGGCTCCAGATCAGGTGGACCATGCCCAGGCCCTCGGTGCGGTAGAGCTCCACCCCGGCCCGGCGCTCTTTCTCCGGCGCGCTGAACGGCCCGCCCTGGGCCGCGAACATCCGATTGATCATCACGGCCAGCTGCTCGCGGGCTTCGGCCGCATTGGACGCGGTGGACACCCAGACCTGGGCCGCCGGTGGATGCCCTGCGCCATAGACCGCCACGGCAGCGGACTTCGCGCCCACACTCTTGCCGTGCAGTTTGTCCACCGCGTGCAGCGCGTCTTCTCCGGCCAGCAGTTCAACGCGCTCCACTTGCCCGATGCGCTCAGGAAAAAGCCCGGTCAGATCGCGCGGCTCTGCGCAGCCCCCAAGCAGCAAAAACAACAACAGACCACAAAGCAGTGTGGAGAGATCATATCTTTTTGTCATTACTTATTATTCCTTTGTGCTTGCCGGTGACTTCCCGAGCGGGCCAAGATCGACCGCAATGCGCTCTCCACGCCGGAGGAGCACAAAAACCAAGGACTTTTGCTCATCGTGCGCCCGCTTGCCCGCAAGGTGCAGATCCTGGAACGAGTGGACAGCAAGCCCCTGCGCTCGCACCAGCACATCGCCGGGCCGCAGCCCCGCCCTGTCCGCGCGGCTCTCGCGTTGCACCGCGTCCACCACCACGCTTCCCTCCCGCGCCTCCAGGGTCATGCCCATACGGCTCTGGAAGGTATCCGGACAATAGAAAAAGCCGTCGCCGTCCCGGCGGTCGAAGTCCAGGGAATCCCGCAACGGCACAAGCAGCACGATGCGCGCGGAAGGATCCTGCCCGCGCAGACGGGAGGCAATGCCCCAGCCGCGCTCCACATGCCCGGCCCCGGCCACGACGACCACGGGCCGGCCCGTGCGCCTGCGCAGATCCACCGCGTGCTCGGCCATGGCCGTGTCCCAGAGGGACTGGACGAGGACGAACCGCTCCAGTTCGCCGGAGCCTTGACCCTTTTCCGCGTGCATGGCCTGGATCGCCTGGAGTTCCTCGCGCTGTTCACCCAACGGCGGGACGATGATCCGGGGCAATTGCGCGCGTTCCTCAGGGGCGAGCGCCTCCAGCCCCTTTTCGCTGACCTTCTTGACCAGCGCGCGCGGCGCGTTCAACGCGCCCAAGGGCAACCCATGCTCGCGGGCAATGCGGAAAAGCGGCTCAAAGAGCGCAAAGGGGTAGCCCCAGTTCTCCTGCCAGCCCAATTCCTTTTCCATGGCCTCGGGCGCGAGTTCCCCGTTGTTGAAACGGTCCAGCACGGGTTGCAGGTCCGCGCCGACCATTTCCAAGCCCACAGCGGGCAAACGCCCGCCCTCGGCCAGCTTGCGCACCAGCAACTGCTGCACCGCGTGGTCGCACTCGTTGCGGTGTCCCTCGCCGAGCAGCAGATAGTCGGCAGTGCGCGCCAGGGCCAGAACCACCTCAGGCGCGGCCCGGGAGCCGTCCACAGTCACGAATTCCCCGCGCTGCGGCAAAAAATCCATGGCCATGGGTTCCTGGGGTGCGGATTTCGGACCGGCGCAGGCCGCAAGCACCAAAAGCAACAGTGGAATATATTTATTGATCTGTGACATCGTCTGTTTCACGGGCGTTCAACTCCGGCACGTGGATTATCATGGGCAGGCCTGCGGCGTCATGCTCGACGCCGCCCTTGAGCGGGTCCAATCCCAGCCGGGTCAGCCTGGGTCGGGTCACTCCGCACTTTTCGTCCGTATTGCTGTCCGGGCTGGCGAACCGCAGGCCCTAGGCCAGGACCAGCGCGTCCGCAAAGTCATCCCGCGTCGCAAGTCCCGCGTATTTTTCCAACCTCTGAACAATACGGGCTTTGGCCTCCGGGCACAAGCCAAGGAGGATTTCGACCCGTTCTTCCCGGCCCGGCGCGGTTTTCTTGGAGTGGCGCGCGGGCGCGCCCAGCAGTTCGGCAAAACAAAGCTCCGGGTGGGCCTCCAGCAGTTTGTCCGCCAGATACGGTTGCGAGCGCAGCAGTTCGTCCAGCTCACGGATTCGCGGAGCGATGTTCCAGGACTGAATGGACAGGCCGCGACCCGTGACCGACCGGTTCACGGCGCTCGCCTCGGCATGGCTGGCTGCGGACAGGGCTTCCCGGCATGGCGGGGGAAAAACGCTGGCACGGCGCGCTCCGAGCAGTTTTCGCGCCTCGGCATCGCATCGGCGGGTGGGCGCTCCGGCATGGGGCAGCCCCACAGGCATGTCCACTAAGGCCCGCCATGCCGGGGTGTTGCTTTGACCCACCTCTCGCAGCAGCTCTGCAATACGCGCATAGAGCTCGAATCGCAGCCCTTCCGGACCGAGCAAGGCCGCGAGCCAGCCTCCCCGGCAGCCGTCCACGCCCACAAACAGCTGGTCCTGCCCACCCCGGACACCTGGCGCTCGTGCGGTTCGCCCGCATTCCATATCTTCCTCCTGGTTTCCCGACCCCGCATGCTACGCAGGGCCACTGCGTTTCAGCATTCTCCCACAGGAAAGCGGCCCAGGGCAAACCAAACAAAAACCCCTGGAAGGAGGGTCCTTCCAGGGGTCGTAATTCCGATGCGCGCTTGGAGCTAGTCCCAGGTGCGCTTGTCCTCGATGGGCCGGATCTGCGGTGGCAGCGTGCCCGGAGCCAGGATCTTGAGCACGGGGCGCAGCTTGATCTTCTCGCGGAAGGTATGCAGCAGTTCGTCCTCGCGCTTGAAGGAGCCGGATTCGATGTTCAGGACCATCTCGTCCACGCCGCCGGGGTTGGTGACCTCGATCTGCCAACGCTTGATCTCGTCAAACTGGGCCATGACCTGCTCGACCTGATGCGGGTAGACGAACATGCCCTTGATGCGCGCCGTGGTGTCCACGCGGCCCACAATGCCGCCCAGGCGCGGGCTGGTGCGTCCGCACTGGCAGGAACTGCGGTCCAGGTAGCCCAGGTCGCCCGTGGCCAGGCGGATCAGCGGATAGGTCTTGTTAAAGGCCGTGACCACGATCTCGCCCACTTCGCCGTCCTTGAGGGGAATGCCCGTGTCCGGATGGCAGATTTCCACAAAGGCGCGGTTGGAGAGGTGCAGGCCGGATTTGTGGAAGCATTCGTAACCGATGCAGCCCACGTCCGCCGTGCCGTAGCCCTGGCGCATGATGCAGTCGAACTTCTTTTCCAGGGTGGTGCGCATCTTCTCCGAGAATTTCTCACCCGTGACAAAGGCCACTTCCATGAAAAGGTCCTTGCGCAGGGAAAGTCCCATCTCCTCGGCCTTCTGGGCCAGGTGCATGAGAAAACTCGGTGTGCCCACGTAGCCCGTGACCCGCAGCTTCTGCATGATCTCGATCTGGTTGGTGGTGTTGGAAGGGCCGGCTGGAATCACGGCGCAGGAAAGCGCCTTGAGCGGCTCCTCGAACATCAGGCCCGCCGGAGCGAGATGGTAGTTGAACGTGATCTGGGTCACGTCCCCGGAGCGGAACCCGGCGGCGTAAAAGCCCTCGGTCCAACCCCAGTAATCCTCGGTGCGGTCTTCGGGATCGAAGATCGGACCTGGGGAAAGAAACACGCGGCGAAGCTCGCCGAGATCCTTGGTCAGCAGTCCGCCTAGGCGCGGTCCCATGGACTGCAAGAAGATCAGCTCTTTCTTTTTGATGATGGGAATATGCTTGAGGTCAGACAGGGTCTTGAACTTCTCGACGTTGAACTGGGCCCTGTCAAAGCGCTTCTTCACGTCTTCCGAATACCGGTAGGCGTAGCTCAGAAGCTCCTTAAGCTGCAGTTGGTAGTATTGCCGCCTTTCGGATTCGTCCAGGACTTCGCGCCTGGAGTAGATGCCTTCGGTGCGGTCTTTTCGCGTCATTCTCATATCTCCCTTTCAACTCAGGAGTGCTTTTGGGGGGTAAATGGGATTTTTTCATACCTCATGCCAAGTACAATTTCAAGCATTATCTTTTTTTGTCAATCATACTAAAGTATTAGGCGTTAGCTTTTGAGGGGTTATTTTTCTCCAATTCGTGCTTGACACGCACAAGGGCAAACGTATATCAAGACTTTCCCTTAACGGGGCCGTTCCAAAAAGTGGGCCGTTAACTCAGATGGTAGAGTATCTGCCTTTTAAGCAGAGAGTCATTGGTTCGAGCCCAATACGGCCCACCAGTTAAGCTGTGTCCCCATCGTCTAGTGGCCTAGGACGACGGCCTCTCACGCCGTTAACAGGGGTTCAAATCCCCTTGGGGACGCCAAAGACAATCAAGGACTCGGGATTACTCCCGAGCCCTTTTTTTGTGTCCAGTTCTTGCGCCCGGCACAAATCTACATTTTTATGCGATATTTCATGATGTTAAAGCAGGCGCCTTCGGAAACTGCTGAACGGCTCTTTGGTGTCATGCCTCGGTCATGCCTGTCACCATCCACTCGACCAATACCCTGAGTTGACGGCTTTTTCGTTTGCGACACAACATCCGCTCTTTTGGTTCCGGCCCAGGCGGCCGCCCTCCCCTTGCTACTCCCCATCCCCGCACGGTATGACTTGACCATCTCGAAGGATGGGACAGGCTCACCGTTGATACAATCCCTCTCGCCTTGACGCCGGAAAACGGACCACTGGCGCGCATGGCACGGTTCACCCCGCTGCGCAAGGCAGAAGACAACCTGCTCAGGATATGGCGGTATTTCGCCGGAAACGACCAAGAGAAGGCAACGCGGCAGGAGAACAACTCTCCCGCCGTCCGGCTGGAACGACCAATTCGCGGCTGAAACTGTCAGGAACTTGCGATAACACCCGATCATTCACCGGATGCTTGTGACAAACACTCATCTTCTAACACTTGGGCGGGAAGGAAATGGACATTTCACGGTATACACAGCGACACGAACAAGATGTCATTGAAGCGATCAGCAAGGATCCGGATTGGGAAATACTTACCAACGAAACGACGCTTGTCCATTATCGAAAGTTGCTTGCCACGAGCGCTACCTACGTCTGTTATGAAAACAACGCATTTTGCGGTTATGTCCGGGCAATCCTGGACACAGGCGTGGCTGTTTATGTGAGTGAACTGTACGTGCTAGAAAGATGGCGAAATCTGAACATAGGACAGTCGTTGTTGCAACGTGTCAAAGATGACCATTCGAACCTGCATGTTTACGCGTTTTCAGATGAAGATGCGTACTATATAAAGAAAGGGTTCACAAAAATAGGTTCTATTTTCGAGCTCTAGGCCAGCTTGCACCAGGGCATCGCAAATCCATCGCGAATCCTCGTTAGCTCCGGAACATAGAACCATCCCGTATTCATTCTCTCCGCCATTGCGGCCAACACCCGCAATGGGTGGCGCTTTTGATCCTTGCCACTTTTCTTGGCGGCTGGAAAAGTGCTCCCTATTTCTCGTACACAACGCGCTGATCTGCGCCGCCCGCACTCCATGTTCCGGTATATCCCGAAATACCAGACGCATTTTATGCTCACGCCACCTGAAATTTCCCCCCGCCCCTTGTCTCTGGATTTGCCCTTTCCCCCGTGGTATTCACATCCGTCATATGCACACAGTGATACCCGCACGGAGCCCCGCGCCCACATGAGCGACACCGCGATTCGAGAATTCATCCACCGCTGGCGTAAATCCGGCGGCAGCGAGCAGGCCAATTCGCAACTCTTCCTGACGCAGCTCTGCGGACTCCTGGGCGTGCCCGAACCCGAGCCCGCCGAACCGTATTCCGAAGGCGACTACGTCTTTGAACGCCGGGTCGTCTTCCACCACGGGGACGGCAGCACCAGCCGGGGCCGCATCGACCTCTACAAGCGCGGCTGCTTTGTGCTCGAATCCAAGCAAGGCACGCTGCGCAAGGAGGACGAAGCCCTGTCCGAAGCCGAACGCACACGCCGCGCCAACATGCGCAAGGGCGCGGCTCTGCGCGGCTCCAGGGGCTGGGACGAGGCCATGCTCCGGGCCAAGGGCCAGGGCGAGCGCTACATCCGAAACCTCCCCACGGAAGAGGGCCGCCCGCCCTTCCTCCTGGTCGTGGACGTGGGCCATACCATCGAGCTTTATTCCGAATTCTCCTGCACCGGCGGCGCCTACATCCCCTTCCCGGATGCCGGCTCCCACCGCATCCATCTGGACGAACTGCTGGAGGAGGAAACCCGCGAACACCTCCGCCTTGTCTGGACCGATCCCTTTGCTCTGGACCCCTCGCGCCGCGCAGCCAAGGTCACGCGCGACATCGCCCGCAGCCTGGGCGACCTGGCCCGGCTGCTCGAAGCCGCTGGCCACGCCCCGGAAACCGTGGCCGGGTTCCTGATGCGCTGCCTGTTCACCATGTTCGCGGAGGATGTGGGCCTGCTGCCCCAAAGCAGCTTTACCAAGCTGCTCTACTCGTTCCGCGACAAGCCGGACCAACTCGCCGCCACCCTCGAAGAGCTCTGGAGCAAGATGGATACGGGCGGGGACTCAATCGCCCTGCGTGAGCACGTCAAACGGTTCAACGGCGGCCTGTTCCACGACAGCAAGGCCCTGCCCCTGAACCGCGACCAGCTGGAGCTGCTCATCGAATCCGCCCGCGCGGACTGGTGCGACGTGGAACCCGCCATTTTCGGAACCCTGCTGGAACGCGCCCTGAACCCACGCGAACGCCACAAGCTCGGCGCGCACTACACCCCCCGCGCCTATGTGGAGCGGCTGGTGCTGCCCACGGTCATCGACCCGCTGCGCGAGGAATGGAACGAGGTGCGCACCGCAGCCGTGGCCCTGATGCGCCGGGACGACAAAGACGCCGCCACCAAGGGCGTCAAGGACTTTCACAACAAACTCTGCCGCATCCGCATTCTGGACCCGGCCTGCGGCTCCGGAAACTTTCTGTACGTCACCCTCGAACACCTCAAGCGCCTCGAAGGCGAGGTGCTCGACCTGGAACAACAGCTCGGCATGACCTGGATCCGCCTGGAAAGCGGCGGACTCAAGGTGGACCCGCACCAGTTCCTGGGCATCGAGATCAACCCGCGCGCCGCCGCCATTGCCGAGCTGGTGCTCTGGATCGGCTACCTGCAATGGCATTTCCGCACACTCAAGGGCGTGGCCCCTGCCGAGCCCATTATCCAGGACTTCAAGAACATCCAGTGCCGCGACGCGCTGATCGAATACGACGAGCGCAAACCCCTGCTGGGCGCGGATGGAGAACCCGTGACCATCTGGGACGGTCGGACCACCAAACCCCACCCGGCAACGGGCGAGGAAGTGCCGGACGAAACCGCCCGGACCGCTGTCTATGAATACGTGAATCCCAGGCAGGCCCGGTGGCCCCAGGCGGATTACATCGTAGGCAATCCACCGTTCATCGGCGCAAAATTGAAGCGTACATTACTTGGCGATGGATACTTTAATGCCTTAAACGTTGCATATCCAGCCCTTCCAGAATCAATCGATTTCGTCATGTACTGGTGGCATCGCGCTGCGGAACTCGTCCGGACTGGCAAAGCGCTGCGTTTTGGGTTCATCTCCACCAATTCCATCCGCCAAACTTTCAACCGCCGCGTCATTCAAAGCCATATGGAGGCGAAGCGCCCGCTGTCCCTGGCTTTCGCCGTTTCAGACCACCCCTGGGTGGATGAGGCGGGTAGCGCAGCCGTGCGTATCGCCATGACCGTGGGCCAGACCGGTATGCAGGAAGGACGGCTGGTGACGGTCACACATGAATACAAGACCGGCATGGAGCGGGATGTGGAGCTGCTGGAGACGACGGGAAAGATCCATGCGGATTTGAGTATCGGGGTGGACGTTTCCGTAGCAATCCCCTTGAAGGCTACCTCCGGTTTAAGTTGCCCCGGAGTCAAACTTCACGGCGCTGGCTTTATTGTCACACCTGAACAGGCCATAGCTCTAGGACTCGGCACTGTGCCAGGACTTAATAAGTACATTACCGAGTATCGCAATGGGAAAGACCTTACATCCCGTCCTCGAGGCATTTTGCTCATCGATTTATATGGACTAAATGAATCTGATGTACGAACACATTTCCCCGCTGTATACCAATGGCTCTATGAACGCGTAAAACAAGAACGGCAAGCTAAAACAGGGAACAGCAAGGATTCTAAAGAGTACGCTGACAAATGGTGGTTGCACGGTAAGCCTCGCCCAAGCTTGCGCGAGGCACTTGTTGGCTTAACTCGCTATATTGCCACACCGGTTACAAGTAAACATAGATTTTTTTCATTTTTAGACAGCTCTATATTGGCGGATGACGCACTCATTGTCTTTTCATTTGCAGATGCATTCTCCTTAGGAGTTTTATCCTGTAATTTTCATGTTTGCTGGGCACTAAGTCAGGGCGCTTCTCTTGGACCAACGCCACGATATATTAAAACCCGCTGCTTCGAGACCTTCCCCTTCCCCGTGGCAACCGAGGCCCAAAAATCCGCCATCCGCGCCCTGGGCGAGGAGCTGGACGCGCACCGCAAGGCCCGGCTGGCCGAGCACCCCAAGCTGACCATGACTCAGATGTATAACGTGCTCGAAGCCCTGCGCGCGGGCCGCGAGCTGACCCCTGCCGAACGCCAGATCAACGACCAGGGGCTGGTCACCCTGCTCAAGGACATCCACGACCGGCTCGACGCTGCCGTGGCCGAGGCCTACGGCTGGCCCGCCAACTTGCCCGAGCATGAAATCCTGGAACGTCTCGTGGCGCTCAACGCCGAGCGGGCCGCCGAGGAGGAGCGCGGCGTGATCCGCTGGCTGCGGCCCGAATACCAGGCCCGGCTGCACAAGCCCGTACGGGTGCAACAGGCGAAGCTCGTGGCCGGGGCCGAGCAGGCCAAGGGCGAAAAGCTCCCCTGGCCCAAGACTCTGGCCGAGCGCACCCGCGCCGTGCTGGACGCGCTGGCCCGTGTCGCGGGTCCGGCGGACGTGGAGCACATCCGTTCGCAATATGCCCGCGCCCAGGCCCGGCAGGTTGAGGAAATTCTCGAAACCCTGGCCTCCCTGGGGCAGGTCACGCGCCTGGAAGACGGGCGCTATCTCCGCCACTGAGCACGCGAAGCAAACCCAAAGGACCCTGTATGTTCTGGACTCCGGAAAAGCAGTACCACCCCGCGCCCTTTGACAAGGAAGCGGACCTGGAAAAGGCCATTCTCAAGGTCGAGGACGCGCTGTTCGGTCCGAAGCGCATCTACCTGGACCCCAAGAAAAAGATCGGCGCGGACGGCAAGACCAAAAACATTCCGGACGGCTATCTCATCGACCTTTCCAGCGCGCGCGTGCCTGTGCTCTACGTTGTGGAAAACGAGCTGGCCAAGCACGACCCTCTGCGGCACATCGCCATACAGATTTTACAGTTTTCGCTCTCGTTCGAGTCCTCGCCGAGCAAGGTCAAGGCCATTGTCAAAGACGCCCTGGCCGCCCGCAAGGACAAATGGCGTCTATGCGAGCAGTACGCCCGGCAGAACGGCTTTGAGAACGTGGACTATCTGCTGGAGCGAATGATTTTCGACAAGGACGCCTTTCGGGCCCTGGTGATCATCGACGAGTGCGTGGACGAGCTGGAAACCGTGCTGGTCAGCAAGTTCAAGTTTCCGGTGGAGATCATCACCCTGGAGCGCTTCAGCGCGGACAAGGAAGCCGCCTACCACTTCACGCCCTTCCTGCTGGATGTGGCCGCCGGGTCGGGGTCTGCGGACCTGCCGCCGCTCGATCCGGCGGAGATCGACACGGTGGTCGTACCCGCACACGAGGAAGGTTTTCAGGAAGTATTTCTCAAAGAGGACCGCTGGTACGCCATCCGGCTGCATTCCAGCATGATCCCCAAGCTGCGCTATCTGGCCACCTACCGCGTCTCGCCCATCTCGGCCATTACGCACATCGCCCCCATCGAGCGCATCGAGCCCTGGAAGGATTCCGGAAAGTACGTGGTCATCCTGGCCGAGCACGCCTCGGAGATCGAGCCGATCCCGCTCGTACCCAAGGGAAAGGTCAAGGCTCCGCAAAGCTTACGCTATACCTCGCGGGAACGGCTGGTGGCGGCGAAGAATCTGGACGGGGTGTTCTGACCGGCGTTCAGCAGTGCAACGCCTTCCAGAGGCCCCTTCAGGGCAAGCTCGCCGACTTTTAGGGAGCCGTTCGCACGTGGCCGGCTATCGCGTCCACGATGGTTGGCCACGTCTCTTTGGGCATGTCATGCCCCATCCCCTCAATGATCAACAGTTTTGTTCCCGGTATCAATTGAGCGATTTCCTTGCCGCCTTCCAGCGGCATAAAGGGATCCTTGTCGCCGTGAATCACGAGCGTGGGGGCCTTGATCGACGCGATGGAGGCTTTTTGATAGCCATGCGTGACAACGGCCATTCCCTGACGAGCCAAGCCCTGCGGGGAGTAAGAACGGTCAAAGCTCTCGCCCATGAGCTTTTCCACCCGCTTTTCCTCAAAAGGAAACCCAGGGCTCCACAGCTTTCGCCACATGTTTACATAGTGTGCAATATACGCCTCGCGCCCGGAAGGAACGGGCTTATACACTTCGGCCAGTATTTCATCCCTAATCTTGGGAAGATCGGGATTCCCCGTACTCGCCATGATCGATGTCAGACTGAGAACGCGCTCGGGATTCCGATACGAAACGACCTGGGCTATCATTCCCCCCACGGATGCACCGCAGACATGCGCCTTTTCTATGCCTAAGGCGTCCAGCAAGCCGACCGCGTCATCCGCCATATCCTCAAGACTGTATGGCGGCACAATGGGCTCGCCTTCCATTGCCGCCATGATGTCCGGTACGCCAGCCTCGTCAAACTTGGTTGACAAGCCCACATCCCGGTTGTCGAAACGGATCACATGGAACCCTTTGTCCACCAAAAGCTGGCAAAACTCCTCTTCCCAATAGATCATTTGACTACCTCCGCCCATTATCAACAATAATGCGGGCGAGTGGCTGTCTCCAAACGTATCGTACTCAATGCGGATGTTATTCGCGATTGCCTGGGCCATACTGCGTTCCTTTCTTTTAGCTGTAGAAAACTCACCGGCGAAACAGCAAAACGGTATGCATCGGATTCGTGCCCTCGGCGTCTTCATGCGGGCTGATACCCGTTGATGGGTATTGGCCACCTCAGAGATACGTCGGAGTGTCCGACGTGCCGCCCATCATCCTGTGGCCGTCCGCAGGGTGATCAGCAGCATTTCGCCGGGCAGCCAGAGGCGCATGCGCGGCCCCCAGGTTCCGGCCCCGCGCGAAACGAGCAGGGTCATGCCGCCCACCTCGTACCGGCCCACGAAGTACGGGAACTGGCGCTTGACCAGATAGCCGAATGGCCAGATCTGCCCGCCGTGAGTGTGGCCGCTGAGCATCAGGCCCGTGCCCAGGCTCGCGGCCAGCTCCGGGTCCACGGGCGCGTGGGAGAGCAGAATGGTCGCGCCCGGAGGACGGTTGTCCAGGGCGTTATGGAAGCTTTCCGGAATTCTGGCGGTGTCCCGAGGCGAGGAGAGGTTGTCCACCCCGGCCAGAACCAGCCCCGGACAGAGCTCCGCATGGGCATTTTGCAGCAAGCGGATATGGGCCGCGCGGAACACGTCCGGCACGGCCTGTTGAGCCGCATACAGGTCATGGTTGCCCGCCACGCCCCAGACCCCGTAGGGCGCGTACAGCCCATGCAATCCCTCCACCAGGGCCTGGCCCGGCAGCGCATGCCCCTCGAACACATCGCCCATGAGCACGATCAGATCGGGTTTCTGCTCCTTGATTTGGCTGATTCGTGCCTGGAGCCACGATTCGCCGAGCACGGTTCCGAGATGCAGATCGGACAGGGCCATGACCACGGTCCCGTCCAGCTCCGCAGGCAGTCCATCCATCCGCACCTCGTACTCCCGCACCACGGGAGCGCGCAGCCCCTGGACCAGGGCCAGGCAGGAAAGCGCCAGGCCCGCGACCACGGCCCAGCCCCGCAGGCCCCGCGCGGCTCCGCGCAAGACCAGTCCGAACAGGGTCACACCGTCCACGAGCAGCAGGCAGGTGGCCGTCAGGAAGAGCACGGCCATCCAGGTCATGCTCCAGAGCTCCAGCGCGACCCCCAGGCCGCTGCCCGTTTCCGGGGCAATGGCCCGGTCCAGGAAGAACGCGGCCCAGAGGAACACCGCCGCCGCGATCAAAGCCCGGCGCGGCACATGCTGGAAAACAACGGGAACCGTGGACAGACGCCAGAACACGTAGACGTGCAGAACCGTGACCACCAGGGCCAGAATGATTCGAAACAAGATTCCTCCAACTAGACCCGCAGCACGGTGCAGCCGCTGGTACGCCGGGCTTCCAGGTCCGCATGCGCCCGGCCCACCTCGCGAAGCGGGTATTCCTGATTGATCACGGCCTGGACCGCGCCGCTTTCCAGCACCTCAAAGAGATCGCGGGCATGCGCCAGCAAATCCTCCCGCTCCCGGGTGTAGTCCATGAGACTCGGCCGGGTCAGGAACAGCGAGCCCTTGGCCGCCAGCAGACCGGGGCTGAACGGCTCCACATTGCCCGAGGACTGGCCGAAGGAGACCAGGATGCCCATGGGCCGCAGGCAGTCCAGCGACTTCAGGAACGTGGCCTGACCCACGGAATCGTAGACCGCGTCCACGCCCTTGCCGCCCGTGAATTCCCGGACCTTGGCCACAAAGTCTTCCTCGCGGTAGAGGATCACGTGCTCACAGCCGTTTTTGCGCGCCTGGACAGCCTTTTCCGCGCTGCCCACCGTGCCGATGACCCGGACGCCGAGATGGCGCGCCCATTGCGTCAGCAGTGTGCCCACGCCGCCGGAGGCCGCATGCACGAGAATGGTGCTTCCCGGTCCGGCCTGGTAGCAGCCCTTGAGCAGATAGCGCGCGGTCATGCCCCGGAGCATGACTCCGGCCACATCGTGAAACGAAAGCGAGTCCGGCATGCGCACCAGCCGGTGCGCGGGAATGACGCGCTTTTCGGCATACGCGCCCGGAGGTCCGCCAGCATATGCCACCCGGTCGCCCACGGCCACATCCGTGACCCCCTCGCCCACGGCCTCGACCACGCCCGCCCCTTCCAGGCCGAGCACAGCCGGGAGCGAGGGCAAGGAATACAATCCCGTGCGCTGGTAGATGTCGATGAAATTCACACCCACGGCGCCGTGCGCCACAAGCGCCTGACCCGCTCCGGGTGCGCCCGGATCGAACTCCTCCCACGAGAGGGCCTCGGGACCGCCCGTGGCATGCAATACGACCGCTTTGCTCATCTCGGACCTCCTGTTGCTTCAGTCCGGAACGAATTGTCCGTGTCCCGAGACTACCATAGCCCCGATCCCCTGTCCCGGATATGCGCCCCGCGTTTCTGGTCCGGGCCGTCTGAAGCGCCCGCTGATGCCTCGTTTTTCATCGTGCCAATCTGTACAGAATTTTCCGTGCATGCTACAGAAATGGTTCTCTTGGTCCCCAACGCCGAACTCCAACCCAAGGAGCGCCGCATGCTTCCCGAGCCCTACCAGCAAATTCTTACCGAATTCCTGGAATTTCTCCCCAAAGAACGGATTTACACCGATCCGCTCCGCACCCTGGCCTATGGCACGGACGCGAGTTTCTACCGCCTGATTCCCAAAATCGTGGTGGACACGGAACAAGAATCCGAGGTGGTGGAAATCCTGAAAATCGTGAATCAGCATCGTGTTCCCGTGACCTTTCGGGCCGCCGGAACCAGCCTCTCCGGACAGGCCATCAGCGACTCCATCCTCGTGCGCCTCGGCAATGGATGGAGAAACTATGAAATTCTGGACAACGCCGCCAGAATCGCCCTGGAACCGGGCATCATCGGCAGCCACGCCAACCGCTTGCTCGCGCCCCACGGCAAAAAGATCGGACCGGACCCCGCCAGCATCGACACATGCAAGATCGGCGGCATCGTGGCCAACAACGCCTCTGGCATGTGCTGCGGCGTGGCCGAGAACTCGTACAAGACCCTGGACTCCCTGCGCGTCGTGCTGGCGGACGGCTCCTGCCTGGACACCGGGGACCCGGCCAGCCGGGAGGCATTCTCCCGAAGCCACGCCGCGATCCTGGACGGTCTGGCGGCCCTGCGCGCCCGCGTGCTGGCCAACGAGCCTCTGGCCGAGCGCATCCGCCACAAGTTCAAGATCAAAAACACCACCGGATACAGCCTCAATGCCATTGTGGATTTCGAGGACCCCATTGAAATCCTGCAACACCTGCTGGTGGGGTCCGAGGGGACCCTGGCCTTCATTTCCCGCGTGGTCTACCGCACCGTGATCGAACACGCGCACAAGGCCTCGGCCCTGATGCGCTTCCCGGACATCCGCAGCGCCTGCCAGGCCGCGACCATCCTGCGCGGGCTGCCCGTGGCCGCCGCCGAAATCATGGACCGCGCGGCCATCGCCTCGGTGGAAGCCAAGCCCGGCATGCCTGAAGGGCTGGCGGACATGGGCCCGGAAGCGGCTGCCCTGCTTGTGGAGGTCCGCGGCGAAACCGATAAGGAACTCCAGGACAAAATCCAGGCCGCTCTGGAGCTGGTCAAGGACATTCCCCCGGTGCTGCCGCATCATTTCACTCCGGTTCCGGCGGAATTCAACGTGCTCTGGAACGTGCGGCGCGGGCTGTTCCCGGCTGTGGGCGCAGTGCGCGACGCCGGAACCACCGTGATCATCGAGGACGTGGCCTTTCCCATCGCGGATCTGGCGGAGGCGACCCTGGAATTGCAGGAGCTCTTCCGCAAGCACGGCTACGACAAGGCGATCATCTTCGGCCACGCCCTTGAAGGAAACCTGCACTTCGTTTTCACCCAGGACTTCAATGTCCAGTCTGAAATCGAACGCTATTCCGCGTTCATGGACGACGTGACCCACATGGTCGCGGACAAGTACAAGGGCTCGCTCAAGGCCGAGCACGGAACCGGACGAAACATGGCCCATTTCGTGGAACTGGAGTGGGGCCGCGACGCCTTTGAACTGATGCGCGAGATCAAGGCACTGTTCGACCCCCGGGGGCTGCTCAATCCCGGCGTGATCCTCAATGAGGACCCTGAGGCGCATCTTAAAAACCTCAAACCCCTGCCCAAGGCCGACGAGATCATCGATCGCTGCATCGAGTGCGGATTCTGCGAACCCATTTGCCCTTCCAAGAGCCTGACTCTGACCCCCCGGCAGCGCATCGTGGCTTTCCGCGAGCTTTCCCGCCAACGCCAGACCGGCGCGGCAGAAGAAGATTCCAAGGCCTTCAAGACCCGCTACGACTATGACGGCGACGCCACCTGCGCGGCGGACGGACTCTGCGCGCTGCGCTGTCCCGTGGGTATCGATACGGGCAAGTTCATCAAGCTCTACCGCTCCTGGGAGCATGGCCCCCTGGCCCAAAAAACCGCTTCCGCCTCTGCCGGGTTCTTCGTGCTCAGCACCGGGGCCGTTCGCATGGCCTTGCGGTCCGCGGGCATTCTGCACGACCTCCTGGGCAACCGGGCCATGGACGGGCTGTGCGGAGCAATACACAAATATTCCGGAAAGCGCGTGCCGCGCTGGAACACCTCCATGCCTCGCGTGGCCGACCGGTTCTGCGCTCCTTCCCGGCCCAGGACCGACCAGCGCGTGGTCTATTTTCCGAGCTGCATTGCCCGGCACATGGGCCCGGAAAAACGCGACCCGGACAAGAGCTCCATCTGTGAGCACACCCGCAACGTGCTGGCCAAGGCCGGGTACGAAATCGTCTCGCCCCCGGACCTGAAGCGGCTGTGCTGCGGCCAGCCCTGGGAATCCAAAGGCTTTCATGAACAGGCCGACGCCAAGCTCGCGGAACTGGAAACCGCATTGCGCAGCGCCAGCGAAAACGGCCGCTATCCGATCCTCTGCGAAACCAGCCCCTGCCTCTACCGCATGAAGGAGCACATCAAAAATCTGGACCTCTTTGATCCAATCGAATTCGCGGTTAAATTCCTGACTGACAAGCTGGAATTCACGCCTGTGAGCAGGCGCGTGGCCCTGCACGTCACGTGCAGCGCGCGCAAGATGGGCCTTGCTCCCGCCATGGAGCAACTGGCCCGCCAATGCGCCCGCGAGGTCGTGGTTCCCGAGGAGATCTTCTGCTGCGGTTTTGCCGGAGACCGGGGCTTCAACTTCCCGGAGTTGAACACGGCCGCGCTCCAGGAACTGCCCGGCCAATTGGAGGGCTGCACTGTGGGCTATTCCACCTCGCGCACCTGCGAAATCGGCCTCTCCCTGCACGGAGGCATTCCCTACAAGAACTTCATGTTCTTGCTGGACGAGGCCAGCTGGCCCAAGTCCTGAACCCTGCGACCTCCCTTCACCGCGAGGCGTCGAATGTCACCGCAGCGACGCCTCGCGGGTTTTCCCCTTTTGCCACTGGCTTTCGCCCCACTTTCCTTCTGGATCTCCGGTAGGGACAGGGCCCCTGTCCCAACGGTGCGACCGACCCCGGAGCAGTCACCCCCGGCGCAATCGCTCCTGGTCCGGTTCGCCCGCATCCCCAAATTCCTTTCTTTCCCTTTCATTGTCCTTCCGACGGATTATTGCTATGCGCCCTGGAAAGGAGCGGCCTGCCCATGAGCGGTTTACGGTTTCTGGGTGAATTCTCCGACCCCGAACTGGAAAAGGGTTTTCAGGCCGATGACTGGCGTCCCACGTCCAAGCGGATGCGCTTCATCTGTCTCATCACCAGCATCCTGTACGTTGCCGCCGCTTTTGCGGACTACGAGGACCTGGGACCGGGCCTCCCTTTTCAGCAACTTCTTTCCGCGCGCATCGTCGTGGGCGTTCTGGGACTGGTCTGCTACCTGTTTCTGCTCAGGCGGCGCGCTCCCGGCCAGCAGATCAACGTCATGCTCTGCGCCTACATGGTCGTGCTGATGCTCTGCGAATCCCTGGAGCTCGGTCTCAAAACCCAATTGCCCGGCCCCATGAGCATTCCGGGAACGGTCTTCATCGTCCTGGCCTATTATCTGTTCCTGCCCCCGAGAATCTTTGTGGCCATACTCGCGGGGTTGGGCGGCAGCGCCGTGTATCTGGCCACCATGCTTCTGGCCACCCCTGCGTCCATGGGCTCGTTGACCACCACCACGCTTTTCCTGCTTCTCGCCAACCTGTTCGGCATCTACTTCGTACGCGGCTTTGGACGTTCCCGCCGCCGGGAATTCCTTTCCATGCGCCGACTCAAGGAACTGGTCGATTTCGATGACCTCACGGGCGTGTTCAACCGCAGGTGCATTCTGAAGACCGGGGAAAGTCTCTTTCTCAGCGCACGCCGCTACGCCACGCACCTTTCCGTGCTGATGATCGACGTGGACCGCTTCAAGGGCATCAACGACGTGCACGGCCACGCCGCCGGGGACATGGTCCTGGCACGACTGGCCCGACGTTGCGCATCCATGCTGCGGGAAGTTGATTTTTTCGGCAGACTGGGCGGAGAGGAGTTCGTTGCGCTGCTGCCTTACTCGGATATGGCCCAGGCTCTGATCGCGGCGGAACGCATTCGCTACGCCGTGGAACAGGAGAATTTCGACGATGAGCGAGTCTCCATCCGGGTGACTCTGAGCATCGGCTGCCAGATGCTTGACCCGAAGGATCGGAACTTCAGCGACCTGCTGCGCCGGGCCGACCACGAACTGTATCTTGCCAAACAGCGGGGCAGAAATCTTGTTTCACCTGAATGTTCGGACCAACAACCGCTTTGGCGCATTTCTTCAGGCTGAACAAGTCCCGCCCCCCCACGACCAAACGCGCTGTTGTCACCGCTCTGGCCCCGCGTTCCCGGTATCGCCCCTTTCCGGCAGTGCCCACGAACCGCGCAGGTCTGGGGTTTCACTCTCCGGCAGTGCCCGAGGAGGCCTCCACCACCTGTTGCATGACCTCCAAGAGGTCCTCCAGCTCCACCGGCTTGGAAAGATACCCACTCATGCCTTCGGCCAGAAATTTTTCCCTGTCTCCGACCATGGCATGGGCGGTCAGGGCAATGATCGGGATGCGGGAGTGTGCGGCATACTCCTTATCGAAGCGGATCTTTCGGGTGGCTTCGATTCCGTCCATGTGCGGCATGCGGATGTCCATGAGCACCACGTCATAGCTCTTCCGCTGGAGCATTATCAGTGCTTCCGCGCCATTGGTCACGGCATCCACCTCATGCCCATGGTGATTCAGCAATTTACGGATCGTGATGCTGTTCACGTCGTCATCTTCTGCCAACAACACGCGCATTTTCTTCATTTCCATTTTTTTTCCCTGTAGCGCTAATGGTTTTATCCAAACGCAGGATGCAACCGACCTCTGTGCCCACACCCGGCTCGCTGTCGATGCACAGGTTGCCGTCCATGAGCCGCACAAGGCGAATCACCATGGAAAGCCCCAGCCCCGCACCCTCATAATGCCTCCGGTAGGAGACTTCCCCCGGTGCGAATACCTGGAGCAGGTTGTCCACGGTTTCCTTCCCCATGCCCGCCCCCGTATCTCCAACGATCAACAACAAGGTAATTCCGTTCCTGTTGGCACTGTGCAGAGCCTCCACCCAGACCCACACCTCGCCATGCGCGTCGGTGAACTTTACCGCGTTGCCCAAAAGGTTCAGCAAAATCTGCCGCAGCCGCGTGGCGTCGCCGGTCAGGGTTTCGGGAACATTCTCATGACAACGGACGCTGAAGCGCAGTTTTTTTTCCTCGGCGGGGAGGTCAAACAGCACCCGGATGGAATCCAGCACCGCACGCGGATCAAAGAGCTCCGAAGCCAGCACCAGCCGGCCTGACTCGATGCTCGAAAGATCCAGGATATCGCTGAGCAGGCTTGTAAGACGACGGGTCGAGCCGATGGCCTTGTCCACATACATTTTCTGGTCGTCGTCCATCTCCGTGGTCTGGAGAATCTGCAGCATTCCCTGAATCCCGTTCAGCGGAGTGCGCAGTTCGTGGCTCATGTTGGCCAGAAATTCGCTTTTTGCCTCGTTGGCGGTCTCGGCCGACTCCTTGGCACGGATGAGTTCCTGTTCCGCCCGCTTGCTTTCCGTAATGTTTTCCACCTGCGAAAGCATGGAGACAACGTTGTTCTCCTGGTCGCGCATCACCGAATTGTACCAGCGGCAGTACAGGACCGTACCGTCTTTGGCGTAATTCCTGTTCTCACAGACGTTCTGGCTCATTTCTCCTTTCAAAAGCTGCTCGGTTTTTTCCCAAGCCATGGACAGGTCGTCCTCGTGGACGAATTTCCACTCATCCGGACGCCGTCCCAGCACCTCCTCCATGCGCCAGCCGAAAATAGCCTCGGCCCGAGGCGACCAGTCCGACACCCTGCCCCGACTGTTCCATTCCACCACGGCCAGGGGAGAGTTATGCACATGGAAGGTAATTCGCTCCAGAGCGGCACTGAGTTTTTGTTCGTTGCGGCGCAACGACGTTTCCGCTTCCTTGAGTTTTTGGTAATCCTTCCGGATGGTCAGGGTCTGGCGGCGAACCGTGGCCCGGAGCGAGCGCAGCAGGAGCCAAACGCCCACTCCGCCCATGAACACCAGCATCCCCCCGACCACAAGCAGACGGTAGCTGTGTTCGCTGATGTGGACGTAGCCCGCCTCGGGATACACCCACTGCCGGAAAATCTTCTGATGCAACGGTTCCGGGATTTCCGCCACGGCCTTTTCCAAAATACCGCCCAATACCGCGTCGGCTTTGGAGCACGCGGCGGATAGATAATTCATGTAGCCGCTCTTGCCCACGATCCTCAGTCCCGTCAGGCCCTCGGATTCGATGTAAAACGACGCATAGGCCTGGTTTACGACCATGGCGTCCACCTGCCCTGTGGAGACCTGCCGGAGCCCGGAAAGGTTGTCCGGAACTTCCCGGATCCGGATCTCCGGATAGTTCTCCCGCAGGTAGTCGTTCACCGCGTACATCGCCACCGTGCTGACTGTCTTGCCTTGTAGATCCCTGATCCCCTGAATGGGAGAGGAGACCCGGGCCACGATGTTGTATGGAATCTTCACAAACGGCTTTGTAAATTGAAGATATTCCTTTCTGCTTTCCGTTTCCGCGATGCCCACGATAATGAACCCGCTGTGGGTCCTGGAATAATCCAGAAGATCGCCCCAGGTACTGAAATTGCGAAACCGTATTTCCACGCCCATGTTGCGCTCAATTTCATGGAAATAATCCACCATCATCCCAACATAGTGGCCATCGTCATCTGAAAATGCATTGGGCGGAGCCTGATAGCCGAAGAGGACCTCGATGTCCTCGTTGTGACTCCGCAGCCAGGCCTGTTCCTCCTTGCTGTAGTTTGGAAGCCCGGGACCGCCCTCGAAGTACAGCAGAGCCACGACCAGAAGCCCCGCTCCCACCAGTGACAGCAGGAGCAGAACAAAGGTTATCTGCTTCATGTTCTTCAGCACGCGTCCGTCTCCCTGACCCTTGATCCGCCCGGAATCCTCCCCCCGATGCCATTGCTCTTTCTTTCAGAATCCTTCCCAGTATAGCTTTAATTCACTGTCAATTCAACAACGGCTGTTGTTTTCTCTTCTTCTCGATGTCACGTGGCTGCCCCCTTCCGCGACCCGCCAGCCTCCATTCCTGCCCCTTGGCCGCACTTCCCTGGACCGCAAAACAATAACGCGGCGTCCGAAATGATTCCGGACGCCGCGTTGAGTCGGTTTATGCGGTCCGAATCCGGACCGAGTTCACCAGCTTATTGAAAGGAACGGGCAAAGAGGTCGGCAATGGCCTTTCTGCCGTTCTCCTCCAGGAAGCGGGTTCCCATTCCCGCGAAGTGCGCATGGCTGATAACCGGATCAAGCACTTCCACCCACTTCTCTTCCTTCCAGCTGAACCACTGGTCCTTGGACTGACTGAAGACAAACAGGGGTTTGTTGCAGATCTTGGCATATTCCGCGCCCCAGCCCGTGCCGCCCTTGACCGTGCCGTCGTCCTGGACCGTGCCGATGACAAAGATCTCATGCCCGGCCTCGACCTGATACATGATGGTCTGGAGCACCTTGCGCATCAGCGTGGCGTTGGTGAACTTGCGGTTCAGGAGCTTGGAGACATAGGAAAGACTCACATCCTTGCGGACCAGTTCTTCCTGGGTCAAAACACGCAGGCCGCGCGTATGCTCAATCTTGTGCCCCTCAAAGGTGAAATTGACTTCTTCGACACCGTATTTTTCGGCCATGCGGCCGAATTCGGCTTCCGCACCCTGGGCGCCGCCGCTGTAAAGAGTGCTGTTCATGGCTTGGGTCATGGACTCTCCTTGGTCGTTTGAGCTTGAAAGAAAGGCGGGACCTCCCGCTATAATTTTCATAATGCCCTGCCTTGGCCCGCAAGGCAATGCCCGAGGGCTCCCCGGCGCGCGGAAACACCTTCCGGACCTGTTTTTTGGGCTTGGCCCGCCTTGCCAAAACTTTCCTCCAGCAGCGCGGCCAGCAGCGCGGCAGCCGGACTCGTCCCCCCCGGGACAGCCTGATGCAGGGTCACGGCAGTGTCCGCAATGTCCGGCAGGCCGTCCTCCTCGCCCAGCCGGCGACAACCGGGCGCTGACAGACAACCTGGCATGGGCGTGACACCCAGTCCGGCGCGGACCGCGGCCAGTGCTCCGGAAAGACTTGGGCTGGAAAAGGCCGCGCGCCAGGAAATCCCCGCCCTGTCCAGGGCGGCTTCCGCTGCAGCGCGGTAGGGGCAGCCTTTTTGAAACACGGCCAGCGGCAGCGGCCGCTTGAGCTGGGTCTCGAATCCCCTGCCCACGACCCAGACCAGGGGAGCCCGGAGTATTTGCCTGCCCCCGGCGGCCACCCGTTGCTCCACATCCGTGCCCGAGGCCAGCGTCAAATCCAGCTTTCCGGTTTGCAAATCCTCCAGCAGCCGGGGGGAGGTATCGCAATGCAACTCCACCAGGACACGGGGATGCGCTCCGGCAAACCGGACCAACGCCTCGGTCAGGGATTGTCCCGCATAATCCTCGGGCGCGCCGAGCCGCACGGTTCCGGACAGGTCCGGCCCCACCAGCACGGACAAAGCCTCGTCATGCAGTTCCAGCATTCTGCGCGCATAGCCCAGCAGCAGTTCCCCGGACTCGGTCAGCCGCACCCCCCGCTTTTCCCGGAGGAACAGTTCCCTGCCCAACTCGGTTTCCAGTTTCTTGATCTGCATGCTCACGGCGGCCTGCGTCCGGTGGACAATGCGGCCCGCAGCCGTGAATCCGCCCTGTTCCGATGCGGCCACAAAGGTCCGCAGATAGTCCAGTGGTAACCCGTTCAGTGTTGATCCATCATTCATGCTTATGTATCTCATAAAATGAATTCGTTTGTCTAATCAATTGATGGCTGGCATTTTCATCCCGCAGCCCCTGAAGCCTGCGGGTTTGGCCTCGCGGCTTCTGCCCGTCACGCCTTGTGCCCCTGGTTTGCGGAACCACAGAGCATCTCCCCGGTCGCAGTGCCGTTTCGCTGGCATTGTCTCGAACATGAAATTGAACTCGTAAAATCAAGGAGTAGAAAATGTCTGAATCTCAGCAGCAAATTTTTATGCAAACTCACGAGAATTTCTTGACCTACACGAAACACCAACCCGAGATTGGAACAGCTTCCAACGAACTGGCGGCCGAGGTTTACAAGGACGGATTGTTGCGGGGTCGGGACAAGCGGCTCATGGCGCTCTGCGGCGCGCTTATTTCCGGATGCCGCGCCTGCATTCTCTTCCAGACGCACCAGGCCCTGGAACTGGGGGTCAGCGCGGAGGAAATACTGGAAGCCTGCGGCGTGGCCATCAGCCTTGGTGGAACCATGGCCGCCGGGGAAACCTGCCGGGTCGTGGCCTTGCTGCGCGAACGCGGAAGATTGTAGGCGCGAGGCAGCGGCATTGTCCGATTGCAGCGTATACCCGCCCGGGATCCGCCTGTGGGATCACGGGCGGGTATACGCTTGCCCCGGGTGGGCGTTTATTCGCCGTCGAAGGGGGAGTGTTTGCACGCCCTCGGGGAATGTCTGCCCCCCCTCTCCCTTTGAACGGTCCACAGCTGAACTCAAATACTTTGCAGCGCCCAGTGCCTGGGATATGCAAGGTCATGACTCCTTTTCCGCACCCCGCCCTTTTGAGACCGGACTTCGCGTCTTCGCCGCCGCATTGCTGCAAGCCCCGCCCTGCGGCAAGGCGCACACCCGCCCGTGCTCCGGAGACCGGGGACCAGGAAGCGCTCCAACCAGGCCGCCTGCTGGTCTGCCGGATCTGCGGACAACCTGTGACCCGGCCTGAGGCGCGCACCACGGTCAACGGCAAGCATCTCCATGTCTTCTGCAACCCCCTCGGCGTGGTCTATGAACTGGCCTGCTTTGCCTTTGCCTCGGGCCTTACACCCCAGGGCGGCGTGCATCACGAATTCAGCTGGTTTCCCGGACACTCCTGGCAGATCGTCAACTGCGCCCGCTGCGGGGAGCACCTGGGCTGGTGCTTCCTGCCCCGCTCCTGTGCAGGGTTTTACGGGCTGCTGCCCGCCCGTCTGCGTGAAGTCGATTCCCGAGCTCTGTAGCGCCTTGCATCCCATGGTTTTGATTAGCAGGCTATATTTCATGTGGTTGATCTTTTGTTGGCAGCGTGCTCGCCCGGTCTTCGGTTTATTCTTTTCCGAACACATGTTCTCTCCCGCGCATGCATTGACGCAGTTCGCTCCTCCCAGGTATGCAAAACAATCACCCTGGAATCTTGCATGCGCTCTCAGCAAGGAGGCTTACCGTGCCACATCGCCATTTGCTCCCCCTCTACCTGCTTTTGCTTCTGGTTATTTTAACCATGCAGGCTCCGCTTTTTTGCTCGGACGCCGCGGCACAGACTTCCACGGTTTCCGAGGACGCGATGACCAAGGCAAAAACCTTGCGTAACCAGGGATACGCTCTGATGCGCGAGGGCCGCACCGCGGATGCCCTGGATGCCTATCGCGACAGTCTGCAATTCGAGGACGACGAGACTGTGAAATCCATCGTCCGCAAACTGGAGACGCAACTTGCCAAGGAGCAGTCCATCCCAGCTCTGCCCACTGCAACGGGTGCTGCTCCGCCCCAGATGCAGGCCGCTCCTTCGGGCCCTGTCGGCGCCTCTCTTGCCTCCGGTTCCACGGGCGACAATACGGATCAGGCCCGGCAGCTGCGGCAGCAGGCCTTTGCGCTTTCCTCCCAGGGGCGCACCGCTGAGGCGGCCGAACTCTACCGTCAAAGCCTGCAATATGAGGATTCGCCCCAGGTCCGCATGATTCTTAGCCGCATGGAGCAGGCCGAAACTCGCAAGGCGGAACAGGAAACCCGGATAAGGCAGCGGCAAGCCCTTGCACAGCGGCATGCGCCCGGCATGACCACCGCGCAAATCCGCGACGCCCAGTGGGGTCTGGCCGCGCTCGGCTACGATCCGGGTCCGGCGGACGGCATCATGGGCGAAAAGAGCGTGGCCGCGCTGCTCCAATTCCAGGCGGACCGGGGCCTGGCCCAGGACGGCATGCTCAATGTTTCCGACGCGGCCAAAATTCAGGACGCGACAGCGGCAGCGGCCGCCCCTGAACCTGTGCCTGCCCAGAGTCCGCTGGCAACGCAGGGATCCATCACTTCCATTGGAGGCACGGATTCAGCTGCTGGTTCAACCACTGACGCGGCCTCTCCTGCCGCGCCTTCCCAGAACACAGGACTGGTTCCTTCGGTCAGCACTTCGCAAACCACCTCCTCTCCCGCACCCGCAACCCCCTCTCTTTCCTCCTCTCCCGCGACTGCGGCCTCTGGGAGCGTTGCCATTCCCTCGGACTGCGAACAGGCCGAAGCCGCTCTGACCTCGGAAATCGAACGGATCATGTCCCAGTCCGAGAGCGTGGGCAGTTGCACCACGTCCAAGGAATACCAACGCGTCATGCGTGAATCCGCAGCTCTGATGCGCCGTTGCCCGCAGTTGGACACCGCAGACGGCGCACAGGCCCGCGAGTACGACCATGTGGCGCAGGAGACGCAGATGACCATCGACGCCAGTTGCCCTTAGTCCGCCCAGATTGAGGCTCTGGCGGACCAGACCGGTCCAACGTTTAACGAGGAGGAGTCATGTTCCGGCCCGCGCCTGGAAAGCGAACTTCCTTTTGCGTTCTGATCTGTACCGTTTTGCTTGTCTTTTTCAGCTCGGTGTCCCCTGCCCAGGACACGGTTCTGCGGCGGGGCGATTCCACGTTCTCGCGCGACGTGATGCTGGCGGACGCAGCCAAATATCTTCAACTCAGCACGGACGGCGTTGACCAGACCATCAAGTTCTGGACATCCTTCCAAAAGAGCCTTCCGGAAAGCGCGGACCAGTTCAAAAACGCCCTGACCATCCTGGTGCTCGTGGACACCATGATCAGCGGACCTTCCGATCCGCAGCGCTACCAAAAGGCGCTGAAAACGGTCATTGATTTCGGTGCGGGCACTTTTGCCACGGCCTATGAGAACGCGGGCTACATGCCCCTGGCCACGGTGAACACACTGTTCACCCTCTACAACGAATCTCTGCTTTTTTTCCGCGACCGAGTGTTTCTGCCCGGTCTGGCCGACCAGTACTACGATGTTTACAAGAGCCACCGCCTGGGCAGCGGACTTGCCGAACACGAGACCGCCTGGAGCCTGACCAAAATTCCCGAGCCCGTGGTGGCGGACGTGGCCCTGAACGTGGTGCTCAAGGAACACGGCGTGCAGCCGGGCCTGTATGAGGGACTCAAGTTCGACAAGGAACACCTGGCCAAAGCCGCCCGCAGTGCCAGCGGCAAGGCCGCCGGAAGGACCATTGTCGTCGATGCCCGACCAGGGAACACGTTTTCCGGCCATGCGTTCCTGATCAACCGCGACATCAGCCAACGCATCGAAATCATAGCTGGATTTGTCCAGGGATATGAAAGCCAGATTCTGTCGATCATGAACACCCTCTCCTCCCGCGACCTGGAGCAGCGCAAGGATGCGGACAAGACCGGCTACAAACCGCTTTCCGCATCGGACGACAAGGCCGTGGAGGCGGAAGTCCGTTTGCTGTTCGAACGCCTGAAGACCATGGACATGGGGGAAAAGCTGCGGCAGGAGGCGATGAACCACATCGGCAACACCTACCGGGTGCGCTATGAGCAGGAGCAGGCCGAACGCGTGCTTCGTGAACGGGCCACCGTGGCCCGCAAGGTGCTCGCCGACCAGGCCGCGAAGCTGCGCGCGTTTTCTCGGGTCCGGCTGATCACGGTGCGCGGCCCGGGTCCGGACGGAACACCCGTGCCTTTGGAAGAGGCCGCCCTGTTCGTGGACGGCAAGCTTTGCCTCAGCAAGACCAACGGGGGCTTGCCCTGCTCCACGAACCGCATCGGCCTGGCCGCCCTGCACCTGCCGCCGGGCGGGCACGACGTGCAGGCGCGAGCGCCAGGTTACAAGCCCGCCGAAGTCCGCGTTTTTTCCGACACGCCGGACAGTCTGAACACCTCACCCGATGAATATGAACTGCTTCTGGAGCCGGACCAGCCCCGCGACTTCGCAGTGCGGGTCACGTCCGGGGAGGACGGACCGCCCCTGTCCGGAGCGCGGCTGACGTTGCTTCTGCCCGGGGGCGGGCAAATGCCCGCCGTGACGGATGCCACGGGTCTGGCCCTGTTTCAATCCGTTCCCCCCGCTGGTCCCTACCGCATCTCCGCACAGGCCGAAGCCCATACTTCAGGCGATTTTTCCCAACTATCATTGGACGAAGACCCGACCACTCTTTCCCTGGAACCCTACCGAACCACGGTCACTGTTCAGTGCCTCGACCTGGACGGCCGGCCCTTGCCCGGCGCAACGGTGCGTCTCGGAGATCATGAATTGACCGCGGACGCCCAGGGACAGGTTATGTTCGAAAACATGCGCCCCTCACCCGTCGGGGGGTACGCGCTCACGGGCACGGCCCAGGGGCTTCCCCCGGTTGGCCGGACCCTGGAAATCCGCCCTGTTTCCGACGGCGGGGCATTGCATGTGGAACTCCCCTTCAAGGTGCTCACGGGCATACTCGTGGTGGTCCGCGACGCTGATAAGCGTCTTGTTCCCAATGCCGAGGTGGTTGTGGACGGTGCGGACGGACCCTCCCGCCACCGCACCGACGCCAACGGATACGTGCGTTTGCAGGACGTGGGCCTGGGCGGCCACTACCTGCGTGCGGAAGCACCTGGATTCCCCCCCACCCCCGATCAGGAAGTGCTTGTGAGCGTGGAACAGCCCATGCACAAGGTCCGGTTGGAGCTGCGCACCGGCCTGGAGGTGAAAATTCTTGTGCTTGGCCCGGACGGGTCTCCTGTTACCGGAGCCAAAGTAACCCTGGACAACGGCAAGGAACGTTCCGCCCCCTCCGGGTCTGTCGTGTTCGAGGCTGTGGAGCCGGGCAAACACGTGTTCATCGCCAGCACAGACCTGGGACAAGGCCGTCTCGAATGCGACATCCCCGCATCCGGGCCGGTTCCGACCCTGCAATTGCGTCTGCAACCCCAGGGCGGCTCCCTCCTGGTCCAAGTGCGCTCCCAGGACGGTCGTCCCCTGGCCGGAGCCACGGTGGTTCTGCTCAAAAACAGCAAACCGTACGGGCAAAAGTCCGGAAGCGATTGCCTTTTCGAAAATCTGCCAGAAGGCTACTACAATGCGGAAGTTTCCCTGAACGGCTATTCTCCGGCCAACAGCGATTCCGTGCTGATAAACACGGTTTCCCCGCGTCGGACCATTGCCTTTCGGCTGACCCAAGAACCAGACCCGGTGGCCGCGCGTGGAACCCTTCGCCATATGCTCAAGGACAAGGTGGAAGGCAATACCTACCAGTACAGCGGCATCGCACTGGACATCCCTGGCGGCCCCTCCCGCAAGATCGCTTTTTCACAGGAGACGAAAGCTTCCGTACTCTCCGCTTTTTGCGCCACTGTGAACGGCGTGCCCGCCGCCAAGCAGCGCATGCCCCATGTGGGTTCCACAGCAGGACAGACGTACGACCTTTCCGGTCGCCTGATCTGCGACGGAAAGGCCCAGGGCGGCGTCACCTGCGATACGTACATGTCCATCACCTGCGTGGTCGAACCCGAATGCAAACCTGGCGATCCCAAATGCGATCCGAACGCCGCAAAGGACCCGGCTTCAATCGACACCCCCAAACCAGGGCGGCAGTGGACCCATGCTTCGTCCGGAAGGGATGGCCCTTACCGCACCTTCCGCCATGTCAAACTCAACGGCAGCGTGGTCTCCGCCAGTGACAAGTCCGCGCCCAACCTCTTCTGCCTGGACCGGGGGCTTGCGCCCACCGTGCCTCAGCCTGTGGCCAACATCCAAAACTGGCAGGGGGCCCTTGTGGACACCAATGGAAACGTGGTCTGCAAGACCCGGAATGCGGGTGGCGACCAGACCAATTGCCGGGGCTGGGCGGCCATCAGCTGTAACGAAGCGCCCCAGCCCGGAGCGGACGCGCCCTGCGATCCCAATGATGCGCTCTGCGGCATGGATGTGGGCCTCTGAGTTCGGGAGCACCTGGCAACACAAAAGGGGAGGACCACGCTGGCCCTCCCCTTTTTCATGGAGTGTAACGGAAGGAGATCTGAAACCTTAGCCGAGAATGGTCTTGAGGTCCTCGTCCGGGGTGGAAATGGGCTTGATGTCGTAGTTTTCCACCAGATACCCGAGCACGGTGGGCGAAAGGAACGCGGGCAGGCTCGGTCCGAGTCGGATATCCTTGATGCCCAGGGCCAACAGGGACAGCAGAATGACCACGGCCTTTTGCTCGTACCACGAAAGCACCAGGGAAAGCGGCAGGTCGTTCACGCCGCATTCAAAGGCTTCGGCCAGGGCCAGGGCGATCTTCACGGCGGAGTAGGCGTCGTTGCACTGGCCCACGTCCAGCAGACGAGGAATGCCGCCGATGTCCCCGAGCTGCTTGTCGAAGAACCGGAACTTGCCGCAGGCCAGGGTCAGGATCACGGTATCCTTGGGGGCCTTTTCCACGAACTCGGTGTAGTAGTTCCGGCCCGGTTTGGCTCCGTCGCAACCTCCCACCAGGAAGAAGTGGCGAATGGCTCCGGCCTTGACCGCGTCGATGACCTTGTCCGCCACTCCGAGCACGGCGTTGCGGCCAAAGCCCACCAGCACGGCCCCCTTGTCCTCGTCCGCTGCGAAGCCGTCCATTTCCAAGGCTTTTTCAATGACCGGGGTGAAGTCCTGGTTGGCCACATGGACCACTCCGGGCCAGCCCACCAGTCCGGTGGTGAAGATGTTTTCCTGGTAGGAGCCGGGCTTCTGGATGCAGTTTGTCGTCATTAAAATTGCACCAGGGAACTCTTTGAATTCCTTCTGCTGATTCTGCCATGCTGTTCCATAATGCCCATAAAAATGCGAATATTTTTTCAGCTCAGGGTAGCCATGGCAGGGCAGCATCTCGCCGTGGGTGTAGATGTTCACACCCTTGCCTTCGGTCTGGCGCAGCAAGGTGTGCAGATCTTTGAGGTCGTGGCCGGAAACCAGAATGGCCTTACCCGCCTTGGGCCCGAGAGGCACGGAAGTGGGCACGGGGTGGCCGTATGTTCCGGTGTTTCCGGCGTCGAGCAGCTCCATGGCCCGGACATTGACCCGTCCGCACTCCAGAGCCATTTCCACCCACCAGCCCAGGTCCTTGTCCAGAGTGGTGGTGGCGGCCAGGGCCCGGTGGACGTACTCATAGACCGCATCGTCCCACTGTCCCAGAATCCGGGCGTGGTCCGCATAGGCGCAAAGGCCCTTGATGCCGTAGATCACGGTCTGCTTCAGGGACTTGATGTCCTCGTTCCGCTCAGGGTCCTTGCCGATACCCACGGCTTCGCCCTGGGACACCAGCGTGGCATGGTCCGGCCCCGGCTCGAAATCGATCTCCCTTCCGGCCGGAACCTGCACGCCCTTGGCCTGCAATTGCGCTTTAAGTCCCTCGCGCAAGGTCACTGCACGCCGAACCATGGGCGTGAACCGGGCGGGATCGAAATTCACGTTGGTCAGCGTGGAGAATACGGCCTCTGCGCTGAAGTGGTTTACGTCGTCATCCACGATCCCGTTCTCACGAGCCAGATTGGCCGCGATGGAAAGCCCTTGCATGGCAAAGATCAGCAGATCCTGAAGCGCAGCCACTTCCGGCGTCTTTCCGCAGACGCCGAGCTTGTCGCAACCCTTGCCTTTGGCCGTCTGTTCACACTGATAACAAAACATGGATTCTCTCCTTGGTTTCCGTTCTTGTTGGTTACAACTTGCCGTACTCGGCCCTCCTGATGTATGATCCAAGTCAAATTTGTTTGCTCAGATTACTCTTTTTTCATTTTCCTTTTTTTGCTCTCAGTACCGAGGAGATTTCATTATGAAACGGCTGATTCTCTCTGGTTTATCTGTCTTAATACTTCTTTTGTTTTCGTTTTCAGCCATTGCGGAACAAACCGCCATTGGCAAGGTCCAGACCTTTCGCGGCACGGCTGTGGCCGTGGATGCAGGCCAAAAACGCCTGCTTTCCACCGGGGACGACCTCTTTCGCAGTGAAACCGTGGCCACTGGCGCGGAAAGTTTTCTTCAAATCATGTTTTTGGACGGGACCGTGCTCACCCTGGACGCCCACACGCAAATGGTTCTCAACGACGTGGCCTACCGGCCTGGCGACAGCGAAAACCGGAATTTCGACATCGAGATGGTGGCGGGAACCTGTCGCTTCGTGACCGGACAGATCACCAAGCACAATCCGGATAAATTCAAAATCGGCAGTCCGCTTGGTTCCATCGGCATCCGGGGCACGGAAGGCGGCATTGCTGCCCGCGCCAGCAATGCCCAGGCGTTTGGGGCCGGACTGGATGCGGCCATGGCCTCGCCCGGCAGCGGCTGGAACCCCGGAGCCGCGCCCGAGGTGGACCAGGAGACGGTGGCGCATATCAACGGCTCTATTCGCCGATCCATGTCCTTCACGGACACCTTCGGCAATGTTGTCTCCATTGCTCGCGGCATGGCCCTGGATGTCAGTGCCTCCACGGGCGCCGGCGAACCCCGCGGCATCGATGCCTCGGACCGCGAGTCGTTCAGTGCTGCGGGCTTCAACACCTCGGCCAGCGTTCCTTCGGCCTTCAGTTCCCAGTTCAGCGGCTATGATGCTTCGCCCGGCTCAGGCAGCGAAGTCAGCGGCGGCTCCGAAGGGGGCGGCGGCGACAGTGGCGGCGGTGACGGTGGCCATCCCTAAATCAACGGTTTTGTCTTTCGTCTTTTGTCGGCCCGCATCCAAAAACGATGCGGGCCTTATTCTTCCAACCCTGTACTCCTTCACAGCGTGGACTTCCCCCAGCCCACGAGTTATTCAGATGCAACGACAACTCCCAAAATTCGAGGTGGTCATGCGTTGCAACGTTTCAGTGTCTCTTCTGTGTTCCGGCCTGCTGCTCCTGGCGTCCGCTCTTCCCGTTCTTGCGGAAGACAAGCTCATGATCTACACCGAGACCGCCGCTTTCGTGAACTGGATCGGCGTGGCTCCCGATGTGGAGCTGACCCCGGAGAACACTCCGGAATCCTTCACCGCGGTGGTCCGCAGTCCCGGCAAGCTGCGCGGATTCGGACTGCCAGTGCATCTTGCCGACCCCGTGCGCATCACCCTGGTGGCCCCGTATACCTGGCGCGTGGAAAAGGATGCGGACAGCGTGGAAATCAACACCAAAAACAAAATTCACTTTTCCGACTATCCCAAGTTCCAGTAGGTTCAATCATGCCCGCCTCCGGCTTTCCGATACTCGGAAGCGACTCCGCTGAAAGCGTGTTCATCGCCCGCCAGCCTATTTTTACCTCACGTCAGGATGTCTGGGGCTATGAACTGCTTTTCCGCTCCTCGGCTGCGGCCCAGACCGCCCAGGTAACAAGCGACGACCTGGCCACGGCCCAGGTCATTGCCGACGGTTTTACCCTGGCCCGGCCCGGTCTGGGTGAACATCAGCACCTGCTGGTCAATTTCCCCGAGCGCCTGCTGCTTGACGAGACGGCCCTGGCTCTGCCTCCGGAAATCTGTGTTGTGGAGATTCTGGAAACGGTTTCCCCCACGAAAGCGGTGCTTGGCGCTCTCAAACGCCTGAGGCGCGACGGCTACACCATTGCCATGGACGACTATGCCGGCGAAAGCGAACTGACTCCTTTTCTGGACGTGGCCGACATCCTCAAGGTGGACATTCTGGCGCTGCAATCGGATCCGAACCTGATCCGCAACGCGCTCCAACAGGTTGGCGACCGCAACGTCCGACTTTTGGCCGAAAAGGTCGAAACACAGGAAATCTTCCAGCTCTGCGAGGAAATGGGATTCGAGCTTTTTCAGGGATTTTTCTTCAGCCGCCCGGAAGTCATTCCAGGACGCAAGGTCCCCACGGGCCTGGCCGTCAAGCTTGGACTGCTTCAGGAACTGTCGCACCCGGATTTTTCTGCAACCCGCATCGCCGAAATCATCAACACGGACCCCTCGTTGTCCTACCGCCTGTTCCGGTACGTGAATTCCGCCAGCTTCAGCCTTCTGGCCAAGGTCGATTCCGTCCAGCACGCGGTCAACCTCATTGGCCAGCGCCCCCTGGCCCGCTGGCTCCAGGCGGTGATGCTCACAGACATGAACCCTTCGGCCCGCGCCTCGGAAGTCAGCTTCCTTTCCCTTCAGCGAGCGCGGTTTCTGGATCTCGTGGCGCCTCGCATTGGCCTCTCCTCCCAGGCCTGTTTCACGCTCGGGCTTTTTTCCCTGCTGGATTCCCTGCTGAGAATCTCCATGCGGGAAATTCTGGGATCACTCCCCCTGGACGAAGATGTTTCACGAGCGCTTCTGGGATGTCGCGACTGCCGCATGGGCGACGCTCTTGAGCTGGCCCGTTCCTACGAACAGGGCGATGTTCGAGGCATTTCCGAATTCACTTTTCGGTTGGGGTTGGACCATTCCGAAACCGACAGAGCCTGCGTCGCCGCCATGGAATGGGTGCAAAGCGTGCTTGCGCAGTCCAGAAGTTGATCCTATTTCAAGAGGCTTGCCCACGAAGCCTGGTTCCGGCTACGAGTATACCCGATACGGAGAAACGAGGGGCTACGCATGAGTGAACACACATCCTCCCAGTATGTCGAAGATGTCCGCAACTTGATTTACGAGCTGGCCCTCAAGGCCTGCCGCAAGCAGGTGCTCGTTTTTTCCAAAGAGCTCAAAATGAAAATGAACGCCCTGGGAATGGAGCGTTCTGTCATCGAAGATGTCATCCGTACCGCTTTCCAGGGCTATTCGACCATGGAGACCTTCAAAGAGGAATCCTCCCAACAAATGCTGACCATTCTGGACGCCTATCTCCGGCCCAGCAACCGGGGTCAGGACGGCCTGGGGCGTCTCTTGGTGGAGCACGGCATTTCCCGGGCCTACAATAAACCTGTGATCTATCCAGACGGATCCCGGCAGGACGAGTCCGCGCGCGATAACTTCATCAAGGGCGTGATTCCCCGCCCCTTGCTGCGCTATTTTCTCGTGGCGGTGCGCGGCAGCCTTGCCGGCCTGGACGGCTTTTCCGCCAAGCCTGTGCTCTTCAGCGAACACAACGAAACCATGCAGCAACGGCGTGTGGATCTCAAATCCCTGGTCGAGGAATTCACCACCCACTACAATTATGGCAAAACCGCCACGGACTGGAGACAGCTTTGCGATGACCCGCGTGCGCGGCAAATCGGCTTTGAGCTGCTTTCGGACGTGCTTTCCAATATACGCTCCCTCGGCGCGGAGCGCTTTCTGAAAATCATCAACAACATCCAAAGCACTGACAAATACCCCGAAGAGCGTGTGCGCATGCAGCGATCTTTCTCGCTTTCGGACGTGAAGCAGCTCACGCTGGCCCTGACCCGTGGACACCAGTTGCTGGCCCAATCCCTGGGCATTCAACTTCCCGGTTGATTTCCAATTTTTCCTTTATCCTGCTCCTAAAGTTCTTCCGCTTTTCTGCCGAAAGGAACTGTGCTGCGTCTTCACTCTCGCTTACAGGAGCTCTTTTCGTCATGAAGGTCGTTGAAGGCCAGATTTCCATGCTGGAGTTCTTCAGCAAAATGAGCGACCTCAGCCACAGCTACGCTTCCGAAAACTTTCGGGAGTACGTCAAACGCGTGGCTGAGACGCAAAAGCTTTTCGCGGACATCGTACCCCGCTGGGTTCAGACCAAGCCCGCAGTGAATCAGGACGGTTCCGTTCGCACGGATTTCGTGGACCATTTCCAGGACGAGGGCCGTATCTTCCAGGCCCGGTCCTGACCCGACATCCCCTTTTCCACTTCTGGCTTTTCCCCTGGCTCATCGGTCTTATTCTTTCTCCTCAAACCCTTGCATTTGTCGTCCAACCGTCGCATCCTGGGTTCCATCCAGACATGGAGGGACAGATCATGAATCACGCCTCAAAATTGCTTTGCCTGCTTGTTCTCCCGGCCCTGCTTCTCCCCGCGAGCTCCTGCACCCGGGACCCCGGATCGGAACAGGATGTTGTCCGCCCCGTAGTGACCATGACCATTCAGTCCCCGTCCGCGGAACGGGTACGGACTTTTTCCGGAGTGGCGCAATCCGCCATCGAGTCCAACCTCAGTTTCCGCGTTTCCGGTGAAATTTCCGAGCTGCCCGCCAAGATCGGCATGGCCGTGCGCAAGGGTGACCTGGTGGCCCGGCTCGACCCCACGGACTACGAGCTCCAGGTCAAGGAGACCGATGCCTCCCTTGCCCAGGCAATGGCTTCCTTCAACCAGCTCAAGGCTGACTGGATTCGCAAGAAATCCCTTTATGACTCCCGCACCATTTCCAAGAGCGAGATGGACCAGGCCGAGGCGTCATACCGTTCCGCCGCCGCCCAGGTGGACGCGGCCCGTAAACGCCGCGATCTGGCCCAGCAGCAATACAACTACACGGTGCTCAACGCTCCGGCGGACGGCTCCCTGGCCCAGGTTCCGGTGAACATCCACCAGACCGTGCAGGCCGGTCAGACCATTGCCTCGCTCTCCACCTCCGGGAACATGGAGTTCGAGACGGCCGTGCCGGAACGGCTCATCTCCCGCATCCGCGAGGGAGACAAAACCAAGGTACGTTTCGAATCCATCCCGGATCACGATTTCGAGGCCCTGGCCGTGGAGGTGGGCGTGGAGGCGCTTCAACTTTCCACCTTCACCGTGACACTGCGCATCGTGGAAGAGGATTCACGCATTTTGCCCGGTATGATCGGTCAGGCCGAATTCAGTTTCCGCATTCCCGAGGGCGCGGCCATGATGGTTCCGACCCAGTCTGTGGCCACTGCCCCGGACGGTTCACGCTTTGTCTGGATCGTGGACAGAAAAACCATGACCGTGACCCGGCGCGATGTGCAGATCGGTTCCCTGACCACTGAAGGCCTGGAAGTGCTCAAGGGGCTTTCCCCCGGCGATGAGCTCGTGATTCGAGGCGTTCACCGGCTGGAGGAGGGACGCAAGGTCCGGCTGCTGGAAGCGGAGGGTTGAGCCATGGCGCTTGCCGAATGGTGCATCAAAAACAACCGGACCTTTCTGGTGGCCGTGTTCTGCATCGTGTTTTCGGGCATCTCCACCTACCTGACCATTTCCCGGCTGCAAGACCCGGAATTCACGATCCGAGACGCCACGGTCGTGACCTATTTCCCCGGCGCCACTCCCTACAAGATGGAATCGCTGGTCTCCGAGGAGCTCGAAAAGGCCATCCGGACCATTCCAGAGGTGGAGCACGTTCTTTCAGAATCCATGAACGGCATCTCCATCATCCGGGTCAAGGTTTATGAAAAATATACGGACATGAAGCCCATCTGGGATCGGCTTCGCAACGAGATCGACGACGTGGCCCCCAAGCTGCCCTCCGGCGTTGTCGGCCCCTATGTCAACGATCAGTACGGCGATGTCTACGGCATTGTGGCGGCCCTGCGCGGCGACGGGTATGGCTATCGGGAACTCAAGGAGTATGCGGAACGCATCCAGGACCGGCTCCTGGCCATGCCCGACGTGGGCCGCGTGGCCATCCACGGAGAACAGGATGAAGCCGTATTTGTGGAATTCTCCGACGCCAAACTCGCGGAACTCGGCGTGAATCCCAAGGTCATCCTGGACGTGCTGGAGTCCCAGAACGCCATCACACCGGGCGGCAATGCCCTGGTGGGTCCGGAACGCGTCGTCATCGAGGCCACCGGCGAATTCAACAGCCTGGAGGACATTGGGCGGACCACCTTTGTCATCCCCGGCACGGCTCGCAACGTCGCGCTGTCTGACATCGCCACCATCCGGCGCGGCTACGAGGACCCGGCCGCGACCATGACCCGCTTCAACGGTGAAAATTGCCTGCTGATTGCCGTGAACATGGCCAAAGGCGGCAACATCGTGGAACTGGGTGACCGTATCGCAAAGGAATTTCAGGAGATCAAGGGCGTTCTGCCCATCGGTCTGGATCTTGATTTCGTGGCCTACCAGCCTAAATTCGTACAGCGGGCCATCAACGAGTTCATGGTCAACCTGCTGGAGGCTTTCGCCTTCGTGGTGGTTGTCATGCTGCTTTTCGCCGGGCTGCGCACCGCGTTGGTGGCGGCCATGCTCGTACCCATGGCCGTGCTTATGAGTATCGCGCTGATGCCTTTCTTTGGCGTGGTGCTGCAGCGCGTGTCCATCGCCTCCCTGATCATCGCCCTGGGCATGCTTGTGGACAACGGCGTCGTGGTCAGCGAAGCCATCCTCGTCCGTCTCGCCTCGGGCCAGGAACGCATGCGCGCGGTGATCGATTCGGTCAAAGGACTGCGCATTCCCTTGCTGGCCGCTTCCCTGACCACCATCTTCGCCTTTCTGCCCATTGCCACGGCCCAGAGCATGGTCGGTGAATACTGCCTCTCCATGTTCATCGTCATCACCCTGACCCTGCTCAGCTCCTGGGTGCTCTCCCTGACCTTCGTGCCCTTTTGCTGCTATTACTTTCTCAAGCCCAAGCTCCAGCCCCAAACCTTTGAGAATATTTTCTACCGGCTCTATCGCGGCTTTTTGCTCCTGGGTCTCAAAAAGCGCACGCTTTCCATCGGCGGCGCCGTCGCACTTCTGATCCTGGCTTCCTGGGGCTTCACCAAGCTCCCTCAGACCTTCTTTCCGCCCAACGAGCGGGACATGTTCATCATCGATTTCTGGCAGCCCTACGGCACGGACATCGGAACGACCTCCGAACGGGTCGCGGACCTGGAAAACTGGCTCCTGGCCCAGGAGGAAACCGCTTCCGTGGGGTCCATCATCGGCTCGGGCGGCCCGCGCTGGTATCTGGCCCTTTCCCCGGAGCAGGACAACCCCAATTACGCCTTCATGATCGTGAACACCAAGTCCATTCCCGGCGCGGTCAGCCTGGTGGAGCGCACCCGCCAGGAAATCGCCGACCACTACCCGGACACGCGCGCGGATGTGAAGATGCTTGAAAACGGCCCGCCCGTGGGCGCGCCCATCCAGGTGCGACTCTCCGGCCCGGGCATGGAAACCCTCTACAAGCTGCGCGACCGGATCAGCGCCGAACTGGGAAAGACCTCCGGCGTTTATGACATCTGGGATGACTGGGGTGAGTGGACCAAAAAGCTTCAGGTCAACGTCCAGCAGGAAAACGCCAAGCGCGTGGGCATTTCCACCCAAAACATCGGCTACTCGCTGAACGCCATCGTCAACGGAACCACCCCGACCTACTACCGGGAAGGCACAGAAAACATCCCCATTGTCTTGCGACTCCAGGAGTCCGAGCGGGTGGGCCTTGCGCGCATCGAAGACGCCAGCGTCTACAACGTGGCCTCCTACGCCCGCGTGCCCCTTTCCCAGGTGGCCTCCGTCCTGCTCACCTGGCAGCCCAGCGACATTCGTCGCCGCGACCACCAGCGGACCATGACCGTGAAGGCCACCCTTACCGGACGCTTTGCCAGTGACGCCCTGGCCGACCTCCAGCCCCGAATCGCCCAACTGATGCAAGGACCGGACTGGCCCCACGGCTACACCGTTGAATACGGCGGCGAACAGGAGGAAACCGCCAAATCCAAGCACTCCATCTACGTGGGCCTGCCCCTGGCCATGCTGCTCATCGTGCTGACCCTGGTGGCCCAGTTCAACTCCATCCGACGCACCCTGATCATCCTTCTGGCCATTCCGCCCATGATCATCGGCGTGACCTTCGGCCTGCACATCTCGGACGCGCCCTTCGGATTCATGGCCATGCTTGGCATGATCAGCCTCATGGGCATCATCATCAACAACGCCATCATGTTCCTGGATCAGGTGGACATTGAAAGCCAACGCGGACACACCCCGCAGGATGCCATTGTCCTGGCCGCGCAACGCCGGCTGCGCCCCATCCTGATGACCGCCAGTACCACGGTCATCGGCCTGATCCCGCTCTCCCTCCAGGGCGGCGAAATGTGGCGGCCCATGGCCAACACCCTGATCTTCGGCCTCTCCTTCGCCACCTTCCTGACCCTTGGCCTCGCGCCTGTGCTCTACTCCCTGTTCTTCAAGGCCGGATTCAAGGGCTATGAATACGATCCCCAAATCCTTAAGGACGTGGATCAACCCTCAGCCTGAGGCCGCCACGGCATGCACCGGGGGGAACCCTTTCTTGCAGAAAGGGTTCCCCCCGGACCCCCCTCCCAAAGACCTTTCATCGGCTGGACGCCTGCGGCGTCCAGCGTCATTTAGTGCGAAATTTTAGTTTGTTATATTGAGATAAACTTAACGACAACTTATCTATATTCGTCACGGAGACCCGATGCGTAGCATCAGTTTCCGTGGCTGAATGGGGTTCTCAGGGGCCGCGGGACCCTGAGCCGCCGGAGGCATTTCTTCTTTCCCGCCCCGCTATTTCAGCAGGTATCTGGCAACGATTTTGCGGTAGGTTCCGTCGGCGAGCATGTCTCCGAGCACGAGTTCCATGAGCCGGACGAGGTTTTCCGGTTTTTGTCCCAGCAGGCCGGAAGACACGGCCACGTAGCTGGAATCCCGGCCCACACTGTTTCTGGCAGCGAGAATGGTGCTGGTCATGCCCATTTTGGTCAGCAGGTTGTAGGTGGCTTCGGTTTGTCCCACAAAAGCGTCGGTCTGATCCATAAGCAGCAGCCGCACGCAGTCCGATTCTCCGGGCACGCGCACGCTCTGAAACACGCCCTGTTTTTCCGCTTCGTCGAACTTGGGGCTGGGATGCACCCCTTCGGGCAGTGCGATGCGCAGCTTGGCCAGGGACTCCGGTCCCTGGTATTCGACACGCTGGCCCGATCGGGAAAAGAGATCGTAGCTATTGGAGCGGATAGCCTGTCGGCGTGCGAACACGAACCGGTCAGCCAGTTCCGGGAGGTAGTTCATGGCCACGACCCCGTCGGCCTCACCGTTCTTGATCATGCTCAGCATTCGGCTTCGGGGGAAGAGTTCGATGACCACTTCCAGGTCGAGGCGTCGGGCCAGTTCCTGGAAGAGTTCGCAATCGATGCCGCGCGCCTGGTCGCCGTAGGCAAAGGAATAGGGCGCATAGCCCGCCTCGGCCAGAAAGCGCAGGGGGTCCGCCTGAGCTGACCGGGCCGTGTTCAGGAACGGTGCGAGGAGCACGGCCAGCGCGAGCAATGCGAGGAAGCGGCGCGGGGAGGCGGCCTTGTTCATGCGAACTCCCTGGTTGGGATTGGATGTCAGGGGGGTTACCACTTGCAACACCCCATTGGACAGTAGCTCTTCGCGTTGGCGAACACAAGCCATTGGGACCAACTTCAAGGGGGCATGCGCCCTGCGTGCGTTTGAATCCTGCCGTGAGGAACTTCGGACCTGACCAAAGGGCATTTCAGTGCTTATATCGACAACCTATCGGATGCTGATGATCACAGTATCTTATGTGATTTTAGTCAATTGCCATGGGTCAATGGCGAAGGCGTTTAGCTGAGCAAGCCGGGCTCGCGGCCGTCGGGCTCGCGCCTGTTTCGGGCGGTGCGGAGATGCTTGGAAACGGCGGAATAATTCGCTGCGGTCCGGACGTTGCCTCGTCATCCGACCCGGGTGGCCCGACCGGGCCGCAGCGTCAACACCTCGGTGCGTGGCACCGGTGAATCAGACCTTCGAGATATCCAGGATGTCCTCAAAGGCGGCGGTCATCTTGAACTTCTTGCCACCGGCTTCGTAGAAGAAGTCGTTGGACGGAAACAAGGTCACGGCCGGAGTGAAGGACTCGTTGATCATGATGTCCTTGGCTTCGCCGTTGCTCTCGAAACGCACGGTGCTTCCGTCGTCAAGCGTCAGCATTTCGCCATGCTTGAGCGACAGCGGCAGATCACTTTCCTTGAAGTTCATACACTCTCCCCCTGTTAACGGTTGCCCAGGTCGAATCATTGATTTCCCCATACGCTCATTTTTTTGGCTTGTGAATCATAACCGCATGATAACCCGCGCAATCCCGCCCACAGAGGTCGAGTAACCCCAAAACCGTCCGAATCCCACGTCCCTCCCCTGGCGCATTGCCCCTGGTCGCGCTATGTTCGGGGCATGAAAAACGTCCTCCCCGCTTTTTTCGAACCGCACGGTTTTCTGCGAACCTGCGTGCTGTTCGCGGCGTTGCTGGTCTTGTCCGGCTGCGCCGCCAAACTGCCGCGCGGCATGGTCCGCGACCTGGAAATCCTGCCCCAGGATCTCACGGCCTACCTTGATCCGACCAAGACCCATGACGGTTTGATTCCCGACACACTCGGGCTGCCTCTGTCCCAACAATTTCTTCAGCGTTTCTTCGGCCCCTGGTCGCGTACCCGCCCCAGCCTCGACCCCGAGGAGTTCGCCGGATATCTTTCCCGCGCCGCGAACCGCACCGTGTACGGGGAGAACACTTTGCCCCGGCCCGCGTCCTGGGCCGAGCGGCTGGCAGAATCCGCGGACATGAATTCCCTCTTCACGCTGAACAAACACGCCATCACCGTGCGACACACCGCTCTGCGCCTGCTACCCACCAACGAGGCCATGTTCAATGACTTCAGCAAACCCGGCGAGGGCTTCCCTTTTGACATGGCCCAGAACAGCGCTGTCTGGGCCGGAACTCCGCTTTTCGTGGCCCGCTTGAGCCGCGACCAGGACTGGGCGCTGGTGGAAACCCATTATGCCAGCGGCTGGATGCCTGTCACGGACATGGCGTTTGTGGACGACGCCTTCATTTCCCGTTACACCACCGGACAGTATGCGGCCGTGGTCCGCGACAACACTCCCGTGACCCTGGATCAGGGATCCTTCCTGCTCCGGGCGCGCATCGGCATGCTTCTGCCCCTGGATGCCGGACCTTCCGACATGCCCGCCGGCTCCGAACGGCGCGTACTTGTGCCGGTGCGTACGACCGAAGGAAACGCCGCCACGGTCCCGGCTCTGCTCCGCGCGGGCTCTTCCGCCCTGTTCCCGCTGGACATGAGCGCCTGGAACGTGGCCGCCCTGGGCAACCAGATGCTCGGCGAAACCTACGGTTGGGGCGGATTGTTCCAGAAGCGCGACTGCTCGGCCACCATGCAGGATCTTTTCACCCCCTTTGGCATTGCGCTGCCCCGTAATTCCAAGGCACAGGCGCAGGCTGGCCCGTTCATCCCCCTGGACCATTTCGACGCCAGGGCCAAGGAGGACGCCATTCTCCAACAGGGCGTGCCCTTTGCCACCCTGATCTACAAACCCGGCCATATCATGCTTTACGTGGGCCAGCGCAACGGGCATCCCGTGATCCTGCACAACCTTTGGGGCCTGCGCGGCAGCGACCTGGACGGCCCGACTCCCGGCCGCATCGTTATCGGCCGCACCGTGATCACCAGCCTGACCCCCGGCGCGGAACGGCCCGACCTGGTCAAGCCCGGAGGCCTGCTCCTTGAGGGCGTTACCGGTATGACGCTGCTGCCGAAGAATTGAGGCTGGCTTTCGCCCATCAGGGCTGCTATGTTCTTCCCGAGGGATTTGGGGAGCGGATATCGTGAAGCAAAGGGTCTGGAGCATCAATCTGCCCAATCGCATGTCCGAGCTGGAACGTCTGGCCCGCGAGGCCGAACGGTTCATGCTTGCGAACATGCTTTCCGAGCGCAGCCGTTTCACCATCCACATGGTCATCGAGGAACTCGTGACCAACAGCATCAAATATTCCTTTTCTGATGACGCGGAACACCACATCCGACTGTCCCTGCTGCTTGAAGACCGCTGCCTGCGCCTGATCCTTGCGGACGACGGCGAGGAATTCGACCCGCGCGACGCACCCCGGCCTTGTCTGAACTGCAATCTCTGCGAGGCGCCCATCGGAGGGCTCGGTTTGAGCATGGTCCGCAGCGTTTCGCGCGATTTCAGCTACTGCCGTCGCGATGGCTTCAATCACATCGAACTGCTCATTGACCTGGACTGACCCTGAAACCTCTGGCGGCCGCATTTGCTCCGTACGCTCCCTATGACGTTTTTTTCTTTTCTCCCGCCCTTAACCCTGCCCCAAGGCGTTCCGGCCGCCGACAGACCCTCTCCCGCCTTCTGTGGAGCCCTCTTCGGCAACCGTCGCAAGGTCCCTGCCGGACGGAAAGGCAGCCTGGGACAATCTTCCTTGCGACCTTGTTTGGCACTGCGTTTCGAGTGGTTTGCCGCTTTGCTCCTCTGCGTTGGTCCGCTTCTGTTCGCGGGCTGCGCTCCTGGCTCCGGCCGCGACAGCGCCGTCAACACTGCGCCTTATGTTTCCAAACGCGCGTTTCCGGACGGGGAAACCCGCATTGCGCAGAGCCCCGAGGCGCTCTTCCAGGAAATCAACCGGACCCGTGTCCGTCTTGGCGTGGCCCCCCTGCTGCCCGATGCGCAGCTCGCGGCCCTGGCCCAGCGCCACAACGCCTGGATGATCCGCCAGGGCCGCATGAGCCACGACGGCTTCGAGCAGCGCTTTGCCCTTTCCGCCTCGGGCCGCTGTGTGGAAAACGTTTCCTGGAACTACAACACTCCGGAGGGCGTGGTTACGGGCTGGCTCGAATCCTCGGACCACCGCGCGCTTCTGCTTGATGCGGAAGTGACCCACGCCGGAGTGGCTTTTGACCAGGGATACGCCACGCTGTTCGCCTGCCGCCGCATTGCCGTTCCCTGACGCGCTTTTTGCAGATTTCATAGTATCATCTTTGATTTTCCATTATTTCCAGGTTTTTTGTTACTGCAAGCTGAACAGGCTCCGATACGTGTTTTGCGTACCGGAGCCTGTTTTCTCTCTTGGATTGCGGCGACCCGATCCTACCAGGCCGTTTCAGCCTCGTAGCGCAGGGTCACGGGTTTTCCGCCCGCCGGAACCTGCACGACCCAGCGCGCAGTATCTGCAGACACCTTTGCATATTCAAAACTGGACTCTGTTATTTTCCAATCTCCCTGCATGGTTTCTAGTACCATTACGCTTTGCGCTTTCTTCCCCGCGTTGCGCAGCTCCACGGCCCAGTTCACCCGGGACCGGTTCTTGCCGAGCTTTTCGTAGGAAAGCATGGTCCGGCGGGCCGTGACGTCAAAAGACGTGCCCAGGCCCAGCCGGGCGGTCTCCCCAGCCGCGAGGTTGCCAAGGGAGGCCTCGCCCTCAAGTATCTTCCCGCCTCCGGCAACATCGCGATAGACGCGCACCCTGGACGCCGGCAGGGGCCGGCCCAATCCCTGCTCCTGGGTGTTTTCCAGAACCAGCACGATTTCCACGGGTCGGCGTTCTGGCTCGGCTCCGCCCGTACCCTGGAAAGCGTGCCCCCGGACCAGCAGTTCGCGCCCGACGCGCACGTTGTCCGCCTGGGCAAGGGAAAGGCGCGTGACCTGCCCGGCCATGAGCGTTGCCGGGAAGGGAACCGTGAATAAGTGATATTCACCGACGCTCTGCTCCGTGGCGACCATGTCCATGCTTTCCTCCATCAGCACGCCCGCACCCTTGAACCGGGCCATGGCCGGACGGGCCACGCGATTGACCTCGCCGGCCACGAGACGCAGTTGCGCCCCCGCGAACGAGCGCCCTGTATCGTTGCGCAGCGTGGCCCAGCAGGAGAGCGCCCCCTGTTCTCCGGCCTCGTCCAGGGTCAGGGCGCAGTCGCCGCTCCATTGCAGTCCGCCGGCAAGGTAGGAAAGCTCCATGCGCTGGCTCGCCCGACCCTGGTTGCGAACGTTGAAGAAAAGGGCCGCCTCGGCCCGGGGCTTGTCCTCCCCGCTCGGCAGCAACACCGCCTCCAGCGGCCCCACGTAGATGGCTTCACCCAGATCGAGAACCGCCTGGGATCCGGCGGAGAGAAGCGTGGCGCGCCGCGTGACCCGCCCGCGAGCGTCGGACGGATCTGGAAGCACGACCTTGACTTCCCGGCCAATGAAATTGCTCAGTACGGCGGAAGGATTCGAGGCAGACGGCAACAGGCGCAGGGACCCGACGGCCACTTTTTCCGGCTGGTCCAGCGGTTCCAGCGCCACTGATGTCAGATCCAGGGTATCCGGCGCTCCGGGAAACGCCACTTCACCGCTGGCGGGAAGCTCCATGGAACGCACTTCCGTGATCAACGCCTGACCCGAGGAATAGGCCGTGATGCATACCGAATCCGGCGTCTTGTCATCCGCCTGTGCCCGGGAGCCTTCCCCACAGATGGTCAAAAAAGCGACCACCATCAGTACCGCAGCGAATTTTTTCATGATTTTCTCCATTTCTTGCTACTGACTCTTTGTTCAAGAAATAGTCTAGATTTTTTCTAACATTTCAATTCACGGCTGACATGCCGCCCGATCTTTACTGCGGCCCACCATAAAAATATCGGCCAAGGCCAATGCTGAAGACCAGTATTCCATATCCCGCATGTTCCACCGAGGTCCAGAACAACGAACCGTTTCTGCGGTATACTTCGGCCAGGACCACTCCGCCAGCCAGGGAAAGCAGCAGGGCTGGCACATTTCCGTAGATGACATGCAGCCAGGAAAAAGCGGCGGCGCTTGCGAGCGACATTCCAAGCCCTGTCCCGAAGAGGGATTGGTAGCGCTTGAAAAAAAAGGCGCGGTGGATCAGTTCCTGCGGGAAGGCTGAAAGGGGCGGATAGAGCAGCAGCACGACCAGCCAAAACAGCGGACGGGTTCGAGGAAAAGAGAACAGCCGCGCAGGCTCCATCAGCAGCACCAATGCTGTTGCCAGCGCGGCCACGAACACCAGCCGCAGCAGGAGTCCACGCAGGTCCGGGCAGGGACCGAGGCGCAGCAATTGTGACATGCTCAGCTTCTGTACGACGATCAGCCAGAGCAGGCATCCCGCCGTTGCCGCGCCGAGCCAGAGTATCTTGTGGCCCGGCAAAACACCCAGGAACACGAGTAGCGGCCCTCCCACAAAAACCAGCATGAATTCCGTCCAAAGCCGCATTCGTTTCATCCGTTTCCCCCTTGTCAACATTCTAGCGCAAACGCGCCTTCTTCCCTTCCAGCAGAACCACATGGAATCATGACCAAATGCAGATCGACTTGGTTTTGCTTGATGTAATTCCCTGGCGGTAGTATTTTGTATCTGGTCCCGGTGGGTGTTGGTTTTTGATATTCCCTCGTGCCCCTCTCGGAAATCACACCCATCGGACCACTTTCTGGCTTCCTTCCCGCGCGCCTGTACGGACTTTCGACGGTCCGGTCCCGGGGCTTGCGCCAACAGCAGGACAAAAAATGGAACCGGCCAAGGGAACAGAACTCGCAAAACTTCAGCAGATGCTGCAACAGGCAGGGCTTGGGCGCGACCTCAACCTCCTTTCGGCGGTTCTTTTCGCTCGCAATCTGGTCTGCCACCTCAGCATCTACGGCGAAGCTGACAAATCCCGGATACAGCAGTTCGTTCTGCGCGAAATCAGCAAACGCAATCCCGAGCACGAAGCTTTTCCGGTGATCATCAAGGCTCTGGAAAGCTTTCTCCTGCGCACCAATCGTGTCGCTGAGCTGGAAGACCATCTCGCCAGGGAAAAGAGCTCCATGGAAGCCCTTGTGGACGAAATGAGTTCCTTCTTCATCAGCATGCGCGCCTCACGCGACCGCCAGGAGCAGAGCCTGTTCCAGTTCAACGAGGCCACCACCCAGGCGGTCAAAGCGGCTCCCACCCGCAAGGACATCCTCAAGCAGGTGCGCGGACTGCTCACGGAATTCGTGACTGAATTTCGCGAGGAGGCCCGCCAATGGGAGGAACGCGCCAAGACCCTGGAGCGGACTGCCAACTTCGACGGGCTGCTCACTGATCTGTATAACCGCCGCTCCCTGGATGCCTTTCTCGCGGAAAACGTTGTTACAAGCCACAGCCGCCACACCCCTTTTTCCATGTGCATGATCGACGTGGACCACTTCAAGAGCGTCAACGACACCTACGGCCACCAGGTCGGGGATGACGTGCTTCGCGCCCTGGCAAAAATCGTCAAGAGCTACGCAGCAACCCATGACGGCTACGCCGCTCGCTACGGAGGCGAGGAACTGGTTCTTGCCCTGCCCTTGCCGCTGGAAAAGGCCGCCACAGTCGCTGAGGAAATGCGCCGCGATGTGGAGGAATATGAGTTCCAGTCTCGTCAGGGCGGCAAGATCGTGGGCGACATCATCCATTTCACCGTAAGCATCGGCGTGGCCGAGGTGCTCAGTGATTGGGACGCCTCCCGGCTCGTGGAAGCCGCAGACAAGGCCCTGTATCTCGCCAAAGGCTCCGGACGCAACCTCGTCGCCCGCCATTCCGACGCTGCTTCGGGCCGGGTCGGCTGGATTTAGACGACTTTTATAACCGCTTCCGCGACTCTTTTTTGCTGCAATGCACCCTTGTTTCAGCTACCCTGAACGCAGGAGGGTTTTGCCGTGCCTGAGTTTCTTACCCAAGCGTACGTCGTCTGGTTCGCCATCGGCTTTTGTCTCGCCCTTGCGGAACTGGCGGCCCCTGGATTCATCATCATCTTTTTCGGCCTGGGCTGCTGGCTCGCCTCCCTGGCCACAGCCCTGTTCGACCTTTCCCTATCCGCGCAGATCGCCATTTTCATCGCCGGGTCTGTCAGTTCCCTGTTTTTTCTCCGCCGCGTGTTCATGCGGGCCTTTATGGGTGCATCCGGAGGAGAGGGGGGAGAAGAAGGCCTCAACGAACCCGGCGATGTGGGCCGTCAGGTGCTCGTGACCCGCGAGGTTCGCCCGGAAACCCCCGGTGAAATCAAATACCGCGGCTCCTTCTGGCGCGCGGTCAGCGACAGCGTTCTTCCCGAGGGCAGCCCCGCAGTGATCGTCGCTGATTTCCCCGACGACCGCAGCACCTTCAAGATCAAACCTTTGGACAAAGGAGTCTGACCGTGGGTTTTATGGACGGTTCCCTGATAATTCTGCTTCTTGTCGCGGCCCTGCTGATCATCCTTTTCCTCAAAACAGCGGTTGTGGTTCCCCAGAAATCCGAGTTTGTTATTGAGCGTCTCGGAAAATACAGCCGGACTCTTGGGGCGGGTTTCCATATCCTGATCCCCTTTCTGGACCGTGTCTCCTACCGCCGTTCGCTCAAGGAGGAGGTCCTGGACATCCCTTCCCAGGTCTGCATCACCCGTGACAACGTTTCCGTTGAAATCGACGGCGTGATCTACCTTCAGGTCCAGGATTCCAAGATGTCCTCTTACGGCATCACCGACTATTATCGCGCCGCCAGTCAGCTGGCCCAGACCTCCTTGCGCTCGGCCATTGGTAAGATCGAACTGGACAAAACCTTCGAGGAACGCGAAGCCATCAACCAGGAAGTGGTCCATGCCGTGGACGAGGCCGCCCAAAGCTGGGGCGTCAAGGTGCTGCGCTACGAAATCAAGGACATCACTCCGCCTCAGTCCGTGATGGAAGCCATGGAATCGCTGATGAAGGCCGACCGCGAAAAGCGCGCTGAAATCGCCCGGTCCGAAGGCGAACGCCAGTCGCAGATCAACCGTGCTGAAGGCGAACGCCAGCAGAACATCCTGGTTTCCGAAGGTGAAAAGATGAAACGCATCAACGAAGCCGAAGGCCGCGCGCGCGAAATCGAACTCGTGGCCATTGCCACGGCCGAAGGGCTGCGCAAGGTCGCGGAAACCCTGAACGACGACGGCGGCATCCAGGCCGCCAACCTCCGCGTGGCCGAGCGCTACCTCGCGGAATTCGGCAAGCTCGCCAAGTCGTCCAACAGCATGATCATTCCCACCAATCTGGCGGACCTTTCCGGCATCGTGGCCACGGCCACCTCTGTGTTGGGTCAGGTCCGCACGGACAAGACCTCGGGCAACGCCCCGAAGACCAAGGCCGACTAGGGCCACGCATGAAGACCATTGAACCCCGGAGGGAGTATGTCGGAACAAACCGGCAATGAAACCAACCAGTATTTGACCTTCACGCTCGGAAAGGAAATCTTCGCCCTGGACATTTCCACCGTTCGCGAGGTTCTCGAACTCATCCATGTTACTCGCATTCCGCGCACGCCGGACTATATGCGCGGAGTGATCAACCTTCGTGGTCACGCTGTTCCCGTGGTGGGAATGCGCAGAAAACTGAACATGAAGGAGATCGATGACACCATTAATACCTGCATCATCATCGTCGAGGTGGAGTTCGAGGGCGAACGGACCATTCTCGGCGCATTGGTGGATTCTGTCCGTGAGGTCTTCGAAATGCCGCCCGACGCCATTGAAGCCGCACCCAAGATGGGTGCGGCCGTAAAGTCCGAATACATCAAGGGCATGGGCAGGCAGGCTGATGACTTCATCATCATTCTGGACATCGCACGCATTTTCTCTGCGGAGGAACTGGCCGCTGTCCAGAAGCTCGGCCAGCAGGCGCCGGCTCCTGCGGAGGCGCAGGCGTAGCGGCTCGCAGTTCGACGCCTGCCATTTTCATGCGCTTCGGCACGCTGTTCCTCCTGGAATTCACAAAGCGATTCCTGCTTCTTGCCTCCGGGCTGGCGCTGGTGGGTACGTCCTTTTACCTGCTCCAGTCCGTTCGACATGAAAACCTGCGCCGGTCTGAAGCGGTTTCCATGGTTTCCGTGGAGCGCCAGATTCTTCTGGAGTCCATCCACAACACCGTCTCGGATGTCCGCTTTCTTTCCACGGTCTTCCGTGACCACGACGCCGAAATGGTCCCCGGAACCCCCTCCCCTCCTGGGCTGATTCAGCTGCTCAGCGACTTCATGACCACCCGGCCCCAGTACCACCAGATCCGCTATCTCCATCATTCCGGCCAGGAGCGGGTGCGCATGAACATGCTCCCCCAGGGGCCGCAAGCGGTTTCTCCTTTGAAACAGCAAAACAAATCCGATCGGGGCTACTTCCAGTCGGCGTTGAAACTGCGACCCGGCGACGCCTATGTTTCCCGGTTTGATCTCAACGTGGAATCCGGTGTGGTGGAACGCCCCTTCCGACCGACCTTGCGCATCTGTACCCAGGTCTTGCTCCCCAATGCCGAACCCGGTCTCGTCATCATCAATCTGGACGGAACCAGGCTTCTCAACACATTGCGAAACACCCGCCGCTGGGACGGAATCCAGATCCTCATGGTTAATGCCCAGGGCTTCTGGATTGTGGGGCCGCAGCCGCGTATGGAGTGGGGCAACATTCTTTCGGAGCGGGAGGGCTATACCCTGGCTGCCAGGCTTCCGGAACTCTGGCTTCACGTATCGCAGCAGGATGAGGGCGTATATATCGATGCTTCCGGGCTATACGCCTTTACAAAGCTCAGGCTCAACGGCGACAAAACGGCCGAACGGAATCTGATCGACGATGAATACTGGACCTTGCTGGCCCATGTACCTCAAAAGGCGCTCCAACCCGCCTGGAAAACTTCTTTTCTTATTCTTTCTTTGGTGGTTCTGCTGTTCATCGCTCTCGCCTCCGCCCTGCTCACGCGGTCCTTCCTCCATCGCATGCGGACCGAGCAGTCGCTGCAGGAAACCGAGGAAAAAGTCCAGGCCATCAGCCATTCCTCCCACGATGCGCTGATCATGGTCGATGAACGAGGACACATTGTTTTCTGGAACCCTTCTGCCGAGCATGTGCTTGGCTACAAGGCTGAAGAAGTCATGAACCTGCCCGCCGCAGCCTATCTTGATTGCGATGCCTCTTCCAGCGATCCCTGTGGTCCGGCACTCAAGGCAGGTCCATTCAGCAATCTTTCCAGCGGCCCTCCCATCACCTTCCGCCGCAAAAACGGGACGACCTTCCCCGCCGAGGTCGCGCTTTCCTCATTCCGGCTGCACGGCTGCTGGTGGACAGTCAACGCGGTTCGCGACATCACTAAACGCGCTCAGGCATTGCAGGAACTGGAAAAAAGTCGGGAAATGCTCGTTGAAGCGCTGCACATCTCCCGCATGGGCGGCTTTTCCATTGCCCTTGCTTCCGGTGAGGTGTTCTGGACTGATGAATTAGGCCAACTACTCGGAGTGGAAGGGAATTACCCTCCGTCAATCACGGGCATGGCTCAATTCGTGGAGCCTTCGCATCGCACTTTGTTTCTCAATGCCATGTCCGATGCCCGCAAAGGCAATCCCGTGGACCTGGAAATGCCGCTGCGCACTGCCAAAGGACGCCTGATCTGGGTCCGAATGAACATTCGCGCGCTTTTTCTTGGCGACAAGGTACACCGCCTCTCCGGTATTTATCAGGACGTTTCGGACCGCAAAAAGGAACGCATTCGCATGGAGCAGCTCTCCACTGCCGTGGAGCACAGTCCTGCCTCGGTCCTGATCACCAACCATGCTGGCATCGTGGAATACGTGAATCCAAAATTCACGGAGGTCTGCGGCTACTCCCCCGAAGAAATCCTCGGTCATACCACGCACAGGCTGCACAGCGACGCTTCGGACCCCACCATCTACGACAAAATCAGCGATGCACTTACCGCGCGCGGACAATGGTCCGGCGAGATATCCTGCCGCACCAAGGACGGCAGAATCATCTGGCAACAACTTTCCATCTCTTCCATCAAGGATGAGGAAGGAACCATCCACCACCTTGTGGGAATCATGGAAGACGTTACTGAACGACGCCGCGCGCTGGAGGCGCTCCAGGCTTCAGAACGGCAAATCCGGGCCATGAGCGAGGCCACCCTCGACGCCATGGTGGTTGCGGACGACCAGGGGCGCATCGTCTATTGGAATCCCTCAGCCACCCGCATCTTCGGTTATCTCGAATCCGAGGCCATCGGGTGCGACATCCACGCGCTCGTCACCAGCCCGGAAGAAAATATCCCCTCTCCGGAAGACCTGCTGCAATTCGCGGAGAACGGACATGGAACCGTGGTCGGCATAACGCGCGAGCTCCAGGCACGCCGAAAGACCGGCGAAACTTTTCCCTGCGAAATCACGGTTTCTTCCTTTGCTCTCGATACCCGCTGGTTTGCTGTGGGAACCATCCGGGACATCACTCAGCGCAAAGAATATGAACGGCAGTTGCGAACCTTGGCCACCACGGACGAACTTACCAATCTGCTCAACCGGCGGGCCTTTTTGGAACTGGCCGAAAGCGAACTGGATCGCGCGAAACGCTACCGTCGGCCGTTCTGCCTGCTGATGCTCGACCTGGATCGCTTTAAAATGGTCAACGACACCTATGGACACGACGCGGGAGACAAGGTTTTGATGGAGGTCTCCCGTGCCGCATCCTCCGCCCTGCGGGAGACAGACACCCTCGGGAGATTGGGCGGGGAGGAATTTGCCGCGATTTTGCCCGAGACAACGTCGGAATCCGCCAGAGAGGTCGCTGATCGTCTCCGCAAGGCCGTTTCCGCCGCTACGATTCAGGAGCCTTCGGCTCCGGAAGGACGCCTGGGGGTGACCATCAGCGTGGGCATCGCCGGATACCACGAGGACCGGAACTCTGTCGAAAGCATTCTTCGGGCCGCGGACAAGGCTTTGTACAGAGCCAAGGAACTGGGCAGAAACCGCACCGAAATTGCCTGATCGTCACGTCCGATCAGGGTCGGTGAGTCTGGAAATAATTGTGAAAAGCTTTTCCATGTCCACGGGCTTGCTCATGTAGTCGTCCATGCCCGCTTTGATCATCCGTTCCCGGTCTCCCTTCATGGCATAAGCGGTCAGGGCCACAATGGGAATATCAGGCCGGGCGGACGTCACCCCGGAGCGGATATGCCTTGTGGCTTCCAGGCCATCCATTTCCGGCATCTGAATATCCATGAGCACCACGTCAAAGGGCTCTTCATTGAGCGCGGTGAGCACCTCGTGCCCATTGTTGGCCACTCGCACGCTATGACCCGCATCCTTGAGGAAATACGTCAGAAATTCCTGATTCAACTCGTTGTCTTCAGCCAGGAGCACCCGCTTTCCTAACGCGGACGCGCTTTCCGTCGCTTCCGAGGATGCCTCTTCGGCAGGCTCCGCACACGGCAGTTCGATTTCAAAATAGAAACGGCTGCCCTCTCCTTCCTTGCTTCGGACGTGAATCTCTCCGCCCATCATCTCCACCAGCCGCTTGGAAATGGCCAAGCCAAGACCTGTGCCCCGATGCCGTTTGCTCAATGAGGGTTCCAGTTGCGAAAAGACATCGAACAGCCGTCCTTGATCCGCATCGGAAATGCCGATGCCAGTATCCGTGACGCTGAACTGCAATCGTGCGCGCCGATTATTTTCCTCAATCAGTTTCACGTCCATTGCAACGGAGCCATGGTCCGTGAATTTGATGGCATTTCCCACCAGGTTCGAAAGCACCTGGCCGATGCGGCAGGAGTCTCCAAGATACCTGTCCGGGAGATCCTCCGGTACGGTACTGCGCAGATCCAGGTTCTTTTCCATGGCCGCCAAGCGGAATGTGCCCACCACGACTTCCAGGCGCTCCCGGAGCTGGAAGGGCTCCTCGGCGATCTCCATCTTGCGCGCCTCGATCTTGGAAAAATCCAGGATGTCGTTGATGATTTCCAAAAGGGAACGGGAAGCCTCCTTGATGCTCTTCACGTATTCCGCCTGCTGCGGCTGGAGTCCCGCACCCAGGACCATGTCCGTCATTCCGATGATCCCCCCCAAAGGGGTGCGGATCTCATGGCTCATGTTCGCCAGAAATTCGCTTTTGGCCTGGCTGGCCTGTTCAGCCTCCTCCTTGGCGCTGCGCAGGGCGTCTTCCATGGCCGTTCGCTCCGTGTTGTCCCGGAACATGGCCAGAATGCGGCCTCCCTCCAGAAGCCGGGCGCTCAGATCCACGGTGATTTCCCGTCCGAAACCTGTGCGCAGGTTCATCTCCGTGCGCAACGTCGTTCCGTTCTTGACGCTGCGTAGCTCCTCCCGCACACGTTCCGTGTCCCTGCTGATCAGTTCACGAGGGTCCATGGCCTTGATCTCTTCCAGGCTGTACCCGAGAATCTCCGTGACCATGGGGTTTGCGTCCAGCACCCGGCCTTTGAGGTCCAGCAGGAAGATCGCCTCCGAGGCCTGCTCGTAGAGGGAACGGTAATCCCGCTGGCTCTGCTCCAGTCTCCGCTGGTAGGCTTGGCTTTCGGACATGTCCTCGATGAAGCCTTCGAGGTAGGGATAGTTGTCGCGCCGATCACGCAGAAGCCGGACATGCGTCCGGCCCGTAAAGGTAGTGTTGTCCGCGCGGCGATACTCGTATTCGAAAGGTTCCAGTTCTTCACCGGACAGCACCAGCTTCTGTAACCGCTCCTGATCGGACTTATCCCCGAGCAGTGCATCCGGCCGTTCCTCGCTGACCTGGATCAGCTCCTCAGGAGATTCGTACCCAAACATGCGCGCCAGTGACATGTTGCAGACCAGAATACGCCCTTCAAGATTGGTCCGGAAAATTCCCAGGATGGAGTTTTCAAAAATGCCGCGGAATTTCTCTTCCGCGATGCACAGGCGCTCGTTGACCCCCAGAAGTTCTGACGTGCGCTGTTCCACCCGCCGTTCCAGATCGTCATGGGCGCGCCGGATTTGCTCCTCGGCCCGGACGCGGTCCGTGATGTCCTCGACAATACCGAGCACCGCGTCCGCCTTGCCCTCACTGTCCAGGATCGGGATTTTGACCACGTGGAGCACCGCTTCCAGCTTTTCCGACAGCCGCTCCCGGACGCACAATTCCACAGGACTGCGGATCAGCACAGCGTTGCGGTCCGACTGCTCGCGCCACGCGTTGCCCTGTTCATCAAAGAGGTCCTGGTCTGTCTTTCCGATGATCCGTTCACGCTCCAGCCCAGTCATCTCTTCCATTTTGCTGTTCCAGAGGGTGTAGCGCAGGTCGTTCTTAACCTTCTTGACGAACAGGCCCACCGGAAGATTCTTGATGATCTGCGAGAGAAAAAGCTTTTGTTCGAGGATGATCTCCTCGGCGACCTTGCGCGCGGAAATGTCGCGCGCGATACTCAGAACCACTTCCTGCTCACCGTGGGTCACGATGCGGGCGCTGATCTCCACCGGGACCTGCCTGCCGCTGCGGGAGCGGAACACCGCCTCGAAGGAATAATTCCCCCTGCTGGCCACCCTGCTGAACACCTTGTCCACTCTGGAGCGGAACTGCTCCCCGGTCAGCTGACTGAAATGTTTTCCGATCAGCTCTTCCAGAGAGTAGCCCAATCGGTTGCAGGTCATTCTGTTGGCATCAATGATCGTGCCGTCCAGACGATGCATGATGATGATGTCGCCGGCGCAACTGAAAAACGTGCTGTAGATGTTTTCGCGTTGTCGTTCCGTGTCCGACGGCAACGGCGCTTCCGGAGCGCTTCGAATTGTGGCGAACAATTGCCGCAACGCGTCGGCTCGTTCCGGGTCCACTCCCGTCAGCAATCGTTCCAGTTGCTGTTTCCAAGGCATCTTTGTTAATCCCTTAGCTTGTGAATGACAGACCACAACCACTGCCGGAGCATTTCTGATCCATAGCCCAGGAAGTGTTTCCCTGTCCACGGGCCGATATCCCACAGCGGCCTTCCTTTGAGCTTTCTTTTCCTCATTGTCGGTTGATCGTTGTTGACAGCAGCTCCATTCCCTTCTTAAATTGCAGTAACATCGGGAGTTACTGAGACATATCATGCAGCCTATCTTTTCTTTTTTGCCAGGACTGAGCCGGACAAGCCTGAAATGGAAACTGCTCATCCTCACCTTAAGCGGTCCCCTGATCATTGCTCTGGTTTTGGCCCTGATCAATATCTGGGACAGCGAAAGCGCCGCCATGGAAACCGTGCTCAACCGAAGCCGGACCGTCGTGGATATGGCCGAATCCATTCGCACGGAATTCGCCGACAAGATCCAACGGGGGGTGATCCGCCCCTTTTCCGAATTGTCTCCGGATCAGGTCATGGATGCCGTGCCCATTGTCGTGGCCATGCGCATGGCCCAGGGCAGCGCCCAACAAGGCGAATTTTTTGTCCGCACCCCCAAGGTTGCCCCCCGAAACCCCGCGAATACGCCTGATTCCGTCGAGCTACAGGCCCTTGAACAACTCAAGTCGCGTAACCTTCGGGAGTTCACGGTCACAGAACCGGACCG
>JBFWMD010000004.1:0-82828 GCA_050251775.1 Desulfovibrio sp.
GGAATTTGAGCTTTGCGTCGTTAGCGTCCTCCGTGATTTTGGTTTTACCTTCTCGCTTTGGCGTGACCCCCTCAGATTTTTTGAATTTTGCTGCGATATTGCTTTTTGTCTTGAGTCTCGTCTTTGCATTTCGATATTACTATTTATATTTTGGGTATTATTCAAAGACGTTGTTTCGCGCTTTCGTATATCTTGATTGCACAGACAAATGCGTACCTTCGTCGGCGTCAACGCCGGAATGATCCCCTACTCTTCCTTCTTCTTCGACGTATAATCCTTCCGATTTCTGCCCCATTTCTGGTATTTCCCCACGGCGTCGTTGTGTTCCTTGAGGGTCTTGGAGAAGTGGTGCGTGCCGTCGCCTTTGGCCACGAAGAAGACGTAGTCGTGGTCCTCGGGGTGGGCGGCGGCAAAGAGCGCGGCCTTGCCCGGCGAGCAGATGGGTCCGGGGGGCAGGCCGTCGTGCTGGTAGGTGTTGTAGGGGTTGGCCGGGTCGAGCAGGTCGCGCTGGCGCAGGTTGCCGTCGAACTTCGGTCCGAGGCCGTAGATGATGGTCGGGTCGGCCTGGAGGCGCATGGGCCGGTTCAGGCGGTTGACGTAGACTCCGGCGATGGCGGGCCGTTCGGACGGGTCGCCGGTCTCCTTTTCCACAATGGAGGCCAGGGTCACGAGCTTGTGCAGGCTTTCCGGGTCGGGCAGTTCCCCGCCCAGGGCGTCCGTGGCGTTTTTGAAGAATTCGCGGAGCATCATCTCGGCCACGCTGCGGGCGGAATTGTCGTGCGCACGGGTGAGCATGTAGGTTTCCGGGAAGAGGTAGCCCTCGGCGGAATCCGCCGGGATGTGGAACTGCGCGAGCAGGGCGGGGTCATGCACGGCCGCGTCGAATTCGTCGAAGCTGCCGAGTCCGGCCTCTTCCACCAGGGCGGCCACCTGCCACCAGGTCAGGCCTTCGCGCACGGTGAAGCGGTGCAGGATGCCGGGGGTGGAGGTGATGGTGGTCAGGACGCGCTCGGGCAGCCAGCCGGTATTCAGCAGGAATTCCCCGGCCTTGACCTTTTCCGTGAGTTGCTTGTCCTGGGCGAAGGCCAGGAATTGCTTCACGTCCGTGATCAGCTTTTCGTCCTTGAGGCCGCGCGCGATGGTCAGAAAGTTCTGTCCGGGTTCGATGACGAAGCGCACATCCCGACCGGGGTCCTCGGGCGGGAGGTTCAGGAAGGTCCAGGTCCGGTAGAGAAACCACGAACCCACAGTCATCATGCCCAGACAGAGCGCGATGCCCGCGTAGGCGACGTACTTCAGGGCCGGTTTGCCGCCAGCCAGGCCTCCAGGATGATCACCGCCGCCTGGCTGTCCAGCCGGGCTTTCCGTTTTTTGCCGCACAGTCCGGCCTCCTTGAGCAGCCCTTCGGCCTCCGCCGAGGTCAGGCGTTCGTCCATGAATTCGATGGGCAAGGGGGTGCGCCGTCCCAGACGCTCCGCGAAGTTGCGCACCTGCCGGGTGGTCTCGGTGTCTTCGCCGTCCAGGGCCAGGGGCAGGCCCACAACGATCTGCCCGATATCTTCGGTATCAATGAGCGCGAGCAGGTCGGCAAAGAGCTGGTCCTTGGTGGTGCGCTCCAGGGCCGGACGGGGAAAGGCCATCATTCCGTCCGGGTCCGTGACGGCGAGGCCCACGCGCCGGAGGCCGAAGTCGATACCAAGTGATTTCACGCGCTCTCCAGAATGAAGTTTTTCAAGGAAATCCCGCCCGTGTCAAGTCAAGTAAAAAACAGCAGCACCCTGGAGCGGGCTTATTCCGCGCAGCGCACGGTCAGGCTGCGTCCTTTGCGTTCGCCCGCGTCGAGCAGGGCCTTGAGTTCGCGTTTCCATTTCGTTCCGCCCGCGAGCAGCGCCAGGTATTCCACGGTGTGCAGCACGGGGTTGGCCCGACCCATCTGGATCAGGGAGCGCTTGATGCCGCTCTTGCAGGAGGGGCAGCCCACGACCACGGGCCGTTCGCGCCCGAAGCCCTCCAGGTCCAGTTCCAGTTGCCGCTGCTTGCGGTGGCGCACCCGGTTGTAGATCTTGGGGCTGGTCACCGCGCCTGTGCCGGACTCGCCGCAGCAGCCGGGCGAGAGGGAAACTTTGGCGTCGATGAGCCCGGCCAGGGCCGCGCGATAGATTTCCGGAGCCTTGGCCTTGGGCTGGCCGACCCATTCGGCATGGCAGGCCGCATGGTAGAGCGGCGCGGCTTCCGGCGTGGCCAGGTGCAACGCGCCCAGTTCGTGCAGGTATTGCATGGCATCCCTGTGCTGAAGCGGCTCCACCAGTTCTCCGGAGAGATCGTAGCTCTCCAGGGATTCGCGGCAGGTTCCGCAGGCCGTGAGCAGCACCGTGGCCTTGAGACCGGCGCGGCCCGTGGTGATCAGGGTGTCGATGAGCGCCTGCCGGGTGCGGTGGCGGTTGGTCTTGTAGGCTTCGGCGGCTCCGGCCGAGAGCAGGGGATAGCCGCAGCAGAGGTGCTCTTCGGGCAGCACCACGTTCACCCCGGACTTGAGCAGCAGGTAGAGCGTGGCCTGGCCGATGGAGCGGGAAAAGAGTCCGCCGCCGCAGCCGGGGAAGTAGATGACGGTGCGGTCCGCCGGGGCGCTGGCGCACTTGAAGACGTTTTGCTCCGTGAGCTTCAGTTCCTGGGCGAGGTTTTTGAAGTCCAGGGCCGGACCGGGTCCCTGGAACAGGGGCGAGGTCACGCGTCGCCGCCAGATGCCGGGCACGAGGCCGAGGGTCCGGTTGGCCAGGGACTGCCCCATGGAAAAGCCCTTGGCGGCCAGGGGCAGGCGCTTGGCCGGGTCCTTGGCCAGTTTGGAGAGCAGCCAGCCTTTGACCGCGTGGCCGCTCTTGCCCTTGTAGTCCAGGAAGGCCCGCACGCTGAGGGCGGCTCCGGCGGAGTCGATCTTCACCGGGCAGACCGCCGTGCATTTGCCGCAGGCCGTGCAGTGGTCCATGAGCTCGCGCAGGCGGTCGAGCAATTCGGCGGCGGGTTCGCCGAGCTGGAGCTGGGAGTAGTAGACCGCCTCGATGAGCGCGCCCAGGGAGATGTTTTTGTTGCGCGGGTGCGCTTCCAGCCCCTCTTGGGGGTAATACATGGGGCAGACCTGCTTGCACTTGCCGCAGCGGGTGCAGGTCTGGACGTTCTTGAGCAGTTCGGTGAGGTGCTCGCGGTCCTTGAGCGCGGTGTCGTCCAGGTCGCGGATCAGCCGGTTGAAGGAGAAGGTGTACGGCTCGCCGGGCAGGTTGCGCCGGGTCAGCTTGCCGGGGTTGAGCACCCCCTTGGGGTCCACCAGCTCCTTGTAGTGGCGCAGGGCGTCGATCTTGGCCTGGGCCTGGAAGGCGATTTTGGTGATGCCGATGCCGTGTTCGCCGCTGACCTCGCCGCCGAGTTTGAGCACGTGTTCGAAGACCTCGCGCGCGGCGCGGTGGGCCTCGGCGAGCATGTCCGCGTCGTTGGAGTTCACGGGCAGGTTCACGTGGCAGTTGCCGTCGCCCGCGTGCATGTGGTTGGCGATGACCACGCGCGTGGCCAGCAGCCGTTCGAACACGGCCTTGAGTTCGCGGTCCTGCTTGGGATAGGCGTCGCGCAGGGCCTGGAAGAGATAGCGGATCTGGAGTTCCTGCTCCACGTCGGAGATCTCCGAGGCGGTGACCCGGCCGGCCAGAATGTCCTCCACCCGGGCCTTGGCCTCCACGATGCGCGGATCCGCGTATTCCACGCCGGGCAGGGAGGTGGCCCGGGAGAGCGCGCGGCGGTAGGCCAGGGCCAGATATTTGAGGTTCAGGTTTTCCAGGAAGTCCGCGAAGTCCGGAATGGACTGGAGCGGGATGACCACGTCCTCGTTGACCTTGAAGCCCGAGGTGCGCTTGGCGATGGCCGAGAGCTTGTGGCGGTCCTCCCAGAAGAATTCCGCCTCGCGGTCGTCCCGCGCCGCGAAAATGTCCACGCCGTCGTAGGGCTGGGCCAGGGAGACCACGGTGTCAACGGCCTCGTCCAGGGCCTCCTTGTGGTCCGAGTCGAGCTGGAGCAGGAGCACGCTGATGGGTTCGCCCTCGTATTGCTCCGATTTTTTGACGTACTCGATGGCCTGGACGTACTTGGAGCCGAATTCCTCCAGGGCGGAAATCTTGACCAGGTCGCCCTGTTCGCGGATGCGGTTGCGCAGGCCGACCACGTCGTTGATCACGAGCATGGCGTTGCGCATGGAGCGGCCGTAGAATTCGAGACAGAGCGTGCGCGAGAACGCGGGCCGGGGGTGGAGCACGAAGCAGGCCTCGGTGATCACGCCGTCCACGCCTTCCTTTTGCACGCCGGGCAGGCCCCCCAGAAATTTGTTGGATACGTCCTTGCCCAGACCGGGCTTGCGCAGTTCGTCCCCGCGCAGATGCACGCTGCGGAGCAGGCTTCCGGCCTCGTCGCGGACCTCGAACTCCGCTTCGCCGCTTTCGAAAATTTTGTGCCGGGGGTGTTCCTTGCGCAGCACCTGGATGATCTCGCCCTGGGGCGTGACCATGCGGTAGGAGAAAAGGTTGTCGATGGTGGTCCCGTATTCAAAGGCAAAGGGGCCGCCCGCGTTCTCTGCCACGTTGCCGCCCAGGCTGGAGGCCATTTTCGAGGCCGGATCCACCGTGAGCAGCAGGTTTTTTTCGGCGGCGGCGCGGATGGCGTCCATGGTCAGCACGCCGGTCTGGGCGCAGAGGATGCGGTTTTCCGCGTCCACCCGGAGGATGCGGTTCATGCGTGTGAGCGAGAGCACGGCGGTGCGCCCAAGGATGGGCACGGCTCCGCCCGTGAGGCCGGTTCCGCCGCCGCGCGGAATGAGCGCGAAGCCCATTTCCCCGGCGAGGCGCACCACGCCTTGGATCTGGGTTTCGTTTTCCGGAAAGAGCACAAGCATGGGCAGTTCCAGCCGCAGGTCCGTGGCGTCCGTGGCGGACTCGACCAAAAGATGCGGTGAATCGCCGATGGCGTCGCCGGGCAAAATGCGGGCGAGCCGTTCCATGGCCTGCTCGCGGAAGCGGCGGTCCGCCTCGTAGCGGTCCCAGAATTCGTGGATGGCCTCGGTGAGGATCTTGGGATACTCGCCGGAAAGCATGGGCCGGGACATGTCCAGCCTGCGGGAGACGCTTTTTTTGACCAGCGCGGGGTCCACGAATGGATTGTAGCGCACGAGGAACAGCTCGGCCGCGAGGCTTGCCGCGAGTTTGCGCACGGCGTCGGGCCAGTGGGCCACCTGCTCCAGGTCGGTCACGCCGAGAATCCTGGTCAGCAGGTCCTCGTCGGGTATGGAAATATGGGGGCCTGTTTCGGGCATTTTGAAGAATCCTCCTGGGCGGGAATCAGCCGGACGGCGGGAAAGGGGAATATAGGGACGGCTTGCCCGCTTGGCAAGGGCCGCGAATCCGGGACGCCCGGAGGGCCGCAATGCCATTGACGAATCCGAAGGAAATTCGGCTCGAAACTGTCCTCTGGACACCGAACTCCGCAGGGGATAAGAGAAATGTTCTTTACGCGATCCGCAATCAAAGAACCATAGGCGAGGACTTTATGAACACGAACGATTTCGCGAACCTGAAACTGTTCATCACCGGCCCGACCTATTTGCGCCCCGAGGTCCGGCAGGCGGGCCTGCTGCCCGAATTCGGACACCGCGACGCTGAAAACGACAAGCGCTTCAAGCCGATCATGGGTTGGTTGAACGAACTGGCCGACGCCGGCGACGAATATACGCCCGTGCTCTTTCTCGGCTCCGGCTCCACAGCCATGGAATCGTCCATCCGCTCCCTGGTGGCCGAGGGCGAGACCGTGCTCAACGTCTCCGTGGGCGCTTTCGGCGACCTCTACCACAAAATGGCCGTGGCCAACGGCAAGTGCGCCGTGCAGCTCAAGTTTGATTACGGTCGGGCCATTGACCTGGACGTGCTCGAACGGACGCTCATGGAGCACAAGCCCGGCGTGGTCACCTTCACCCACAACGAGACCTCCACGGGCGTAACCAACGACATCCAGGCCGTGTGCGAGCTGGTGCGCCAGTATGACGCCCTGCCCCTGGTGGACGGCGTGTCCATCTTTGGTGGCGCGCCCATCGGCCTCAAGGGGTCGGGTGCGGCCATGTACAGCACGGCCACCCAGAAGAGCCTGGGCCTGCCCGCTGGTTTCGGCATCGGCTTCATCCATGCCGACGCCGAGGCCAAGGCCAAGACTGTGACCAACAAGGGCCACGGCTCGGACATTATCGCCCAGCTGGGCCGCGCGCGCAAGTTCCAGACCCTGAGCACGCCGAACACCACTCTGGCCAACCAGATGTTCGTGCAGCTCAAGTACATCTTTGAGGAAGAGGGCGTGGAGAACCGCTTCGCCCGCCATCTGGCCATGCGCGGGATGGTGGAGGACTGGGTCGCCGGGTTGGAGGGTTTCGAACTCTTCGCCCAGGAGGGCCACCGCTCCCCGACCCTGACCACGGTGCTCGTGCCCGAGGGCGTGACCGTGAAGCAGCTCAAGGCCGCCAAGGAAGCCATGCGCGCCAGGGGCTCCCTCTACGATCCCGGCTACGGCAAGTTGAACACCCTGCTGGAAGAGGCGGGTCGCAGGCCGGTTTTCCGCGTGGGGCACATGGGCGACATCACCCCGGCCATGCTCGAAGAGTACCTGGCCGATCTGAAACAGGTCCTGGGCAATCTCTAAGGAGGCCGGAATGCGAATTCTTGCGAATGACGGGCTGGTGGATCAGGCGGCTGAATACCTCCGCAGGGAGGGCTTCAGCGTGGAGACCGAGAAACGGGACACCGAGGATCTCCTCGGCGAGATCGGCGGCTACGACGCCCTGCTCGTGCGCAGCGCCACCAAGGTCACCCGCGCGGTGCTGGAGGCGGGCACGAAAAACGGCGGCAAGCTCAAGATTGTGGGCCGGGGCGGCGTGGGAACGGACAACATCGACCTGGAGGCGGCCAAGGAGCTGGGCGTCATCGTCAAGTTCGCGCCCAACGGCAACACCAACGCCACGGCGGAACACGCCCTGGGCCTGATGTTCGCCATTGCCCGGCGTGTGCCCCTGGCGCACGAGACCCTCAAGAACGGCGTCTGGCACAAGAAGCGCTTCGTGGGCGTGGAGCTTCAGGGCAAGACCCTGGGTGTCATCGGCTGCGGGCGCATCGGCCAGTCCCTGGCGGGCAAGGCGCGCGGCATCGGCATGAAGGTCATCGGCTACGATGTCTACCACTCCATCGACTCCAAATGCGAATACGTGGAGAGCATCGACGACCTGCTCAGGCAGTCCGACTTCATCAGCCTGCACACGGGCGGCAAGGACGCCATCATCACCGCGCGCGAGCTGGCGCTGATGAAGCCCAGCGCCTATCTGATCAACGCCTCGCGCGGCAACAACGTGGACATCGACGCGCTGCACCACGCGCTCTCCACCGGGATCATCGCGGGCGCGGCCCTGGACTGCTATCCCAATGAACCCAAGCGCGAGGGCGAACCCTTCCAGACCAAGCTGCACGAGCTGGACAACCTCGTCTTCTCCGCCCACCTGGGCGCGAGCACCAAGAACGCGGGCATTCGCACGGGCATGGAAATCGCCGAAGTGGTCACGCGCTACCTCAGGCGCGGCGACTTCGGCAACTCCGTGAACGTGGGAGAGACCGTGGAACAGGAAGGCCAGAAGATCTACACCATCTTTATCACCCACGAGGACAAGCCGGGCATGTTCGGCAAGTTCGGCACGGCCCTGGGCGAAATGGGCGTGAACATCCGCGAGAACAATTCCCGCAAGCTCGCGGACCACGTGCAGACCGTCTACGTCGTGCATACCAAGCCGGACGCGAGTGTGGCCGAGCGCATCGCCGCCATCGACGGCGTGATCCGTGTGGCCATCTAGTTTTTATCGATATCGCTGAAAAAACCGCCCGGTCAGTCATGGCCGGGCGGTTTTTTTTGATGTGCAAATCGGTTTTGCCACCGGGCGAACAGGGGCGGGTCAGCCCAGTTCCTCCAGGATGGCGCTCAAGGCCTTTTCCACGCCCGTGGCCTGCTCGTAGGCCTGCTCGTAGAGCTCGGCGATGAGGTCCTTTTGCCGGGCCAGGGGCGAAACTCCGGAAATCACGGCCTTGTCGATCATGTCCTTGCCGTCGGCGGAGCAGATGATCAGGTGATAGGTAGCCTGGGGGGCAGGCGGACTCTGTGCGCCTTCGGGCTGGGGCGGAGTTTCCTGGCAGCGCAGCTTGACCACGTATCCGGCCAGGGCCGTGCGCACGTCGCTGCGGTCCGGTCCGGCGGTCCAGGTGACCTTGCCCGAAAGGGTGTTGCGGTGGAGCTTGCGGATCAGGTCCGCCATCATCATGCTGTGTCGTTCAAGCTTGCTGGACAAGGTCTGCCTCCGGGCGGCGATGTACAGGTGTATCGTTTCACCTATCGCAACCCGGCGAATTGTCAAGCCTTGGAGAGCAGCAGACGTTGCCTCCCCCAGGCGGCCTGGCCCAGGGAGATGCAGGCGTCGCCCGGCGGCAGGAGGCGGTGCGTCAGCGGGATCAGACCCCGCTCGCGCAGGGCCGCAGGCAGCTCCGCGGCCAGGGTCAGGTTGAGCATCACCCCGCCGGAAAGGGCCACGTGCCGCGTGTTCAGCCGGGCGGCGAAGTGCGCGGCCATGTTCGCCAGACCAAGGGCGAGCCCCAGGTGGAAGCGGCGGGCGATCACGCCGGGAGCGACCCCGGCATCCCGGTCCGTCTTGCAGGCCGCGAAAAGGGAAAGGGTGTCCAGTTCGGCGGGCGCGTCTTCGGTTTCCGCCAGGAGCAGCGGACAGGGGTAGACGCCCTGAGCGTCCCTATCCTGGGCCGCCTCCAGCACGATGGCGGCCTGGCCTTCGTAGCTGATCACGTGGCGCAAGCCGAGCAGCGCGGCCACCGCGTCGAAGAGCCGGCCGCAACTGGTGGTGCGCGGGCAGTTCAAGCCGCGCGCGAGCATCTGGGGCAGGAAGCGGCAGGCCTGTTCGTGCGCTTTGGCCCAGGACCAGCGGGCCGGGTCCGGCTCGCGCTCGCCCAGCTCCCAGAGCATGGCCTGGGCGATGCGCCAGGGTTCGCGTACGGCGGCCTCGCCGCCGGGCAGGGCGCAGGACGAGAAATGGGCCAGTCGCCGGTGCTCCAGGGTTTCCGAATCCACATACAGGCATTCGCCCCCCCAGATGGTCCCGTCCTCGCCGTAGCCTGTGCCGTCCAGAGCCAGACCAATGGCCGGGCCAAGGTAACGGTTTTCGGCCAGAGCCGCGTGGACATGGGCGTAGTGGTGCTGGAGCGCGAGCAGGGGCAGGGGCTGGCCTTCCCGCTCCAGTCCGAGGGCGGCGGCCAGTTCGCCCGCCACCTGGGTGGTCATGTAGTCCGGGTGCAGGTCGTGGACGATGAGCTCCGGTTCCACCTGGAGCACGTTCTGGAGGTGCGCCCGGATCTCCTTATAGAAGCCCAGGGTGGCCAGGTTTTCCATGTCCCCGATGTGCTGGGATGAAAAGGCCTGATCGCCCTTGGTCAGGCAGAGGGTGGCCTTGAGTTCCGGCCCGGTTCCGAGCACGCAGGGGGCGGTTTTCCCCTTCGGCATGGAGGCCAGGAACACGGGCGAGGGCGTCCAGCCGCGCGCCCGGCGCAGAAAGAGAATTTCCGTTTCGCCGCCTTCAGGGGCCGGGGTGGTCCCGGTCCAGGGCGCTGCGCGGACCACGGAGTCGTCCGTGCGGATCAGGATGTCCCGGTTGTGCAGCAGAAACACGTCGGCCATGCCACCCAGGCGGGCCAGGGCCTCGCGGTTGCCGAGGCAGATGGGTTCGGAGCTGAGGTTGCCGGAGGTCATGACCAGGGCGGGCAGGCGGCCCTGTTCCGCGAAGAGTTCCAGCAGCACGTGGTGCAGCGGGGTGTAGGGCAGCATCAGGCCCACAAAGGGCGTGTCCGGGGAGATGTCATGGGCCAGGGGGCCGTGCTCCCGCTGGCGCAGGAGCGTGATGGGCCGTTCGCGGCGCTGGAGCAGCTCGGTCTCGGCAGGGCTGATCACCGCGATTGTCAGGGCGGTTGCAAGGTCCGGGACCATCACGGCCAGGGGCTTGTGGGGCCGGTTCTTGCGCTCGCGCAGCGTGGCCACGGCGGCTTGCGCGGTGGCGTCGCAGGCGAGGTGAAAGCCGCCCAGGCCTTTGATGGCGGCCACGGCCCCTTTGGCCAGCCGGACCGCGAGGCGCTCCAGGGCTTCGGGTCCGTCGGCCAGGCGCTCCCCCTGGGCATCCGCGAGCCAGACCTGCGGACCGCAGACCGGGCAGGCATTGGGCTGGGCATGAAAGCGCCGGTCCAGGGGATTTTCGTATTCCGCGCCGCACGCAGGGCACATGGGGAAACAGGCCATGGAGGTCACGGGCCGGTCATAGGGAATGGAGCGGGTGATGGTCCAGCGCGGCCCGCAATTGGTGCAGTTGGTGAAGGGGTAGCGGTAGCGGCGGTTTTCCGGGTCGCGCATCTCCGCGAGGCAGTCCTCGCAAGTGGCGATGTCCGGGCTGATCAGTACGCTGTGCCCTTTGCCCGCACTGCTTTTCTTGATCTCAAAGGCGGTTTCGTCCTGGGCCAGGGGCACTTCCTCCACGCGCAGGTCCACGATGCGGGCCAGGGGCGGGAGGGTATGCACGAGGTCGTCGCCGAAGCCGTCCGTTCGCGGGGCCGGTCCCTGGACCTCGATGACCACGCCCTCGGAGGTGTTGCGCACCGAGCCGGTCAGGTCGTGCTTCAGGGCGGTGCGGTAGACAAAGGGGCGGAAACCCACGCCCTGGACCTGGCCGTTGACCACGTAGCGGCGGCGGATGGATTGGTTCGGCATGGGCAAGGTCATAGCCGCGCACGGCGAAAAAGGGAAGGCCCCCGGCTGATTGAACGATCCGCAGAGCCTTTGTCCGTGATTTGCGGCAGGCCCGTGGCGACGGGCGATGCCGCGCCTTCAATACCGCTCGAAATCCCTGCTTTCCGGGTCGCGTTCCTCCTGCATCTCCAGGTTGATGCCAGCCCCCAGGTACTGGTCTTCCTCGACCTCCCTTGCCGGGACTTTGGGCGCGGGCTTGACTGGCTTACCGCTTGCCGCTCCCCAGGCATCCCGGGGTTTGTTTCTCGCCGGGGGCGTTTCGGGTCGGGGCAGGGGCGCGGGTTTGCGGCTGCTGGCCGTGATCCTGGCGGAGCCGGGAGCAAAGTCGGATGCGACGCCGGTTTTGTCGGTGCGGAAGAAGGACATGATTTCCTGGAGGTCCACGGCCTGTTCGGACAGTTCCGAAGCGGTGGAGGCCATCTGCTCCGAGGCCGAGGCGTTTTGCTGGACCACGCCGTCGAGTTGCTGGAGTGCGTCGGTGATCTGCCTGGCCCCGACATCCTGCTCGGCGTTGGCCCGGGCGATTTCCTGGATCAGGGCGGCGGTCTGCTTGATGGCGGGCACGAGCTGCCGGAGAGTGGCCCCGGCACGTTCGGCCAGGGTGTTGCTGGAGCTGGAGAGTTCGGCGATTTCCGAGGCGGCCATGCCGCTCCGCTCGGCCAGCTTGCGCACCTCGGCCGCGACCACGGCAAAGCCCTTGCCGTGCTCGCCCGCCCGTGCCGCCTCAATGGCCGCGTTAAGCGCCAGCAGGTTGGTCTGCCGGGCGATTTCACCCACCACGGTGATTTTTTCCGCGATGCGTTGCATGGCGTCCATGGCCTCGGCCACGGCGGAACCGCTTTCCTCGGCCTGGCCGGCGGCCTTGTTGGCCGCGCGTTCCGTATTGCGCGCGTGCTCCGCGTTTTTGGCGATGTTGGAGCTCATCTGTTCCATGGAGGAGGAGATTTCCTCCAGGCTGGCGGCCTGGTTCACGGACCCCTGGGACACGCTGCCCGAGGCCAGGGCCAGTTCCGAGGCTCCGGCGGCCACCCGCTCGGTGACGCGGCGGCCCTTGCCGATGACTTTGCCGATGCGTCCGGCCATGTCGGCCAGGGCTTGGGAGAGTCCGCCGATTTCGTCGTTGCTTCCGGTGTCCGGGGAGTCGCGCAGGTCGCCCTCGGCCATGACCTCCGCATGGGAACGCAGTAGGTTCAGTGGTCGCAGCACCTTGCGGCTCAATCCGAAGATCACGAAGACGAAGATCAGCACGGCCAGGCCCGCGCCCCCGAGTTGGCTGTAGACAAGAACGTCCACCTTGGCTTCGGAGTCGTGCTGCATCATGATTACGGCCTTGTTCATGGCCTGGAGCACTCCGCTGCTGCCCGAGACGATCTCCGGGGCGCGGGCGGCGTCGCCCTCGCGCACGGCCCGTTCCAGCATGTCGCGGTACGCGCCCCAGAGCCGCTGGACCTCGCCCAACTGCGCGGCGATCTCCTCCGAGGGCGCGGGCAGCTCGGCCTTGGGGCCGTCCGGATCGAGCGTCAGGGGTGCTGCGCCGGAGCGGGTCAGGGCCGCGAGCGTGGCCTCGAAGACCGTGGCGGTTTTGCTGATGGCGGCGGTGTCGCGCTCCCCGGCGATGATCTGGCCCAGGGCGTCCTTGGCCAGCTTCTGGCTGAGCATGCGCTGGCGGCCGCCCATGTTGATGACCAGTCCGTCGGTCTTCTGGCCGGTGGCGATGATCCACATGGCCAGGGACATGAGCACGGTGACGATACAGATCAGGGAGACAGAGGCCAGAACACGGAACTTGATGGACATGCGCTTTCTCCTGCGGGGCGTAGGGGATGAGGCCATATTGTATGTCTCATGCCGGCGCGGGAGGCAAGTCTCGCGTGCTCCGAGGGCGTTATTAATGGGCCGGTCCCGGTCGTACGTCAATCCAGCGTCTGCCGGAAGCGCTTCAGCCCCACGGCCACGACCACGACCCAGAAGAGCAGGATGGGCCAGGCATGGGGCAGGGTGTCGGACACGCCGTTGCCCTTGAGCAGGATACCCCGGGCCAGGCGCAGGTAATGGGTCAGGGGCAGGACCGCGCCCACGTACTGCGCCCAGACGGGCATGCCCCGGAAGGGGAACATGAAGCCCGAGAGCAGCAGGGAGGGCAGGAAGAAGAAGATGGACATCTGCACGGCCTGGAGCTGGTTGCGGGCGACGGTGGAGATGGTCACGCCCACGCTGAGGTTCGCGCCGATGAAGATCAGGGTCAGGGCCAGGAGCAGCGCCAGGGAGCCGTGCATGGGCACGCCGAAGAGCAGCTTGGACGCCGTGAGGATCAGGAGCACCTGGATGTAGCCGACCATGACGTAGGGCAGGATCTTGCCGAGCGTGATTTCCAGGGGGCGCACCGGCGTGGTCAGCAGGTTTTCCATGGTTCCGCGTTCCCGCTCCCTGGTGATGGCCAGCGAGGTGATCATGGTCAGGGTCATGGTCAGGATCACGCCCATGAGACCGGGCACGATATTGTACTGGCTTTCGGCCTCGGGGTTGTATTCGGCGTGGATGCGCAGCTCCACCGGGGACTGGCCCGAGGCGAGGGAGGCCAGGGGGCCGCGCAGGTGGCGTGCCAGGGCGCGGTCCAGAATGGTCTGGAGGTTTTTGAGCGCGCCGCCCGTGGCCACGGGATCCGTGGCGTCGGCCTCGACGAACAGGGGCGGTCGGTCGCCGCGCACGAGGTCGCGCCCGAAGTGTTCCGGAATGGTCACGGCGAACTGGACCTCGCCCTGGTCCAGGAGCCTGCGGATTTCCGCGCGGGAGTCGGGCAGCACGCGGACTTCGAAGTAGTCGCTGTTGCGCATGGCCGCCACGATGGAGCGGGCATAGGGCGAGTTGTCCGCCGAGAGCACGGCGGTGGGCAGGTGGCGCGGGTCCGAGTTGATGGCGTAGCCGAAGAGCACCAGCTGCATCAGCGGGATGCCGATGAGCATGGCAAAGGTCAGGCGGTCGCGGCGCATCTGGACGAATTCCTTGCTGACCACGGCCTTGAACCGGGACCAGGAAAAACGTTTGAACGCGGCCATTTCAGTTCACCTCGGCGTTGCGCATCAGGTCGATGAAGACCATTTCCAGATTGGTTTCAGCGGGAGTCCAAAGGAAGCCGTCGTTGTATTTTCCGGCCAGAGCGGCCAGAACGGCGGTGTCGCGTCCGCAGACGTTCAGGGTCACGCCCACGGGCACGACTTGGTCCACACCCGGTTCCAGGTCCAGCTCGCGGGAGAGGGCATAGATCGCTTCCGCGTCGTTGGTCAGGGAACGCACGCTCCAGGTGACCAGCCCGGAGTCGCTGACCAGCTTTTCGGTGGACCCCTGGGCCAGGAGTTTGCCGTAGGCGATGTAGGCCAGCCGGTGGCAGCGCTCGGCTTCGTCCATGTAGTGGGTGGAGATCAGCGCGGTCAGGCCTTGGCCCGCGAGCTTGTGGACCTCGTCCCAGAAGTCGCGTCGCGCGCCGGGGTCCACGCCCGCTGTGGGTTCGTCCAGAAGCAGCAGCAAGGGCCGGTGCTGGGTGCAGGCGCCCAGGGCGAGGCGCTGTTTCCAGCCGCCGGAGAGGGACCCCGCGAGGTTGTTCTGGTAGCGGCCCAGTCCCATGCGCTCGATGGTCTGGTCCACCTCGGCGCGCACGTTCCCGAGGCCATAGACCCGGGCCATGAATTCGAGGTTTTCGCGCACGGTGAGGTCTTCGTAGAGGCTGAAGCGCTGGGCCATGTAGCCCACCTGGGGTTTGATCTCGGCGGCCTGGGTGCGGATGTTCAGCCCGAGGCAGGAGCCTTCGCCGCTGTCGGGCCGCAGCAGGCCGCAGAGCATGCGGATGAAGGTGGTCTTGCCCGAGCCGTTGGGGCCGAGAAAGCCGAAGATCTCCCCCCGGCGCACCTGCATGTCCAGGCCGTCAACCACGGTGCGTTTGCCAAAGGCCTTGGTCAGGCCATGCACATTGATGACGACTTCGTGGCCATTTGTGCGATCCGTGCTGTTCAGGTCGTCTGTCGCGGTGGTCATTGCCCGGTCTCCGGCCCGGCGGCGTCCGGGGTGAACGGGGCAAGCCGCACGTCCACGGGCTGGCCGGGTCGCAGTTCGGTTTCGCGTCCCGGTTCCGGGCGTGCCTCCACGAGAAAAACCAGCTTGGCCCGGTTCTCGCTCGAATAGATCACGGGCGGGGTGTATTCGGCCTCCGGGGAAACATAGCTGATGGTCACGGGCACGGGGGCAACGGCGCCGTCAAAGCTGATTTCGGCGCGCATGCCCGGGCGCAGGGTTCCGGCCTGGGTTTCCGGCACGAAGAAGACGACTTTGATATTCTCGGACGGCAGCAGCGAGACCACGGGCTTCCCGGCCGCGACCCACTCGCCCCGGTCGTAGAAGGTATCAAAGACCAGCCCGGAAACCGGGGCCTGCTGGCGCTTCTGGTCCAGGTTCCAGCGGGCCTGCTCCAATTGGGCGCGTGCTCCGTCAAATTGGGCCTGGGCCGCTGCGATCTCGTCGCTGCGTCCGCCCAGGCGCGCCGTGTTCAGTTCGGCCCGGATGCGGTTCTGGGTTTGCCGGGCGGTTTCATATTCCGTGCGTGCGAGGTCCAGTTCCTGGGTGGAGATGGTCCGTTCGGCAAAGAGGCGCTTTTTGCGCTCGTAGTCCGTGCGGGCGTATTCCAGGCTGGAGCTGGCTTCGCGCAATTGAGCCTGGATGGCGGCGATTTCCGAGGGGCGCTGGCCCTTGCCCTTGTCCGCCAGGGAATTTTCCGCGCTCAGGGCATTCTGCTCGGCCTCGGCCACGGCGGCGCGCTCGTAGGCGTCCTCCAGCTGGAAGAGCGGGTCCCCCGTCCGCACGGTTTCGCCCCGGCGCACGGAAAGCGTCTCCAGTCTTCCGGCCAGGGGCGCGGCCACGTCCACATAGTCCCCTTCCACGTACCCCTGGAGCGTATCGGTTTCGCCACAGCCGGTCAGGAGAACGCCGAGCAGCAGCGTCGCGGCCAGCGCCGCCGGAAACTGGCAGGCGCGCAGTGAGATCAGACGTTGGTTCGGATGCATTCGCATGGGTATTTCTCCTCATGGAGAGCGCGGGGTGCGAGCATTTCTCGGAAAATGACCCAGCTTCGTTCCACCTGGGCCTCCAGTTCGAAGTCGCCCCGGCGGATGAAGAACATGTGGGCCGAGAGCAGGATCTGTCCGAGGAAGAGCATGGTCAGGTCCCTGGGATCCACGTCGTCACGGATGGCGTTGTCCCGCTGGCCTCTGGCCAGGATGGCGGCGATGCCGCTGATCATGCCGTTTTGCGCTTCGATGAGCATCTCGCGAAAGGGACTTCCGGGCGCGGCGATCTCCTCGGAAAAGAGGATGCGCGGCACGGCCCCGTTTTCGCGGATCAGGCCCAGATGCCGCCGCCAGAAGCGTTCCAGGCCCACGAGGGGGTCCTGTTCCGCCGATGAGGCCTCCAGGTTGGCGCGGAGCATGGAATGCAGCTGGCCGAAGGCGGCGCGCAGAATTTCGTTGCGGTTTCGGAAGTGTCGGTAGAGCGCCGAGGGGACCAGACCCACGGCCTCGGCCACGGCTGTGACCGTGACCGCGCGCAGCCCGTTTTCCGCAAGGCGCAGCGCGGCCCTGGCGATCTGCTCCTGGCGGCTGTCCGTATCCATGCGTTGGTTGCCTGCTTGTTCCAGCATTGTGTTCTCCTGTGTGAATGTGAATTCACCTTCACCAGAAAGCAGGGTTGTTGTCAAGGTGGAAAGTGAAACCAATTTCACTTGACCGGGATCGGGCGGAGCAGGGGACTATCGGCCCAGGCCCAGGCGGTGCAACAGGCTGCGCAGCCTGCCCCGGGCCAGCCGCACGGGGTGGAAGGTTTGCGGGTCCAGCTTGTCGGGAAGAAGGAAGCCGGTGGCATTGAAGGAGTCCGGCGTTTCCAGGGGATAGGAGAGTCGTTCGGGGGTTGCACCGGGAAGACCGCGTTGCGCAGCCTCGACCCAGAGGGGCACGTCGGCGGTTTTGAGGCCGAGCAGGCCGTAGATCGCGGTGTCCAGGGCCACGGGATCCTCGCAGGTCGCAAGCAGCCCCAGTTCAAAAGGCTCGCCCTTGACCGGGCCGGTGCAATGCATGGGCCGGATGGCATCCAGGAGCGTGATCACCGGGGGCAGGGCAGCGGCCACGTCCAGGATCAGGGCCGGGAAATGGTTGCCCTGGTCGCCGTGAACAGCGTGGGCCACGGCCTTGCGCCAGCCCGTGACACAGCCGAAGAGGTTTTTGACCGCGCAGGTCACGCGCATCTGCGCATGGGCCTTGAGCCTGGGGATACTGACAATCAACTCCGCGTCACGAGCCGTGCGGGAGAGGCCGATTTCCCCCCCGAAGGAGAGCCGCATCGGTTCCGGGCGGCCCAGGCTTTCCACACGCAGGCCCAGGGGCCGCAGTGCATTCGCCAGTCCGCAGGCGCGGGCCACCTGCGCTGCTGAGCCAAAGGCCGGAGAATCGGCCACCGTGATCAAGGCTCCCCGTTCCAGCAACTGCTCGCAGACCGAGCGGACCACCAGGGGATGTGTGCAGGAGAGCCCGGCATTGGCCCTTGTGACAAGATTGGGCTTGACCAGCACCCGCGTGCCCGGCTTCGGAGCGCAGCCGCACTCCTCCAGCAGCAGGCGGACCGTCGCGTTGAGCAGGGTGGATTCGTACTCCAGGGTGCGGGCCAAGGCCACGGGAATGAACATGATTCTCTCCTGCCCGGATTCCTGGGGGAAGGCAAGCGGGCTTGCGCTTCCCCGGACAAAGGAGCACAATATTTGACTATGATCACCGATGCACCTCTGATCCGCCTGCGGCGCGCCACGGTTCGCCGGGGCGGAAAGAACATCCTTCGCAATATCGATTTCGCGCTGCGCCGGGGCGGGCATCTTGCCGTTCTCGGGGGCAATGGCGCGGGCAAGTCCACGCTGCTCTCCCTTTGCCGGGGCGACCTGCCGCCCACAGAGGGCGAGCGCGTCTACGACTTTGGCGAGGGGCCGCAGATTTCACCCATTGGGCTGCGCGAGCGCATGGGCCTGGTTTCCGCTGCACTGCACGACAAATACGCCTGCTCGGACTGGCGCATCAGCGCTGAAGAGGCCGTGGCCTCGGCGTTTCAGGATTCCTGGCTCTGCTACAATTCTCCTTCGGAGCGGGAACGCGGCGCGGCCCAGGCCATGCTCTCGGAACTCGGCATCGCCTTCCTGGCCGACCAGCCTGTTTCCGGCCTGTCCACGGGACAGCTCCGGGCCGTGCTGCTGGCCCGCGCCCTGGTTACGGGACCGGAAGTGCTCTTTCTGGACGAGTGTCTGGACGGGCTGGACGCCGAGGCCCGGTCGCTGGTCATGGGAATCATGGAACGAGCCGCCGGGCGCTGCACCCTGGTCTGCGCCGTGCATCACCACGACGACATCCCCGCTCCGGTGCGCCGGGCGCTGCTGCTGCGCGAGGGCGAGGTGGTGGCTGCGGGCGCGCTGGAGGAGGTTGCGGCCCACCGCCGGGGGCGGGAGGCCGAGGAGTGTCTGAGCGAGCTGCCGGCTCCGCCGCCCTTGGACGTGCCCTATCTTTTCCGGCTGGAGAACGTCTCCGTGGTCTTTGCGGGCCGCCGCGCTCTGGACGGCCTGGACTGGACCGTGCTGCCCGGAGAGAACTGGGCCGTGCTCGGCGGCAACGGCGCGGGCAAGTCAACGCTGCTGCGCGTGCTGCTCGGGTTGGAAGATGTCTATCCGGGCGGGCGGCTGGGCTGGTTCGGCGTGGACGAACTGCCGGACCTCACCGCGGTGCGTCGCCGTGTGGGCTATGTTTCGCCCCTGTTGCAGGGGAGCTATTCCTATGATCTGACCGTGCGCGAGACCGTCTGGTCCGGTTTTTTCGGCAGTGTGGGACTCTATGAGCAGCCGGCCGAAGAACAGCGGGAACGCACGGAAACCTACCTGCGGTTTTTCGGGCTGGACCGCCTTGCGGACCGGCGCATCCGCAGCCTTTCCTACGGGCAACTGCGGCGGGCGCTTCTGGCACGAGCCGCTGTGGCCGGACCTCCGGTCCTGCTGCTGGACGAGCCACTTTCCGGGCTGGACCGACGCGCCCGCCCCAGGGTTCTGGAACTGCTGGAGCGGCTCGCCGCCAGCGGGACCCATCTCGTTTACGTGACCCACCACACGGATGAACTGTTCCCGGCCATCGGCCTCGTCCTGCACCTGGAGCAGGGCCGGGCCGCGTATTGCGGCCTGCGCCAAGGGCTTGAAACATAGTTATCGTTTTACAGCAAAAAATTATTGACATTCATTGCTTGGCAGGGGTAGTCTTTGTCTCAGGCAAAGGCATACGCGCATTCTTGCGCGGGGCGGACTCCCGTGCCGCGTTTTGCGTGCACAAAACGAAGCGAGGTCAGTGATGGACAGGATCAAGCGCGTGAGCGTCTGGTTCAAGTGGATATTTCTTGTCACCCTGGTGGCTCTTCCGGTTTTGGATGCGCTGCTCTGGGCCTGCGCGGAACCGTTTCAGCTGCTCGACGCCCTGCGCGAAAGCAGTGCCACTTTTTCCGGACTGCCCGCAGGGCTGGAAATGCCCTGGGATGTCCGGCTGCTGACCTTTGGCGCGGGGCTCTTGCCGTTGGGCGCGAATCTGGTCGGCATCTATTTTCTCATGCGCCTGTTCCGGCTCTATGCCGCCGGAGAGATATTCTCCCTGGCCAACGTGCGTTGCTTCCGGTGGATCGGCTGGGCCATCATCGGACGCCAGGCCGTTGACCCGGCGTATCAGGCCCTGACCACCGCCGCCCTGACCATGCACAACCCCGCCGGGGAACGGCTGATCGGCGTCGGCGTAAGCGACGTCAATGTCACGCAGTTGCTCATCGGTTTCGTCATCCTGGTGATCTCCTGGGTCATGGACGAGGGCCGCAGGCTTCAGGAAGAAGAAGCTCTTGTGATCTGATCTGGGAGGAGCATGTCGATCATCGTCAACCTGGATGTGATGCTGGCACGGCGAAAGGTCAGCTCCAAAGAGCTGGCCGAAGCCGTGGGCATCACCGTGCAGAATATCTCCATTCTCAAGACAGGGAAGGCCAAGGCCATTCGTTTTGGAACGCTGGAAGCGATTTGTCGCTTCCTGGATTGCCAGCCTGGCGACATTCTCGAATACCGCGCCGCGTCGCGGGACGCCTCTGAGAAATAGCTGCGGGGAGCCACTCGGTTAACCGCAACGGCGTTGCAAGGCAGGACGCGGGGTGCTGGGTTGGTTGCATGTTGGCTATTGTTGTTCGTTGTTGATTAAAAGTAATTAATATATTGTTTTAATTTGTGAATATGGGTACTTTTCAATGAAGCTTCCGAGCGAAAGAATGCTGGCGGCGCGCAGGGCGCGGGTTCGGGAGTCTGGGCGGGTTCAAGGCGATCGCAAGCGTTGGCCTCGCCGTTCTCCGCCGAAACGGCAGGGCGGCGAGATTGCGCGTGGGCTCATGATCCGGGGGGCGGGAAGCTCGCAAGCGTTGGCCGCAGAATTTTCCGCGAAGACGGCAGTGGCGGCGTTATGGGCGGCGGCGCAATGGCGTGGGGAGTGCGGCTACTTGTTTTCCTGGTACTTGGCCTTGATGGCCTGGATGGTGTCGTAGATTTCGAAAAAGGCGTCCACGACCTGCGGATCGAAGTGGTGTCCGCGTTCCTCGCGGATCAGCGCCAGAATGCGCTCCTCGGGCCAGGCCTGCTTGTAGGAGCGCTCGGAACCAAGGGCATCGTAGACATCCGCCAGGGCGCAGATGCGCGCGGAAAAGGGGATGTCTTCCCCGGCAAGGGGGGCTGTGCAGAGCTTCTGCACCTTGGAGAGGTCGTCGTGCAGGTTGCCGGGGTAGCCCGTGCCGTCCCAGCGTTCGTGGTGGTGCAGGGCGATGTCCAGGCAGAGCGTGTCCAGCTCCGAGGTGGTGTTCACGAAAAGCGCCCCGCCGAACACGGTGTGCCATTGGATCGTGGCGAACTCATCCTTGTCCAGGCGACCGGGTTTTTTCAGGATCGCGTCCGGGATGCCGACCTTGCCCACGTCGTGGAGCATGGCGGCAAGGCGGATGAGATCCTTGGTGCGGCGAACCTCGTCCGCCTCCCGGCCCTGGTCCAGAGTGATCTTGTGATACAGTTCGGCGGTGTAGGCTCCCACGCGCATGACGTGCGCCCCGGTTTCGGAGGGGTCGCGCATTTCCGCCATTTTCATCATCCGCAGGATCAGCTCGCGGGTCATGATGCCCCGTTCAATGGCCACGGAGGCGTGGTTTGCGAAGAAGGGCGCGTATTTCAGGTCTTCCTCGCAAAAGGGGCGGACAACGCCTTCTTCGTCACGGGCATTGATGAGCTGGAGCACGCCTACCGGAGTATCGCGAAGTGTTTTCAGGGGAATGGTCAGGATTGAACGGGTGGCGTAGCCGCTTTCCTCGTCAAAGGAGCGGTTGAAGCTGTAGGGCAGTTCCTTGCTCAATTCATAGGCGTCGTCGATGACCAGGGTCTTGCCGGTGAGCGCGGCGTAGCCCACGATGGAGTGCTCATTGATGGGCAGGCTGAAATCCGTGTACACATGGCGGTTGACGGCGTTGTTCCCGAATAATGTGTCGTTGTGAACATAGCTGAAACGCAGCGCGCCGTCCTGGATTAAGAATATGGAACCGGCGTCCGCGTTGGTAAGTTGCCTTGCCTCGAAAAGCACTCGGTCCAAAATCGTATCAACATCCTTGAGATGATTGAGTTCCTCAATCACCGTCATGATGTTTTTTACGATGTCCATTGGACTCTTGCACAAGCTATCCACGCGAACCCCTCCAGGAAATTGCGCTTTCCAGACAATCCTCATACACTTCCAACAAGGAAAAATCCAGGGATGAAGAACACCAACCTTTTTACGATACCGTGTCTGCAAGCAGCTGGAGTGTGTTCATTGGACGAGGCACAATTGCTTGTCAAGGCCGGATTCACGCATTTGGGATTCCCCATGGGGCCAGGTGTGGTGGAAGAAGATGTGGATGCATGGAAGGCCGCCCGCATCGTCCGCGCCCTTGCCGCCGATCATACCGATGATCCCGTCTGCGTCAAGATTACCTGCGTGTTGATCACCTATCTGCGAAACGCTTTGGAAATATTGGAATTGCTGGAGCGATCAGCCATGCGCGCGGTGCAGTTGCATGCGCCCGTGACGCCCGCCGAGGTCGCGGCCCTGCGCCGCGCCGATCCGGAACTCGTGATTTTCAAGAGCATCGTCATGGGCCGCCCCGGGGAAGCCGACCCCTTGAACGTGGCCAGGGGGCATGCTCCGTATGTGGACGCCTTTCTCACCGATACGTATGACCCCGTTACCGGCGCCAGCGGCGCCACGGGCCGCACCCATGACTGGGCCGCGAGCCGCGCCCTGGTGGAGGCCAGGTTGCGCCCCGTGATCCTCGCCGGAGGACTGACCCCGGACAACGTGGCCCAGGCCGTGCGCGCCGTGCGTCCCGCCGGGGTGGACGCCCATACGGGCCTGGAGGACGCCCAGGGGCGCAAAGACCCGGAAAAGGCCAGCAGCTTTGTGCGCAACGCTCTCCAGGTGTTGCCTAACGCCCTGGAAAAGGGTAAGCAAAATCCACCGTTTTGCTGGTAGTGTGCAAAGTGATGTAAGTGAGGGGGATGTATGGCGAAAGAAGAAGCCATAGAAGTCGAGGGCATCATCCAGGAGGCCCTCCCCAACGCCATGTTTCGAGTGGAGCTGGAGAACGGCCATAACATTCTTGGCCACATTTCCGGCAAGATGAGAAAGCATTACATTCGTATCCTGCCCGGCGACAAGGTCAAGGTGGAGCTCTCCCCCTACGACCTGACCCGCGGTCGCATCACCTACCGCATGCGCTGAAAATCCGTTTTCCCACCACCCGGCGTCGAGGCCGGTTTTTTGTTCGCCCGAGCGGAAAGAGTCGATGGGTTTAAGTGCTCATGGCGTTGCGCCGGACCGAGAACCGGGATACCTTTGCCCCGGACGCAACAACCAGGGAGGACGGCGTGGCCAGACACAAGGGCACGGTGACGTGGTTTAACGACATCAAGGGGTTCGGATTCATCCGCACGGAATCCGGACAGGATGTCTTTGTCAATTTTCAGGAGATCGAGCGCGACGGCTTCCAGACCCTGGCCGTGGGCGAAAGCGTAAGTTTTGAGCTGGAGGGCGGGGAACACGCGCCCAAGGCCCTGCGGGTCGTGCCCGAGAAATGATTCAGAGCCCGCGCATTTCGGCCGTGCCGATGGCGCTGAAGGCCCGCCGCTCCGCTTTCCAGCCGCCCCGGCGCAGGCGATAGCGGATCAGCTCCTGGCCGAGATGGTCCAGGAAGTCCACCTCGCCCCAACCGTCCTCGTCCATGAGCTGTACCAGCTCATCCAGAAAGCTTTCCACATCGATATATTGTCCCTCGTGGTCCAGATGCAGCTTGCGGTCCGCGTAGCGGACCTGCGGAAAGGGAATGGAGTCTTTGATCTTTTCGTAGTTTTCCGGGGAGATGCCGGTGATATCCCCGTAGCTGCGCACGTCGTCACGCATGGTGGTTTTCCGTCCGGGCTTGGGTCAGGTCGTGGAGGATGATGCCCGCCGCACGGACCGGGGCGCCTGGTTCGCCCACCATGCCCCGCAGGGCGGCCAGGTCCGCGAGCACTGTCTTGCGCCGGGGGCCGTCCATGAGTTCCAGCGCGGTGCGTGCCACGCCTTCGGGTTCGGCCCGTTCCTGGATCAGCTCCGGAAAGACCTCGCGGTCCAGGATCAGGTTGGGCAGCCCGGCGAACTCCACGTTCACCAGCCACTGGGTCAGACGGTATTCAAAGTTGGAGAGCTTGTAGGAGAGCAGGGCGGGCGTGCCGATGAGCGCGGCCTCCAGGGTCACGGTTCCGGAGGCGGCCAGGAGCACCCGGCTTTTGCGCATGGCCTCGTAGCGCTGCTCCGGGCCCACGATCTCGCAGGGCAGGTCCGAGGGCCAGAGCGAGCGCAGCAGGGCATCGTCCACGCCCGGCGCGCGCACCAGCCGGATTCGCTCCACAGGACGCTGGGCGCGGATGCGCCGCACGGCCTCGCCGAACAGGGGCAACAGGCTGTGGATTTCCCGGCGGCGACTGCCGGGCAGCACGCCCACGCTGTCCGCCTCCGGAATCAGTGCGTCCAGTTTGGCCAGGGGCAACTGGTCCATGAGCGGGTGGCCCACGTAGTCCGCCTCCATGCCCCGTTCCTTGTAGAAGGCCTGCTCAAAGGGCAGGATGCAGAGCACCTTGCGCACATGCTTTTTCAGAAATTTGACGCGCCCCGAGCGCCAGGCCCAGATCTGCGGGCTGATGTAGTAGTAGACCGGGATGCCCAGGCTGTGGGCGATCTTGGCCACCCGGAAGTGGAACTCCGGGCAGTCGATGAGCACCACGGCCCTGGGCCGCAGCCGTTTGAAGTCGGCCTTGATCCGGCGCAGCAGCGCCAGGATGCCGGGCAGGCCCTTGAGGATGCCGCCCAGGCCCACCAGGGAGACGAGGTCCATGCCGTGGCGCACCTCGCAGCCCGCTCCGGCCAGGACCGGGCCGCCCATGCCCGTGAGGGGCAGCTCCGGCGCTTGCGCCAGCAGAGCGCGGGCCAGCAGTCCCGCGTGCATGTCTCCCGAAGGTTCGCCCGCGCTGATCCAGAGGGGGCCGTTTCCGGCGTCAAAGGCCCTGTCCGGGCCGAGCGTTTCGTTTTCCATGGGCCGCAAACTAGCCGGAAACGGGCGCGCGGGCAAGATGCCCAAACCACGCGCACGGCAGGGGCGGCGCGTTGCGCTTGCCAAGGCCGTCCGGAGCGGGTAGGTTCCGGCGCATCAATTTCTGACCGCAACCGTACAGGATGAGCCATGTTGAAAGTCGGAGTGATCGGATTGGGCTGGATGGGCCGCATTCATCTGCGCAATTATACGGAAATGGCCGACGTGGAAGTGCTCGGCGTGGTGGACCCGGACGCGGACGCCCGCAAGGCCGCCTCGGAGAACTTCGGCGTGGCCGCCTTCGGCGAGTTGGAGGAACTGCTGGCGCTCAAGCCGGACGCCGTGAGCGTCTGCGTGCCCACAGTGCTGCACCGCGACGTGGCCCTCAAGGTCATTGCCGCCGGAAGCAGCCTGCTTGTGGAAAAACCCCTGGCCGCCACGGCCGCCGAGGGCCGCGAAGTGGTCGAGGCCGCCCGGGCCGCGAACCTGACCCTGATGGTCGGCCATGTGGAGCGCTACAACCCCGCGGTGCGTCGGATCAAGGAACTGCTCTCCGAGGAGGGGACCGAGACCATCTCCATCACCATCGAGCGCGTGGGACCCTACCCGCCGCGCATTCAGGATGTGGGCGTGATCAAGGATCTGGCTTCCCATGACATCGATCTGCTGCGTTTTCTCACGGGCTCGGAGTTCAAGAGCGTCTACGCCGTGACCACCACCAGCCAGGGCAAGCACGAGGACACCGCGCTGATCACCGCCCAGATGGAGAACGGCGTGCTCGCCAACATCTCCACCAACTGGGTCACGCCGTACAAGTCCCGCAAGATCCAGGCCGCGTGCAAGACCAAGTACGTGGAAGCCAACCTGATCACCCAGGAGGTCAAGGAGTATTCGAGCTTCTCCTCCTACGACAAGAGCTACTCCGTGCGCGAATGGCCGCTGATCTACCGCGAGCCGGTCAAGGAGGAGCTCAAGGACTTCCTCGGAGCGGTGCGCGCTCATACGCCCGCGCCCATTCGCGGCGAGGACGGTCTGGCCGTGCTGGAGACCTTTGACCGCATCTTCGAGTGCGCCTGCTGACGGCGGCAAATGCCCCGGCGCTGAATAAAAGCTGAAACAAAACGCCCCCGCCCGGTCTGATCCGGGCGGGGGCGTTTCGCGTTGTGTCGTCGAAGGTTCAGCTCCGCACAGCGAGGTAGGAACGGATTTCCCGCAGCCCGTCCACCTTGCGCAGCAGCGACTCCACATGGTGCTTCTGCTCTGTGGTATCCACCCGGCCCATGACCACGGCGCTGCGTTCCAGCACGCGCACGCGTACCTGTGCCGTGCCCATGTCCTCGTCCCCGTCCAGCTGGATCAGGATGCGCCGCGCCAGTTCGCGGTCCGCCTCGGGGTCACGCTGGGCCGCTGGAGTGGGGCGGAAGAACGAACAGGTCAGCCGCCGCACGCCCGACACCTGCCGGGCGGTCAGCCGCGCGCGTTCCGCTTCGTGCTTGTTCGGAAAGACGCCCACGAGGAAAAGATGTCCGTCCATGGCGATGGGCGCGAGGCTTACGTAGCGCACGCCCTTGTCGTCAAGCTTTTGCCGCACGGCCTGTTCGATGTTCCGGTCTTCGGCGGAAACCCCGACGAAATCCACGCGGGAACGCGGCATGACCACGTCGCTGTAGTCGTAGGCGGTTTTGGCCATGCCTGCGGCCTGGATCACGGGCATGGCCGCTGTGCCGCAGCCCGTGAGCAGGAGCGAGGCGAAGAGCAGAACAATGGCGGTGTGGCGCATAGGGTCTCCCTCATGGAACGGCCCCATGTTTCCAGGTCCGTCCATACGGCGGGAGACATTGCAAAAAACGAGGAGAAAAGGAAAAAAACAGTTATTTCAGATTGTTTACTCTTTTGACGGGGAAATATTTTCCGCAGGTCCCTGAATCAGCAGCAGATACGGCTGGTCCGCGATGAACTGCTCGTGGACCACGCGCAGGGATGCGGGCCGGTCCTCCCAGCGCAGCCAATGCTTTTTCTTCATGATCAGGGCGACCTTGGGGTGCTCCTTGAGCAGCGTTTCCACTTCGGGGAGGTGCTTGGGAATTTCGAGGATGTTCTCCCCGGCGTAGTAGGTGAAAATGCCCGAGTAGATGTCGTAGGCCACGGGCGTGTAGCCCTGCCTGATGTACTGGCCGAGCAGTTCGCCCTGTTCCCTGGGGCTCATGACGCTGTCCAGGGAGGGGACGGTGTACCGGGCCGCCACCTGGATCCAGAGCGTGACCCCGAGCAGCAGGCAGAGCAGCAGGGTCCGGGCGTCCTTGCGGCGCGCGGCCAGGAGCAGGCCCGCCGTGGCCAGCAGAGTCAGGCCCGTGGGCACGAGGCCCGTTATTTCAGCGGGGAAGGGAATCAGTTGCTGCCCGAAAAGGAGCGCGATTCCCAGCAGGGCGAAGAACGCGGCAAAGGCCATCGCCAGCCGGTTGCGCCGCGCCGCGTCCCAGCGGAGCAGGCTCTGGGCCGTGAGGGCGGCCATGGGCGCGAACAGGGGCAGCACGTAGATGACCACCTTGCCGCTCAGGCAGGAGAGCAGCACAAAGGCGGAAAGGGCGCTGATCCAAAGCCAGGTGCGGGCGCGCACGCGCGCGGAGTCGGCTTTGCGTTCGGCGCGAACCTCGCGCCAGAAGCTCCGGCGCAGCAGCAGGCCCACGGGCGCGGCGGCCAGGACCAGGGTCCAGGGCAGCCAGGTGGCCGGCAGCACGGCGAAGTAGTAGAAAAGGCCTTCCTTGTGGTGGAAGGTGTTGGTGGCACGCTTGAAGATCTGCTCCACGAACACGGTGCGCACGAAGTCACCGCCTTCCACAAGATAGGCAGCGAGAATCCAGGCCGAGGCCACGACGGCGAAACAGCCCAGCCCGGCCAGAGTGCGCAGGGTCAGGAAGCGGCGCAGCTCGCCGCGCCATCCCAGGCAGGCCAGCAGGGTCAGCAGCGGGAAGAGCACGCCGAGCGGTCCCTTGACCAGCACGGCCAGTCCGCAGAGGGCGAATCCGCCCAGGACCCAGCGCGCGTCCTCGCGAGAATCCGGATCCAGATATCCCCGGAAGAAGCAGGCCTCGGCCGCCACGGTCAGGGCCGCGAACATCAGGTCCATGCGCGAGTAGTGCAGGATGGCCGCGAAGAACAGGCTGGAGGCGCAGATCAGGGCCGTGGTCAGACAGGCGTCGCGCGAAAGCCGCACGGCGCGCGCCAGGGCGTAGGCCGCGAAGAGAAAGCCCAGGCCCGAGAGCGCCGCGCCCAGGAAGAACACCGCGGGCGGGTCCAGGGGCGTGATCTTGTCCAGCAGGGCCAGGAACCAGAAATAGACGGGCGGCTTGTCCGGGTAGGGCATGCCGTTGAGCGAGAGCACCACCCAGGTCCCGGCCCGGTGCATGTTCTCGTAGGCGTTGGCGTAGCGGACCTCGTCCGAGAACCAGAGCGCGCGCGTGCTGAAGAGAAAGGCGGTCTGGAGCAGGACGGCGGCGCTCATGGCCAGCCAGGGGTGCGCGCTGAGGCGGTCCCAGAGTTGTTCCCGGAGGGTGCGGGGCATGGTCTATTCCTTGTGCGAAAAGAGATGAACGGCCAGACCGGCCACGCCGCCCAGGGCCCAGCCGAAGAACACGTCCGAGGGATGATGCCAGCCGAGATAGATGCGCGAGAAACCCAGCAGGGCCAGGAGCAGGCCCAGGCCCAGGGAGGGCAGTGCCCGGCCCATGCGCAGGCCCAGGGCCGTGCAGGTGGTGGCGGCCTCGGTGGTGTGGCCCGAGGGCAGGGAATGGTAGGATGGCCGGTTGGTCATGGTCTGGAAAAAGGGGTCCTCGCCGGGGCGGGGGCGACCGATGACGCTCTTGACCAGCCGGACCGTCAGCAGGGAGACGATCACCTGCACCGCGATCCAGACCAGGACAAAGCGCTTCAGGCCAGGCCGTTTTTCCCGCCAGGCCTTGATCAGCAGGTAAAGAAACACGCCATAGAAGGCCGGATTGACAGCGTCTGTGAGCACCTGGAACACGCTGGCCAGGTTCGGGTGGGCCTGCCGGTGCGCGCGGAAGAAAACGATGACCGCCTGTTCGTCCCAGCCGAAGGCCACGGCGAGCACGGCCAGCACGGCCAGCAGGGGCGCGGACGCGAGCAGCCAGGACAACGGGCCGGATGCGGACGAGCGGGGCAAACGCATGCAGGCGTTATAGGGGGAAAGGCCGGGTCTGGCAACCGTATCTCTGGCTGCCGTATGTCGACGCCACGGACTGGAAACGAATCGCGGCTATTCCTCCGCGTCCTCGGGGTCCGCTTCGGGCAGGCGGGGCAGATAGCGGAGCATGACCTCGTCGGGCGCATTGAGCTCCCGCATTAGCGCTTTCAGCTTTTTGCCCTCGGGCTTCCAATACTTTTCGGCGTTGTCCGGGCAGGCAAAGGGAATGACCAGATCGCCGTGTTCATCCAGATAGGGTTTGTCGTGGGGCATGGCGATTTCTAGCCGCAAACCGCGTGCAAGGCAAGGCGGAGCGCTTGACAGTCCGCCCGGAAGACGGGAAACCGGGACAAAATCTGAAACGATAATGCCGGACGGCCCGGAAGGGCGCTTCGGCCTTCAAGGAGCGTGCATGAGCGTTGCGGGTCCTCTTCTGGCGGTGGCGGGCGTCCATCTGCTCTCCTGCATGAGCCCCGGTCCCAATTTTCTGCTCAGCGTCCGGCGCGGCCTGGGCCATTCCCCGCACGTCCTGGCGCTGACCACGCTGGGCGTGGCCACCGGAACCATGACCTGGACCCTGCTCGGGGTGCTTGGGTTCACCGCTGTGATCCTCGGCTCGCCCACGCTTTTTCTGGTGCTCAAATGCGTGGGCGGCGTGTACCTGGCCCGGCTGGGGGTTCTGGCCCTGCGTTCGGCCTGGCGCGGTCCGGCCGGAATGCCGCTCGCGGCGGGGACCCCGGCTCCGCCCCTGTCCGGGAGCAAGGCCTACCGCACGGGCCTGCTTACCTGCCTGTCCAACCCCAAGGCCGCCGCGTACTATCTGGCCCTGTTCACCACATTGCTCGGCCCGCAAACCCCGGATCAGGTCAAGTGGCTGCTTGTGCCCCTGCTGCCGATGATTTCGTTCGCGTTCTACACGCTGACCGCGCTGGCGCTTTCGCGCTTCCGGGGCGCGTACGCGCGCATGGTCCGGGGCGTGGACGCCGTGTTCGGCGGGCTCATGCTGGCCCTGGGCGTGCGGATCTTTTTTGCCGGGGAATGAGCCGGACGTGACAACGCCCCGGAGGACCGGGGCGTTTTGTGTTGCTTTTCGGGCTTGCGCCGCGCAGGGGGATCAGGCCGCGTCACGCCGGGATTCGGTTCCGGTGAGGCGGCGGTCCACTTCTTTGACCTTCTTGAGCACGTTGCGCACGATGCGCCGGAATTCGCCCAGGTCGCGCGGCTCGTAGCGGAATTTGGCCTTGGTCAGTCCGGCCAGATCCAGCGTTTCATTATAGAGATAGGGCAGGTAGAGCGGGTCCTGGTGGATGAACAGCGAGACCTGTTCCATGAGCCCGTGAATCTCGTGTTGATTGCGGCCCACCCTGCGGAAGAGTTTTTCCAGGCGTTTTTCCGCGCGGTGCAGGTTCGAGGTCCAGGAGTTGCTTTGGGGTTCGAACTGGAAATGGCGGTGGTAGGAGCGGCAGAGCGACAGTCGCTCCAGGAATCGTTGCAGGCTGCCTGGAGCCGAGGCCAGGGCGCCGTCCATGCGGGCCTCGTCCAGGGACAAGGGTCTGGCCCCCAGGATGGGCGCGTATCCGCCGTAGAGATAGCTGATGTCAAAGGGTGTCTGGCGGATGTCGTCCTCCAGGTCGCGCTTGGCCGCGAGGTACTGCCGGGAGGTGAAGATTTCCTCGCCCTCCAGGTTGGTGATCCTGTTGTGCTGCTTTTCGTTGAAAACGATGTTGCGTCGGGCGTGGTGGCCTTCGGCGTGGGAGCCGGCGTCCTTCCAGGCGAAGTCCTGGCCCACCAGGGTGATGCGGGCCACGCCGCTCCAGCGCAGCAGGCGGATCAAAGTCAGGCTGACGTTGCCGCCCGCGTCGAGCACCAGTTCGTTGTCCTTGAGCACAAAGGTGGCCATGCCGCCCATGGTCCAGAGCGGCAGGGTCGGTCCGGGGTAGGTCTCAATGACGCGCGGATCCACCTTGGTGGAATAGATCAGGGGAACATCACGCGCGGCCTGCATGTCCAGCCGCTTGTAGATGTTCATCATGTGGTCGTTGAAGTCCAGGGCCAGACAGAAGTGGGGCTTCAGGTCCAGGGCCTGGAGCGCGGGCAGGGTCTGGAGCGAGGTGGCGTAGAGCGCGTTGCCGGGGTTCCTGGCCAGCTGCGGCGCGAACTGGGCCAGGGACGGCCCCGCGCCGAGGATCACGGCGGAAAGCCCCTCGGCCACGCCGCGCAGTGGGGTCAGGCTGCCCTCGTCCATGGCCCGCCGGAAATTCTTGAGTTCGTTGCCGACCATGAGGTCCTGGCGGAACTTGAGGGTGTTCAGCTCCACGGAGAAGTTCTCCAGCCGGGCTTGGGCCTTTTTGCTCCAGATCGAGTAGAGTGCGGAGATCTGGCTGGAGGGCAGGTCCTGGCGCAGGTAGATGCGTCCGTAGATGAACTGGAGGTCCAGATTTTGGACCACCGTGGCGAGATGCTCCTCGCTGGGCGGCAGGAAGTGGAGCTTCTTGGCCTCGAAGGCCGGGCGGTAGTCGGTCTGGCCCAGGCAGCAGTATAGCTGCACCGGGTCCGGTTCCAGGACCATGATCTTGTGGGAGAGGGGCGTGTTGGTGCAGAGGTGGTTCACGCCGTAGCCCAGGTTGCAGCCCACCACCAGGGTCGCGCCGGTGGCGGCCTTGTCCTGCGGAATCCAATCGCGGTAGAGCGGCGCGGGGGGCATGGATTCGAACATGCCCTTGCCCTCCGGCAGGTGGAGATCAAGCAGTCCCCATTTGTTGCTGAAGATTCGGGCCTCGGCGGCCTCGCGCAGCCTGGCGTCGTCCAGGGGCTGGGCGCGCAGCCAGTTGACGAGGGCCGGAGCGTAGTTATTCAGAGTTTCGAGGTTGCCGTCCAGATGGGGAAGCATCGTCATGGTTCCGTCCTTTTTCGAGGTTGACGCCCCTAAGCTGCAAGGATCGTGCAACCGCCTTGCAGGGCGAAACGAATTGCCGTACATCACAACCAACACAAACGCTTAAGCCTTGGAAAACGAGTTTGAAAATGATCTACAAGGACGTTCTCTCGCGCATCGGCAACACTCCGCTCGTGGAAATCAACCGCCTCAACCCCTTCGCCCCGGGCGTCGGAATTCTGGCGAAAATCGAGTGCGTGAACCCCGGCGGTTCCATCAAGGACCGGGTGGCGTTGTGTATGATCGAGGCGGCGGAACGCTCCGGCGCCCTGACCAGGGAAAAGACCATCATCGAGGCCACCAGCGGCAACACCGGCATCGGTCTGGCCATGGTTGCGGCGGTCAAGGGCTACAAGATCACCCTGCTCATGAGCGAGCGCGCCTCGGAAGAGCGCAAGATGATCGTCCAGGCCTTTGGCGCGGACATTTTGCTCACTCCCGGCCATCTCTCCACGGATGGGGCCATTGAAAAGGCCTACCGCATGGCCAGGGAGGAGCCGGACAAATATCTGCTCATGGACCAGTTCAACAACACCGCGTCCATTGAGGCCCACTACCAGGGCACGGGGCTGGAGATCTGGGAGCAGACCGGCGGCGAGGTCACGCACGTGGTCGTGACCCTGGGAACCACGGGAACCTGCATGGGCATCACCAAACGCATGCGGGAAATGAATCCCGACGTGTGCGTGGTGGCCGTGGAGCCCCATGCCGGGCACAAGATCCAGGGCCTCAAGAACATGCACGAATCCTACCCGCCGGGAATCTGGGACAAGAAGGCCCCGGATCGGGTCATGCGCATCGAGGACGACATCGCCTTTGACTATTGCCGCCGTCTGGCCCGGGAAGAGGGCATTCTGGCGGGCATGAGTTCGGGCGCGGCCCTGGCCGCCAGCGTTCGACTGGCCGAAGAACTGGCCGCCCAGGGGCGCGAGGCCAAAATCGTGACCATTTTCCCGGATTCGGGTGAGCGCTACCTCTCCACGCCGCTGTTCTCCCTGGCCGCGGCCAAGGGCCTCAAGCTGCACAACGCGGCCACGGGCCAGGACGCCACCATCGGCGGCACGGGCGCGCGCGGACTCTATGCCGTGGGTCCCAGCCTGGACCGGCCGGACGACATCGGCTCCTGGCGGCGGGCCGTGCTACTGGACGTGCTGGCGCGGGCCCTGGAGGAACGCGGCGCGCGGGTCACCTCGGCCATTGGCCTGGCCGACCTGGACGACCGCGCCCTGACAGCGGCCCGGGCCGTGGGTCAGCGCCGCGAGGCATTCGCCCGGGAAGTGCGCGAGCGCATTGAAGAGCGCGCCCTGCGGCTCGGCATGCGTCCGGCCACGCTCTTTCCCCTGGCTTCGGACGCGCTGGAGCAGTGTCTGGCGCTGACCCGCAAGCTCACGGAAAAGGGACTTGCCTATGAGAAGCTGCGCAGCGTCTATTTCGACGTGCTGCGCGATGAGCGCTACGGGGCCATGGCTCTCCAGGACCCGGACAAGATTTCCGCTGGCAAGACCGTGGACCTGGACGACTACGTCAAGTCCAACCCGCTGGATTTCACCCTGCTCAAGCGCGCCAGCCTTCAGGATCTCAAGGAGGGCGAGGTGGTGGAGACGGCCTGGGGCAACGTGCGTCCGACCTGGTTCCTCCAGGTGGCCGCCGCCGGGCTCGACGCCCTGCCCTCGGTGGACGTGTTTTTGGCGGACGAGTCCCAGAGTTTTCCGCACCTGGAGAACCTGCGGGCGCTCTGGTCCGTGGCCGGGCGCGAGGTCCGGGCCTGGATGCTGGGCCAGCAGGCAGTGGCCGAGGACGGGCTGGACTTCGGCGATCTGCTGAAGGAGGCCGAGCATCCGCTGGCCTTGCGCATGTGGCTGCTTTCTGGCTCCTACCACAAGACCCTGACCGCCACCCGGCAGGGTGTGGCCATGTGGGCCAGGAACTGGCGGCGGGTGCAGGATGTGGCCGCGACCCTGGCCCTGGCCCAGTCCGCCCCTGGAGGCGACGTGCCCCAGCCCGCTGAGCAGGCCGTGTTCGATCTCAAGAGCGGGCTGGCCGAGGCCCTGGACAACGACTTCGGGCTGCACCGTTTCTGGACCGCATTGTTCAAATTCGCCAAGGACGTGCATCAGCTCGAAGCGGCGGGCCGGCTCACGGGCGCGGCGGCCAAGGCCTGCCTGCGCCAGCTTCGGGCCACGGACCGCGTGCTCGGCATTCTGGACGAGAACACCCTGCCCTTGTTGCTGGCGGATTTGCCGGAAGAGGTCCGCGCCCTGGTGGGCAAGCGGCAGGCCGCCCGCGATGCCAAGGACTTCGCCGCCTCCGACGCCCTGCGCGATGAACTGGCGGCCCAGGGCTACCGGGTCGAGGATTCGGCCAAGGGACCGCGCATCTTCCGGGCCTAGGCCACGCCGCTGGCGTCGCTCCCCGGCCGGGCCGGAACAAAACATGGAAAAAGGGCGGAGCCTCGCGGCTCCGCCCTTTTTTTGTGAAAAAAACTCCCTTTAGATGATTCGTTTCTTGGCTTTCCTGGATCGAATGGTCTTGCCCGCTTTATAATTCTTATGGTAACCTTATATTATCTTAACTATCGAGCGCGAGGATGCGCAAAGGAGGACGCATGAAGAGATTGAAAGCCGGATTTGCGACATTTCTGGCCTGCCTGCTCCTGTTGTGCGGTTCCGAGGCCGCATTCGCCTATGGCGGAGGGGGTGGCGGAGGCGGCGGAGGCGGAGGCGGAGCGACTGTCGGCGGCATGAGTCCAGACAGGGACACGTTCGAGGGCAAGGTGGCCGACGTGCCTTCCACGACGCCAACCAAGGAAGTGGTTTCGGACGTTGGTGCCTGGGGCATCCGCCATGAAACCTGGGGAGAGATGTTCGACGCGGCGACCAAGACCTGCCAGGTGCTTGACGTGACGGGATCCATCGTCACGTTGTTCATCCCTGGGGCAGGATTGTTCAAGGTGTTTCATGCCGGGGGCAAGGTGGTCGCCTTTGTTCGCGATCCAGCAAAACAGGCGTTTGCGGAAAAGGTCCTCCGGGAAATGGTCGCAGCTCTGGCCCGGACGCCGCGTTATATACCGCCACCGCCTTCCGTCAGGGACATGATGGGTCAGGAGATGATGAAATGAAGCTGCAAAAAACAATTTTCGTGGAACGACGGCAGTGGAGGAGCGTCCGTGGGTTGTTCGCCGCACTGGCGTTCGCCTTCGCCTTTGCGATTCCCGTGGCGGCCCAGGATGTGGAGACCATTCCGCCGGATGTGGAACTGGTCACGGCTTCTCTTGTGTATGAGATGCAGCATGGTGATCCTGCCGGGCGTGTGGTTTCGTTCGGTCCGGAGAACCAGAACATGCTGCGCGAGGAGAACTTTTCTTACACGGGCTTCAACCTCGCCAACATCCGATTTACGGGAGCGGAGCAGTTGTCCGACGCTCCGTTGCGCCGGATGATCGCGGCAGTGGCGCAGTTCAACGACAGCCACAACCGTGCCGCACTGGCTTATTTGCAGGCGGAATATCTTGTTGAGAAAAATGAGCTGAAGATTGAGCGTTCCTGGGTTCGGCCCTTCGCTCCCACGGATCCGCGCCTGGAAGTCGTGGTCGTGCCGCTGAGCGCAGTGGATGCGGCGGGTGGCGGCATCTACGATTCCTGGGAAAGCCTCTATACCTTCGCCACGCAGAACAAGGTCTCCGAGGAGGCGGCGAAGAGCCGCGACTGGTATGTGCTCTATGTTTTTTGCATGGACCGCATTGCTCCGGATGCGGATTTTTACGCGGTCGTAGGCAAGAAATCACGGGATACGGACAAGGCCAAATCCCTGGCCAAGCCAGTGGATCTGGACTACGACGGATACCGGGTATCGGTGATCAAGGCCCGGTTCCGAATCGGGAACGCCGCACGCCGGTTTTATGTCAACGTGCAGTACCGTCCGGGACTGAGCGAGGATCGAGACAGCAGGACACGTTGCATCGGGAAGTTTGACAGCGCGGCGAAATAGCGATCCGGTCCGGACGAAGTGAACATGAAAAGGGCGGAGCCTCGCGGTTCCGCCCTTTTGTATGGTTGAAGCGGGTGGGTTCCGTTCTAGTCGTTGCAGCCCTTGCAGGGCAGGATCAGGTTCAGGAGCACGCCCACGATGCCGGCGAGGCCGATGCCGCCCATCTGGAGCTGGCCCATGCTGATGTCCGCGCCGAAGATGTCGGCGATGGCGTTGATGGGGCCGCTCAGGGGCACGGTCAGTCCGCCGATGCCGACCACGAGGATGATGCCCACGATGGCCATGTTCCGGGGCAGCATGAGGTCATGCCCGGCACGCACCAGGGTGTTGATGCCGATGGTGGTGATGGCGCCGAAGAGCAGGATCATGATGCCGCCCATGACCGGGGTGGGCACGGTTTGGAGCAGGCCGCCGAGCTTGCCCACAAAGGCCAGGAGCACGGCGGTGATGGCGGCCCAGGTCATGATCGCGGGGTTGAAGGCGCGGGTCAGGGCCACAGCGCCGGAGACCTCGGAGTAGGTGGTGTTCGGGGGACCGCCGAGCATGGCCGCCAGGGAGGTGGCCAGACCGTCGCCGAGCAGGGTGTTCTTGATGCCCGGATTCTTCACATAGTCCTTGCCGGTGATGCCGCTGATGGCCAGCACGTCGCCGAAGTGTTCGATGGCCGGAGCGATGGCCACGGGCACGATGTAGAGCACGGCGGCCCAGTTCCAGTTGCTCCAGTTGGGGAAGGTGAAGTTGGGCACGGCGAACCAGGCCGCGTCCTTGAGGGAGCCGAGGTTCACGAGATGGTCGCTGGCCACGCTGAAGAGCAGGCTGGCTCCGGCGGCTTCCTTGGCTGCGCGCTCGGCCGTGAACTGGGCCAGGGCCGAGGCGGTGAAGCCGGTGGCGTCGAGCAGCAGGGCCGTGGCGTAGCCCGCCAGAATGCCGCAGAGAATGGGCACGAGCTTGAACCAGCCCTTGCCCAGCAGAGAAACGAGAATCGTGGTCAGCAGGGCCACCACCGCGCAGATGGCCGCGGCTTTGGGCACTGCCAGCACGATGCTCGCGTCGCCGCCCAGGCCCATGGACATGTTCACGGCCACCGGGGCCAGGAACAGACCGATGACCATGATCACCGGACCGGTGACCACCGGGGGCAGGATGCGGGCCAGGGCGTCGTTGCCGCGCCAGCGGATGACCAGGCTGAGGACCACGTAGAGCAGGCCGGCGGCAAAGAGTCCGCAGAGCGTGCCTTCGATGCCCCATTCCTTAACGCCGTAGCCGATGGGCGCGATAAAGGCAAAGGACGAGGCAAGAAACACGGGGACCTTGCCCTTGGTGATCAACTGAAACAGCAGGGTTCCCGCGCCGGCGGTGAACAGGGCCACGTTGGGGTCCATGCCCACCAGCAGGGGCACGAGAACCAGCGCGCCGAAAGCCACAAACAGCATCTGCGCGCCGAGAATCCCGTCTTTCAGTCGGAAATTGTACTCGGTCGAATGAACGTTGCTCATTATTCCTCCTCTCAGGGTGCGAACGGACAAAAAAAACGGGCCGGAGCCCGTGGTGGTTATTTGGTGCCGAAGATCTTGTCCCCGGCGTCGCCGAGGCCGGGAAGAATATACCCGACATCGTTGAGCTTTTCATCAATGGCCGCCACGTAGATATCCACGTCGGGATGTTCGCGCTCCAGGCGGGCGATGCCCTCGGGCGCGGCCACCAGGAACAGGCCGCGAATGCTCGGGCAGCCCGCGTCCTTGAGCAGGCGGATGGTGGCCATGAGCGTGCCGCCCGTGGCGAGCATGGGGTCGAGGATGAAAGCCAGGCGCTGGTCGATGTTCTTGGCCAGCTTGACGTAGTACTGCACGGGCTCCAGGGTTTCCTCGTTGCGGTAGAAGCCCACGACGCTGACCTTGGCTCCGGGAACCATGTCGATGACGCCGTCCATCATGCCCAGGCCGGCCCGGAGGATGGGAACCACGGTGATCATCTTGCCGGAAATGGTTTCGACCTCGATTTCACCGGCCCAGCTCATGATCTTTGCCGGCTCCGTCTGCAAATCCTTGGTCGCTTCGTAGGTCAGCAGGCGGGTGATCTCGATGGCGAGCGCCCGGAACTTGCTGGTGCTGATGTCGGAAGTGCGCAGAAGCCCCAGCTTGTGCCGGATCAACGGATGATCCACGACGGTTACAGACACGATAATCCTCCCATTTTCTTGGAAAAACGTTCTCATGCTCGGACAAACTTTTTATCTTTACTTGGCAAATGGGCCGGAGGTCAAGCCCTGTCCGCTTCGCCGCGCGCATACCAAAAAGGTGTTTTGTCATCCGGGCGTCGGGAGTATAGCATGGAAACATGAGCAAAAAAAACAACGAGAGCGTTCCGGCAACCGGGATTTTTGATGCGGGCTGGAAGCGTACGGCCCTGCCGGGCGACGGCGGCCTGCGCCTGGACCGCTACTGGGCCAGGGAACTGGAGGTGGAAGGTGTTTCGCGCGGCAAGGTCCAGGAGTGGATCCGTCTCGGCTTGGCCCTGGTGGACGGCGCTCCGGTGGCCAAGGCCAACCAGACCGTGCTGCCAGGCCAGGAGCTGGAGCTGCGCGGCAAGGCCCCTGCCTGTGGAACCAGCGCCGAGGCCGGTGCGCTGGAGGTGCTCCATGAGGACGCCCAGGTCGTGGTGCTGAACAAGCCCGCCGGACTGACCACCCACCCGGCTCCGGGAGAGCCCGAGGGAACCCTGGTCAACCGCCTGCTGGCCCGCTGGCCGGACATGGATCCGGCCCGGTCCGGCATGGACCCGGTGCGGCCCGGCATCGTGCATCGTCTGGACAAGGACACCTCCGGACTGATCCTGGCGGCGCGCACCGAAGCCGCCCGTTTGCGTCTCGCTGCGGATTTCGCGGCCCGCAGGGTCAAGAAGCTTTACCTCGCTCTGGTCCATGGGATTCCGGAGCCGCGCCAGGGCGACATCGATCTGCCTCTGGGCCGGGACCCGCGCAACAAGACCAAAATGGCCGTGGCGGAAAAGGGCGGGCGCGAGGCGCGCAGCAGCCACGAAACACTCTGGGCCGCTCCGGACGGCCGGGCCGCCCTGGTGGCCGTGCGCATCCACACGGGCCGTACGCACCAGGTCCGGGTCCACATGGCCGCCATCGGTTGCCCGCTGCTGGGCGACGCGACCTACGGCGCGCGGCAGTGTGCGGAGTGGAGCGCCCGGGGCGAACCCGAGGCGTCGCGCCAGATGCTCCATGCCTATGCCCTGCGCTTCACGCATCCGGTCACGGGCAGGCTGTTATTTTTCCGCCAGGACCCGCCCGAGGACTTTCTGGGAGTACTTTCGGCCCTGGCGCGGAGCGGATTGCGGGTCGGGCTGGTGGGGCCGCCGGGCGGCGGCAAGTCCACGCTGCTGAAGCTTCTGTCCGAAAAGGGTCTGCCCACCTTCAGCGCGGACGCGGCCGTGGCCGAGCTGTACGCGCCGGGCGGAGACGGAGCCGACCTCATCGGCAGGCGCTTTGGCGTGCAGTATCTCCATTCCACGGGCGGCGTGGACAAACCCGCGCTGTTCGCGGCCATGCGTGGATCCGGCCAGATATTACGCGAGGTCATGGAACTCGTGCATCCGCTGGTGCGCCACCGGGCCGAGTCGTTTTTCCGGCGGCATGCCGGAGAGGTGGCCGTGGCCGAGGTTCCGCTTCTACTGGAGGGCGGCTGGCATGAACGGGACGTGGTGGATTGCGTTGTGGGCGTGTTCTGCCCGGAGGAGCGGCGGCACGGCGCGTTTCGCAGGGCGCGCGGCCTGGACCCGGAAACCCTGGCTGTGTTCGATTCCTGGCAGTGGCCTCCGGAGCGCAAGCGGGCCTTTTGCGCTCTGAGCGTGGAAAACGACGCGGACCTGGACAAGCTGGAGGCCGAGGCACGGCGCGTGGCCGAAAAGCTGGAGGAGATGCGCGCGCAACGCGGGGCCGAGACCCTGAGGCAGGCCCGGCAGGCCATGCTGCTGGCGGCACAGGCCCTCAAGGAAGCTCCGGAATGATTCCGCTCTATGACAACGTCCCCCGCGTGCATCCACCGTACGCCGTGGTGGCCATCATCGTGCTCAACGTGCTGGCCTTTCTGTATGAGCTCAGCCTCCCGCCCCAGTCCCAGGCGGTATTCTTCCACTTCTTCGGCGTGGTTCCGGCGCGGTTCAGCCATCCGGGCTGGGCCGCCATGGCCGGGTATCCGGACACGATGCTCCTGCCGTTCTTGACGTACATGTTTCTGCATGGGGGCTGGCTGCATCTGATCATGAACATGTGGATGCTCTGGATTTTCGCGGACAACATCGAGGATGTCACCGGGCACTGGCGTTTCGTGGGCTTCTACCTCTGCTGCGGGCTGGTGGCCGTGGTTCTGCATGTGCTCTTCAACCGCGATTCCCCCCTGCCGATCATCGGGGCGTCCGGGGCCATCGCGGGCACGCTCGGGGCCTATTTCGTGCTCTATCCGCACGGGCGCGTGGCCACCCTGGTCCTGATCTTCATCTTCCATTTCCGGGCCGCGCTGTTCCTCGGTTTCTGGTTCATCCTGCAGATTCTCTCCGGCCTCGGCGAAAACGGAACCGGCCAGGTGGCGGGCGTGGCCTGGTGGGCCCATGTGGGCGGCTTCCTTGCCGGAATGGTCCTGATTCGTTTTTTCCGACGCCAGGACCGTTGTTATTATTGCTACGACGCGCAGCGCCGTCGCTACGACCACGCGGGTTGAAGCTCCGGAAGCCTCCTCCTGACGCCTGCGCCATGAGGACACAGCGGCGCGTCAGCGTCTTGACTGTCGGTCGATTCAGCTTATTGTAAAGTATTGCCGGATGCTTCCGGTACGAGAAAAGAGGAGTCGATCCCCGATGGCTGTTGAATACAAGGATTACTACAAGACACTCGGCGTCTCCAAGACCGCTGACAAGGATGAGATTTCCAGGGCGTTCAAAAAGCTCGCCCGGAAATGTCATCCCGACCTGAACCCCAACGACAAGAGCGCTGAGGCCCGGTTCAAGGAAATCAATGAAGCCTATGAGGTGCTCAAGGATCCGGAAAAGCGCAAGCTGTACGACCAACTCGGCCCCAATTGGGAACAGTACCAGCAGGGCGGGTTCCAGCGGCCTCCGGGATTCGAGAACGTGCAGTTCGACTTCGGAGGGGGCGCAGGAGGCTTCAGCGACTTTTTCGAGACCATTTTCGGTGGCGGTTTCGGCGCTGGGGGCGGCTTTCCGGGCGGCGGTTTCCACCAGGAGGGCTTCGGCGGGCGGCAGGGCTACCAGCGCCGGCCCAGGCGCGGCGCGGACTCCGAGGCGGTTTACGAAATCACCTTGGAAGAGGCCTACCGTGGCGGACAGAAGACCATCACCCTGCAGGAGCAGGGCGGACCGGGCATGGCCTCGGGCCAGGGCAAGACCCTGGATGTCAAGCTCCCGGCGGGGGTCAAGGACGGCCAGCGCATCCGGCTTTCCGGACAGGGCAATCCCGGCATGGGCGGCGGCCCGGCGGGCGACCTGTACCTCAAGATCCGCATCCTGCCCCACCACATTTACGGCCTCGCGGACAACAACGTCCTGCTCGACCTGCCCCTGGCTCCCTGGGAGGCCGCGCTCGGCGCCAAGGTCCGCGTGCCTACCCTGGACGGGCCTGTGGAGATGAACATTCCGGCGGGCATGGCCTCCGGCAAAAAGCTGCGCGTGCGCGGACGGGGGCTGGGCTGCGGCGGGAAAAAGGGCGACCAGATCGTGCGCATCGTCATTGCCATGCCTCAGAGCCTCACGGACGAGCAGCGCGCACTCTGGGAAAAGCTCGCAAAGATCTCCAACTTTGAACCCCGACCCTACTAGGCTCTCCCGGGCGGGCATCGGTCGACCCATACATGCAAGCAAGGAAGCGGGAACCATGACCACCAAACGCCTCAAGGAAATTCTCTGCCGGGTCCAGCGACCCAATCTTCCCGAACGCTCCGAACTGGTTGCCTGGGCGCAGCTTGTGGAAATCACCCGGATCGAACCGGGTCACGTTTCGGAATTGCTGGAATTGGGCTGGATCAGCCCGGTAAAGACCAATGCCGAGGAATATCTGTTCCGGATGCGCGATGTCTATCGCATCCAGAAGCTGATGCGCCTGTGCCGCGATCTGGAGGTCTCGCTCATGGGCGGGAGCATCATCGTGGACCTGCTGGAGCGCATCGAATCCCTGGAGGGCGAACTGACGAAGCTCAAGCGTCAGCTTTAGTCGGCGGTTGTCGGACGGCGGTTTTGGAGTCGCTGCGAGACGCTCCTTTCCGTACGCACTGCAAGAGCGTTTCCTCCCCGCACTCTCCCGCCTTGCCGTTCGCCGCTCTTCACCCTCCGTGTCCCGCCGTTGAAAACGGCCCGCCGAAGCACCGGGGGGCGGCATTCTGGGTTGATTTTTTAATATGTTATGCGTCTTCGTGAGGTTGTGAACATTTTCCACAGGCTGCCCCTTGCCAGCCGTGCAGGCATGTTTAATTCTGTCTTTGTCCGGAACGTTGTACGAATTAACCTGTTCTTTCAATATCTTTAGCTGTGGAAAAAATTTCCGGGCGGCATTCCTGTCCGGAGCAAGGAGGGGGCAATGGACCTCAACAAACTGACCCAGAAGACCCAGGAAGCCATCACCCAGGCGCAGAACTCCGCCGTGAAGCAGGGCCACCAGCAGATCGACGTGGAGCATCTGCTCCATGCCCTGGTCATCCAGGACGACGGACTTGTCTCCAAGATCCTCAAGAAGGTGGACGTGGACGCGGCGGCCTACGCCAAGGCCGTGGAAGCGGAAATCGCCAAGCTGCCCAGGGTCTCCGGACCGGGCGCGCGCGCCGACCAGGTCGTGGTCACCCACCGGCTGAACTCCGTGCTGGTGCGTGCGGACGAGATCCGCCAGCGCATGCAGGACGAGTTCATCAGCGTGGAGCACGTCTTTCTGGCCATTCTCGACGAGTCCGCGTCCACGGGTGCGGGCCGCGTAAACAAGCAGTTCGGCGTGAACCGCGACGCGGTCTTCGCCGCCCTGACCAAGCTGCGCGGCAACCAGCGCGTGACCACGGACAATCCCGAGGCCTCCTACGAGGCTCTGAACAAGTACGGTCGGGACCTTGTGGACGAGGCCCGCAAGGGCAAGCTCGACCCGGTCATCGGGCGGGACGCGGAAATCCGCAGGGCCATCCGCATCCTTTCGCGCCGGACCAAGAACAACCCCGTGCTTATCGGCGAGGCGGGCGTGGGCAAGACCGCCATCGTGGAAGGGCTGGCCCAGCGCATCGTCAAGCAGGACGTGCCCGAGGGACTCAAGGACAAGACCATCTTCGCCCTGGACATGGGTGCGCTCGTGGCCGGAGCCAAGTACCGCGGCGAGTTCGAGGAGCGGCTCAAGGCCGTGCTTAAGGAGGTCCAGACCTCCGAGGGCCGGGTGATCATGTTCATCGACGAGATCCACACCATCGTGGGCGCGGGCAAGACCGAGGGAGCCATGGACGCGGGCAACCTGCTCAAGCCCATGCTGGCGCGCGGAGAACTGCACTGCATCGGCGCCACCACCACGGACGAGTACCGCAAATATATTGAAAAGGACCCGGCCCTGGAGCGCCGCTTCCAGACCGTGATGGTCAACGAGCCCAGCGTGGAGGACACCATCTCCATTCTGCGCGGTCTGCGGGAGCGCTTCGAGGTCCACCACGGCGTGCGCATTTCCGACGGCGCCGTGGTCGAGGCCGCCGTGCTCTCGGACCGCTACATCTCGGACCGCCAGTTGCCGGACAAGGCCATTGACCTCATTGACGAGGCCGCGGCCCTGATCCGCACGGAGATCGACTCCCAGCCCGAGGAACTGGACCGCATCAACCGCCAGGTGCTGCAACTCGAAATCGAGCGCGAGGCCCTGCGCCGGGAAATGGACCAGCCCTCCCGGGACCGGCTGGTCAAGCTGGAGGACGAGCTCTCGGGCCTGCGCCTGGAGCAGGACGAGCTGCAATCCCAGTGGGAGCGCGAAAAGGGGGCCATCGAGGGCCTGCGACGCATCAAGGAGGAGATCGAACAGGTCCGGCTCCAGATCGAGGAGGCCGAGCGCGTGCTCGACTACAACCGAGCCGCCGAATTGCGCTACGGCACGCTGAACTCCCTGGAGAAGCAACTCGCCCAGGCGGATACGGCCATGGACGCGGATGGCAAGCCCCGGTTGGTCAAGGAGGAGGTCGGCCCGGACGACGTGGCCGAGATCATTTCCCGCTGGACCGGCATTCCGCTTTCCCGGCTCATGGAAGGGGAGCGCGAAAAGCTGCTCAAGCTCGGGGATCTGCTGCACGAGCGCGTGGTGGGCCAGGACAAGGCCGTGATCGCTGTGACCGAGGCCGTGCTCCGTGCCCGCGCCGGGCTCAAGGACCCGCGCCGGCCCATCGGCTCGTTCATTTTCCTCGGCCCCACGGGCGTGGGCAAGACCGAACTGTGCAAGACCCTGGCCGCAGCGCTCTTTGACACGGAAGAGAACATGATCCGCATCGACATGTCCGAGTACATGGAGAAGCACACCGTGGCCCGGCTCATTGGCGCGCCTCCGGGCTATATCGGCTACGACGAGGGCGGCCAACTCACCGAAGCCGTGCGCCGCAAGCCGTATTCCGTGATCCTCTTCGACGAGATCGAGAAGGCCCACAGCGATGTCTTCAACGTGCTGCTCCAGGTGCTGGACGACGGGCGGCTCACGGATTCGCATGGCCGCACCGTGGACTTCAAGAACACCATCGTGATCATGACCTCGAACATCGGCGCGCCCCGGCTGCTGGAAGGTATTGATTACGAGCATGGCGGGTTCAAGCCCGGCGTGGAGGACGCGGTTCTGGCCGAACTGCGCCAGCACTTCCGGCCCGAGTTCCTCAACCGCGTGGACGAGACCGTGGTCTTCTCGCCCCTGAGCACGGAGCAGCTCGGCGTCATCGTGGAACTGCTGCTCAAGGGGCTTTCCGAACGGCTGGCGGACCGCAAGATCACCCTGAGCCTCACGGGCGCGGCCCGGAAGTTCATCGCCGAGGCGGCCTACGACCCGATCTACGGCGCGCGGCCTCTGAAGCGCTACATTCAGAGCCATGTGGAAACCCCGCTGGCCAAGCTGCTCATCGGCGGCCAACTGGAGGACGGGGGCAGTGTGACTGTGGACGTGAAGAACGGGGAACTGGTCTTCGAATAACCCGCAAGGCGGAAACAGACGGCAATCATCAGGGCCGGGGGAGCGATCCTCCGGCCTTTTTTGTTTGGGACGTAAAAGAGTTCCTCGCGGGTTAGCTGTTGCAACTTGCGTAAAGAATGGGCAATAACTTGACGAAGATATCTTTACGTTCAATCCGGCAACACCAGGGACGGGATGGCGAATATGGATCAGCTGGAACTCAAGACCATTGATGATTTGCGGGCGCTCAGCGAGCGAGTCGATGATTTGTATGCCACGGGAAAGACCGACGAGGCCCGTGCTCTGCTGCAGGGCATGGCCGCCGCGCAGGAAATTTCTTCTGCATATGTGTTGTTTTTTGAATCCGAGTTGATGTTTCAGGAAAAGAATTTCGAGCAGGAGCTTGAGCTGCTCGAACAAGCGATTGCAGAAAGGGGGGATGACTATTTTTTGCTGCGATCCAAGGGGGTATGTCTTTCCAATCTTGGCCGGAGAGAAGAAGCAATAGTGCTTTATGACAAGGCGCTGGCGATCAAGCCGGATGACTATCGCAGCTTGCGCAGCAAGGGAGTGAGCCTTTCCGAGCTTGGCCGCGATGAAGAAGCACGAGCGGTTTATGACAAGGCGCTGGCGATCAATCCGGATGATTCTCAAAGTTTACGCGAGAAGGGGGCATCTTTTTTCAGGCTTGGCCGCGAGGAAGAAGCAATAGCGGTTTATGACAAGGCGCTGGCGATCAAGCCTGATGACTACCACAGCTTGCGCAACAAGGGAGTGAGCCTTTCCAAGCTTGGCCGCGAGGAAGAAGCACGAGCGGTTTATGACAAGGCGCTGGCGATCAATCCTGATGACTATCATAGCCTGCGCGAAAAAGGAGTGATCCTTTCCAAGCTTGGCCGCGAGGAAGAAGCACGAGCGGTTTTCGACAAGGCGCTGGCGATCAAGCCGGATGACTACCACAGCTTGCGCAACAAGGGAGTGTGCCTTTCCAATCTTGGCCGCGAGGAAGAAGCAATAGCGCTTTATGACAAGGCGCTGGAGATCAAGCCAGATGATCCTTTCAGCCTACTCAACAAGGGGATAAACCAGTTTAAGCTTGGCCAGCATCAAGAGGCGTTGGCACTGCTGGAGCAGGCCAATGCACTCAAACCAGATGATCCGGATATCGCTTCGGCATATGGATATGCCGTACAATTTATTAAGATTATTCAAGGGTTAATCAAGTTGGCTGCACCTGCTGGAAACAAAAAGATTCCCAAGCAGGAGGCTGCCCCGCAGACGGACGCGGTTGCAAGCGGAGTCGATGACCTTCGGGTGCTTGTTGTGGAAACTCGAAGATCCTTTGAAAAGGACATCGAGAGTTTCAAGAGGAACATGTTGGAAACTGAGGAGAAATTACGAGAGTATATCGAAGCTGGCCCGCGACTGGATGATCAACGAAGCCTGTTCTTTTTGTTGCGGAAATGGAATTCCTATACTCCGATCGTTTCCGGGGTGGATGGTGAGGATTCCGTGGGCGGCGGGTATTTTTTATACCACAGAGGCGTTGGCGTCATTGTTGATCCAGGCTGTGACTTTATCAACAATTTTCACCGTGCAGGGCTGCGTATTGCAGACGTGCAGCATATTATTGTTACACATGCACATAACGATCATACCGCTGATTTTGAATCCTTGCTGACGCTTTTCCATCAGTGCAATCGAGGAAAGGAAAAAGATAAACAACGGCAAATCAGCATCTACTTCAGCCCCAGTGCGCTGATGAAGCTGAACAGCCTGATCGGATTGAAGAGTCCTTCCTACATCAAGGATGTGCATCCGGTCTCTCCCGGTCAAACCTATGATCTGGGCAAAGGCCTTTCCCTGCGGATTCTTCCCGCATATCACCAGGATACCGTGGCCAAGGATTATGCCATTGGCGTCCGTTTCGACATCGGTTCCGGACCGGAAGCTCGCCGAATTGTAATGACCTCGGACACCAGCCTGTTTCCGACCGCCCAAGGGATGAAGAGCGTGAATACCAAGGCTCCGGAAATCTGGACCCGCTACGGTCTTGGAGATTCCAGCGACTCAATGAAGCCTGTTGATCTGCTCATTCCCCACATCGGCTCTGTTCGGCCCGCTGAATTCGATGCCAACATTGATTCCCGCTATGATGAAATCTTTTACCCCAACCATCTCGGAGTCATGGGCACCTTGCGGGTGATTACGGCCTTGCGGCCTGGATTGGCTGTTGTCTCCGAGTTTGGCGAAGAACTGAAGAATTTCAGGCCAAAACTTATGAGGCTTTTAGCGCAAGTTGTGGCTAAGCAGTGTGAGCAAACAAGGGCAAATCCGATCAATGTACTTTTTGGCGACCTCCCATTTGTGTATGATGTCGCAGCTAGGGGAGTATACTGCGTAGTGAATGAAGAATTTATTCCAGCAGCAGATATCGCTTGCTGTTTAGTGCGTCCTGACCATTGTGATGAAACTTTCACTTATTTCATCAATAGTAATTCAAAAGAGGATGATGAAATACAAATTCGATCTTCAACTGAAAAGTTTATGAAGCAAAGAAGTGGATTTACAGCTGAGTTTTTCAAGAAGAAGTAAATGTGTTATTGGATGGGATATTGGTAGTGAGGTCTTAGCGAACTGCATGTATTTCACCCTTGGAGAGGCTTATGCTCGCTGACATCCTGGCCCAACTGACCCAGCCGAACGCACCCGAGGCCCTGGAGCGGCTTTACCGTTCGGATCGGGCAGGCTTTGCCTGGGCGCTGTCCGAGGCGTTGGCTGCGCGGCCCGATTCCGAGCTGCTGCGGGCCTGGACCGCGCGTCTGGCTGCGGATGCGGCGGAGGCTGCGGACAGGGCGGCTCCGGGGGTGTCATGGGCAAGCCCAGGGACGGGAATGAGTGTCGCTGCGGGGCATCACTCCCCAACGGCGCGGCGCGAAATCTGGCTGGTCGTGGTTTTGGCCCTGCTGGCAGGGCTGTTCATCAAATTGCCGGGCATCTTTCCGGATTCCTCCCTGACCTTTTTCCGTGAGGACTGGTTCTATCCCCGCAACATTGTTCCGGGACCGCTGGGAGCTCTGTTCCTCTACCTGCTGTATGCGCGGGGCTGGAAACACCCCGGCTCCTGGCTGGCGCTCGGGCTGTTCGCGGTTCCGGCGCTTTGGCTCAATTTTTTGTCAGACACGCGCGCCGACGCCACCCTGCTGGCCTGCCTGCACGGGCCGTTGCTGCTCTGGTGTCTCTTGAGCGCGGCCTGGGCCGGGGGCGGCTGGCCGGACGTGGAGCAACGGCGGACCTACATCCGCTTCTTCGGGGAGCTGCTGGTCTTTTCGGTCCTGCTGCTGCTCGGGGGCGGGGTGCTGCTGTTGCTGACCCAGGGCCTGTTCGAGTTGCTGAACGTGCCCACCAGATGGATCTGGGAATGGATGCTGCCCATGGGCGGAGCGGCCATTCCCGTGGTGGCGGGCTGGGCCGTGCTGCGCCACGGCGGGGGCATGCGGATCATGCCGCTTCTGGCGCGCATCTTCGCGCCCCTGTTCCTGGTGCTGACCATGGGCTACCTCGTGCGCATGGCCGCGCATGTTTCGGAATTGTTCCGTGACCGGGACACGCTGCTGGTCTACAACCTGCTCCTGCTGGCCGTGCTGGGGCTGGCGGTGTTTTCGCTCTCTGGCCGGTCCGGGGGGGACGACCGGGACACAGACGCGCGCTCCGGCCTGGTGGAGTGGCTGCTGGCCTTCCTGCTGGTCCTGACCGTGCTGCTCGACTTCGTGGGGCTGGCGGCCATCGGCGACCGTCTTCTGGAAATGGGCGCGACCCCGAACCGGCTGGCCGTGCTCGGTTCGAACCTTGCCGTGCTCGGCAACCTGCTGGCCCTGCTGCTCGGCTACGCTCGTTTGCTCCGACGCCGGGCCGTTCCAGCGGACCTGGAGCGAATCACGGCGCGCTATTTGCCGGTATACGCCCTCTGGACCGCCGGGGTTGCGTTCGTTTTTCCGCTGCTCTGGGGGTGACGGGCAGCCCTCTTTCCGGACGTTCGTTACGCGTTCACCGGCGCTGGAGTCCAAAAACCTTGACTTTCCGTGTTGCGGCTTGATCTTAAGAAGATCGGACCGTTATTTTTCAAGCGGCCAAGACCGGAGAGAAGCCATGAGCGCCATCACGAACACGGATCTGGAAAATTATGCGGAGCTGCTGATCTGGTCGCTGCGCACCTCGCGGGCCGAAAAGATGCGCAACGGCGACGCCGTGGTGGTGCGCTTCGACTATCCGGCCATCCGGCTGGCCGAATCCCTGTACACCCGGTTGGTGGACGAGCATCTCAACCCGGTGCTTCGGCTTCTGCCCACCCCGCTCATGGAGGGCGAGCACTACCTGAACACCAGTTTCGGCCAGCTCGTGTTCCAGGAACCGGGCGAGGTGGAGCTCTATGCGGGCTGCGCCGGGGTCATCAACGTTTATTCCCCCCTGGAGCTGACGCATCTGGCCGGGATCGACCCGCGCACCATCCAGGAGGACCGTCGCGCCCGGCAGACCGTGTTCGAGGTCATGGAGCGACGCAGGCGCAGCGGGCGGCTCGGCTGGACCTCCTGCGTGCTGCCCAGCCCGGCCCTGGCCAGGGCCTCGGGCCAGCCCCTGGAGGAATACGAAGAGCGCTGGCTGCGGGCCTGCTGGTTGAACATGCCCAGCCCGGTCCGCGAGTGGCGGCGGCTGCGCGGTGAACTGGGCGAAATCGCGTCCTGGCTGGATGCGCTGGGCATGGAGAGCCTGCATGTGCAGGCCCCCAATGTGGACTTGACTCTTGCGCCCGGTGACAATCGTCGTTTCCGGGGCGTAACCGGCGCCAACGTGCCCAGCAGCGAGATTTTTGTTTCACCGGACAATCGGAGCGTGCATGGCGAGTACTGGTCCGATCTGCCTTCGGTGGAACTGGGCCGGATGGTGCTCGGCGTGCGGCTGGCCTTTGAGGGCGGGGTTGCGGTGCGGGCCGAGGCCCAGACCAATGCCCAGTTTCTGCAACAGCGGCTCCACGCCGATGCGGGCGCGCGCCGGGTGGGCGAGTTCGCGCTGACGGACCGCCGTTTTTCCCGCGTGGACCGCTTCATGGCCCACACCATTTTGGACGAGAACCACGGTGGCGAGCATGGCAGTTGCCACATCGCCCTGGGGGCGTCCATTCCAGGCACTTTTTCCGGGCCGCAGGAAATCCTGACCCCCGAGATGGAGCGCGCCCTTGGGTTCAACACCTCCGGCGTCCACTGGGACCTGGTGAATACGGAACACAAGCTCGTCACGGCGCGGGTTGCCGGGGGCCGGGAAGTGGTCATCTACGAGAACGGCGAGTTTTGCCGCTGAGGCGCAAGCGGTTTCTTGGGAATCAAACGGCGCGGCATCCCCTCGGACGCCGCGCCGTTGTCATGTGATCGGGAAGGACGCGCTACTCCTGGAGCAGGGCCTGACCTTCGCTGTCCTTATGCACGTTGAGGATCGCCAGCACGATGTCCAGCAGATACCAGGTCAGCAGCCCGCCCAGGGTGAAGAGCTTGAGGATGCCGAGCACGCGGTGGCCGAGGTAGAAGCGGTCCATGCCCACAAGGCCGCCCAGGAAGGCCAGCACGAGGCAGATGCTCTGATAGCGGCGCTTCGGGCGGAGCAGGGGCTCGCCGTGGGCGTCGGAGCGGATGCGGCCCGTGATGACCAGATAGAGGTCCAGCAGCTGCCAGAGCAGGACGATCAGCAGCAGCGGCCAGAAGAGGATTCCCGAGCCCGTGGGATGCTGGAACGGGTTGGAGTTGTACCAGAAGAAGGCCACGTAATAGAGCAGGCTCACGCCCAGGCGCGTGAAGCAGAGTCGCCGGAAGCCGAGGTAGAGGTAATGCACGCCGAGGCCGGCCCCGAAGACCGTGAGGATCAGGTAGGTCAGGCTTTCCTTGCTCTCCGCGCCTTCCAGGGGCACGCCGTTGACATCCTTGGGGCTGCCGCCCACGAGCAGGTAGAGGTCGATAAGCCACCAGATGAACAGGCCGCCCAGGGTGATCATCTTGAGGATGCCCGTGCCGATCTTTCCGAGATAGAAGCGGTCCAGGCCGGTCCAGCCGAGAAAGAGGCTGAGCACGATGGCGACACCGAGAACCCGTTTGGGAGCATTTTCCGAGGATTCGGGGGCGGGTCGCTTGAAGCTCGCCAGCAGCCATTTCCATTCATCACCGTACGCCGAGGTCTGGGGCTGTTCTTCCGTCTTGTTTTCCGTTTCCATTGCGTCCTCCTGTTCTTTGTAAAAATATAAAGCTTACCCGGTGAGATACGAGGAGGCCATACCAGATTTTCGCCTTAAATGCCAGGTATCGGATATCGAGATCTGGTGACACCGCGGTCCGGCGATTGGCTGCTTGTCGTCTGTTTTGTCCTGTTTTTCCCGCCCGGCCCGTTGACATCGCCACCCCGGTGCTTATTCCTACAGGGCAACGGGGCGCTGCCCCATCTACATTGAGCAAGGAAAGACAGATGAGCGATGAGAAGAACTGTGAATCCGCGAAATCCGAAACCGGACAGGCGGACGGAGTGACTCAGGAGATCGATCTCTCGGAAGAGGAGCTGGAAGCGCTCTGCCGGGAGCGCGTCTGCCCCGCCTGCAACGTCATGCGGGAAGCTGATGACCTTCGGCTGCGCGCTTTCGCGGACACCGAGAACATCAAGAAGCGCCTTCTGCGGGAAACCGAGGAGCTGCGGAAGTATGCCGGAGAGAGCATTCTGGCGGATCTGCTTCCGGTGCTCGACAACCTCGACCTGGCCCTGGAGCACGCCAAGGGGCTGGATGCCTGCGCCGATTTCGTGGTCGGCGTGGAAATGACCCGCAAAATCTTCCTGGATACGCTGGAACGGCAGGGGCTTTCGTCCATCAAGGCTTCGGCCGGGGACGAGTTCGACCCCAACGTCCACGAGGCCGTGGGCATGATCCGCAACGAGGAGTTGTCCGACGGAGCGGTGGTCCATCTGATCCAGCGCGGCTACTCCCTCAAGGGCCGGCTGTTGCGGCCCGCCAAGGTCATGGTCAACAGACTGGAAGGTTGATGCATGTTCCCCGCGCCCGGCCCCTTTACAACAGGGCAGCGCGTATTATCTTTGAGACGTTGCAGTGAATCGCAAATTTATCTCCGGATTTTAATGAGGAGGACGCATAATGGGTAAAATCATAGGAATCGACCTCGGAACCACCAACTCCTGTGTCTACGTCATGGAGGGCAAGGATCCGAAGTGCATCACCAACCCCGAAGGGGGACGCACCACGCCTTCCATCGTGGCCTTTACGGACAAGGAGAGGCTCGCGGGAGAGATCGCCAAGCGTCAGGCCGTGACCAACCCCGAAAAGACCATTTTCGCCATCAAGCGGCTCATGGGCCGCGAGTTCGACGCCCCGGAAGTGGCCAAGTGGCTCGCGCATTGCCCCTATCGCATTGTCAAGGGCAAGAACGGCGACGCCTGGGTCGAGGTTGGCGGCAAGAAATATTCCCCGCCTGAAATTTCGGCCATGATCCTGCAGAAGCTGAAGAAGGACGCGGAAACCTATCTCGGCGAGGAAGTCACCGAGGCGGTCATCACGGTTCCCGCCTACTTCAACGACTCCCAGCGTCAGGCCACCAAGGACGCGGGCAAGATCGCGGGCCTGGAGGTCAAGCGGATCATCAACGAGCCCACGGCCGCCTCCCTGGCCTACGGGTTCGACCGCAAGGCCAACGAGAAGATCGCGGTCTTCGACCTTGGCGGTGGAACCTTCGACATCTCCATTCTCGAAGTGGGCGACAACGTCGTGGAAGTGCGCGCCACCAACGGAGACACCTTCCTCGGCGGCGAGGACTTCGACCACAAGATCATCGAATACCTTGTGGAAGAGTTCAAGCGCGAGAACGGCATCGACCTTTCCAAGGACCGCATGGCCCTTCAGCGCCTCAAGGAGGCGGGCGAAAAGGCCAAGAAGGAGCTGTCCTCGTCCATGGAGACCGAGATCAACCTGCCGTTCATCACGGCGGACCAGTCCGGTCCCAAGCACCTGATGATCAAGCTCTCCCGCGGCAAGCTGGAGCGGCTGGTCGAGAGCCTTGTGGACCGCACCGAAGCGCCCTGCAAGAAGGCCCTGTCCGACGCGGGTCTCACGGCTGCGGACATCGACGAGGTCATCCTCGTGGGCGGCATGACCCGCATGCCCCTGGTGCAGGCCAAGGTGAAGGAGTTCTTCGGCCGCGAGCCGAACCGTTCCGTGAACCCGGACGAGGTCGTGGCCATGGGCGCGGCCATCCAGGGCGGCATCTTGGCGGGCGATGTCAAGGACGTGCTCCTGCTCGACGTGACTCCGCTCTCCCTGGGCATCGAGACCATGGGTGGCGTGATGACCCGGCTGATCGAGCGCAACACCACGATCCCGACCCGCAAGTCCCAGGTCTTCACCACGGCCACGGACAACCAGCCCAGCGTGTCCATCCGCGTGTTTCAGGGCGAGCGGCCCATGAGCGCGGACAACATGCTTCTCGGCAACTTCGAGCTTTCCGGCATTCCGGCGGCTCCGCGCGGCGTGCCCCAGGTCGAGGTCACCTTTGACATCGACGCCAACGGCATCGTCAACGTCTCGGCCAAGGACCTCGGAACCGGTCGCCAGCAGTCCATCCAGATCACTGCTTCCTCGGGCCTTTCCGAGGATGAGATCAACAAGATGGTCAAGGATGCCGAGGCCCACGCCTCGGACGACAAGCAGAAGCAGGCCCTGATCGAGGCGCGCAATCAGGCGGACAGTCTGGCCTACACCACGGAAAAGTCCCTGCGCGACATCGGCGAGAACGTGGACCCGGTGCTCAAGGGCGAGATCGAGACCAAGCTGGAGGCCCTCAAGGCGGTCATGGAAACCGAAGACCTCGACACGCTCAAAAAGGCCACGGACGAACTGGCCCAGGCTTCCCACAAGCTGGCCGAAAAGCTCTACGCCCAGAAGAGTCAGGCTGCGGGCGAGGACGCCCAGGCTGGTCCGGCTGGTGGCGCTGCGGGTGGTCCCTCTGCTGGAGGTGCTGCGGGTTCGGATGACGACGATGTGGTTGACGCGGACTACACCGAGGTCAAATAGCCCGGAAACGTTACGTATTCTCAAGGCCGCCGGTTCTCCGGCGGCCTTTTTTCATATCCGCCGCACGCCGGCCGCCCCCCCCACGGGGCCGGCAACGCCGCGACCCGCCCGACACTTGCCTTGCGAGGCCAACCGGTATAGCCTGTCCCGGCCAGTTCTCACGGATTCAAGCACGATCCATGCACGCCAACCGGAAGAGACCAATGCTTCGAACGCAACACGAAATATTCCGCATTGCGGTTTTGCTGCTTCTGGGACTTCTACTTTTCGGAGCGAGCGGCTGCCAGAGCGGCTTGCAGATCGGCAGGCGTCCGCTGGCGAACACCGCGACGCTGCCCACACCTCAGCTGCGACAGGAGGCCGACGCGGCCTTTGCCGAACAGCGCTGGGCGCAAAGCGAATTTTATTATCAGCGCCTTGTGGAGCGCCAGGACCTGGACGCGCCGCAGCGCCCTGAAGCGCTCAAGCGGCTGGCGGACAGCGCTCTGCGCGCCGAGCATCCCATACAGGCCCAGCTGGCTCTGGAGCAATGGGCCGCGGTGCAGCCGGAAGCCGAAGGCGGCTGGCAGTACAACGCCCTGCTGCTCGACGCCTACCGCGCCCTGGGGCGGGAGGGCGAACTGGCCTCGCTCAAGGGCAGGCTCCTGAACGACGCTTCCCTGACCTGGGCCACGCGCCACCGCGCGGGCGTACGTCTGGCCCTTGGCTATGCCTCTGAGGGTCGGGAAGACAAGGCCCTGGAGACCCTTGAGGCGTTTTACGACCGGGCCCCCGGCGTGGAGGCCCGCGCCGAGATGGAAACGACCCTCTTCCGGGGCATGCAGAGTCTCGCGGATGTGGACGCCCTGGCCAGGGCCGTCCCCCCAACCCGGCGTCTGGCCTTTCCCGGTGCGCTGGTGCTCTTCGAGCAGGCCCGCCGCGAGGCGCAGAGCGGGAAAAAGGAATGGGACAGCTCCTGGAAGATCATGCGCGGCATTCTTTCCAACGCCGACCTCGCGGACAAGGTCATGCTCGGCGACATCCTCCAGGGCCTGGAGCGGGCCAACGGCCAGCCGCGCAGCGGCGTGGTTCTGCTGCTGCCCGTGACTGGCCGCTACCAGGAAGTGGGGCGCAAGATCGTGCGCGGCGCGGGCGCGGCCCAGTGGATGCTGGCCAACAGCGGCGTGGAGATCGACATCAAGGTTGTGAACACGGATGCCCCGGACTGGCTGGAGCGGCTGGCCAACCTGCCGCCCCAGTACGCCGTGGTGGGCGGCCCGTTGCGGGTGTCGAGCTTCAAGACCCTGGAGCAGAGCGGCGAACTCTCGCGCCGGGCCGTGTTTGGTTTCCTGCCTTCCCTGGGCGAGGCGCGTGAGGGAACGCAGGCCTGGCGCTTCTTCCCCTCCCGGGAGGATGAGGTCCGCGCCCTGGTGCGCATCGCTTCTCAGCGGCTGGGCATCCGCAGCTTTGGCGTGCTCAACCCTGCGGAACCGTTCGGAACCGAAATGGCCGATATCTTCCGCAAGGAAGTCATGCTGGCCGGGGGCAGTGTCGCCTCGCAGCAATCGTACGTGCCCAAGGACTCCCCGAGCTGGGGCCGGCGCATCGCGGACCTGCTGCACGTTCCGGCCAGTTTCGACAAGGACGCGCCCCTGCCCGAGGCGAATTTTGGCGCGGTCTTCCTGCCGGACGGCTGGTCCCAGGCCCAGCTCCTGGTTCCGAACTTCTTCTTTTATGACGCCACGGACATGGTCTTCCTCGGCCCGAACCTCTGGAGCAGCGCCCTGGACCGCGTCACAGACGTGGAGGAGACGTATTTCCGGCTGGCCATCTGCCCCGGCGCGTGGAACGCCCAGAGTCCTGGCGCGGAAAAGCTTCAGGCCCTGTTGGATTCCGAAGGCCTGGGCCAGGCCGACCTCTGGGTGGCCCTGGGCTACGACTGGCTGCGCATGACCGCCGGATTGGGCGCACTGCCTTCCGGCTGGACCCCGTCCGAGGTCAATGCACGGCTTCAGCGCGTGCGGATGGAATACAGCCTCGCGCCCATGAGCTGGGATGCGGACGGCGTGACCTATGAGGATATGTACCTGTTCACGCCCGGCCCGGACGGCGGCACAGTGCTGACCGATCCCGAGGAATTCGCGGCCCGGTTCGCCCGGGCCAAGGCCAAGCGCGAAGAGCGTCGCAAGCTCTGGCGGCAGAATCAGAAACACCATTAGACCGAACAAGGAACCCGACGCATGAAGATCAGCCCAGAAGAGGTGGCCCGCGTGGCCCGTCTGGCCCGTCTGGACCTCCCTGAAGAGAAGATCGAGCTGTTTTCCGCACAGCTCGGCGACATCCTCGACTACATGGACAAGCTCGGCGAGGTGCGGACCACGGACGTGGAACCGCTCTACAGCCCCGTGGAACACGTCACGGTTCTGCGGCCCGATGAAACGGCCAGGGAATACAGCCGGGAGGAGATCCTCTCCAACGCGCCCGAAACCGACGGAATCCATTTCATCGTTCCGCGCATCGTCTGACACCCGAACCGCCACCTCTGCCCAACGGAAACGACCATGCCCGAACTCCATCAGAAGACATTGACCGAACTGCGCTCCCTGCTGCTTGCCGGGGAGGCCACCGCCGAGCAGGCCATGAGCGACTGTCTGGAACGCATCGAGGCCACGGAGCCGCGCGTGCGCGCCCTGCTTGCGGTGCGCGGCGAGGACGCCCTGGCCGAGGCCCGTGCCCTGGACCAGGCCGGACCCGATCCGGAAAAACCCCTCTGGGGCGTGCCCGTGGCCATCAAGGACGTGCTCTGCACGCGGGGCCAGCGTACCACCTGCGGCTCGAAGATCCTTGAGAATTTCACCCCGGTGTTCGATGCCACAGCCGTGGCTCGGCTGCGCGATGCCGGAGCCGTGCTCATCGGCAAGACCAACATGGACGAGTTCGCCATGGGCTCGTCCACGGAGAACTCCGCCTATTTCTCGACCCACAACCCCTGGGATCTGGACCGGGTTCCGGGCGGTTCCTCCGGCGGTTCCGGCGCGTCCGTGGCCGCGCGGCAGTGCCCGGCGGCCCTGGGCACGGATACGGGCGGCTCCATCCGTCTGCCTGCGTCCTTTTGCGGGCTGGTGGGGCTGAAGCCTACCTACGGTCGCGTCTCCCGGTTCGGCATGGTGGCCTACGGCTCCTCCCTGGACCAGATCGGCCCCATGACCCGCAGCGTGGAGGATGCGGCCCGGATGCTTGGGGTCATTGCCGGACACGATCGGCGGGACTCCACTTCGGTGGACCGGCCCGTGCCCGACTACGTGGCCGCGCTTCAGGCGCGTCGCGACCTTTCCGGCCTGCGCATCGGCCTGCCCGAGGAGTACTGGGGCGAGGGCCTGGCGCCCGAGGTGGCCGCACAGTGCGCCGCTGCCGTGGAAAAGATGCGCGAGCTGGGCGCGACCACCGTGCCCGTGAAGCTTTCCATGACCGAATACGCCATCGCCACCTACTACATCGTGGCCATGGCCGAGGCCAGCTCCAACCTGGCGCGGTTCGACGGCGTGCGCTACGGCCACCGCAACCGCGAGGCCTCGGAACTCATCGACATGTATACGCGCAGCCGCACCGAGGGCTTTGGCGACGAGGTGCAGCGCCGGATCATCATCGGGACCTACGTGCTTTCGTCCGGCTACTACGACGCGTATTACCGCAAGGCCGCGCAGGTGCGCCGCCTGTTGCGCGAGGATTTCCTCAAGGCCTTTGAAAACTGCGAGCTCATTGCCGGGCCGGTCTGCCCGACCACGGCCTTCAAGGTCGGGGACAAGGCTGACCCGCTCCAGATGTACCTCATGGACATCTTCACCATTTCCGCGAACCTCGCGGGTCTGCCGGGCATGAGCCTGCCTGTGGGCCTGGGCGCGGATACGGGTATGCCTGTGGGCTTGCAGCTCATGGGCCCGGACTTCAGCGAGGAGACCATGCTCGGCGCTGCCCACTGCCTGGAGCAGGCCCTGCCGCCGCTGCCCGCGCCCGCGCTCTGAGCCTCGGGCGGAGAGCAGAGGACAATGGCGGCCTGCGCGGTGGAACCGTCGGGTAAGGCGCGGACCTGCGGGCCGGACGCCGGAGGAGCGATGCGAAACGGGAATACCGGAAGGGGAGAGGGCGTGCGGCCCCAGGCGTTGGCCCTGGGCGGTCTTTGTCTCGGAGCGGCGCTCATGGTGAGCGTAGCCAGCGCTTCCCCTGCCCGTGCGGATGCGGCCGGTCCCCTGTTCATCGCGGTCTTCCTCGATGTGGCCCTGTTCTCCTGGGGCGAATGCCTGGCCGTGCTGGTGGAATGGATTTATCTGCGCATCTGGATCAAGGGATTGTCCACGGGCCGGGCACTGTGGTGGTCGGTGTTGATCAATGCGCTGTCCTCCGTGCTGGGCATGCTCCTGCTCCTGGCTCTGCTGCCGCTGTTTCCGGAAATGCTCGCGGACCGGCCCGACATGCATGAGACCAGCTTGCACATGTGGCTGACCTTGGGACTGGCACTGAGCTGGCTGCTCAGCGTGGTAACGGAACGGATGTTGCTGGAATGGCTGGCCCGCCGGCGTGAGCTTCCGCTGCGGAATTCCTGGCGACACTGCATGGCGTTCAACGCGTTGAGCTACGCGGGGCTGGTGGCCCTGGCTGTCTGGCTGCTATATCTTATCTGAGTACCAGGGAGATCGATGCGTTCAAGCGATGCGAGGCGTGTGGCCGTCGCAGTGAGCGGCGGCATGGACAGCCTGCTGGCTCTGGCGCTGCTCAAGGAGCAGGGGCACGATGTGCTGGCCGTCCATGGTCTGTTTCTGCCCGACGCCCGTGCGGATTCCCCGGCTGTGCTGGGGATCGCGGACCGCTGTGCGGAATTGGGCGTGGAATTTCGGGTGTTGGATCTGCGCCGGGAGTTCCGGGCTCGCGTGACCGATGTCTTTGCCGGCGAATACCGCGCGGGGCGCACGCCCAACCCCTGTGCGCTCTGCAATCCGCGCATCAAGTTCGGTGCGCTTTTTGACGCGGCCCGCGCGTTCGGAGCCGGAGCCGTGGCCACGGGCCATTACGCCCGGCTGGACCCGGCCATGGAATACGTTTCCGGTCCGCTGCTCCTGCGCGGCGTGGATCCGGTCAAGGACCAGAGCTATTTTTTGGCCTTGCTTCCTCCGGAGGTGCTTCGGCAGACCCTCTTTCCCCTGGGCGGGCTGTGCAAGCGCGATGTGCCCGCTGAACTGGCCCTGCGTGGTCTGACCCCGCCCCTGTCGGGCGAGAGCCAGGAAATTTGCTTCATTCCCGATGACGATTACCGGGCCTGGCTCCTGGCCAATGCGCCGGATCTGCCCGGAGGTGGGCCCATGCTGGTGCGCGGGGTGGACGGGAGCAAACGGGAAGTGGGCAGGCACGACGGCCTCTGGCGTCACACCCAGGGACAGCGGCGCGGATTGGGCGTGGCCTGGAGCGAACCGCTCTATGTCCTGGAAAAGGATACGGCGCGCAACGCCTTGATTCTGGGAACGCGGGAGCAGGGACTTTGCACGACCTGCGAAACGGGCCGGGCGAATCTGTTCGTGGCTGCGGAGAAGTGGCCGGAGAGGCTTCTGGCCCAGACCCGCTACCGCCAGAACGCGGAGCCGGTGCAGGCCTGTCTGGTGGCGGGTCGTTTGCGGCTTCGGTTTTTGCAGCCGCATGACCGCCCCGCCCCCGGTCAGGTGGCCGCGCTCTATGACGAGCAGGGCCGCGTACTGGCCGGGGGGGTGCTGGAGCGTGTCTGGGATCAGGGCCGCGCTGCGGCAACGGGGCGTTGAAGCCGGTTCCGTAGCTACTTGTCCATGATCAGCATGCGGGTCCGGCGGTCTTCGACCTGCTGTTCGGCCGCTCCCCGCTGGTAGGTGTTTTCCATGCGGCGGATGACCTCGTCCGCTGTCAGGTTGCGCACGGAAGCCCGCTGGGCGTCCAGCCGGATGATTTCACCGAGCTTGGTCTTGTTGTAGGGGCGGTAATTCATGAGCTTTTCCAGCGCGCCGCCAGGGCCGGACCTGCCGATTTCGGTCAGGGCCAGATAGAACTGGGCTTCCGGGTCGTCCGGCAGAATCTGCAAGGCTTCGCTCAGCCGCGCCGTTGCCTCGGTGTATTCGCCGTTGTGGATCAGGGCCTTGCCGAGCTTGATGCGTGTTCGGGCTGAATCGGGATTTTCAGCCAAAGCCTGCTTGTAGAGCGCCACGGACTGGGCCGGGTCGCTGGAGGCCATGGAAGCCTGTGTCCGGGTGGAGCAGGCGCTCAGGGCCAGCAGTAGCAACATCAAAGAAACAAAGAGTTTCGTTGTACTGTTCATGGCGTGCCTCCTGGGCATGCGGGGTTCCAGGATCAATGATCCTGTGCTATCCCTGAATGATAGATCGTCCGCGAGAAAAGTAAAGAGCCTTCGATGCAAAATGAAAAGAGACGGATGTTCGCGGCCACACTGGGCTGCAAGATCAATCAATATGAAACCCAGGCCATTGCCGAGGCCTGGCGGGGCGGCGGCTGGGAGTCGGCAGAGAGCGCAGCGGAAGCGGACGTGATTTTGGTGAATTCCTGTGCGGTCACGGCCAAGGCTGTGGCGGATCTGCGCAAGACCGTGCGCCGCCTGAACCGCGAAAATCCCGACGCCGGAATCATCGTCACAGGGTGCGCCGCCCAGATTCTACGCGAGGAGCTGGCCGAACTACCGGGCGTGGTCCGGGTGGTCCCCCAGGAAGACAAGGCCGAACTGCTCCGGCCCCATGCCGCGAGCTTCTCCATCAGCGACTATCCGCGCGCCCGGGCCGTGGTCATGGTCCAGGACGGCTGTTCCCACGGCTGCACCTATTGCATCGTGCCCCTGACGCGCGGTCCCTCCCGCAGTCGGGAACCTTCTGAAATATTGGACGAAGCCGAGCAATTGCTGGACAAGGGCTTTCATGAGCTAATCCTCAGCGGGGTCAACCTGCGGCAGTTCGGACGCGACCTTGCTCCCGGCCCCTTGGGCAATGCGCTTGATTTCTGGGATCTGTTGTGCCTGCTGGAAGAGCGGTTGGCACGTTTCGCGGGCCGGGCGCGGCTGCGGCTCTCCTCGGTGGAGCCAGGGCAACTGGGCGACAAGGCCCTGGAAGTGCTGGGGGGTTCGCGTCTGGCCTGTCCGCATCTGCATCTTTCCCTTCAGGCCGGCGATCCCGAGGTGCTGCGGCGCATGGGCCGGGGGCATTACCGGGCGGAGCAGGCCGAGGATTTTCTGGAAAAGCTGGCCGCATCCTGGCCAATTTTTGGATTGGGCGCGGATCTGCTCACGGGATTTCCCGGCGAAACAGAGGCGCAATTTGAGAATACCCTGGATTTTTGCCGCCGCCTGCCCCTTTCCTACGCCCATGTTTTCCCGTACTCTTCCAGGCCCGGAACCCCGGCCGCGCGCATGAAAGACAAGGTCCCAGCCGAGGAAAAGAAGCGTCGTGCCGCGCTGTTGCGCGGCTTGGCCGACGAAAAGAAAAGCGCTTTCCTTCAACGGGTTGCCGGGCTGGAGCGCGTGGATGTGCTTGTGCAGGACACCAGGGGCAACGGGGTCTGCGCGCAGTACGCACCCTGCCGTTTTACCCGGCCCGGTCCGGGTATTGTTGCACGGAAATTGGTTCCGGCGCGGCCCGTGGGCGTGCGACGCGGGGTGGTCCTTGTGGAACCGCTAGAAGGGTTCGATTGATGTTGTTTTAATCAATGTGATTGAATTTCATGATGTTGAATAAGCGATAAATTCATCAAAACACCCGGCGCGTCCTTGCGCCAAGGAGTGCATATGCCCGTGAGCATGACAGGTTATGGCCGGAGCGAAGGCGGCGGAGACGGCTTCAGTTTCGTCTGGGAATTGCGCAGCGTCAATGGCCGCTTTCTGGACGTGAAGTGGAAGCTGCCTCCGTCCATGCGCTGCAAGGAGCAGGAATGGGAGAAGCTGCTCCGGTCCGTGGGGTCACGGGGCCGGGTCGAAGCCAGCCTGAACCTGGAAGTGGCTTCGCCCGAGTTGCTCGGCGTGCAGCTCAACGTTCCCCAGGTCCGGGCCATGATTGAGCAGGTCCAGGCTCTGGCCCAGGGCTATGGCGAGGTCTTCAGCCCGGATTTCAACCGCTTCCTGTCCATTCCCGCGCTCTGGCGGGACAACTCCTCGGAACCGGACCCCAACCTGGCCGCCGAGCTGGAAAAGGGACTCGCGGCCTGTGTGGCGGACTGGCAGCGCAGCCGGGAGGCCGAGGGCAGGGCCCTGGTGGCGGACCTGCTGGCGCGGATCGAGGTTCTGGGTGGCCTGAGTGCGCGCATTGCCGAGCGCGTGCCCTTGGTGCTCACGGAGAAGCGCGAAGCCCTGATCCGGCGCGTGCGCGAAATGTTGGAGGCCTCGGAAGCGGTTTTCAACGAGGAGCGCATGCTCCAGGAAGTGGCCATCCTTACGGACCGGTTGGATGTGTCCGAGGAGCTGACGCGGCTGGCCGAGCACCTCAAGCGCATGGCCGAAGTGCTCGGGCGCGACGGGGATGTGGGCAAGCGGCTTGATTTCCTGCTCCAGGAGACCTTCCGCGAGATCAATACCTGCGGCAACAAGGCACAGGATACCGAAGCCAGCCGTCTTGCCGTGGATTTCAAAGCCGAGCTTGAGAAGTGCCGCGAGCAGGTGCAAAACATCGAGTAGGGTCGGTATGCAGAACATTTCCGCAAAGCAACGGCTGCTGAACATCGGTTTTGGCAACTTCGTGGTCACGAGCCGGGTCATCGCCATCGTCAACCCCGCATCCTCGCCCATGCGGCGGCTGCGTGAGGATGCGCGCCAGGAGGGGCGGCTCATCGACGCCACCCAGGGCCGCAAGACCCGCTCCATTATCGTTACGGATTCCAACCACGTGATTCTTTCCGCCATCCAGGCCGAGACTGTGGGCCAGAGGTTCATCGCGGAGGAGACGGTCAATGAGTAGCCTCGCCACAGACCACTCGGGCGGCCCTGGAGCCGCGCCGGAAGCGGGGCGTCTGGGCCTCGTGCTGGTCATCTGTGCGCCTTCGGGCACGGGCAAGAGCACACTGGTCCGCCGCCTGGTGCGGGAATTTCCGCGCTTCGCCTTTTCCGTTTCCTGCACCACGCGCGCGCCGCGCGGCCAGGAACAGGACGGCGTGGACTACCATTTCCTCCCCAAGGAGGAATTCCTCGCCCGGCGTGATCTGGGGGAGTTCGCGGAATGGGCCGAGGTTCACGGCAACTACTACGGCACGCCGCTGGCCCCTCTGCGCAATGAGTTGGACCAGGGACGCGACGTGCTTTTCGACATCGACGTGCAGGGCGCGATGCAGCTCAAACGCAGCTTTCCGGACGGGCTTTATGTGTTTTTGCTTCCACCCTCGCGCGCCGAACTGGAACGCCGCCTGCGTGGTCGGGGCACGGACGCCGAGGAGGCCATCCGGCGTCGCCTTGCCGGGGCCGCCAAGGAAATGCGTGCCGCTTCGGAGTTCGACCACTGGATCGTGAACGACGACCTGGACAGGGCCTACGAGGAACTGCGTGCCGTGTATCTCGCGGGGCGGAGCAAGCCCGTATTCCTGCCGGGGCTGCTGCGGGGCATCCTGCAAAGCTTCGAGGAGGAGCAATGAGCGAACTGGTGGTGGCCCTGGACTTTCCGGATGCGACCGCGGCTGTGGTCATGGCGGAGCGGCTGAGGGGAGTCGCGCCCTGGGTCAAGGTGGGGCTGGAGCTGTTCACGGCGGAAGGCCCCGGCGTGGTCGAGAAGTTGAAGAAGCTTGATTTCAGGGTTTTTTTAGATCTTAAATTTTTCGATATTCCTAATACTGTGCGCGGGGCGGTGCGCAGCGCGGGCCGTGCGGGCGCGGACATGTGCAACATCCATGTGCTCGGCGGGGCGCGCATGGCCGAGGCCGCGCTGGCCGGGCGCGCGGAGTCCAGGCCGGAAATGCTGCTCTTCGGCGTGACCCTGCTCACGAGCATGACCGAAGCGGACCTGCCCCTGGAAACCTGCGGAATAAAAGGGCCGGAATTGGCGCAACGCCTTGCGGTAAGCGCGAAAGCGTATTATTTGGATGGCGTGGTCTGTTCCGGGTTGGAGGTGGCGGGCATCAAGGCCGCGACCGCGGGCGGCTTGTTTTGCCTGACACCGGGCATCCGTCCCGGCGGAGCGGAGCGCTCGGACCAGCGCCGGGTGGTCACGCCCGCAGAGGCCGTGCGGTCCGGCGCGGATTATCTGGTGGTCGGTCGGCCCATTACGGGCTCCGCACATCCCGACCGCGCCGCCGAGGCCATCCAAATTGAAATGCATCGGGCCGCACGCGAGATATAAGGAGACGCATGAGCGATCCGCAGTTCCAAAACAAGAATGCCGGGCCAGCCCGCGGCAAGGTGGAAGGTGTTGGTCGCGACAGGATCAAGGGCGTCTTCTCCACCCAGACCGTGGAAAAGGTCGGCACGGGAACCACCCAGCGCAAGGCCATCCAGAAAACTTACTGGTTTTGCGAGGAGGGGCGGGACGATGTGGTTCAGGTGCAACCCCTGAACAAAAATTACGTGCCTTCCGGCCCCAGCCGCCCTGTGGCCAAGGAGGAATTTCTCGGCAAGTTCAATCCCGAGCCGGAACTCTACGTCCAGACGGTCTATCCCAAGATGCTGGAACTGGAGAACACCATCAAGCGCGGGGAGGACCACCGCGAGGCCGGACGGGTTTACTCCGCCGAATTGGAGTTCAAGGAAGCCACCAATGTGGACGAGGAGAACGTCCGCGCCAACTTCGGCCTCGGGCTGACCTACCTGGACCGGGGCGATGCGGTCAGGGCCAACGACATTTTTGAGCGGCTCGTGAACCTGGATGCGGCCTTCAGCCAGGAGCACAAGCATCTTTTCAACGACTTCGGCATCAACCTGCGCAAGAATCGGATGCTGGAGCAGGCCCTGGAATACTACCGCCGCGCCGAGCGGCTGGAGACCCGCGATGAGAATCTCTTCCACAACATCGCCAGGGTCTATTTCGAAATCGGCGACCTCGAACATTGCGTCGAGTATCTGCGGCGCGCGCTTGAGCTCAATCCCGACATGGAAGAGGCCAAGCTTTTCGTGGAATATCTCAAAAAGCACGGATACCTCACAGTGCGTCCCGACGGAACCGAGGAGATCAACCCCCATCCGGACGGCCAGGACGCCGGATCGAGAAAGCGAGGCCAAGGGCAGCCCATTGATGTGGACGGAGGCGCGAAATTCTGATGCACAGTGAAGATGCCAAGACGTTTCTCGCGTCGCTGCCCGAGGTGCGGCATGATCTTCCCTTTTCGCCGGGGCTGATGCATAAGCTCTTCGCCCAGACTGGGGAGAACTCGCTGGCCTCCCTGAACCAGGTGGCCGAAACCATCTCTAAGGACCAGGGCCTGACCGCCAAGATCCTGGCCGTGGCCAATTCCGCCTTCTATGGGCTTCAGGCGCGGGTTAGCACGGTGCAGCGCGCCGCGGCCGTGCTCGGGCTGGCGGAAATCCGCAACATCGTGGTGGCCTTTGGCATCCGCGCCCTGAGCCGCAAATTTTCTCTGCCCAAGTCCTTTAATCTGCTCGATTACTGGAAGCACCAGTTCTGTGTGGCCACCGTGGCCAAGGAGTTGGCGCTCCGGGCCGGAAACCCGGATGTGGCCAACCTCTTTACGGCAGGGCTGCTCCATGACCTTGGCAAGCTGATCACCGCGCTGTACCGGCCGGAACACTGGCTGGCCATGGAAGACCTGGCCAAGGTCAAAAATCTGCCGGCGCACAAGGCCGAAGACGAATACTGGGGTCTGGACCACGGCGTGATCGGTTCCCTGGTGCTCAAATCCTGGGACTTCCCGCCGGAGCTGTACGAACCCGTGAACTGGCATCATGCCCCGCGTCTGGCCGGCGTGTTCAGCGGGGATGCGGCCATGCTCGGCATGGCGGACGCCATTGCCCGGCGCATCTTCGACGGCGTGGGCTCCGACCCTGAAGCCGAGGAGCAGATCATCAAGACCTGTGCCCAGTTTGGCCTCGACCCCCAGGAAATTCTGGCCCAGGCCGGAGAACTGCTCAACGCCGAATCCATCGACAACGTCGTCCATCTGCTCGTCTGAACCGGAGGGGTTTTGCCCAACATCTGGAAATTTCGGGAGCGGGGCGAAAGCTCCGCCCTTTGGGAGAGCATGGCCCAGGAACTGGGCGTTGCCCCGCTCATCGTGGAAATCCTCTCCAGCCGGGGGCTGACCAGCCTCGGGGAGATGGACCGTTTCCTGAGTCCGGGTCTGCGGCATCTTGCGCAGCCCGGCTGCATTCCCGGTCTGGCCGAGGCCGCGCGGGTTCTGGCCCAGGGCATTGACCGCAAGCTGCCCCTGGCGGTCTGGGGCGACTACGATGTGGACGGCGTGACCTCCACGGCCCTGGTGATGACCTTTCTCGCGGGCCATGGCGTGGCGGTACGCCCGTTTCTGCCCAATCGGCTCAAGCACGGCTACGGCCTGAACGTGGAGGGCGTGGAACAGCTCGCTGCCGAGGGCGTGCGCCTGCTGCTCACGGTGGACTGCGGCATTTCCGATCATGAAGCCGTGGCCCGCGCGCGCGAACTGGGCATGACCGTGGTGGTTTCCGACCACCACCTGCCGGGCGAGACCCTGCCCGAGGCCCATGCCCTTTGCGATCCGCGCCTGGAATGCCCGGATGGGGAATGCGTCTGCGCGGACCTGGCCGGGGTGGGCGTGGCTTTTTTTCTCATGGCCGAGTTGAACCGGCTCCTGCCATCCAAGGTGGACGTGCGGCCCCTGCTCGATTTCGTGGCTCTGGGAACCGTGGCCGACGTGGTTCCGCTCACGGGTCAGAACCGCATACTGGTCAAGAACGGCCTGCTGCTGATCAAGGACGCGGGACGGCCCGGCATCGGCGCACTCAAGGAAGCCAGCGGCTACGACCGGCTGGCCGCGCTGGGCGCCGGGCAGATCGGTTTTGGCCTGGCCCCGCGCATCAATGCGGCCGGACGCCTGGGCGACCCGCAGACCGCCCTGGATCTGCTCCTGGCTCCGGACCTGGCCACGGCGCGGCCCCTGGCCGAAAAGCTGGACCGCATGAACGCCGAGCGCCGCAGCGAAGAGGACACCATTCTGGCCGAGGCCCTGGAGCAGGCCGAGCAGCAGCTCAAGCGTTATCCCAAAATCCTGGGCTTTGTGCTCATGGCTCCGCACTGGCATCCCGGCATCATCGGCATTGTGGCCTCGCGCGTGGTGGAAAAATTTTATCGCCCGGCGCTGCTGCTCTGCGAGGAGGAGGGCGTGCTCAAAGGGTCGGGCCGGAGCATTTCGGAGTTCGACCTGCACGGCGCGCTCTGCGAGTGCGCGGACCTGCTGGCCGGATTCGGCGGCCACCGTCAGGCCGCCGGGCTTTCCATGCCCGCGGAAAACCTGGAGGCCCTGCGCGCCCGGTTCCACAAGGCCTGCGAGCGCCAGCTCGGGGAGGAGCCGCTGACGCCCTCGCTCAAGCTGGACAGCGAATTGCCTCTTTCCGCAGTGGATTTCAACCTGCTCAAGAATCTCGAACAGCTCCAGCCCTTTGGCATGGGCAACCCCGAACCCGTGTTCGCCACGCCGCCCGTGCAGGTCCGCGAGCACCGCATCTTCGGCAAGAACCACGTGCGAATGACTCTGGCGGACCTGGAGGCCAAGGCCGTGCTTTCGGCCAAGGCCTGGCGCATGGCCGAGCAGTTTCCCTACGACCTCAAGGGCCGGGTGCTGCGCTTCGCCTTCACTCCCAAGATCGACCGCTTCAGCGGCGTTCCCAGGATCGAGCTGAACGTCAAGGACTGGCAGGAGAAATAGGCGGGCAGAGTGTGAAACGTGCCCCCAGGCCAGGGAAGCGGTGGGGTCCAGCGGACTTTTCGGCAGACCTGCCCGCGTTTTTTGACCTCCTCTTCGGGGAGCCGCCGCTTCCAACGCACCAGCTGCTTCTTGCCCTGAGATTTGTCCCGCCCGCCGCGCCAATGGGGTCTTTGGCTGTGAAGCGCCCGGTGTCCGCGATTGTCATCGGATAGGGGGTGTCAGCCGAAGCGGACAATTTAACCTACAGCTTGTTATAAGTCGCAAGTAGTTTGTGACTGCAAACGTTACAACAGCAAAGGATACTGAACTCCTGTGCTACAACTGGCAATAAAGGCAATCCTGCACTATAGTGCATTACGTTGCTGCTGCCTGCCATGCTGAATGCGAGCATAAATAAAGTTATCACAACTATGAAGTATAAAACATCCATTTTCTCGCGATGTTGGCGTAACCATCCCCTGGATGGAAGCACTTTATCTTCATATATGAGTCTAACAAATTTCGGAGTTAGCAGCATGAATCCTGTTGCTGAAACAACGATTGCGATTCCATGCCACAGAAATCGTAGCAAGCTTGAACAGCCGACAGTTACGACAGAAATAATGAAATGCGGTATGAATAATAGCAGCAAGACCAATGCTGAAAAGATGAGCAGATATCGAGTGTTTTTTTTCCCCATACGTTTGTTGATGCTAATTGTTAAATATATGTATATATTGGCAAGGTAGCTTGCAACGCTTACAAAAAATAGTAATGCTTCATTTTTTGCGGAGGAGTCAATTATGCTGCGGGAAGTGCCGATAATAATGCCGAATATGCAGCCAAGAAGAATAATTGTTCTCGCATTTTTCAACGTTCCCTTTAACCTTGGACGCGTGTTGCTTTTGAGCGTCATGCCTACCTCATTATGCGGCGAGGTCGCTTTCGCGACCTCGCTTCAGATCTAGTTTTCATCCCGATTGCCGTATCTGTTTTCAGATATTTTGTGTGTATTCTTGTCCACAGTATCAAGATACCATTTTCCGGCTTTCTTGGCTCCTTCCAACGCTTCGTCTGCATATTCTTTCCCATAATTGACAGCAACTTCGTAAAGACCGGCGGCACTGGGTGTTCCCGTATCCAACCAGGGTTCAGTATACTTCCACGCTTTGGCGCCGAGATCCATGAGGCGATACCATGGATTCAACCCCTTCGGATCCCGCCCATTGACCGGATCATCCAGGCAGTATCCATACCAGTCCGAATCTCCGCCCGCCGCTCCAATGGGGTCTTTGGCTGTGAAGCGCCCGGTATCGGGGTCGTAGTCCCTCCAGCCAAAGCGGACAAGTCCGGTATCCCGGTCGTGCAGGCCTCCCGCAAAACCGATCGGCGAGTGCAGATACGGATTGCCATCCTTAACCACATTGCCGAAAGCGTCGTACAGAATCTCCTTTACCATGCCTTCTGTGGGAAACTCAACCACCCGCACGCTGCCAATCTGGTCCGTATGCAAAAGGATTTCCGCGTGTTGATCCTGGCTGTGCGCGAACAATCCCATGGGGTGTCCGTCCTGGCTATAGGCCACTTCCCACCATTGCCCGCCCGCAACGTCCACGTGGGACCAGGCCGCCAGATGCGCACGGTCCTTCCAGCGGAACCGCTCTGTCAGCCTGCCGTTTACGTATTTCGCGTTGCGCAGGCCTTGATCGTCGTGGGTGTATTCCACAACCCGGCCATCGAACAGTTCCACGGCCAGGAGTCGGTAGTCAGGCGCGTAATGATAGCGCGTCTCGCCTTGCAGCGTGACTTTGCGACTGCGAAAGCCTCTATTGTCATGTTCGTAGCGTGCATCCCCGGCCTGGAGCAGACGATTGTCCGAACCGTAGCGGAAAACCCGGTCCATTTGCCCGCGCAGAGGCACATAGTCCTCGGCCCGGCGGCCCTGTAGGATTTGCCTCCGGCGGCCGGGGCCCGCGGCCCCGGACCCCATTCTGCGCCAAAGCTCGATGCTGCGCATCTGCGCTTCGGCGCGGATGACGCAAAATGCCCTTATGTCGTCAGTCTGTCTTGTGGCGGGAAGGTATGCCGATCAGTGGCAGTGCATTGTAACGTTGATTGCCCGCCGCGCAATGTCGGATGTTCAATGCGGCGGGATTTCCGCAACGTTAACCCTGGTTTTGGGGCCGGGATAAAAATGGAACGAAAATGGAAAGCAAAAGGACGAATTTTCCCTGTTGACAGGAAATTCGTCTTTCAGTTTCGAAGAATGGAATGAAAGGGATTCCGTCGGGTTGGGGACAGGGCTGTTCGCTTCAGCCCGGCGCGGCCCGTTGGTCCGGCATGGTGTCTAGTGGTCGGATTTATCCAGAAACTTCGATGCGTTGTAGCTGCTGCGCACTAGCGGCGCGCAGTACATCCGCGGCACGCCCATGTTCCGTCCGGCCTCGGCGTATTGCTCGAAAACGTCCGGATGCACGTAGCGCCGCACCTCGGGGTGCTCCCGCGTGGGCCGCATGTACTGGCCGATGGTCACGATGTCGCAGCGCACCCTGGCGAGGTCGCGCACTGCGAGCAGCAAGGCCTCGTCCGTTTCGCCCAGGCCGACCATCAGCCCCGACTTGGTGGGGGTGTCTGGCGCCATTTCCTTGGAGCGGGCCAGCAGTTCCAGGCTCTGGCCGTAGTCCGCCTGGGGCCGGATGCGCTGGTAGAGTCCGGGCACGGTCTCCAGGTTGTGGTTGAGAATGTCCGGCCCGGCTTCGAGCACCGTGGCCAGGGCGGCGCTGTCGCCGCGAAAGTCCGGGATGAGCACTTCCACGGTACAGCCGGGCAGGGAGGCCCGCAGGGCGCGGATTGTTGCGGCGAAATGCCCGGCTCCGCCATCCGGCAGGTCGTCGCGGGTCACAGAGGTCACGACCACATGCCGCAGCCCGAGCCGCCCGGCCCCTTCGGCCACGCGGCGCGGCTCGTCCGGGTCCAGAGGCTGCGCATGGCCGGGCGTGATGTTGCAGAAGGCGCAGTTGCGCGTGCATTGGTTGCCCATGATCATGAACGTGGCCACCTTGCGCGAAAAACACTCCCAGCAGTTCGGGCACTTGGCGCTCTGGCAGACCGTGTTCAGGTGCAGATCCTGGAGCAGCTCGCGTGTGCCCGCGAAATTCGGGCTTTCAGGCAGTTTGACTCTAAGCCAGGGTGGGATGCGCAACAGCTTGGAATTCTTTTCGGAAGACATCCTTGACCTCCTGCATGGAAAGCGCGCGTCCGGACTCGGCTTCGAGCGAGGTGGGCCGCGCCCCCAGGATACCGCATGGGGTGATCAGTTCGAAGAGTGTGGTGTCGGAGCCGACGTTCAGGGCAAGCCCGTGGTAGCTGACCCATTTCCTCACGGCGATGCCGATGGAGCAGAGCTTGCCCTGGCTGGTCCAGACGCCGGGATGCCCGTGGCGCCGTTTCGCGGCCACGCTGAAACGGGCCGCAGTGCGGATGACGCTTTCCTCCAGATCGTGGAAGAACTGCTTCAGTCCGCCGGGGCGCTTCTCCACGGGCAGAATGGGGTAGCCCACGAGTTGGCCCGGAAAATGGCAGGTGATGTTTCCGCCCCGTGTGGTCTGGACCAGCTCGATGTTGCGTTCGCGCAAAAAAGCCTCGGATACGTGCAGGTTGGCGAGGCCGCCTTGGCGGCCCAGGGTGATCACCGGGGGATGTTCCAGCAGGAAAAGCGTTGGTTCTCCGCCGTTGAGCACCTGTGCATGGGTGCGAAGTTGCAGTTCAAGCGCTTCTTTGTAGCTGATTGTTCCGAGGTCGAGAATCTTCATGGCTTCTTTCGGGTGCGCTGCTTGGCCGGGCCGGTTTTCTTGTCCCGACTCGATTTGGGCGCGCGTTCCGTCTTCCCTTTTTGTCCGCCCAAACCAGAGCTTTTGCCGGATTTTCGCGGGGTCGTGTCTGTATGCGCGTGTGAATCGCCGCGCTTTTGGCGGGGGTGGGCGGGTTTGTCCGTGGAGGCGGATTTCTCGGCCACGGGCTGCACGGGGCGCGGCTTGTGCGGCGGGTCCAGCGGCAGGACCAGCGCGCCGGACTTGGGATCGTGCTCCACCTGTTCCGGCCATTCCGGTTCGAGCAGGTCGCCGGGCCAGCCGCCCCGGCTGAGGTGCGGGGCCTGGATGAGCACCAGTCCCCGCTCGCAGCAGCCGTATTGGCCCGTGCCCTCGGGCAGGGGGAAGATGTTCGACACGGCGCGCACGAGGTTTGATTGCTCCACGGGAGCGCGGCTCATGAGCAGGAAGCTGATACTCGTGTCGTTTTTGGGCAGGCCCGCGCGGTTGGAAAGGGCCTGGAGCCAGCGCGGAACCCCGGTGACCGGCAGGCGGAAGTGACACCAGGGCTTGTTGCCCACGCCGGGCATGGGGCACTCGGAAAAGTGCGGACAGGGAGAGAGCGGCGCGAAGCCCTGGTCCAGGCAGGCGCTACGCAGATGGGAGAGGATGGTTCCGGAGCGGCGCGTTCCCGGTTCGATGACCAGCAGCTTGCCGTCCTCGGCCAGATTTTTGCGCAGAATGGAGGTTACGCGCTCGGCCTGGGTGGGCAGGCTTCCGCCCGGTCCCCATTGCAGCTCGTTCAGGGCGTTGGCCGCCACGAGCAGGTCGGCGCGGCCCCGGATTTCCGTGTGCATGGGTCCTTTGACCAGATCGATCTTCCAGGGCAGCTTTTCGCCCGCCATTTCGCGCAGCAGGGCTAGGCCGTCGCGCATGATGCCGGGGGTGCGGTCCACGCAGACCAGACGCAGGGGCCGCTCGCGCAGTTCGGGCAGGGCGATCCAGAGGGCCAGGGGCACGGTCAGCGGGCCGGAACCCAGGTCCGCCACAGTGGCGTTCTCGGCGGGCGCAAGGCCCAGGCCGTCCCGCTCCAGCCCCTGGAAGAGCCGTACCAGCCGGTAGAGGTTCCAGGGCAGGAAATAGCGCAGATACGCGGTGCGGCTGGCCGGGTGGCCCATGTAGTCGCTGTTGATTTCGCCGCGTTCCTCCGTGAGCATTCGGGAGAGGTCTCGAATGCCGTAGGGCAGGGTTTCGCGATGTTTGCCTTTGAGGGGGTGGATTTTGTCCAGAGCACGGCCAAAAACGGCCAGATGCGCGGTCACGGTTTCGTTGGGCTTGGGAAAGAGGGTGGAAAGACGCTTAGCGGACATGGCTGAAGACCATCCTTTGCATGAAGTGGCTGCCGAGATCGGGGTCGGCGGCGAGGTCCACCAGCCGGGGCGGGGCCATGGCCTCCAGGGCTGGGCGGGTCTGGGGCGAACGGAGCAGCAGAATCGCTCCGCGCAGGGAAGTGTTGCCCTGTTTGCGGGTTCGGGCCGCGAGCCCCGGCGGCAGAAAGCCGAGGGTTTCCAGGTCCGCGAGGGAGACGTGTTCACCCATGGCTCCTGCCAGATGCAGGGCCGCGAGATCCTTCGCGTCCAGCCCGGCTTCGGCCAGCAGGCGCGAAAAGGCCAGATTGAAGGCGGCCTTGACCTTGAGAATCTGTTCCACGTCCGAGGCGGGCAGGGTCAGTTCATCGTTGACGCGGAAGGCGGGTTCGCCCTGTTCCGTGGTCAGCCGCGCGGCAAGGCGCTTTAGCAGCGGATTGCCGGGTGAGTTGTCCGCGTCCTGTCGGAACCGGCCGTCCGGTTGCAGCAGTCCGGCGCGCAAGAGCAGGGCCACCAGGGAAAGATGCCCGGTCCCGGTGATGCCCGGAGGTCCGTCCGGATCGTTTTCGAAATATTGCGGCGCGGGTCCGGCAGGCCCAAGGGTGAAGCCCGTGATCGCGCCGGGTCCGGCGGTGCGCCCGCAGCGCAGGCCGACCCCTTCCAGGGCGGGGCCCATGGGCACGCTGGCGCAGAGCGCTTCCGAAGGGGAGAGCGCCAGGATGAACTCGCCGTTGGTTCCCAGGTCGGCCAGCAGGAACGGGTACTCGGGCCGCTCGTCCGGGTCCAGGGTCAGGGCCGCGAGACCCGCGGAAAGGTCGGCCCCCACAAAAGGGGCGTAGAGCGGCGGCAGGTAGGCTGCTGGCAGGGCCGGGTCGAGTTGTTCGCTCCTCCCCCCCTGGAGGGGCAGCGCATAGGGCGCGAAGGCCAGCCGGGACGGTTCGCGCCCCAGGAGCAGGGCGAGCATGGCCGGGTTGCCCGCGACGCAGAGCGCTTCCAACGGCAGGTTCAGCGAAGCGGCCAGATATTTGAGCTGATCGAGGATCAGGCCGCGGAGGCTCTCCGCTCCGCCGGGGCGCAGAGCAAAGGCCAGCCGGGCCATGACTTCGCTGCCCAGGCCGATCTGGGCATTGAGTTCCGAGCCGGAAAGCGTGACGCTTCCGTCCTGGAGTACGGCCCAATGCAGGGTCGTGGTTCCAAGATCCACGGCCAGAGCGTTTTCGCCGGAGGATGCCAGACTGCCTTCGCGGCGGGGCCGGGCCGCGCGGCTCGGGCGCGGCAGTTCGATTTCGCAGGGCAGGGCCGGATGCAGGCAGGCCAGCCGCCAGCCCTGGGCCACGGCTTCCTGGCCGAGCCGGGCGATTTCCTCCCGGCGCGCGTCCGGAGCCGCTCGCACGAAGCGCACACGGCAGAGGCCGCACTTGCCGAGACCGGAACAGAGCGGCACGTTCCCCCAGAGGCCAAGCAGGAAAATGGCCTGGGCCAGAGTCCGTCCAGGATCCGCTTCGGTTTTCCGGGGCGGCCCTTCCGGCGGGGTGATGACGATGCGTTCCATTCGGGTTCCTTTGTGGGGCAAAGATACTATCCCAGGGGCCGAAAGCTGTAAATGGCCGGGAATTTCGTCGGGGTCGGGCGCGGATCAGCTTGAAGATGAGATTGTGAAACCGGGCCAAAACCGGAGTGCGAGCCGGCTCCGGCACAGGAGCGGGAATCATTGCCTCTCAGTCGCGGCACATCTCATTTCGGGCCGTGCGTGGGGTTGCACGAGCCGCGCGGGCCGGGCTTCAGCCGCGCTTGAGGCGCTCCACCGCGTCGTGCAGGTGGGCGAGCCAGATCTCCGAAAGTTCGGAATGCTCGGCCGCGCCCTTGAGCACGACTTCGCATTCCACTCCGCCCTCGGTCAGCAGGCTTTCCCAGGATTCGGGCCGGTCCCCGGCCAGGTCGCGCAGGGCGTGCCAGCCCGCGCCGAAGAGAAAGGGCAGCAGGGCGGCCCGGCGGATGCCGGAAGCGGCCAGCCGGTTCCGGGCTTCGAGAATCTCCGGGCCGTCAATGGGCGCCACGAACACGAGCGGGTTTCGTTCCTGGAGGATTTCGTTGAGGGCCTCGTAGTATTCACTGCCCGGATGGCGACTGCCGTGGCCCATGAAGAGCACGGCTCCATTTTCGGGCGCGTGGCGCGCGGCAATGGTCAGGAGTGCTTCGGCCACGCGTTCGAGGTCGTGTTCTCCGGCCAGGAGCGGAAAACCCACCTCAATGCGTTCGAACCCCTGGTCCCGGAGGATCATCTCATTGGCCAGGGAAAGGATGTCATGGAATTCGCGGCCCGGAATGACGTGCAGTGACTGGACAACCACGCGGCTCAGGCCCTGGGCCGCGAGTTCTTCCAGGCTCCCGCGCAGGCCGGGTGCGGGTTCGCCGCTCTTGGCCAGCATTCTGCGCACGTGCTGGGAGGTGTAGGCCACTTCGCAGGGAATGTCGGGATAGACCGCCCGGACCAGATCGCGGATGTGGGCCAGCGCGGCCTGTGCATCGGGTTTTCGGGAGCCGTAGGCGGCGAGGAGAATGGCGAAGGTCATGGATTGCGCGGCTCTCGGAGGGGATCGGGCCGGACTCAGGTCGCGGCGGGTTCCGGACAAAAGGAGCGCAGCAGCGCTTCCACATCGACCACCAGTGCATCGGATTCGCCCATCATGCCGAAGCCGAGAATGGGCAGGGAAAAGATTTCGCCCACGGGCAGCGTGAATTTGGTGATGACCACCTGCTGCTGGCGCAGGACCTCGTCCACGAGAATGGCGGTCTTCAGTTCGCCCACTCGGACGACAACGGCCTGGGCACGGGTCGTGTCCTCGATATCCGTGACAATGTCAAGGTAGTTGCCCAGGCGGAGCAGGCTGTGGACCTCGCCGCGCACGTCCACGGTCTCGCGGCCGTCCGGCAGGTTGACCATGTCCCGCTCGCGGGGCAGGTAGATTTCCACCACGTCCTGGCTGGGGATGATGAACAGCTCCTTGCCCAGGCGGCAGACCAGGGCCTCCACGATGCCTTCGTTGGCCGAGCGGGAAAGGGGGATCTCCAGAGTGAAAGCCGAGCCGCTCCCGTATTCGCTGGTGATGCTGATGTCGCCGTCCAGGGTGTTGCGGATGACGTTGATCACCGCGTCCATGCCCACGCCCCGGCCGGACACGTCCGTGACCTTGGCGGCGGTGCTGAAGCCCGATTTGAGGATCAGGCCGTACACCTCGGATTCGTCGATTTCCTCGTCAGGAGCGAGCAATCCCATCTCCTGGGCTTTGGTGCGGATACGGTTCGGGTCCAGGCCGCGTCCATCGTCCCGGATTTCGATGTAGGCGGTCTCGCCGCGCCGGGAAGCCGAGAGCCGGACCGTTCCCGTGGACGGCTTGCCCGCGGCCTCCCGCTCCTCGGGCGTTTCCAGCCCGTGGTCCACGGCGTTGCGCAGCAGGTGGACCAGCGGTTCGTTCAGGCTTTCCACAATGGTTTTGTCCAGAGCCAGGCTGTCGCCCTGGATTTCAAAGCTGATCTTTTTGCCCATTTTCTGGGCCAGACTGTTCACGAGACGGTGCATGGGCACGAAGATCTGTTTCAGCGGCACAAGGCGCACCGCATTGACCTCGGTCTGGAGGTTGGTGATGATCAGGTCGAGTTCGCGCAGGCTGCTTGCGGCCTGGCTCGTGGTTGTGCCGCCCGCCTGGGAGATGACTGCGTAGGTGACCATCAATTTGCCCACCAACTCGATGATCCGGTCCAGCCGTTCCGTGTCCACGCGAATGGAGGAAATGCTCGAGGTTTTGGCCCCCTGGCCCGTGGTCTGCTGCTGGGCCGCCGCGTCGCCCTTTTCGGCATCGGGTTCCGGAGCCGGTTTTGGCGTCACCGGTTCGGGGTGCGGTTCGGACTGCACCTGGAGGGCATTCATAGCCCCTTCCTCCAGCAGGCCGGACATGGCGAAAAGCAGCTTCTTGTAGCCTTCGCAGATGCCCAGCAGAGCCGTGACGATGTCCGCGCTCACCGGGGTGATGCCGTCGGCCAGCATGTCCATGAGCGCGATGACCTGGGCCGAGGGGAGCTTGACGTGGCTCAGCCCGAGCGTGTCGAGAACATCCTTGATGCCTTTGCCGCCCGTGCGTTCCGATTCCAGGATACTGCGTTCGAATCCCTCGATGCATTTGAGAATGCTGTCGATCATGCGGGGTGCTCCCGACGGGCGGTTTGTCGTTTGACGTAGGCGTCGAGATTGGAAAAGTTTTCAAAGTAGCGGTCGAAGCCCCAGGAGTGGAACGTGGCCCGGCAGGAGCCGCGCATGCCCGCCGCCGCGAGCTGGAGTCGGGCCGCATGGCCCGCGATGCTCTGCCAGACCGAGGAACCCATGGTGCGCACGGCCTCCAGGTTCAGAACCACGTCTTCCCCGTCCGCGATTTTGTTCAGCTGTTCGCCCAGGGCGAGGCGGTGCTCCTCCAGGTGCAGCCGGGGGCAGACGACGCGGATGATGGAATAGCCGTTCTGGCGGATGAGCTGGAAGCAGTCGGCGCTGGGTTCGGGCTGGTGGCTTCGGCCTCCGGCGGCATCCTCGAGCAGTTGGAGAATTTCGTCCGCGTCGTTCTGGTTCAGGGAACCGTCCACGCGGATCTGTTCCAGCACCTGGAAAATGGCGGTCACGCCGCGTTCGGCCAGGGCGAGGTTTTCCCCAGCGCTTTCGATTTTTCCGGCCTGGAGAGCCTTGAGGAAATCCTCCACCTTGTGGGTGAAGGTGGAGGCGGGTTCGAACCCGGCCATGAACCCCGCGACCCCCTTGATCGTGTGGATCGGACGTGCGAGAATTTCCAGCGCCTGGGCCACATCCCCGCCGTCGAGGAGGGCGAGCCCCTCGATGACCTGCGGATAGTACTTGTCGTTCACTTCCGCGAAAAATTCTTCGACCATGGGATCGATGGTCATGCGGATGCCTCGCTACTTGGCCAACAGCCCGAGCTTCTCCAGTTCTCCGTAGAGCTTGTCCTTGTCCACCGGCTTGACGATGTAGCCCGAGGCTTCGCCATCGTGGAACGAGCGGATCACGGTCTTGGGATCATCCAGCGCCGTGGTCATGATCACCTTGACGGGGTTGGCGATGTCCAGTTCGCGTTCCATGTCCCTGATGCGCTCCAGGGCCTCCATGCCGTCAACCTCGGGCATCATGATGTCCATGAGGATCAGTTCGTAGGGATTGCCTTCCTTGTGGGCCAGACGAAAGGCGTCCAACGCTTCCTTGCCGTTGACCACCACCTCCACTTCGAAAGCGGTGGTCAGAAAGGAGCGCAAAACCTTGCGACTCAGAAATTCATCTTCGACGATAAGCGCACGCATGTCGTCCTCGCGTCGATGGAGAAAAGGGTTATTGCATCGTCGGTCACGTTACCAAAAATGGTTGGGAACACAAAGGGGAAATTCGAATTGTCTTGCGGCTTGCACCGAAAGGGGGAATCGGGTAGGCAGCCGACATGCCACGAGAGATTACGCTGGAACGGCTGGAACGCATCCGCAAGGTGCTGCGCCGCAGGCAGAAAGACCTGACCCTGATCATGGATAACATCTGGGATCCGCACAATGTTTCCGCGGTACTCCGGAGTTGCGATGCCTTCGGGGTGCTTGGGGTGCATCTTTATTATACCACGGCGCAGTGGCCCGATATCGGCAAAAAATCATCGGCCTCCGCCCTCAAGTGGGTGGACCGCGTCCGCCACGACAACGGGTCCGATATGATAAACGGGCTTCGAGCGCAAGGGTATCGGATTTTGCGCACTGGGTTTTCTCCAACCGCCCTGGAACTTTCCGAGTGCGACTTCACCCAGCCCACGGCCGTGATTCTCTCCAACGAGCATCGCGGAACCTCCCCCGAACTGGCGCAGCTCGTTCCGGACGAAATCTACATTCCCATGCAGGGCATGATCCAGAGCTTCAACGTCTCCGTGGCCGCCGCCCTGATCCTCTATGAAGCCTTTTCCCAGCGCGACGCCAACGGGATGTACAACGTCCCCTCGCTCAGCGACGCGGAACTCCAGGAATACGAGGCCCTCTGGCGCGAGCGCTAGCAGGGCGCGGCGATTCCGCCCCATGCGGTGTTGCCTCGGCAAGGCCGAGCTTATTCCTCCGGTCAACTCGACATGGAGGGGGCCGGCAGGCCCTGGAGCAGCGCCCTGCGCCGGGCGGCAAGGTCGGACCAGAGTGCTTCGCGATGCCGATCCCCGAGGGTCTTGATTTCTTCCCGTCCGTATTTCCCTTCCAGCTTGATGCGGTTGCCGAAGACATGCCCGATTCCGGCGAGGCTCTGAACCTTGGCCAGGCTGGAGTGCTGGACATGCCGCACGGCCAGGCGGCCTTCGTAGACCACGCGCATGCCCGCAAGCCCCACGCGCAGGTCCCGTTCCAAGTCGTCGAACTGGGTGGGGGAGAAGCGGATGTCGAAGTCTCCGGCCCGGCGTACGCTCTCCATGCTCAGAAGATGGCAGCAGCCCGAGACCGAGAGGGCCGGACGGCAATAGCTGAACAATCCCAGGTCCAGGGCGTTGGCGCAGTTGTCGAAGACCAGGATGTTGTCCTCGCGGTCCTGGAAGGTGGACGAGCATTGCCCCGGCGGCAGGAGATGGTAGTCGGCGGACTGGATGCTGGCCGGGGCCGTGGCCGAAACGATTCTGCACCCGGCCACGTCCGCTTTGTTTCGGTCCAGGGCGGCGGTCAGGCGCACCAGCCAGTCTTCGGGCAGCAGCACGTCGTCGTCCAGAAACGCGACCCGGCGTCGGGCGCGCACTTCGGGCAGGGAGAGCAGCCAGTTGCGGGCTGCGGGCGCGCCCACGTTCACGGGCAGCCGGATGTCCATGAATTTTCCGGGACCAAAAAGCGAGCGACAGCGGTGCAGGGTTTCCGGCGTGGCGTCGTTCGAGCCGTTGTCCAGGGCCACCACCAGGGCGCGGCGCAGGTCGCTGTCCGCGAGGCTGCGCAGGGTCTGCTCCAGCAGCCCGGCCTTGTTCCAGGAATAGACCAGCACGCAGGCGTCGGAAAAATCGTCTTTCAGCGGAGACTCGGGAGTCTCCAGCAGGCCCGAGAGCTTCAGGGTCAGCTGGGGATGCCAGGGCATGCGCTTCCAGACCCTGGCCAGCAGGCGGACACCCTCGGCGCGGTCGCCCATGCGCAGGTGCAGCTCCGCGCGGAGGTATTCCGCAAAGGGTGACCAGATGTCCGGATGCAGAGCCCGGACATGGGCCAGGGCCTGGTCGGGCGGCAGATAGAGCAGCGCCCATTCGGCCCGGAGCCGTTCCTTGAGCGGGAGCAGGTCCGGCTCCACGTCCGCCGCTTCCAGCATTGAGGGCGGCAGGTCCTCCCGGCCCAGGCGGAGCAGCCAGTCCCAGCAGACCGCGAGCCAGAAAAGTCCCTCGCCCGGTCGGCGCACGCGCAGCAGCAGATGTTTGAGCACCAGGGCCTGCTCGCCAGCGTCCATGGCCTCCTTGAGCGCTTCGCTGTCCAGGGGGCGGTTCAGGGCCGCGTGCAGTCTGCGGAGAAAGCGGGGCAGGGGCGGAAGAAACGGCTGGTCCCTGCTCGCGTCAATCAGGTTGCTCAGGGCCTCGCTGTTCAGGGGGCGGCGCTGCCAGTTCCAGAGCAGCAGAGCGCGGGCCGCCGGCAGCAGCGCCGGAGTGTGCTCCCGGGCGAGCCGCAGCATACCGGAGCCGAAGGCCGAGGCGGTGCGGTCCTCTTCGATGCCCAGGACCCAGGTCGGGGCGGCGGGGCGCAAAGCCTTGAGAACGGATTCGCCGAAGTCGGGATCGCCGGGGTGGGGGAATGCGGGCATGCGGCCTCCTGTGACGACTTGGTACGATATTTCGGAATCATTGAAAAGCCGCTGACCCCTGCGTTGTTTTCTGCTAGGGACCATTCATGCGCAGCATCCTTCAGACATTGCGGGACGGCGGGGTGGTGGTCTACCCCACGGAAACCCTTTACGCCCTGGGCTGTCACGGCCTTTCCCGGGACGCGGCCATGCGCGTGTCGCGCATCAAGCGACGCCCAGAGGCCAAGCCCCTGCCCCTGATCATCGGCGCGCCCGAAATGCTGGAACTGGTGACCGCGGAGATTCCGGACTGTGTCCTTGCTCTGGCTGCGGTCTTTTGGCCCGGCCCCCTCTCCATACTGGTGCGGGCCAGGGCGGAAGTGCCCCGTCCCGTGCGGGACGCGCGCGGTCTGGTCTCGGTACGTTGCACGCCGCACCCTCTGGCCGCCGAACTTTCCCGTGCGCTGCATGCGCCCCTGGTGGCCACCAGCGCCAATTTCAGCGGCGACCCGGCGGTCGGGCGGCCCGAGGAACTGAATCCGGATTTGCTTGCCTGCGCGGATGCCGCAATGCTGACGGAGCCGTATCCCCTGGGCGGCGCAGCCTCCACAGTGGTTTTCCCCCTTGATGACGGACGGTTGGAAATTCTCCGGCGGGGAGCTGTTTCCGAGGAGCGACTTCGGGAACACGGTTTTTCCATCCAAAGCGACTAGCTGTTGCCGGGTTGCCCGGAAATCATTACTTTACGGTGTCCGCCCATTTTGGCAGACTGGGGGAATCCTTTTTTTGTGAGATCACATGAAAGTCAGGTCCGTTCCCAACATCCTGGTCATTGAGGACAGCAAGTCGGTTCAGGCTGAACTGGTGCGACGCATTGAAAAGGATCTGCGTTTCAACGCCCGGGCTGTGACCACGCTGGCCGAGGCCCGCACCGCGCTGGAAGAGGGAGGCTGGTTTCTGGCCATAGCCGACTTGGCGCTGCCGGATTCCAGCGATGGCTCCGTGGTGGATACCGTGCTGGAGCACGGCCTGCCCTGCCTCGTTTTCACCTCGGACATCACCCAGGAGACGCGCCAGCGGATATTGGCCAAGAATGTGACCGACTACGTGGTCAAAAACCGCCACGCCGTGGACAACCTCGTGGCCGCCGTGGGACGCCTCTACCGCATTCGTGGCCGCAAGGCCCTGGTGGTGGACGATTCCCGCTCCATGCGCCGCTATCTGCAAAACCTCCTTTCCCTGCACCTGCTGGACGTGGTGGCCGTGGAATCAGGCGAACAGGCCCTGGAAGTGTTGCGGCAGGATCCGAATTTTCTTCTCGCCGTGGTGGATTACGAGCTGGAAGGCATGGACGGCGTGGAACTGACCGTCAAGATTCGCACCCGTCCGGAGCTCAAGGATCTCGGGGTGATCGGTGTTTCCTCCTTCAGCGGCGAGCCGCTCTCCGTGCGCTTCATCAAGAACGGGGCCAACGATTTTCTGCGCAAGCCCTTTGAGCGTGAGGAATTCCAGGCGCGGATGTTCCAACTCGTGGACACTGTGGAGCGCCAGCGCCGCCTGCGCGAGCTGGACGAGCTCAAGAACCGCCTTCTGGGCATGGCCGCCCACGATCTGCGCAACCCCATCAACGCCGTGAACGGATTCGCTGGCATCCTGCTCCAGACGGCCAAGGACTTGCTGGACGGCAACCAACGGAGGATGCTGGAGTACATCCAGTTGGCGGGCTGGCAGATGAACGCGCTGGTCAGCGATCTGCTCGACATTTCGGTGATTGAGAGCGGCAGGCTGGAACTCAGCCGCCAGCGGGAGGATCTCGCCTCCCTGATCGTGGAGCGCGTGGACATGGCCCAGCTCATGGCCGGAGAAAAAAACATTGAAATCCGCATCGAGCGCAATGATTCCGTGGTGGCCGAGGTGGATCGGCGGCGCATTGGGCAGGTCATCGACAATTTGCTGACCAACGCCATCAAATTTTCGTCGAGCAACACCGTGGTCAGCGTGGAGG
>JBFWMD010000005.1:0-80078 GCA_050251775.1 Desulfovibrio sp.
CCCCCCCCCCCCCCCCCCCCCCCCCCCCCCCCCCCCCCCCCCCCCCCCCCCCCCCCCCCCCCCCCCCCCCCCCCCCCCCCCCCCCCCCCCCCCCCCCCCCCCCGATTCTCTTCACTGCTCAATAAAAGCAGTCGATCTCTTCCACGGGCTGCGTCAGGGTGAATTTCCCTTCCAGGATCCACTTCTTGAGTTCGTCCGCCACTTCCGTGGACATGGGGTAGGACGTGAGCGGCACGGTGGCAATTTTCTTGCCGTCGAGCACGATCTCTCCGGACTGGAGTTCCTCGAAGGTCGCGTGTCCGAGCACCCGGGGCACACCGTTGGGATAGTCGTAGCCGTAGTCGCGGATGGGAACCTGGATATCCGCGTTGGACACGCCGGTATGCCAGGCGATTTCCTCGTTGAGAATGGGAATGGGAATACCCACGCCCACGGCCATGGAGCAACCGTAGCCCACAATGGACACGCCGCGCACGTAGCGCGCTTTCATTTTCTTCATGTCGCCCTTGAGCATCAGGGTTCCGGACGGGGTCATGGGAATGCCGTACTCGTTGCGGGGCGGCTTGGGGTTGTGCTGCGTGCCGGAGCCAATGACGTAGCCGATGCCGCCGCCCAGGAAAATGCGCGTGCCCAGGCCGATGGTCTTGAACAGCGGATCGTTGAACAGGGGCGAGAGTTCGCCGGCTGTGGCGTAGTTGGCGTTGCGCGACTTGGGTTTGAGCGGACCCATGTAGGTGTATATGGTCCGGCTGGTCAGGTTCACGGCACAGTTGTAGTTCTGGTAGCAGTTGCGCGGGTTGAGCAGCCAAGCATTGGGCAGGTCGGCCAGGGTCACGTCCTTGTCAAGCTTACGGCGCGGGTAGCAGTCCGTACCGTAGGCCCGGGCCTTGAGGTGTACGGCCTTGCCGCGCAACAGGTCTTCGATGACGTGTCCGCCGCCGTAGACAAAACGGCCGGGATAAACCTTGTTCAGGGGGTCGTCCTCGGCGGGTTCGGTGGCTCCCATGTAGCCGTCCACCGCAGCCACGCCGGAATAGGCGGGCACGTTGTTCAGCCAGAGCTGGGAGACCTTCATCACGGGCGGTTCCTGCCCGATGTTGAAGAGCATTCCGGAGGAGCACATGGTCGAGAACGTGCCCGTGGTGACCACGTCCACTTCTTTGGCCGCCTTGACCTTGCCGAGGCGGCGCACTTCCGCGGTCATTTCCTCCGCGTTGAGCACGACCGCCTTTCCCTTGCGGATGCGGTCGTTGATTTCCTGAATGGATTTATTGACCTGATGGGTGGCCACGAGTACCTCCGTTGATACGATGCTTCAAAGATTTTGATACTGTCTCAAATCGTTTCCGAACGCAATTTTTTTCCGGGAACCTGCCCCGCTCCCCCTTTCCTGCGCTTGGCTTAAGGGTATTTTTGAGCTATATAATGATACGTTCCGACGCGGATCGCATCATTGCTCTTCATTCAAATATTTCTTCTGTTATTTCTGCAACCTGAAAAATTCAGCAAAGATCAGTTTTGAACGCGAAACAAGCACTTCGAGAACATCTGCTCCAAACCAGTTCCGAGCAGGAGCTTCGCCGCTGGTTTGACCCTTTGGATGTGGAAATCGCCCCGGTTGAACGCACGGCTTCGGTGATCTTTCCGCACGGCTTTTTCGCGCGCTGGTTCGAGGGCACGATCCAGGACAAGTTCGAAGCTCAATTGAACCGTTTTTTGGGCGGCGAATATACGATCCAGTACAAAACACCTGCCAATGGCGGTGATTCCAGCCGCATCGTGGAGACCAGCACCAAGGCCGTTGGCTTTCCCTTTGATTCCCAGTTCATTTTCGATTCATTCCTCGTAAACAAGAAAAACTATTTCCCTCTGGCCTCGGCCCGGGAGGTGACCAAACAGGCCGGGACCCTGTTCAACCCCTTCCTGATCTGTGGGGAGCACGGCTCGGGAAAGTCCCATCTCCTGCGTGCCATTGCCAACGAAATCAGCAAAAAAGCCGATCCTGCTTCGGTGTTGCTGCTCTCTATGGACGAACTGAAAAATCTCTACAGCACCACCTTTGCCGGAGACCTTTTCCGCGTTCGCAACCATATTTTTTCCCATGATTATCTTTTTCTGGACGATTTTCACCAGATCCAGAAATATGACGGCATGCAGCAGGAAATGATCATCATCTTCAATCATTTCTTCGACAGAAAAAAACAGATGGTCTTCTGCTGCCAGGACAAGGTTTCCTCATACGACTTTCTTGATCCTGTGCTGCTCTCCCGACTGGAGTGGGGGCTGATGGTCTCTCTGAAACAGCCGGACCTGGAAGTGCGCATCGATTACATCCGCGAGCAGGCCAAACAGCGCAAGATTCCGCTCTCCAAAGAGCAGATTCTCACTCTGGCCCAGCGCTTCAAGGATTTTCGCTATCTTCAGGGCATTCTGATCAAGCTGGTGGCCTTTCGCGAGCTGGTGCGCAAGGACATCTCGAAACGGGATTTCGAGCAAATTCTGAACAATACAGAGGAAAGCAGCACGGAGACGCTCAAATCCGAGCATGTCATCTCCCTGGTGGCCGACCATTTCGGCGTCAGTGTCAAAGAGCTCAAGGGCAGCAAGCGGCACGCGCACATTGCCCAGGCCCGGCAGGTTTCCATGTATCTTTGCAAGACGTTACTGCCGATCTCCTATCCGGCCCTGGGCCGGACCTTCGGCGGTAAGGACCATTCCACGGTGCTCTACTCTGTAAAAAAAATAGAACAATTGCGGGAAGATGATCCCACAATGAACAGTCTGTTGAAAGAGTTGAAGAAGAAATGTCTGCTCTATGGCAGAGAGTGACCCCTTCTAAAAATTCTGTCGATGACGTTCGTAGTCTCCTACAGAGTGTGTAGAAATTTAATTCTTTAAATACGGTCTGATATCCTGGTTATCTACCAAGTAACAGGCCTTATAAAAGCAACAAGGAGTCTTCTTTATGTTCTTAAGAGTACAAAGAGACGAGATCATCGAAGGTTTGCAGAAGTCGGCCAACATCATTCCGGCCAAAACGGGCGCCGCTTTTCTGCGCACGATCTGGCTGAAGTGCGAGGACGGCAGGTTGAACATAATGTCCACGGACTCCAACCTGGAATTTTGCGGATCCTATCCTGCCCAGATTCAGGAAGAAGGACTGGCCGGCATCCAGGGCCGCGCCTTTTATGAACTGGTCCGCAAGCTGCCTTCGGGCGAACTGACCATCAAGACCGACGCGGACAAGCAAAATGTTCTCGTGGAGCAGGGCGCGCGCAAATACAAGCTGCCTGTGAACGACGAGGAATGGTTCCAGAAATTCTCTTCCTTCCCGGACGAGGGAACCGTGTTCTGGTCCGGCGACTTCCTGCACGAGATCATCGACAAGATCGCTTATTGCATCAGCGATGAGGATTCCATGGAGGCCATCGCCTGCATCTATTTCGCCCGGGCAAAGAACGGGGACAAGGCCATTGAGGTTTGCGGGCTGAACGGCCACCAATTCGCCATGATCAAGTTTGTGAATGACGACATTTTCGAGCTGCTGCCTGAAGAGGGCGTGCTGATCCAGAAAAAATATCTGGCCGAGCTGAAGAAATGGCTCACCGCTGACGAGATTGAACTGAACATCTCGGACAAACGCCTTTTCTTTCGCACCGGAGACCAGCAGGAGACCTTCAGCCTGCCGCTTTCCTATTACCAGTATCCCAACTACAATAACTTCCTCTCCAAACTCGGCGAGGAAGGGGTTTCCCGCCTCGGGTTCAAGCGCGGGGAAATGATCAATTCCCTGGACCGCATCTCCATCTTCAACACCGATTCCAACCGCTGCACGCATTTCATGCTCCAGCCGGGCGAACTCGTGCTCTACAGCCAGGGCCAGGAAACCGGCACGGCCACGGAATCCATGGAAGCGCAGTTCAGCGGCGATTTGGAGCGCATTGCGTTCCCGACCAAGAATCTTATAGAGATCCTTAATCATTTCAGCTCTCAATCCGTGGAGATGGTTCTCACCGGAGGCGAAGCGCCCTGCGGCATCACCGGTCCTGACGACACAGACTATCAGGTCATTGTCATGCCGATGATGATTCAGGAAGAGACCTATTATACCGAGGAAGACGCTTAATGACCGAACAGAGGCACAGCGGCGGTTACACCGCCGACAGCATCACTATTCTTGAGGGGCTTTCCGCCGTACGAAAACGCCCCGCCATGTACATCGGCTCCACGGACGGCCGCGGTCTGCACCACCTTGTCTACGAGGTGGTGGACAACTCCATTGACGAGGCCATGGGCGGGTATTGCACCCGCATCAAGGTCCAGTTGCACATGGACAACTCCGTGACCGTCACGGACAATGGCCGCGGCATTCCCGTGGACATGCATCCCAAGGAGCACCGGCCCGCACTGGAAGTGGTCATGACCACGCTCCACGCCGGCGGTAAGTTTGACAACGATTCGTACAAGGTCTCCGGCGGGTTGCACGGCGTGGGCGTGTCCTGCGTCAATGCCCTTTCCGAGTTTCTGGAAGCCACGGTCAAGCGCGACGGCAAGACTTGGCGGCAGACCTATGAACGGGGTGTGCCCACCTCCGGCCTGGAGCTTGTGGGCGAGTCCACGAACACGGGAACGGCCATCCGCTTCCGCCCGGACGAGGAAATCTTCGAGGTCAACCAGTTCGACTACAACACGCTGAAAAAGCGGCTGCAGGAACTGGCCTACCTCAATTCCGGCCTGCGCATCGACTTTACGGATGAACGCAGCGGCGATACGGAAAGCTTTCACTTCGAAGGCGGCATCCGTTCCTATACTCAGGATATCAACAGCGGGCAGACCGTGGTCACGGATGTGATCTATGGCATCGGTGAATCCGACAACATGGTCACCGAGTTCGCGGTGCAGTACAACACCGGATACAAGGAAAACGTCTATTCGTTCGCCAACAATATCCGCACTGTGGAAGGCGGCACGCATCTTGCGGGCTTTCGCACGGCCCTGACCCGTGCCCTGAACAACTACATCGCCAACGCGGATCTGCCCAAAAAGCTGGTCCGCAAGGTTTCCGGCGACGATGTTCGCGAGGGACTTACGGCGATCATCAGCATCAAGCTGCCCATGCCCCAGTTTGAAGGGCAGACCAAGACCAAGCTCGGAAACTCCGAGGTCAGCGGTCTGGTGGCCGGCTTGGTCTATGAAAAGCTGACCCAGTTCTTTGAGGAAAACCCCAAGGACATCAAGGCTATTCTGGAAAAGGTCATTGACGCGGCCCGGGCGCGCGACGCGGCCCGCAAGGCCCGCGACCTGGTCCGGCGCAAGGGCGCGCTTTCGGACAACGCCCTTCCGGGAAAGCTGGCCGACTGCCAGACCAAGAAGGCCGAAGAATCGGAAATCTTCATCGTTGAGGGTGATTCCGCAGGTGGTTCCGCCAAACAGGGTCGTGACCCGCGTATTCAGGCCATTTTGCCCTTGCGTGGCAAGATCCTGAACGTGGAAAAAACCCGCATCGACAAGATGCTTTCGAACAAGGAAATCCGGGCCATGATCACGGCGCTCGGTGTGGGCATCGGCGTGGGCGACGACCAGGAAAAGGATTATGACAAGCTGCGCTACCACAAGATCGTCATCATGACGGACGCCGACGTGGATGGCTCGCACATCCGCACCCTGCTGCTGACCTTCTTTTTCCGGCAGTACCCGGAGCTCATCGAGCGAGGCAATGTCTATATCGCCCAGCCACCCCTGTTCCGCGTGCATAAGGGCAAGTTCGAGAAATTTATCAAGGAGGAGTCGGAACTCAACGATTTCCTGCTCGCCAACGTGAGCAAGGATCTTGTGATCCGTTCTGTGAACGGGTTCGAGTACACCGGACCCAAACTTGTGGAATTCGCCAACCAGATCCGCTTTGTGCGCAACAAAGTCCTGGACGCCGTAAACATGGCCATTGAGGAGCCTCTGTTCATGCATTTGCTGGACAGCAAGCACCGGCTTTCCTTCCGCTGGTTCGAGAAGGAAGAAAATGATCCCGAGGCGTTCTACACAGACATGCGCGAGCGCGGCTACAGCGTGAATCTGGAAAGCGAGCACGACGAGGAGTCCGAAAAGGATCGCACGTTCATTGTGTTTGAAAATATGAACGGCCATCGCACCCGTCTGGCCATGGAGTTTTTCAACTCCAAGCTGTATCGTCAGGCCTACGACACCAACCGCAAGATCAAGACCGATTGCGGAGGAGTGGAGTTCCTGGTGGTCAAGGCCGGCGAGGAAGTGCCGGTCAGCGGGCTGTTCCGGACGCTGGAAATGATCCTGGAAGAAGCCAACCGGGGATTCCAGATCCAGCGCTACAAGGGTTTGGGCGAGATGAACCCGGAACAGCTCTGGGAAACGACCATGGACCCGACCAAGCGCACCATGCTGCAGGTTCGGATCGACGACATGTCCGAGGCCAACGACATCTTCCAGGATCTCATGGGGGATTCGGTGGAGCCTCGTCGCCAGTTTATCGAGCGCAATGCCCTGGCCGTGCGGGAACTGGATATCTAGCAGATTACCGGGACGACGCGGCCAGTCCGCGCCGAGGCTCTTTTACGGGCCGCCCCGAACGGAGGATACATGACTGAATTCATAACCATCGAGGAAGAACTCAAGAAAAGCTATCTTGAGTATTCCTTGAGCGTGATCATCGGGCGAGCCATTCCGGACGTGCGTGACGGACTCAAGCCCGTACACCGGCGTATTCTTTACGCCATGCAGGATCTTGGAAACACGTACAATCGCGCCTACAAGAAGTCGGCCCGCGTGGTCGGTGATGTCATCGGTAAGTACCATCCCCACGGCGATTCCGCCGTGTATGACGCCCTGGTGCGCATGGCCCAGGAATTTTCCATGCGCGATCCCCTTGTGGACGGGCAGGGTAACTTCGGTTCCATCGACGGCGACGCCGCGGCGGCCATGCGATACACCGAGGTGCGCATGGCCCGGTTGTGCAGCGAGTTCCTGGCGGACATCGACAAGCAGACAGTGGATTTCCGGCCCAACTACGACAACACCCTGCAGGAACCCGTGGTTTTGCCCACCAAGGTTCCGAACCTGCTGCTCAATGGCACTTCGGGTATTGCCGTGGGCATGGCCACCAACATCCCGCCCCACAACCTGGGGGAACTGGTGGACGGGACCTTGCATTTGCTGCGCAATCCCGAATGCAGCGTGGAAGACCTGATGCTGCTCATCAAGGGTCCGGACTTCCCCACGGGAGCTTCCATCTACGGCGGCCAGGGTCTCCGGGACGCCTACCGCACGGGCCGGGGCAGCATCCGCATCCGGGGCAAGATCGAGATAGAGCAGCTCAAGGGCAACCGCGAGTCGATCATCATCAAGGAAATTCCCTACGCGTTGAACAAGTCCACCCTGGTGGAGAAAATCGCTCAGCTCGTACATGAGAAGAAGATCGACGGGGTTTCGGACCTGCGCGACGAATCCGACCGCAACGGTATCCGCATCGTGCTGGAACTCAAGCGCGGCTCCATTCCGGACATCATCATCAACGCGCTCTATAAGTTCACCCCCCTGGAGACCAGCTTCGGCATCAACATGATGGCCGTGGCCGGCAACCGGCCCATGCTCCTGAACCTCAAGCAGGTGCTGGCCTACTTCCTGGATCATCGCCGCGAGGTCATCATCCGGCGTACGCGCTTCGACCTGGACAAGAGCGAGAAGCGCGCCCATATCCTGGAAGGCCTCAAAATCGCCGTGGACAACATTGACGAGGTCGTGCGGCTGATCCGCGCCTCGGCCAGTCCCGAGGAGGCCAAGACCGCCTTGAAGGTCCGCTTCGATCTTTCGGATGTGCAGGCCCAGGCCATTCTGGACATGCGCCTCCAGCGCCTCACCGGGCTGGAGCGGGACAAGCTGGAGGCCGAGTATCAGGAACTCATGGAGAAGATCAAATACTTCAAGAGCATCCTGGAAGATACCGACGTGCTCAAGGGTGTCATAGACGACGAACTCACGGACATCCGCAAGACTTACAGCTCCCCGCGTCGCAGCGTGCTCCTCGAAGACAATCCCTACGACATCAACATCGAGGATCTCATCGCCGACGACGAGACCGTTATTACGCTCTCCCAGAGGGGCTACATCAAACGCACGCCTCTTTCCAACTACCAGTCCCAGAAGCGGGGCGGAAAGGGTGTGGCGGGCGTGCAGACGGGCGACGGGGACTTCGTGCATAACTTCCTGCTGACCACGAACCACCAGACCCTGCTGCTCTTCACCAACCTGGGCCGCATGTACCAGCTCAAGGTCCACCAGGTTCCCGAAGGCAGCCGCTATGCCAAGGGCGTCCACATCGCCAACCTGCTGCCCTTGAGCAAGGATGAATACGTTGCGGCGGCGCTGACTTCCCGTGAATTCGATCAGGAGCGCTACCTGCTCTTTGTGACCAAGCGCGGCATGATCAAGCGCTCCAGCATGGAACTCTATTCCAACTGCCGCTCCACGGGCATCAAGGCCGTGACCCTCCGGGAACACGATGAACTGATGACTGTGAAGGAGGTCCCCAGTGACGCGGACTGCCTGCTGATCACCGCGGACGGCATCTCCATCCGCTTCAACATGGCCGATGCGCGGCCCATGGGCCGGGTGGCCGCCGGAGTCAAGGGTATTGCCCTGCGGGAAAAGGATCAGGTCGTGGCCGCAGTGATCACCTTCAACGGTCGCGACAGCGTGCTTACCGTGTCCGAGGGCGGCTACGGCAAGCGCACCGGCCTGGACCAGTACCGGGTGCAGACCCGGGGCGGCAAGGGCATCATCAACATGCGCGTCACCGCCAAGACCGGACCCGTGCTCGGGGCCATCATGGTGGGCGAAAACGACGAAATCGTGTTGCTGACCTCCGGCAACAAGATCATTCGCATGAACGTTACCGAAATCAGTGAAACCCGAGGCAGGGCCACGCAGGGCGTGCGCCTTGTGCAGATGGACGGCGGCCAGGTGGCCGGCTTTGATCTGGTCCTGGACAAGGGCATCGACGAGGAAGAATAAATGCGGACCATGCATCGCATTGCGCTTGATCTGGCTCTGCTGGCCACCCTTTGCGGCATGCTGGCGGCTTGTTCGGTTTCCGGCTCAAGCGAGCGCGAGGATCTGGAAGCAGTGCGCACTGCGTACATGAACGGCTTCTACATCGAGGCCAAAGAGGGATACGAGAGCTACCTCCAGCGCTATCCCAAAGGCGAGAGCCGGCTGGAAGCCTGGGAACGGCTGCTGGAGATCGCGCTCAATGTCAAGGGCGATCTGGACCGTTCCATCGTGTTGCTTGAAGCCATGATTCTGGAATATGGGGAAAAGTCCAGCTCGGCCTGGACGCTCATGTTTCAGCTGGCGGAGCTCTACGAACAACGTGGGGACCGGACCAAGGCCCTGGACACCTGGCAGAAATGCCTGGAACTGGGCAGAGACGACACCCAGCGCAAAGTGGAGACCCTGTTGCGCATGGCTGCGGTGCACCGGGTGCTGCACAATTACGACCGCGCCCTGACTCTGCTTCAGAAGTGTGAGGAGCTCTCTCCGGACGGCCCCACCCGCGCCCGCTGCCAATATGAAGAGGCCCAAACCTACAGTTTTATGCAGAGCTGGGGCCAGGCCAAGGAAGTGCTCGAGGTCATTATGGCGGACGGGGTGGCCGACAAGGACACCCAGGCCCTGGCGGTCTTCCTGCTTGCCGATGTTTATGAGCAGGAAATGGACTATGACCGGGCGCGGGAACTGTTCCTCTCCATCGCCAACACCTACCCCAACCCCAAGGTGATCCAGATCCGGCTGGAGAAAATGGGCAAGGGCCACTGACCGGTCGAACGAATCACGGATTCGCTTTCAAGAGAGGGTCGCCAAGGCGGCCCTCTCATTTTTTACATAAAAAAAGGCCCCCGCCGAAGCAGGGGCCTTGGAATCACGGCGATGAGGGTAGAATCGCCTACAGGACCGGCAGGTACTTGTCGAGTTCGTACTCGGTGACCTGGGTGCGGTAGTCGTCCCACTCGGCAACCTTGTTTTCGACCAGGTCGTTGTGCAGCTTTTCGCCGAGCACGTCCTTCATGAACTTGGACTTCTTCAGGTTCATGGCGGCTTCGTACAGGGAGCCGGGCAGGGCCTTGATCTTGTTGCGCTTGAGCTGACGGTCGTTCATGTGGAAGATGTCTTCCTCCACCGGGGTGGTCAGGGTGTAATTCTCTTCGATGCCCTTCAGACCGGAAGCGATCATCACGGCAAAGGCCAGGTAGGGGTTGGCCGCCGGATCCGGGCAGCGCAGTTCCATACGGGTGGCCAGTTCCTTGCCGGGCTTGTACATGGGCACGCGCACCAGGGCGGAACGGTTGCGGCGGGCCCAGGCGATGTACACCGGGGCTTCGTAGCCGGGGACCAGACGCTTGTAGGAGTTGACCCACTGGTTGGTCACGCAGACGAATTCAGGAGCGTGCTTGAGGATACCAGCGATGTAGCTCTTGCCCTCGGGGGAGAGGTGGTACTTGTCGCCGGCTTCGTAGAACACGTTCTTGCCGTTCTTGAACAGGGACTGGTGGACGTGCATGCCGGAGCCGTTCTCACCGAAGATGGGCTTCGGCATGAAGGTGGCGTAGCAGCCGTGCTTGCGGGCGGTCTCTTTGACAACCACGCGGTAGGTCATGGCGATGTCCGCCATTTTCAGGGCTTCGGCATAGCGCAAGTCGATCTCGTGCTGGGACGGGGCCACCTCGTGGTGGGAATACTCGACCTGCATGCCCATGGCTTCCAGGGCGAAGATGATCTCGCGGCGGATGTTGTTGCCCAGGTCCAGCGGCGGAGCGTCGAAGTATCCACCGTGGTCGAGGATCTCGGTGTCCTGGTCGTCAGCGAAGAGGAAGAACTCCAGCTCGGGACCGACGTAGGAGGTGTAGCCCTTCTCGGCGGCCTTGGCCAGGACCTTCTTCAGCACGTAGCGGGAGTCGGCAACAAAGGGGGTTCCGTCGGGGTTGACCACGTCGCAGAACATGCGAGCAACAGGACGCTCGCTCGGACGCCAGGAGCAGATCTGGAAGGTGGTGGGGTCGGGCATGGCGACCATGTCGGACTCGTCAATGCGGCAGAAGCCCAGGATCGAGGAGCCGTCAAAGCCCATACCTTCCTCAAAGGAGGCTTCCAGCTCGTTCGGGGTGATCTGGAAAGATTTCAGCGTGCCGAGGATGTCAACGAACCAGTACTGAATGAAGCTGACGTTGTAATCCTTGACGGCTTTCAGCACGTCATCGGCGTTTTTACAATCAAACACGGGGGTATTCATGTGCCGGACCTCCAAAATTAGGTTTTTAGGTTCCACGACTTCGATGCGAACGGGCTTCTAGTTAACAAGATGGATGCCAATCACCAAAACACAATATATTCAAACAAGATAAGTCTCTCGATTTCTTCCAGACCCCAGCTCTTGAGTCACGTTTCTTACAATTATGTAATAGAATTTTCCCTGCCGAGACAAATATAAAACATTTTTGTCAACGATTAGTGAGAAAAAAGCCAATTCACTTCCGGTATCGCCCACAATTTTGTCAAGTCGAAGCTCATTTTGTGCGCTGTCGTGCCGAATGAGCCATGTTTTGCCGCTCTCGTCAAGCTGAAAGAGGGATTTTCAGCGAATCTTTCAAAATGAAGCTTTTCCCCTGGAAACGAGGATCTATGGGCCGCGAGCAGGGTTAAATGCTCACCCAACGGTCCAGACGTGGATTGCCGGGAATCAGTGGACCTGCGTCCTAAAGTGAGCGAAGAGGAGTTTTTTTGTCTGCGATGTGAAAAAAAAAGTTCTGATCCAAAAATAATCGCCGGGCATCGTTTTCAAAATAGACAAAAATGATCTTTTTTGATCCTGAGAGGGATTTTTCTGTGCTGTCGCAGAAGCGCACGGCGGACTGCCGCTGCCACGGACTTGGATCAAGTCATGAACAGGACAGGGGGGATTATTCACCCTGGTGAATCAAATCCTTCATTTCCCGGAAGAATTCCATCAGTTCTTCCCGATCCGCCACCACACCGTTGCGGTTCAGGTGCAGGAGCACGGCCAGTTCCACTCCTCGGTTTGTGGTGTGTTTTGAAAATCCCAGTTCGCGCCGTTTGGCCGAGGAGGACCGCAGGGAAAGGGTCCAGGTGTCGCCCACGCCGCTCCAGGTGGAAAGCACGGGACCGGATTCCCTTTCCAGCTGGACGAGGAAGCTGGTGAAGTCGCCCAGGGAAAGCCGGCCCGGCAGGCCGAGAAAATCTCCCCGTTCCGAGCGGATGGCTACAGGCATGTTCAGGTAGTCCTGGTCCGGACGTTCGGTTTCGGCATCATCGGCAGCGGGTTCCGCAACAGGGGCTTCCACTGCTTCGTCCGGTTCCAGGCTGTAGCTGTCCACCTTGTCCCGGCTGCGGACGTTGACGATTTTTTTGGCCCGGATGCGGCTTTCCCGATGCGTTTCAGCATCTTCCACCGTCATGTCGGGGGACTCCGTGTTGCGCGTCTCCCCGTCCACAATCAAGGTGGGCATTACGGCTTCTGCCATGTTGTCCTGGGCAGCCGTTTCAATATCTTGTTCCGACCGACGGTCTGTCCGGAATCCCGCGGCCAGTTCCCCGAGCAGGGCCTGGCTTCCGGCTTCGGCTTCGAGCAGGCCGCGCAACGCATCCTCCAGACGGGAAAGCCGCTGCTCGGAACGGGCCTGGGCTGTGGCCAACTGGGCCATGCCCTGCATCATCTGCCCAGCGGTTTTGAAGAATTTTTCCAGATATTCCGGAGAGGTTCCGGCCATGGCCGAACCGGCCACGCCCTCGGGTCGGGGTTCGCGGCGTCCGCCCTCGGAGCGGAAACCGGCGAGCTTCAATCTTTTTTCCGTTTCATTCACAGAAAGACCCTGTTCAAAGCACTCGCGAATCTTCCGGCAGACTTCCAGGGCTTTCTGCTGGAATCGGATGGGCTTTCCGTATCCTGCCACGGGAATGTAGCCGGGGAACTTCCGGCGGTAGCTTTTCACGGTGGTCACGGAAACGCCCAAGGCATCTCCGAGGTCCTTGTGAGTCAAGGTCTTGTCGGGCATGGAGTTATTCCTTTCCGGGCAGCGCGTTTCTCCGCACTGGGCAGGAGAGTCGTCAGCGTTCGTCACCTTGAAAACGCCGGCGGATATCGATCAGTAACTGACCGATATCGTTGTGAACCCTGGAAGTCAAGGATCGGCGGGAGAGAGCGGCCTCTCCCGCCTGAATTGGAGCTAGAGCACCTTGGTTTCGATGAAGTCCAGGCCCGATTCTCGCACCGCGTCGGGCGAACCCAGAACCACGGCCCGACCGTGTTCGGCCACCAGCCGCGCGGCCTCGGCAAAGTGCCGGAAGTCGCCGCTGGTGGTGGCCAGGATGTCGCTGCGCACCTGATGCCGCCAAGCGTCCGTGATGCCGGAAAGATGGCGGATCATGGAGGTAAAGCCCTTGGCGTCCGGGAGCATGTAGCTGTCCATCTCTCCGATGGCCCCGATGACGCTCTTCTCGATGTCGTCGTGGCTCAGGGCGGTTTCGCGCAGATAGGTCCCGATGCTGTCAAAAGCCCGCAGGGTCCCGGTCAGGTTCGGATCGCGGTAGGAAACGAAGCAGAGCGTGCCCGCCACCAGATCGAACATGCTGAACGCGCCGTATGCGCCACCGAGCACCCGGACCTTTTCCCAGAGGTAGCCCGCCCGCAGGAACTTGCTCACCGCGTTGGCCGCGCCCGTGAATTCCAGGCCCAGTTCGCGCAGATTCGCGCCCCGGCCCACATAGTTGACCTGGGCGGGCAGGGTCAGGGCCTCCAGCGCCGGATAGCTGCACGGGGTGCGCTCCAGCCGGGGCTGGCTCGCGTCGGGCAGCGCACGTGTCAGAGAGGTGATGCCCGGCATGATGGCCGCGAAGTCATCCTCGCTGGCCGTGACGTTGATGATCAGATTGTTGCGGGAGAAGAGCAGCCGGCGCATTTCCTCCAGGTCTTTGTGAACGCTTTCGAAGTCGTTCTCCACCCGTTCGGCCAGCTCGCGCAGGTAGAAGAGGTTGGTCACGCCGTGCATCAGTTCGTTGGTCAGTCCGGCCTCGTGCATCCCAGCGCGCAGCCGCGCGGCCACGGCCACATGGCCCGAGGGGATCAGCCGGTGTTCAGCCTGGGCCTTGGCCTCCAGGACCATCTGGCGGAAGCGTTCCCTGTTGTCCAGGCGGCAGAGCATGAGCACTTCCAGCAGGATTTTGAAGAGTTCCTCGCTGCGCTCCACCGTGGCCTTGCAGCGCAGGAAAAGCTTCGACACGCAGCCCTCGCCCGGAACCATGGAGGGAGCGGCATAGGTCATGGATTCGATGCCGCCAGTCTTGCGGGCGATGCGTTTGGTCAGCGTGACGTGGTCGGTGGTTTCCGTGCCCATTTCCAGCAGGGCGTCGCCGAAAAGCGGCACATACGGCAACAGCCTTTCCGGCAGGCGCGAGAGGTCGAAGCCCAGGTCCAGATAGAGCAGCCCGGCCGTGTCCAAGTCGTGGAGCAGGGTACGCGATTCGTCCCGCTCGTAGGATTCAATGGGAATGATCTGGTTGCGTCGGGGCAGGTCGCCCAGGGAGAGCCTGGGAATGGCGGCCAGGGCTTCGGTGCTGTCCGGCTTGCTCTGTTCCTCGCGCAGCAGTTCCGTGATTTCCCGGATGCGGGACTGCTCCCCTTCGGTCATGCTCTGGCGGATCGCTTCCAGCCGTTCCTTCTCGTTGCGGCGAACCTGATCGGAAAGGCCGGGGTCCGGCAGCAGTTTGACCGTCGCCCGGTGCGGATTATCCAGGAAGAGTTTGCGGATGAGCTCCTCAAACACAGGCTCTCCCGCGGCAATGCGCCCCTTGAGCCGCAGCAGCGGACCTTCGAAAGCGAGCAGATCCACGGGGTCGCCGCCGTAGAGCCAGGTGGACAGCGCCCGGAACATGGCGGAAAGTCCGCGCGGATAGTTGCCGGTGTTGTTCTCGCGCAGGTCGAATTCTTCGCTGTTCAGCGCGGCTTCCACGTCGTGCGGGTGCGCGCCCTGCTCCGCGATGTCTTTCAGGGTCTGGAGAATCAGCGGCTCGACCTGGTCCACGTCCTCGGGATCCACGCCCTTGAGGCCCACGGAGAAATACATCTGGCGGATGTCCGGCTCCAGGCCCACGCCCGCGAGATCCTCGCCCAGCTCGGAATCAAGCAGGGCCTTGCGCAGCGGTGAGGAGGAGAGACCCACCAGGACGTGTTCCAGGGCGTGCAGGGCCAGATTCAGGTCCGGGTCGCTCGTTTCCGGTAGTGCGAAGTTGACCGTGACCATGGCTTTGCCGTCCCCGCCGGGGTAGGGGCGGGCCAGGGTTTGCGGCGCTTCGAAGCGCGGTTGCAGGCGGACCACAGCGCCGGGTTCGGCGCGGTCGAACTTGTCGAAATACTCGTCCAGCAGAGCCAGGCGTTTTTCGGGATCGTCGTTGCCCCAGAAAAAGGCGAAGGCGTTGGACGGATGGTAGTGGGCTTTGTGAAAGGCCATGAAGCGCTCGAAGCTCAGTTCGGGGATGACCTCGGGGTTCCCGCCGGAATCCAGGCCGTAGGCCGTATCCGGAAAGAGTGCGCTCTGGGAGAGTTCGTGCAGGAGGTTGTCGGGCGAGGAATAGGCGCCCTTCATTTCATTGAAGACCACGCCCTTGTAGGACAGCGGCATGCCCGGACCATCCTGCTCGTAGTGCCAGCCCTCCTGGCGCAGGGTGTTGCGCGTCAGTCTCGGGAAAAACACCGCGTCCAGATAGACATCCACGAGATTGTAGAAATCCTGGAGGTTTGCGCTGGCCACGGGGTAGCAGGTCTTGTCCGGAAAGGTTAGAGCGTTCAGGAAGGTCTGGAGCGACCCCTTGAGCAGTTCCACGAAGGGCTCCTTGACCGCATATTTGCGCGAGCCGCAAAGCACGGAATGTTCCAGAATGTGCGGCAGGCCCGTGGAGTCAGCCGGCGTGGTGCGGAAGCTGATGCCAAAGACCTTGTTTTCATCCGAATTGACCACGGAGAGCACGCGCCCACCGGTTCGGTCATGTTCATAGAGCAGCGCCCTGGAAGAGATTTCCGGCACTTCCCGGTCAGCGACAAGAGTGAATCCGTGCTTTTTAGCCATAATTTATCCCGGAGTTTGATGAAATCGTATTTCTTGGAATAGCAAAGCCGGCGACTTGACGCCACCTGCAACGCGTCCTACCTCTGTATAATCAGCAGCGCCCACTTTGTTAAGAGCGCATGTCACATAAAACGAAGGAGATAGAAATATGAGCTGCGAACATGAACACTTCGAGGATTTGCTCGAATGCGCCAGAGTCGGTTCACAGATCAAAGATTTTGCGCTCGAAGTCTTTGATCCCGTTGAAGGCGTCTTTGGGGAAGTGACCCTCTCCGATATTCAGAAACAGGGAAAATGGACCGTCCTGGTCTTCTACCCTGCGGACTTCACCTTTGTCTGCCCCACGGAACTGGCCGATCTGGCGGAAAAGCACGCCGTCCTGTCCAAGCTTGGGGCCGAGGTGCTCTCTGTTTCCACAGACACCAAGTTCGTCCACATGGCCTGGAAGAACAGCGAACGCCTGCTGGAAAAGGTCCGTTTCAAAATGGCTGCGGACCCGTCCGGTGAACTCTCCCGCTTTTTCGACATCTGGGACCCGGACACGGGACTGGCCCTGCGCGGCACGTTCATCATCGATCCGGACGGCCTGCTCGTTTCCTCTGAAGTCAATTTCTACAACGTGGGCCGCAATGCCGACGAACTGCTGCGCAAGCTCGCGGCCAACGTCCACGTGCGCAACCATCCTGACGAAGCCTGCCCGGCCAAGTGGGAGCCCGGCCAAAAGACCCTGCTGCCCGGCGAGGAGCTTGTGGGCAAGGTCTATGAATCGCTGAATGACTGATCAAGATCGGGCCGTCTCGCCTTACCGCGCGACGCCCCCGTGCGCAAGCCCGGAGAACAGATGAGCTGGGATCCCGTGCAATACGAAAAATGGTTCGCCTCCGATGCCGGAGCTTTTGCGCTCGACTGCGAGCGTCGCTTGCTCGACTTCATGGTGGCGGGCTGGCCCCGGCGCGGCACAAAGCTGCTCGAAGTGGGTTGCGGAACCGGTCTGTTCCTGGAATCGCTCTGGCAGAAGGGCTTTGATGTGCGCGGTGTGGACCGCTCCCCGGAAATGGTCGAGGCCGCGCGCAACCGCATGGGCCGCCGCGCGGAAATCGAGGTGGGCAACGGCGAATGCCTGCCCTTCCGCGCCGGGGAATTCGACTTCGTGATCCTCTGGACCGTGCTGGAATTCTGTCGTGATCCCGCCGCCCTGCTGCGCGAAGCCTCCCGGGTGGCTGACCAGGGTGTGCTCGTGGGCTTCCTCAACCGCTGGTCCTTTTACTACCTCTCCAATGGACGCGACAAAAGCCAGACCCTGGGCCGGGCGCACTGGTTCAGCTGGGCGGAAATGCGCCGGATGATCAAGGTCAACGTGGGCCGCAGCGCGGACCACGCCTTTTCCGTGCTGCCCGGACCCGTGAAGACCTGGAAGAACAAGCAACCCTACCGACTGCTCAACTCCCGCTGCATCCCGCCCTGGTTCGGCGCCTTTACCGCCGCCCGGGTGGACTTCCGCGACCAGACCCCGCTCACACCCATCGCCTCCTGGACCCAGGGCACGCAAGCCTGAGATGGTGCTGAGCGTGATGGCATCGGGGGAGGGGAAACCCTTTAAAAAGGGTTCTCCCCTCCCCCGAACCCCCTCCCCTTCCTAAATTTTTCATTTCCCGTATGCCTTCGGCATCCGGTGTGCTATTTTGTTTCTTTTGAGAAAACTGTTGCGGCCCGGTTCGATGCTTCGCATCGTGTCGGGCCGCAAAATGGGGTTCTCAGGAAAAGTCCCCATATCTGGTTTCGCACCAGCGGGCTTACTCTTTAAGTTTCAGAAAGTCCCCGTCGATGATCAGGAGTTTGACGCCGTGTTTGGTCACGGAGCGGTGGGAGCTGAGGTCGTCCGAAACAACGTAGGATGTGCCGGGCGTGAGCACGGATTTTTCGCCGTTTTGCTGCTCGTTGACCACTTCGCCTTCCAGGCAATGGACCACATGCCCTTTTTCGCACCAGTGATCCGCGACATATCCCGCCGTGTATTCCACTATTCGGATCCGCAAGCCAGGAAACTGCATTGTCTGCCAATAGGCAACGCCTGTTTCGCCCTTGTGCTCCGTCCTCGGAATTTTCGACCAGTCAATGGTCTGAACGGGGATGTTCTTGTCCATGTTTTCTCCCGAGTGTCGGGGCTCCATACCGCCCAATTTTAATTATGTACTTATTCGCGCCCCGGCTTGATGCGCAGCATCAGGCCGGGCCGCAAAATGGGATTCCCAAGGGGCATTGCCCCTTGGGCCGCCGGAGGCATTTCCCTTTATTCTTTACGCTTTCTCAACCAGCGCCGCGTAGAAAAATTCGCCCCAGGGCGCGTCCGGGTTCGTGGTCCATTCGGTGCGCAGCGTTGCGTCGGGGTGGTCGGCCAGAAGCGCGGCGATCTGGCGTTCGTTCTCGTCGGGGTTCAGGGTGCAGGTCACGTAGGCGAGCAAGCCTTTTTCCGGCAGACATTCCCAGGCGCTTGCGAGCATTTTGGCCTGGAGTTCCACGAGATCGTCGAAGTCGTCCTCGCGGCGCTTCCATTTGATATCGGGTCGACGAGATAGGGTTCCCAGTCCGGAACAGGGCGCGTCGAGCAGAATGGTGCGCGGTTTGGCGGAAAAGGCGGGCCTTTCCAGAGCCGAGCCCACGACGGTCTCGGCCTCGGGCAGTTCGGCTTGCAGCGCGCGGATGCGCCCCCGGTGGATGTCCGATGCGAGCACGGTTTTGCCGTATTCGAGCAGCAGCCGGGCCTTGCCGCCTCGTCCGGCGCAGGCGTCCCAGATGGGCTCGGGCCAGGACAACGGATCGAGCGCGAGCAGGGCTTCGCGTCCGGCAAAGCTCTGGCGGACCACGGAATCTTCCGGAATGTCCACGGGATGGCTGCCCGGAGTAAAGGCGAAGCCCAGGCCCGAGGAGCGGAGCAGGCCGGGCTGGGCCGCGAGGCCGCGGGCGATTTCCATCGCCTGGGGGTGCTTGTGATCCACGGCCAGGCCCAGGGCGGGCGCAAGGCTTTGGGCCGCGAGGTAGCTCTCGGCTTGTTCTGTTCCGTACTCATCGAGCCAGAGTTCCACGAGCCAGAGCGGACAGGCGTATTGCCGGGCCAGGGTTTCGGGTTCGCCCTCCGGGCCGAAGAAATTTTCGGGCAGCGGGTGTTCCGCCAGGGCCGCCACCTTGCGCAGCACGGCGTTGGCCAGTCCGGCCAGTCCGCGCCCTCCTGCCGTTCCTGTGGTCTCGCGCACGGCGTCCACGCCCCAGTTGACCGAAGCGTGTGCGGGAATGCGGTCCAGGTGGAGCATTTCGTACGCGGCGGTGCAGAGGATGAGCATCACCGCGGGGGGCAGGGCCTGGGGCCGGTCCAGAAAGCGGGAGAGGATATACTCCACGCGGCTTTTGCAGCGCAGCACGCCATAAAAGAGTTCCGTGGCCAGGGCTGCGTCGCGCGGATCAGGCTTGCGTTGGTTCAGGGTCGTGTCCAGGGCGGCCTGGGCGTCCATTTCCCGCTCGGTGTCGGAGGAGGCACTCCGGTTCCCACCCTGCCCATGACCCAGGCAACGGGCCAGAGCGTCCAGGGCAACGGCCCGGGCCGGAGGCAGGAGCGATTTCGCGGCTTCGGGCTTGCGGGCAGGTTCGTTTCGGTCGTTCGGTCGTCTGGCGGGCTTATTCGGATGCATGGGCGGCTCCAGCGGTGGCGATGGTCTGGCCCCGCTGGGCCTCGCCCGCGCCTTGATGGTATTCGGGCGCGAGAAAGCGCAGCAAGGCCTTTTCCACAAGCTCCAGGGCCACGAAGGTGTCCAGGCAGGGTCCGTTGGGCCGCTCGTTGAGCACGCCATATACCGGCAGGGGGTAGGTGTCCTGGATGCCGCTTGCGAGGTCCCGTTCGCAGGCCACGGCAATGATCATGCGCGGCCGTTTCTGGACCACGATGCGCCGGGCAATGGTTCCGCCCGTGGCAATGGCCAGATGCACGCCGTATTTGTCGTGCAGTTCGAGCAGTCCCTTGAGCGGGCATTTGCCGCAGCGTTTGCAATTATTGATGTTGTATGTCAGGCGCATGTCGCAGCGGCTGTTTTGCAGGCAGTGGGGCATGAGCAGCAGGATTTCGTGCGGTTTGTAGCTTCCGGCCTCGGTAAGCACCATTTCGTTGTTCACGTTGATGAACGAGGAGCGGATTTTTTCCTTGCTCACGCCCACGGCTTTGCCCAGCAGGACCATGAGCGGCAGGAAGAGCTTGATGGTCACGCCGCGCAGCCGACCGGTGAACAAAAAGGTGCGGCCGGTCCAGATGTTCAGGATCAGACCCAGGGTGGCCCAGGAGATCAGCAGCATCAGCGCGGCGAGCAGCCCGCCCCAGATCCATTTCAGGGAGGCGTGGATGTTGTCCAGGCCCACATAGGGCACAATCCAGAGCAGGAGCAGCAGGATGCAGACCAGGGCGCAGGACCCGGAGATCAGGCCGATGAAAAGGCGTTTTCTCGAGGCGGTCATGCTCTGTTCTCCCTGCCGTATCCGGCCGAGCTTCCAGCGGCGGACGCCGGAGCAGCCAGAACTTCCGTGCAAACTATTTTGCAAATAGCAACTATCTGGAATTGCATTTTTAAATGAAACAATTTCCTGGTTATTTGCAAACGTTCATGTATCCGCAGCAAAAGGCGGTGGCGTCCAGTTCCTTGCGTCCCTGGGGCTTCACGCCCGGCGTCAGGTAGAGCTTGTCCGCGCAGGCCACGGTCAGCATGCCCTCCTCTTCGCCCAGGATTTCGCCCGGCGCGGCCTCGCCCTTGGCCAGGTCCCGACCGACCCGGCCCGGCAGCACATTCAGGCGCAGGCTCTCGCCCCGTCCGGACCAGAACCAGAACGGCCCCGGCCAGGGATGCATGGCCCGGATGTGGTTATGCACGTCTTTTGCCGGACGGTTCCAGTCCACCTCGCCCTCTTCCTTTGTCAGCTTGGGCGCATACGTGGACTTGGATTCGTCCTGGGGGATCTCCACCAGCGCGCCCCGCCAGAGGCGCTCCAGGGCCTCCACGATCATCTTGCCGCCCTGCTCGGCCAGCTCGTCGTGGATTTCGCCCGCGTGCTGGTCGTGGCCGATGCGCAAGGCCCGCTGGAGCAGGATCGGACCCGTGTCCAGCCCGGCCTCCATGCGCATGATCGTGGTTCCGGTGATGACCTCCCCGGCTTCAATGGCCCGCTGGATGGGCGCGGCCCCGCGATATTTGGGCAGCAGCGAGGCATGCACGTTCAGCGGCATGCGGCTCGGTACGTCCAGCACGGCCTGGGGCAGGATCAGCCCGTAAGCCGCCACCACCAGCACGTCGGGTGCGAGCGCGCGCAGCTCTTGCACCGCTTCGGGCGTCTTGAAGTTTTCCGGCTGGAAAATCGGCGCGCCCAGTTCCAGGGCCAGGGTCTTCACCGGGCTTGGTTTGCACTGCCGTCCGCGTCCGCAGGGACGGTCCGGCTGGGTATAGACCCCGACCAACTCGCAGCCCGGCCATGCGGCCAGATGCCGAAGCACCTCGGCCGCGAAGTCGGGCGTGCCCATAAACACCGCGCGCAGCGGCTCGATTCCGGCTACTTCATCCATTTCTTCACTTTCTTGTCATACATGGCCCGCTTCAGGCGTCCGGCGCGGTCCACAATGGTTTTGCCGTCCAGATGATCGATTTCGTGTTGCAGGATGATGGCCAGGAGTTCGTCCGCGTCGATGCAGACATCCTTGCCGTTCGCGTCCAGACCGCGCACCCGCACGCGCTCGCTGCGTTTGATTTTTGCCTGAAAGCCGGGGCAACTCAGGCAGGCTTCCTGGGATTCCACCTCGCCCTCGCGCTCCACGATTTCGGGGTTGATGATCACGCGCAGATCCTTGCGCTCCTTGGGGCCGGTCTGGTCCACGGTGATCAACCGGATATTGCGGCCCACCTGGGGCGCGGCCAGGCCCACGCCGTCGTCCGCGTACATGGTTTCGACCATGTCCTCGATCAATTGCTTCAGTTCCGGCGTGATCTCCTCCACCCGCTCGCAGGCAGTGGAAAGAATCTCGTCGGGATAGGTGAGTATCTCAAGCTTCATGCGTCCTCCAGAAGACAAGCATAATCACGCGCGGCCCATTTGGCAAAACTTATTGGCCGCGCGGGCTGGCAGGAAACAATCGCGCCGGGAACCGGATGCGTTAGCATCGGTTCCCGGCGCAAAATGGGGTTCACAGGGGCCGCGGGCTCCTGTGCCGCCGGAGGCATTCCCCGCTTATTCTTCCTCTTTCTTCTCCCGCAGCCGGATGCCCAGTTCCCGGAGCTGCTTGGTGGCCACTTCGGACGGCGCCTCGGTCATCATGCAGGTGGCCTTCTGGGTTTTGGGGAAGGCGATGACATCGCGGATGGATTTTGCACCGGCCATGAGCATCACCAGGCGGTCCAGGCCAAAGGCGATGCCGCCGTGGGGCGGCGCGCCGAATTTGAGCGCGTCCATGAGGAACCCGAACTTGGCGCGGGCCTCTTCCTCGTCGATGCCCAGGGCCGCGAACATTTTCTGCTGCATTTCCGGGGTGTGGATGCGGATGGAGCCGCCGCCGATCTCGTTGCCGTTGAGCACAAGGTCATAGGCGCGGGCCAGGGCCTCGCCGGGATTCTGGTCCAGGGTTTCGAGCTGGCCGGGCTGGGCCGAGGTAAAGGGATGGTGCTTGGCCACCCAGCGCTTTTCGTCTTCGTCCCATTCGAGCAGGGGGAAATCCGTAATCCAGAGCGGAGCAAAGCTTCCTTCCTCAATGAGCCCAAAGCGCTCGCCGAGCTTGAGGCGCAGGTTGCCCAGGGCGGCGTTGACGATGTCCGCCTGTCCGGCCTGGAAGAAGAGGATGTCGCCGGGCTGCACGCCGGAAATCTCCGCGATGCGGGCTTTTTCGTCCTCGGAGAAGAACTTGACGATGGGCGACTGCCATTCGCCGTCCTCCTTGACCTTGATCCAGGCCAGACCCTTGGAGCCGTAGATTTCCACAAACTTGGTGTAGTCGTCGATCTCCTTGCGGGTCAGCTCGCCGCCGCCGAGCACGCGCACGAGTTTGACCAGGGAGGCCTGGGCAAAGACCTTGAAGCCGGAGCCCTTGAAGACCTCGCTGACATCCTGGAGCCTCAGGCCGAAGCGCACGTCCGGCTTGTCCACGCCGTAGTCGCGCATGGCGTCCGCATAGGTCATGCGCGGGAAGGGATCGGGCAGTTCGATCTCCATGGTCTCGCGGAACAGGGTCCGGACCATGTTTTCGGCCATGTCCTGGACTATTTCCTCATCCACGAAGCTCATTTCAATATCGATCTGAGTGAACTCGGGCTGGCGGTCGGCGCGCAGGTCCTCGTCGCGGAAGCATTTGACGATCTGGAAATAGCGTTCCATGCCCGCGACCATGAGCATCTGCTTGAAGAGCTGGGGCGACTGGGGCAGGGCGAAGAACTGGCCCTGGTTCAAGCGACTGGGCACGAGGAAGTCGCGCGCGCCTTCCGGGGTGGATTTGGTCAGCACCGGGGTTTCGATTTCCAGGAAGCCGAGTCCGTCCAGGTAGCGGCGCACGCTCTGGGCGGCCTTGTTGCGCAGGACGAAGTTGCGGGCCAGACTGGGCCGGCGCAGGTCCAGGAAGCGGTACTTGAGGCGCAGGTTCTCGCCGACCTCCACGCGATCCTCGATGGGGAAGGGCGGAGTCTCGGAGGTGTTCAGGAGCTTCCACTCGTCCACCACGATTTCCACCTCGCCGGTGACGAGGTTGGCATTGGCCATGCCCTCGGGCCGACGGCGCACCTGACCGCGCAGGGCGACCACGTATTCGGGGCGGATGGCGTGGGCGCGTTCGTGGGCCTCGGTATTGTGCTCGGGGCTGAAAACGACCTGGGTCAGGCCTTCGCGGTCGCGCAGGTCGATGAAGATCAGGCCGCCGTGGTCGCGCCGGAACTGCACCCAACCCATGAGGCAGACCGTCTCGTCCAGGTTGGCCGCGGTGAGTTGGTTATTGTGGTGCGTGCGGCGCCAGCCGCCGAGATCGTCGATCCAGCGGTATTTGTCGTAGACGCTGTCGTCCTGGAATTTCTGCTCGCTCATGTCTGGTCCTCTGTGCTGGGCCAATGTTTTCAACACTCGGTCGGGCTTGCGGGGAACCTTGGTTCAGGCTGGAGCCCCCAAAGCCGCTTCCGAAATTCCTGTCTATCTGTTTTCGGTGCAGGACGCGGACCGGGATTCCAGGAGCAGGCGCAGGCACTCGTCGTGCGAGACCGTGACCTGTTCCCTGTCCCCGACCATGTCCTTGATGGTCACGGTTTGATTTACGAATTCCTCTTCGCCCAGGATCAGGCAGGCCTTGGCATTGATCCTGTTGGCGGCGCGCAGGCGGCTTTTCATGCTGCCCGCGCCGTAGCTGACCTCGCCGCCCAAACCCGCGAGCCGGAGCCGCTGGGCCAGGAGCAGGCCTGTGTTGGCGGCCTGGGGCGCGGTCACGGCCACATAGAAGTCCGGCGCGTCCGGGGTCCTTTCGCCCAGGAGCAGGGCCAGCCGCTCCATGCCGCAGGCAAAGCCCGTGGCGGGCACGTCCGGACCGCCCAGATTCTTGACCAGCCCGTCGTAGCGTCCGCCGCCGGCCACGGCGGTCTGCGCGCCGATATCGCCGGAGGTGATCTCGAAGGTGGTGCGCTGGTAGTAGTCCAGTCCGCGCACGAGCCGGGGGTTGAGCACGTAAGTCAGCCCGGCCTTGTCCAGGACCTCGCGGACCTGGGCGAAATGTTCGGCGCAGTCCGCGCAGAGATGGTCGGTGACGCTGGGCGCGTTTTCCACCAGGGCCTTGCAGGCCGGAACCTTGCAGTCCAGCACGCGCAGGGGGTTGGTGTCCTTGCGGCGGCGGCAGTCCTCGCAGAGTTCGTCCACAGGCAGGGTGTTGTAGAAGTCCGTGAGCGCCTGGCGGTAGAGCGGGCGGCACTGGGGGCAGCCCAGGGAGTTCAGCTCCACGGTCAGTTTTTCCAGGCCGATGGCGCGCAGAAAAGTATCGAGCATCAGGATCAGTTCGGCGTCTGACTGGGCCTCGGGCGCGCCCACAATCTCGGCGTCGATCTGGTTGAACTGGCGCTGGCGTCCCTTTTGCGGGCGCTCATAGCGGAACATGGACCCAAAGGTGTAGTACTTGGAAACCATGCCGGGCTGGTAGCCACCCTGCTCCACAAAGGCGCGGATCACGCCGGCCGTGGCTTCGGGGCGCATGGTCAGGGAGCGGCCCTTGCGGTCCGGAAAGGTGAACATTTCCTTGCCCACCACATCCGTGTCCTCGCCAATGGACTTCTGGAACAGCTCGGTCTTCTCCAGGATCGGCACGCGCAGTTCGCCGAATCCGAAGCGCTCGAAAACCTCGCGCGCCTTGGTCTCCATGAAGGTGAACACCGCAGCCTCGGCAGGAAAGAGATCCGCGAATCCCTTGATCTTCTGTATCTTGTTGCTCATGGTCGGTTGCGCTCCGGGCCGCAGGGGCCTTGCCGTCGGCCACAGGCCGCGTCGTTGTTTGCTGGAAACGATTTTCGTTAGTCCATCAGCCCCCGGTTGTCAAAGATACACACCCTGCCGCCATGCGCAATTTTAGGCGGAAATGTGGCCCGCCTTTCCTTTTATTCGTTGAATTTTGTCGGGTCTGATCCTGTTTCCGTTTTTTCGGCGCATTCCGCCCCACGAACACATCCCCTGAATGGGAACGTTTCATTGGGTCGCGTTCCAGGCACGCCTCACAGGGGAACGCGTTTTTCTTGACGCGGGCCGTTCCTTGCCCAATGTTTGGGTCGCCAACCGCGCGGCCTTCCCGACCACGACCCCGCGCCAGCGCAAGGAGAATCGTCATGCAAATCACAGTGACCACACCCGCGTTGCTGTTTCCGGCCATTTCATTGTTTATGCTCGCCTTTACCAACCGTTTTCTGTCTCTGGGCAGCCGAATCCGCTCCTTGCACGACCATTTCCTGCAAAGCGAAGAGGAATCCGCACGCAAACAAATCAGCAACCTGCGCAAGCGCATCTACATGATCCGCCAGATGCAGGGCCTGGGCGTGCTCTCCATGCTCAGCTGCATTCTGTCCATGATCTGCCTGGTGGAGGACTGGACCCTGCCCGGCGAGATTCTCTTTGGTCTCAGCCTGGCCCTGCTCATGGCCTCGCTCTGGGTCTCGTTTCTGGAAATCCGCATTTCCGTGAATGCCCTGGACATTCTCCTCGAAGACATGGAAAAGCGCTGAAGTGCCTTTTGTCCAGCGGTCCTGACCATTGCTCCCCAGGCATTTTCCCGGATTGCCCTGCCCCGGTGTCAAAGACCGGGTTTTGCGCCGTTATTGACAGGGACGATTTGATGTATAGATTGAGGACCAGGATTGACCATTACACCAGGAGGAATCATGCTTGAATTGACTGATGCGGCCCTGACCGGGCTGAAGAAATACTTCGAATCCAATGACATGGCCCCGATTCGCGTTTTCGTGGCCCAGAGCTGCTCCGGCGCTTCCCTGGCCCTTGGCCTGGACGAGGTCCGCGACGGCGACAAGAGCTTCGACTTTGATGGTGGCATCAAGGTGGTCATGGACGCCGAGCTTCTGGAAGGCGCACAGCCCGTGAGCATCGACATGGGACCCATGGGATTTGCCGTGAGCTCCAGCCTGGAATTCCCCCAGGGCGGCGGCTGCGGCTGCCCCAGCTGCGGAACCGGCTCCTGCGGCGACGGCGGCTGCCACTAAGCTTCTCGGCTCGACAATGGGAAAGGGCGGTTCCGAAAGGGACCGCCCTTTTTGCTGGGCGTTGGGCTGCACCGGGGGGAACCCTTTCTTGCAGAAAGGGTTCCCCCCGGACCCCCCTCCCAAAGACCGTTCATCTGCCAGTGCCCGAACGGGCTCTGGCGGGGGAGGTCCCCGGCGGCGGAAGGACCTGCAAGCATTTCTTGCTCCCCAACCCCGCGCCGAAACGAGATGCGCAGCATCTGTTCCGGCGCAGAATGGGATTGCAAAGGGGCATTGCCCCTTTGCCCGCCGGAGGCATTCTTTGTTTTCAGCATTCTTTGCAATTCGCACTAAATGCATAGATTTAAAGTCAATAAAAGCAGATTGTTATAAATGACAAATAGTTTTGTAGTTTAAGGACATGAAAGAACAAAAAAGGCGGCCCTGCCAAGAGCCGCCTTTTTCACGTGAAACGGTTACGTTTCTGCTATCTGTTTTATTTTCCGTACTTTTCCAGGTCGCGGTCCCGGATCTCGCCACGCTTGATTTTCCCGGAGATGGTCTTGGGCAGTTCGTCCACGTATTCCACGAAGCGCGGGTACTTGTACGGGGCCGTGACCTTCTTGACGTGTTCCTGGATGGATTTTGTCAGTTCTTCGGACGGCTCGTATCCGGCGGCCAGGACCACGGTGGCCTTGACGGACTGTCCGCGCGCCGGGTCGGGTACGCCGGTGACTGCGGCCTCGATGATCGCTTCATGGGTGATCAGTGCGCTTTCGACCTCGAACGGGCCGATGCGGTATCCCGATGCCTTGATCAGGTCGTCGGTCCGGCCCAGGAACCAGAAGTAGCCGTCCTCGTCTTTCCAGGCCTTGTCGCCCGTGTGGTAGTAGCCGTCGAACATCACGGAGCCGGTCTTGCCGGGTTCGTCCATGTAGCCATGGTACAGTCCGAGAACGCCCTGGGCGTTGTCCTTGTTCTTCAGACGGATGCAGATTTCCCCTTCCTCGCCTGGAGGGCAGGGTGTGCCGGTCTCGTCCAGGAGCACGATGTCCCAACCGGGCGTGGGCTTGCCGATGGAGCCGGGCTTGGGTTCCATGAAGGTCATGGTGGCGATTTGCAGGCAGGTTTCGGTCTGGCCGTAGCCTTCGTAGATGGGCTTGCCTGTGGCCGCCTTCCAGGCCTCGAAGACCGAGTCGTTGAGCAGTTCGCCAGCGGTGGTGCAGTGGCGCAGGGCCGTCAGGTCCCACTTGGTCAGGTTTTCGCGGATCAGGAAGCGGTAGACCGTGGGCGGCGCGCAGAAGGTGGTGATTTTGTGTTCGCTGATGATGTCCAGCAACTCGGCGGGGACGAACTTGCCCCGGAAGTCCCAGACAAAGACCGTGGCTCCGGCCAGGAATTGGCCGTAGAACTTGCCCCAGACCGATTTGGCCCAGCCCGTTTCCGAGAGGGTCAGGTGCAGGTCGCCGGGTTCCAGGTCGTGCCAGTATGCGGCCGTGGTGTAGTGGCCGAGCGGGTAGCTGTGGGTGTGGACCACCATCTTGGGCATGCCCGTGGTTCCGGAGGTGAAGAAGATGACCATGGGTTCTTCGCCGCCGGGCGCGTCCGCCGGACGAGGGTACACGGGCGAACCTTCGGCCATGAGTGCCTCATAGCCAGTCCAGCCTGCCGGGAGCTTCGCGCCGTCCACCTGGATCAGCAGATTGAAGGAGGGGCAGTCCCCCCTGGCGGTTTCCACGCGCTCCACAATGCTGTCTTCGCAGATCACAGCCTTGATACCCGCATAGTTGGCGCGCTGGGTGATGTCCTTGGGTGTGAGCAGCGAGGGCGAGGGAATGGGCAGGGCACCGATTTTGTGCAGGGCGAGCATGGTTTCCCAGTATTCGGCGCGGCGGAAGAGGATGAGCATGATCCGGTCGCCCTTGCCGATGCCCTTGGCCTTCAGTGCCGTGGCCAGACGGTTGGAGCGCTCGCTGAGCCAGGCGAAGTCCAGGTCGCGACGTTTGCCGTGCGGATCCACGTGGACCAGGGCCGGGCGTTTCGGGTCTTCTTTTGCGATTTTGTCCACGAAATCAAAGGCGAAGTTGTAGCCCTCGGGAACCGGGACATTGAACTGTTCCAAAAATTCTTCGTAGCTGGCGGGCCTCAGTTTCTGCATGGTCGTGTCTCCGTGATGCATCGTGTTGCGCTTCGTCTTCCGGTTCGGACCTGCTTTGGCATGCCGGAAGCACCGGGTATTCTTGTTTTCCGGGCTTGCGCCGGGGCTGACCAGGTCGCCTGGACAGCCCTAGAGAATCACGTCGATGAAACGGGCGGTCTTGCCGTCCAGGCCGCGCATGCCGTGGGGGGTCTGGGAGTCGAAATAGAGGCTGTCGCCGGGTTCCAGGATTTCGATCTTGTCGCCGAGACGGATTTCCAGCCGTCCTTCCAGCATGTAGATGAATTCCTGGCCGGAATGCCGCGTGAAGCGGATCTCGGTTTCGGACTTGGCCGGAACGCGGATTTCGAAGGGCTCCATCTTGCGGCCTTTGAAGCGGTAGGCCAGGTTCTTGTAGTCGTAGTCCTTGCGACGGTCCACGCTGAGGCCCTTGCCCGCGCGCACCACGCTGTGGGAGATGAGGTGCGATTCCGAGCCAGCGATGAGTGTGTTCAGTTCCACGCCCGTGGCTTTGGAAACCTCCATGAGGTAACCCACCGGGATTTCCGTTTGGCCGGCTTCGTACAACCGCACTGTTTCGGGCGTTGCGCCCACCCGGGCCGCGAACGCTTCCACGCTTTCGCCGAGTGCGTCGCGCAGACCCGCGAGCCTGGGCGCGATTTCCTTGTATGCCTGTTCCATTGTTCCTCCTGGTGCGGAGCCTCGCCCCGGTGCGGGGCGGCCGGTCCGCTCGGCCGGTAGGGGAAATCGGGTCCGGCGGGCGCAGTGTCCGCCGGACCCGTCCGAATCTATTTCATGGCTTCCGGGAAGAGTTCGGCGGCCATTTCGCGCAACTTGAATTTTTGGATCTTGGCGCTGGCGGTCATGGGAAACTCGTCCAGGAAGGCAATGTATTTTGGTATCTTGTATCGCGATATCTTGCCACGGCAGAAGTCGCGCACATCCTCGGGCGACATGTCCACACCCTTCTTGAGGATGATGAACGCTCCGATTTCCTCGCCGTATTTCCGGCTGGGCACACCCGCCACCTGCACGTCCTGGATGCCCTCCATGGTATAGAGGAACTCCTCGATTTCGCGCGGATAGACGTTTTCTCCGCCCCGGATGATCATGTCCTTGAGCCGTCCGGTGATGGCCAGGTAGCCGTCCTCGTCAAAGGCCCCGAGGTCTCCGGAGTGCAGCCAGCCGTCCTTGTCGATGGTCTTTTCCGTGGCTTCCGGGTTGTTGTAGTAGCCCTTCATCACCAGGTAGCCCCGGCAGCAAACCTCACCGATTTGTCCCGTGGCGCAATGCTCGCCGCTTTCCGGGTCAATGACCGCCACTTCCACCTCGGGCATGGGCCGACCCACGGTCTCGGTCATTTTCTGGATCGGGTCGCCGATGCGCGTCTGGGTCATCACCGGGCTGGACTCCGTGAGTCCGTAGCAGATGGTGATGTCCTTCATGTTCATCACGTCCATGACCCGCTGCATGACCGGCACGGGACAGGGCGAGCCCGCCATGATCCCGGTGCGCAGGCTGGAGTAGTCGAACCGCGCAAAGCTGCGGTGCTCCAGCACGGCGATGTACATGGTCGGGACGCCGTAGAGCGCGGTGCAGCGCTCCGAATCCACGCTGGCCATGACCAGCAAGGGATCGAAGCCTTCCAGGATGACCATGGTGGCGCCGTGGGTCACGCAGGCGAGCACGCCGAGCACGCAGCCGAAACAGTGGAACAGGGGCACGGGCAGGCAGACACGGTCTTTTTCAGTGAAGCGCTGATTTTCGCCGATCCAGAATCCGTTGTTGCCGATGTTGTAGTGCGTGAGCTGCACGCCCTTGGGGAAGCCCGTGGTCCCCGAGGTGTATTGCATATTGACCACGTCGTGCGGGTCCAGTTCCGTCTGCCGGGTCTTGTACTGCTCGTCCGTGACCATCACGGACATGGCTTCCAGCTCGGGCATGGAGTACATGCCGCGGTGCTTTTCCTGCCCCAGGAAGAGCACCCGCTTGAGGTGCGGGTATTTTTCGCTCTTCAAGTGGCCGCGTTCCATGGTCTTCAGTTCGGGAACCAGTTCATAGAGGGTTCCCACGTAGTCCACGTCGCGGAACCCGTCGATGAGGATCAGGTTTTCCGTGTCGGACTGCTTGAGCAGGTAATCCAGCTCGTGGTTGCGGTAGTAGGTGTTCACCGTGAGCAGGACCGCGCCGATTTTGGCCGTGGCGAACTGGAAGGCCACCCAGTAGGGCACGTTGGTGGCCCAGATGGCCACTTTCTCGCCTTTCTTGACCCCCAGGCCCATGAGGCCTTTGGCCAGGATGTCCACCTTTTCCGCGAATTCCCGGTAGGTCAGCCGGAAGTCACGGTCCACGTAGATCACGGCGTCGTTGTCCGGATATTTTTCCACAGTCTCGTCCAGAATCTGGCCGAGGGTTCGTTCTCTCAGGTTGCTCATGCCGCTCTCCTATTCCGGGAAGTACAGCACGGCATAGATTTTCGCGGGTTCATCTCCTGCCGCGCCCACATGGTGGGGCACGATGGAGTTGAAGTAGGCCGAGTCCCCCTGCTCGAGCACGGTGGTTTCCTGGCCGTAGCGTATGGCCACTTTGCCCGAGATGACCACGATGAATTCTTCGCCCTCGTGGGAGGAGAGGCTGTTGTCTTCGGCGGATTCGGGTAGGATTTCAATATAGAACGGTTCCATGTGCCGGTCGGACTTGCCCCGGCCCAGGGAGTGGAAGCGAAGCGCGGGCTCGTCCTTGCCCGTGTGGTGCATGGTCAGCTCCTCGCGGCGCTGATTTTTCCGGACCACGAGCGGGTCCCGGGAAACCTGGTCGTCCATGAAGGTCCCAAGGCGCACACCCAGGGCGCGGGCTATCTTTACGAGGGGCTGGAGAGAGGGATAGAGGTCGTCTTCTTCGATGGCCTTGATGAACGTGATGTCCAGGCCGGTCCGTTCCGCCAGATCCGCCGGGCTCAGTTCCGCTTTTTCGCGAAACTTGCGGATGCGAGCTCCAACTTTACCGTTTTCCATGAAATCCTCCTATGACGTGTTCTTGGCCCGGTCCTCCGCCGAGAGGGGTCCGAGCCGTACGTGCGCGACTACCAGAAAGCAGACCGATTGTCACATAAAAGAGCAGGGTCCCCGGAGGGTTGCCGGTTATCACTGTTCACGCGCCCAGATTCCTTAATACGATCCGGTTGCCTTACGCAATGCCCGAAGGTACTATCTCCCGCAGATGATCGTAGCTCCATGTGGTTCCTGAAGCTGACGCACAGGTCCCGGCTACGAACCGTGAACCGGAGAAGCCAGATGCCCCACGAGCCCCAAATCGGCGCGCCGCCTGATGCGCAGCCGGATTCCCTCCATGAGGAAGGGGCTTCCTCGTCCGACGACGCCCGGCTTGTTGTGGAAGACGGGTTTACGACCATTCCCGCGCCGAAGAAAAAGTCCGACCGGACCATTCGCGGTCTTTTTTCCACTCAGACCGTGGAAAACGTCGGAACCGGCACGACCCAGCGTCGTGCCATCAGCAAAACGTATTGGTTCGCCCAGGAAAATGACGCTGGCCTGATCCTTGTTCAGCCCATCAATTCCGCTTTCGTGCCCTCCGGCCCCACAGTCGAAGTGCAGCGTGAACTATTCCTGCGCGACTACAGCCCGGAACCGGAATATTACCAGCAAAAGGTCTACCCTAAACTGCGCGAACTGGAGCAGACCATTTCCCGCGCGGAAAAGGCACGGGAAATGGGCCAGGCCTATTCAGCGGAATTCGAGTACGGTAAGGCGCTGGCCATCGATATCGACAATGTCCGCGCAAATTTTGGCCTTGGATTGACGTACCTGGACCGGGGCGACACGGTCCGCGCCGACGACATCTTCCAGCGCCTTGTTCATCTGGAAGCGGCCTTCAACGAAGAGCACAAGCACCTTTTCAACGATTTCGGCATCAACCTGCGCAAGTGTGGGTTGATCGATCAGGCTGTGGAATATTATTCCCGTGCCTTGAACATGGCTCCCGGCGATGAAAATCTGCACTACAACATTGCCCGGGCTTTTTTTGAAAAAGGCGATGCTGCGCGATGCATGGAACATCTGGCCACCTGCCTCGGCATGAACGCTTCCCACGTCGAGGCCCGAGAATTCTCCGAATATGTCCGCAAACTCGCGGAGCGCATTCAGAATGAGGGGTACGATCTGGATACTTCTTCCGCAACGCCCCAAAATTCCACTAAAAAAAAGCGTGTCGATCCGACACGTTGATTGCCGGTCTCCTTTTCGCCACTCCAGATGCCAATCTGTGAGCCTTGCCCGGCAATGCCCGTTCTGAAAGACTCGGGCCAGGATGTTTCCTCTGTCTCCCCCTTTTGGTCCCATCCGTTTCCGCCCTTGCCAGGAGTGCAACGGGTGGTTATACGCGAACCGTCATGCCAAAGGATCTCATTATCGTTGAGTCTCCCGCCAAGGTGAAGACCATCAGCAAGTTTCTCGGGAAGGATTTTCTCGTGGAGGCCTCCGTCGGCCACGTTCGCGACCTGCCCACCAAGGAGCTGGGCGTGGACGAGGAGAACGGCTTCACTCCACGCTATCAGGTCATCGACGGCAAGGAGGAGGTGGTCAAGCGCCTCCAGAAGGCCGCGAAAAAGGCCGAGCACGTCTACCTCGCCCCGGACCCGGACCGCGAGGGAGAGGCCATTGCCTGGCACGTGGCCGAGCTGATCCGCAAGCAGAATTCCAACGTCAGCCGCATCCAGTTCAACGAGATCACCTCGCGCGCCGTCAAAGAGGCCTTGGAACATCCCAAGGAGCTCAACGGCAATCTTTTCGATTCGCAGCAGGCCCGGCGCATCCTGGACCGCTTGGTGGGCTATAAGATTTCCCCGATCCTCTGGAAGAACGTCAAGCGCGGCATTTCCGCCGGTCGTGTGCAGTCCGTGGCCCTGAAGATCATCGTGGAGCGCGAGAAGGCCCGGCGGGTTTTTGTTCCCGAGGAATATTGGCTCTTCAAGGCTCTGCTGGCCGGAGAGAATCCCCCGCCCTTTGCCTCGGAGCTCTGGAAAGTCAACGGCAAGGGCGTGAAGACCCATCCCGTGGGCAACGCCGACCAGGCCGGGAAACTGGCCGCCGAGCTGGAGCAGGCCTCTTTCCTGGTGGAAAGCGTGGAGGAGAAGGAGCGCAAGAAAAAGGCCATGCCGCCTTTCATCACCTCCACTTTGCAACAGGACGCCAACCGCCGCCTGGGCTTTTCCGCCCGCCGGACCATGACCGTGGCCCAGCGACTCTACGAGGGCGTGGAGCTGGGCGACAGGGGCGTGACCGCGCTGATCACCTACATGCGAACCGACTCCGTGCGCATTGCCAAGGAAGCGCGCGACCTGGCCAAAGAGCTGATTTTTTCCCGCTGGGGCAAGGAATACTACCCGACCAAGCCCAATGCCTATAAATCCAAGGGTTCCGCCCAGGACGCCCACGAGGCCATCCGCCCGGTCGATGCGTCCATTGACCCGGAATCCGTGCGCTCCTTCCTGCCTGATGAGCAGTTCAAGCTCTATTCCCTGATCTGGCAGCGGTTCATGGCTTCCCAGATGGCTCCGGCAGTCTTCAAGGATACCGTGGTCACGGTCAAGGCCGCGAGCACGCTTTGGCGCTCTCGGGGCGAGCGGTTGCTTTTCCCCGGTTATCTCCAGGCCATGGGCCGGACCACGGACGAGCAGGCCGTGGAAATGCCCAAGCTCACCATCGGCGAACAGCTCACGGTCCAGGAAATGAGCAAGGAGCAGAAGTTCACCCAGCCGCCGCCGCGCTACTCCGAAGCCTCGCTGGTCAAGGAGCTGGAGGAGAACGGCATTGGCCGTCCATCCACGTACGCGAGCATCATCTCCACCCTGCGCGACCGCGACTACGTGCGCATGGAGGACAAGCGCTTCGCGCCCACGGAGCTGGGCTTCATGGTCAGCGACCAGCTTTCCGAACATTTCCAGGAACTCATGGATGTGGAATTTACCGCAAACATGGAGAATCAGTTGGACGACGTGGCCGAGGGCAAATCCAACTGGACCGATCTGCTCAACCAGTTCGCGGGCGGGTTTTACCCCACCCTGGAAAAGGCCCGCACAGGCATGGCCAAGGCGGTCATGGACACGGGCATCAAGTGCGAGATCTGCGGCAAGCCCATGGTGGTCAAGTTCGGGCGCACCGGCGAGTTCCTCGGTTGCTCCGGCTATCCCGACTGCAAGAGCATCAAGAACTTCATCCGCACGGAACAGGGCGAAATCCAGGTGGTCGAATCCGGTCAGGACGAGGACACGGGCGTGACCTGCGAGAAGTGCGGCCAGCCCATGGTTGTCAAGAACAGCCGGCGGGGCGAGTTTCTCGGTTGCTCCGGCTATCCGGACTGCCGCAACATTCTGAATTTCAAGCGCGACGACGAAGGCCGTATCGTGCCCATTGCCCAGGAGGAACCCGAGGTCGTGGGCAAGTGCCCGGACTGCGGGCACGACCTCGTTGTCAAACGGGCGCGCACAGGCAGCCGTTTCATCGCCTGTTCCAACTACCCGAAGTGCAAGCACACCGCGCCCTATTCCACTGGCGTCAAATGCCCCAAGGAGGGCTGCGACGGCGAGTTGGTGGAGCGTTCCTCCCGAGGCGGCAAAATCTTCTTCTCCTGCTCCAACTACCCGAAATGCGATTACGCGCTTTGGAATTATCCCGTGCCAGGGCCTTGTCCGGAATGCGGACACCCGGTACTGGTACAGAAGCACACCAAGGCAAAGGGCGATCATCTGGCCTGTCCGCAAAAGGGTTGCGGCTATTCGCTCATGGACGAAGAATCCTGATCTCCGCTTCCGGCCCCTGGCGCCGCATCCGTTTGGATTCCGTGTTCGTCCTGGTCGGCCACCTGTTCCGCACCTGCTCCGCGCCCGCCCCGTTGCCTTGCTCCTGCCGGGATGTCTCAGTCTGACCGGGCTGTTTCGTCGCCTTCAGATAAGTTTTTTTGCACTGTAATCAAAAAGGATTATTACATTGATAAGTTATCGATATTCAGCGCCGCGCACAGCGGGCGAACCCCACGGGAGGACGCGATGACCCAGGAACACAAGTTCGGAATGGTGGCGTTGATCGGGCCGCCCAACGCGGGCAAGTCCACCCTGATGAACGCCTTTCTCGGGCAGAAGTTGGCCATTGTCACGCCCAAACCCCAGACCACGCGCAACCGCATCAGCGGCATTCTGACCCGTGACGATGCCCAGATCGTCTTCCTGGATACGCCGGGCATCCACCGCCTGCGCGGACGCCTGAACCGCTTTCTGCTCGACTCGGCCTGGAGTGCGCTCAGCTCCTGCGACGTGGTGGTGGCGCTCTTCGATGCCGCGCTTTATTCCACCAAGCCGTACCTCTTTGAAAAAGAGGTCGAGCCCATGATCGAGCCCTTGCGGGGCTGCCATTTGCCCGTGATCGTGGCTCTGAACAAGGTGGACCGGGTCAAGGACAAGGCCCAGCTCCTGCCGCTGATGAAGCGCATCAGCGAAACCTTCCCCGAGTTCGAGTTGCTGCCCCTTTCCGCGGTCAGCGGCGAGGGTCGCGACAAACTTCTGGAAAAGCTCCTTTCGCTGCTCCAGGAAGGTCCGGCCATGTTTCCGGAAGACCAGATTTCCACGGTTCCCATGCGCTTTCTGGCCTCGGAGATCATTCGGGAAAAACTCTTCCTTTCCCTGCGGGAGGAGTTGCCTTATTCCACGGCCGTGGAGATCGAACTCTTTGACGAGGACGAGCCCACGGTACGCATCGCAGCCGCAATCTATGCCTCCCGGTCGAACCACAAGGGCATGATCATCGGCAAGGGCGGCCAGAACCTCAAGCTCATTGGCCAGCAAGCCCGCGAGGAATTGGAAGTACTGCTCGAACGCAAGGTCATGCTGGAGCTCTGGGTCAAGGTCAAGGAAGACTGGACCGAGCATCCGGGCTTTTTGCGCTCCATGGGCCTGGGCGAGTGATTTGCCCGCGTTCATAAACCTTTGCAGCGCCATGCCGATAACTGGTATGCTCGCTGAGGACTGAGTTTCATGACCACTGATCGAGAGAAGCTCCTGGCCGGGAACCTGGCCGCTGTGCGCGCGGAGATCGCGGAGGCGGCTCGGCTTGCCGGACGCGACCCCGCCGAGGTGCGGCTGGTTGCGGTGTCCAAATACCATCCGGTGGAAGACATTGTTGCCCTGCATCGCGCCGGGCAGACCGTGTTCGGCGAGAACTATGTGCAGGAAGCCTGTACCAAGCAGGAGGAATTGGTCCACCTGCCCATGGAATGGCATTTCATCGGCGGGTTGCAGAGTAACAAGGCCAAGTTCGTTGCCGGACGTTTTGAAATGGTGCATAGCGTTGACTCCATCAAGCTGGCTCGCGTATTGCACAAGAAAGCCGAAGAGTTGAACACGGTGCAGCGGGCCTTGTTACAGGTCAACCTCTGTTGCGAGGATCAAAAGTGCGGAATTCTTGAACAAGATATTGACGCACTGCTTGAGGAGGCCTTGAAGCTCTCTTCTCTGCGCATCGTCGGGTTGATGACGATGCCCTGGTTCTGCGACGAGCCGGAACGCGTCCGGCCCGTGTTCGCGCAGCTGCGGGAGCTGCGCGACGCTCTGGAAAAGCGTTTCGGGGTATTACTACCCGAGCTTTCCATGGGCATGACCGGTGACTTTGTGCAAGCCGTGCGGGAAGGCGCGACTCTCGTGCGCATCGGCACGCGGATATTCGGGCCAAGGCCCTGAACCAACGGACTTCAACGGGCGGATAGTATGGATCTGGCAACCGTAATCGGCATCGTCCTTTCCTTCGGTCTGGTCGTTTCGGCCATCCTGACCGGGTCCAGCCTGGTGATCTTCATCTCCATCCCGTCCTTTCTGATCGTCATCGGCGGGACCATTGGGGCCTGTCTGGTCAACTACCCCACCAACTACATGCTCGGCGTCATCGGGGTCATGAAGAACACCTTCTTCTCCTCGATCCAGTCTCCCGGCGAGGTCATCGCCCAATTCCTGGATTATTCCAACCGCGCCCGGCGCGAGGGCATCCTTTCCTTGGAGCCGGTGATCAAGGAAATCGACGACGATTACCTGCGCAAGGGGCTGCAGCTCACTGTGGACGGTCTGGAACCCCAGACCATTCAGGACATCCTGGAAACCGAGATCTCGTATCTGGAGCAGCGCCACGAATCCGGCGCGGAACTGCTCGGTGTCATGGGCGCGCTGGCTCCGGCCATGGGCATGATCGGTACGGTCATCGGTCTGGTCCAGATGCTCCAGACCATGTCCGACCCCTCCACCATCGGCCCGGCCATGGCCGTGGCCCTGCTCACGACCCTTTATGGCGCCGTGCTTTCCAACCTCGTGTTCAACCCCATGGCCGGAAAGCTCAAGGTTCGCCACAAACAGGAACATCTCATCCGCGAGATGATTCTTGAGGGCATTCTTTCCATTTCCAAGGGTGAAAACCCCCGGATCATCGAGGAAAAACTGAACAGCTATATCTCGCCCAAGGACCGCAGGCAGGGCGACTAGCCCTTTTTCGCGCCGGGAGTGCGCATGGCCAAGCGCAAGAAAAAGTCAAACTGCGAGGAAATGCCTCCCTGGATGATCACGTTTTCCGATGTGATGACCCTGATGTTGACTTTTTTCGTGCTTCTCGTGTCCATGTCCAAGATTGATGAACGCCGCAAACTCGTGGTGCTTGGCTCCATTGTCGGTGCGTTCGGCTGGGACACCAGCTACGACGTGATGACGCTGGACAACAGCAAACGCACCGTGGACCCTGGCGTCATCGAGGACGAGGAGGACCTGGCCGCACTCAAGCCCATGCTCTGGGAGGATGTGGATAAGGATCTGGATTTTCAGTCCGACCGCTTTGTGCAGATACTCTCCATCAACGCGGAACTCCTCTTCGCTCCCGGCCAGACCCGTCTGAGCGAGCAGGGACGCACCTTGCTGGACCGCATGCTTCCCGTGCTTCTGGAGCTCAAATACCCGCTGCTCATTGCCGGGCACACCGGCAGCCTGCGCGATGAACTGGGCACGGATTACCGCAGTGGCGATTCCGACATCGTTCCCGACCTCTCCTGGCGCATTTCCTTGAACCGTTCCCTGGCGGTCTACTCCCACCTGCTCCAGCAGGGCATGAACCCGGAAATGCTGCGCATGGAGGCCTTTGGCCGCTTCCGCCCGCTGTACAACACCAATGACGCGGGCGATCGCGCGCGCAACCGCCGCGTGGATCTTGTTGTGGACAAGCGCAACAGCCCGGAGAGCGCCGAGATCGTGGAGCGCACCGTGCAGGAGCTGACCCCGGAGGTTCGCAAGGACACCTATGACGTGAACGGGTTTGAATTCCGGCTTAACGATCCGCAAACCGCGAATCCCGAAGGCGGACCCGCGCAAACTCCGCAACCCGAAGCAGGCAGGCCATGAAGCGCGAAAAAAAGGAAACCTGTGCGCCTCTGGCCCTTTGGCTGGTGACCTTTTCCGACCTCGTGACCCTGCTTTTGACCTTTTTCGTCCTGCTGCTGACCATGTCTTCCATGGACCAGAGCTTCATCACCCGCGTGACCGTGGCCCCGCTCGATGCGGGCGTCATGGATTCCAAGGGGGCGGGGCGGATTTCCATCGCCCTCCAGGAGGTCCTGGAACTCATTGACGAGCCCTGGGAGGTTTTGGATCAGTCTCCGCGCATCAAGGATCTGCTGTATCCGGACCAGGAACTGCCCAACGATGTTTCCCGCTCCACGCTGAACGAAAATCTCAAGGTTCTTGCACGGGACGATGGCGTGGCCCTGGTGCTCACGGACAAACTGCTCTTTCCGCGTGGCGGGTCCGAGCTGGACAACACGGCCCGCGAGATTCTCGATCAGGTCACGCCGCTGCTCGGCTATGCCAACGAGCCCGTGTTCATCTCCGCCCATACGGATGACACCGAAGCTCCCCGCGAGCAGCTTTTCGAACTTTCCGCGCGCAGGGTCGAAGCCGTTCTCGCATATTTCGTTCACTCCGGACTGAAGAACGAACAGTTCTCCCTGGCTGCCTATGGCGATACCAAGCCTCTTTATCCCAATGATTCCGTTGAACATCGAGCCGCAAACCGGCGCATTGAAATTCTCATCCGTACCACCCGGGCCATCGGAAGCTATTCCTGATAGCCCTGGATAATCCCCGCTGTTCGTTGTAAACTTCGGTTTGGTCACAGAACGATAAGAACCTGCGAGGTGCGTCTTGGCGGAAGAAGCTGCTCTGGATCAACCGAAAAAGAAAAAGGGTCTGCTCAAGTGGATCATCATCCTGGTGCTCATCCTGGGCATTGCCGCTGCTGCGTTCTTCTTCAAGGACCAGATCATGGGCATGCTTGGCATGGGCGATCCCGCCACCGAGGAGGCCAAGCCCGCTGATCAGGCCCAGCAGCCCGCTCCCGGTTTCAAGGGCGAGATGTCCGCTGTGGAACCCTTTGTGGCCAACCTCAACGACCCTCTCGGCAAGCGGTACATCAAGCTCGGCCTGGAGGTCGAGTTGATCAACCAGGATGCCGTGATGGAGTTCGAGGCGGCCCAAATCAAGGTCAAGAACATGCTGCTGATCCTGCTTGGCAGCAAGAAGCCCCAGGAAATGCTCGGCCCCAAGAACCAGATTCAGCTCCAGCAGGAGATTGTGGACCGTATCAACCAGATCATCGGTGAGGGTAAGGTGCTCCAGGTGTATTTTTCCATCTACATCCTCCAGTAGTGTCTTTTGGGTGTGGATGCGCACGGTCCTTGCAATGTGACCAACAGGCCGGTGTCTTGAAGCATACCGCGTCAAAGTTTTGTCACGCGCAACCCATGAGGATTTCGTTATGAGTCCGGATGATCAGGATAAATTGGCCCAGGAATGGGAAGAAGCCCTGCGGGACGGCGGGGACGAGGAGTCCTCTTCCGCATCCAGCGCTCCCAGCGGCCAGGACCAGGGCGGTGATGATGCTCTGGCCAATGAATGGGCCGCTGCCCTTGCCGAATCCGAGGAAATCGGACTGAAAAAGGAAAAGGAGCAAGAGTATCTTTCGACCCAGATGAAGGACGCCGAATTCCGGGACATGACGGCTCAGGCCAAAGGCCCCAAGCCGGAAGGTTCCCGGCGCGATCTGGATTTCATTCTGGACATTCCGCTGGAGGTTTCCGCGGAATTGGGGCGGACCAAGCTTTTGATCAATGAATTGCTCCAGCTGGGTCAGGGCTCGGTCGTGGAGTTGAACAAACTGGCAGGCGAACCCCTGGAGATCTACGTCAACGGCAAGCTTGTGGCCCGGGGCGAGGCCGTGGTCATCAACGAAAAATTCGGTATCCGGCTGACGGACATCATCAGCCCCATTGAACGGGTAAAACAACTTGCCTGACGTCAATATGCAGATCATCGCGGCCAACGCCACCCAGGCCGCCGCCGAGCAGGCGTCCAACAGCACTTCGGCCCTGGCCGGGGATGTTGCGCTCAAGGCCGCGTCCCTCCCCGCGCCCGCTGTGGAAGGCGCGGGCCATGCGCTCACCGGAGCAGCCCAGACCGCCGCACCGGCTGCGGATGTCGTCTCCTCGACTCTGCCTGGCTTGAGTCAGCCGCTTATTGATCCCGCAGCGGCGCACACGGGCGTCCTGGGCACGGTGGACCCGAGCACCACTGGCTCCTTGCTCGACTCCGGCCATTCCCTCTTGGGAACCTCCCTGATCACGGCGGCGTATCTCTGCTTGATCCTGGGTGCAATCTTTCTGGCGGTCTGGTTGCTGCGCCGCTATGGCCCGGCTTCCATCGCCCGGACCAAGGGACCGGACAATCCGAGTCTCATCGGGCGGCTGATGCTCGGCCCGAAGCAGAGCGTTTGCGTCGTGCGCGTGCATGGGCGCAACTTGGTTCTCGGCGTCACCGAGAACCGCATCAACCTTTTGGCCGAAACCGACACTCCGGCCGGACGTTGCTACGAGGAAGAGGACGAAGATGAATTCACCCGTTTCGCGGAAGAGCTGGCCGAGAAGCGTAAAGACGTTCCTGACGGCGTCTAGCTTCCTGGTCGCGGGCCTTTTGCTGGCCTTCCCGGCTGCCGCGCAAACCATTCCGACCCTGACCATGGAGCTTGCCGCTGGTCAGGCCGAACCGCAAAAGGTCTCCGTTCTGCTGGAGATCCTCTTCCTGCTGACGGTTCTGTCCATGGCCCCGGCCATTGTGCTGACCATGACCTCGTTCACCCGGATCATCATCGTCTTCCACTTCCTGCGTCAGGCCATGGGCACGCAGCAGATGCCCCCGAACCAGATTCTCGCCAGTCTGGCCATTTTCATGACCGTTGTGATCATGATGCCCGTGGGCAAGGCTGTGAATGACACCGCGCTCCAGCCGTACCTCAACGAGGAGATCGGTTTTGACGAGGCCCTGGACAGGGCGCAGATTCCGGTGCGCGAATTCCTCTTCAAGCACACCCGGGAAAAGGACCTCTCCATTTTCTACTCCATCACCAAGATGGAGCGGCCCCAGAACAAGGACGAGGTCCCCACTGTGATGCTGGTGGCCGCCTTTACCATCAGCGAGTTGAAAACCGGCTTCACCATCGGCTTCCTGATCTACATCCCGTTCCTGATTCTGGACATGGTGGTGGCTTCGATTCTGCTTTCCATGGGCATGATGATGCTTCCGCCCGTAATGATCTCGCTGCCATTCAAGATTCTACTATTTATTCTTGTGGACGGATGGAGCCTGCTGGTGGGGTCTATAGTGAACACTTTTGCCTGACGTTGCCCGATAACCACAGGAGAGCTGCGTCATGACGCCGGAATTCATCGTTGGTTTCGCCAGACAGGCCATTGAGATTACCCTGACCATTTCTCTGCCCATGCTCGGCATCGGCATGATTGTCGGCATCCTGGTCAGCGTGATTCAGGCGGCCACCCAGATTCAGGAAATGACCCTGACCATGGTTCCCAAGATCGTGGCCATTTTCCTGGCGCTGATCATTTCCTTTCCATGGATCATGGACAAGATGGTCTCGTATACGCGGGACATCTTTTTGAATCTCCCGACGTATATCCGCTGATATCGTCACGTTGTTTTTGTTGTTTTGCAATAGGTTGTGAATCGAATCCCGACGATATTTGAATCGTCACCCAGCTATTTCCCGGTCGCCTGCAGGGCGAAAAGCGTCATCAGCGCGGAGCCGGCGGACGAAACGTTCAGCGAGTCGAATTCCCGCGCAAAGGGAATGTGCAGGGTTCTGCCGCAGGCCTTGACCACTCCGGGGCGCACCCCTTTTTCCTCGTTGCCCAGCACCAGCGCAGCGGGAAGATACAGGCGGACTTTCGGGTCAAAGACGTTCTCCGAGGTTTCCGACATTCCGGCGCAGTAGGTGTTCCAGCCTCGGTCCGCGAAGAGGTCCACGGCGCGGGCCACGTTGACCACCTTGACCACGGGCAGCAGGTTCAGGGCTCCGGCGCTGGCCTTGATGGCTCCGGCACCGATGTACGCACCCTCGTGCTGAGGAACCACGATTCCGGCCCCGCCCAGGGCGTAGAGCGTTCGCGCCAGCGCACCCACGTTTCCCGTGTCCTGAACGCGGTCGAGAATCAGCACCAGGGGCAGGGGGGCTTTCAGGCCGCCTTCCAGCAGCGTTTCCATTTCCGCGTATTCCAGGCCGGAAACCTGGGCCACAACGCCCTGGTGCGCCCCCCGGAAAAGCCGGTCCAGGCTGGCCGAGTCCACGAACTTGTAGCGAACGCCTGTTTCGGCGCAGAGGTCCACGATGGCCCCGATCTTCGCATCCATCCTGCCTTTGCGCAGGTTCACAAGGTCCACACGACCCGGCGCGCTTCGGAGCAGTTCGGCCACGGGCTTTCTGCCGGCCACATAGTTCTTGTCACCTTTTCCCTGGTCCGCACCATTTTGCGTCCCATTCTCGGCCCTGGTCTCTGGCATTTTTTCTCCAGTTAATAATTTCGGCATGTTGGCTTCTTTTCATTTTTCACGATCCATTCTACCCTGCACGCGCTTCCTGTCCAGGGATGCGCACATCTCTTAGAAAATGTCTAGATTTGTCTTGTCACCCGGTATAAAATATGCTTCAGAGCATGGAACGGCAACACTTGCGGAGGTCTCCTTGTCTTATTTGGCTGCCAGATGCTTTGCCTGGGCCATGTGGATCGTGGTCATCGTCACGGTTCTGGTTTCTTGTGCCCAGAAGAACCCTTCCCCGGTGATTGACACCGTCAAGGATCCGTCTTCGTTGATCATGACCGAGGACGCCGAACCCCTTGACCCGGAACTCAGCGCCGAGCCCACGGATGGCGGCGAACTTACCTCCAGCGAACGTTCCATCTTTTTTTCCAGAAACGGCATCTTCTTCGATCTCGACCTGCACAACACCAAGGAAGTCGAGCATTTCTTCACGTATTTCACCCACCGCGCCCGGGGAACCTTTGAAAAGTGGCTGAAGCGCGCTGAAACCAACCTGCCCATGGTCCGCGAGGTCTTCACCAAGTATGGCCTTCCGCAGGATCTGGTGCTTCTGCCATTCGCCGAGAGCGGCTACAACGTCAAGGCTTATTCCTGGGCGGGCGCGGGCGGACTCTGGCAGTTCATGCCCTATACGGGTCGCAAGTACGGCCTGCGCGTGGATTGGTGGATTGATGAGCGCCGCGACCCCTATCTGGCCACGGACGCGGCCGCGCGCTATCTCAAGGACCTCCACGACCTCTTCGGTGACTGGCATCTGGCGCTCGCGGCCTACAATGCGGGCGAGGGTAAGATCAAGCGCGCAGTGGACGCCCTGGATGTGGACGGCTTCTTTGAACTCGCGGACAACAACAACCGCCTCTCTCACAAGGCCAAGCTGCGCCGCGAAACCTTGCAATACGTGCCGAAATTTATTGCTATTTCCAAGATCTTCCAGAATCTGGAAGCGCTGGGCTTTGAATCGGTGAGCTGGTCCGAGGCTCCGGAGCTGGAGGACGTCAAGGTTCCCGGAGGCACGGATCTCCTGGCTCTGGCCCAGGCGGGCGGCATGAAGTGGGCTGACTTCCACGCTCTGAACCCTTGCTACCGCCGCCAGGTCAGCCCGCCTAAGGCCGTGACCACCGCGCACCTGCCCAAGGACAAGGCCCCGGCCATGCTCGCCTATCTCAAGGACGCCCCGACCCGACCCTATGCCGGGTATCAGGCCTACCGCGTGCGCAATGGCGACTCCTGGTGGGGCATTTCCAAACGGTTCGGCGTGCCCATCACCATCCTGAAGAAGGTCAACAACCGCAACAGCAATACCCTGCATCCCGGACAGATGGTTATGGTTCCCGGTGCGGGGGCGGCCGAGGCGGTGGCTTCCGCTGGCGGGGGCGACAACGAGCAGGCCAGCCGTCAAACCAAGACCAGGAAGGTCGCCCAGTCCCGAAGCAATTACGTGATCCAGTCCGGTGATACCCTCTGGGATATCGCCAAGCGCTATAATGTCAGCGTGCGCACTTTGCAGCAGGCCAATGGACTGACCCAGCGCAGCACGCTCAAGGCCGGGCAGCGTCTGTACATTCCGGACCCCACGGGCAGCACCCAGCGGGTGGCCAAGGGCGAAGCCGAAACCGTGCACGCGGAACTGGTGCGCTACAAGGTCCGCCGGGGCGACACCCTTTCCGCCATTGCCCGCAAGTTCGGCGTGAGCATCGACCAGATCCGTTCCTGGAACAAGATGGGCAATAAGAACACGATCTTTGCAAATCAAGTGCTCAAGGTTTACGTGCCCTGATCGCCACCTTCCCCGAATAATAAAAGCCGGCTTGCTTGCGCAGCCGGCTTTTTTGTCTTCATGTGCTTTTGCGGAGGCGACTATGCCGTGCCGAGCCGCTGGAGCAGCACGGCTCGGGCCGCATCCGCATCCAGTTCCGCCCCGGTCCAGAGCTTGAACTGCTTCAATCCTTGGTGCAGGAACATTTCCAGGCCGGACACGGTGGTGCACCCGCTTTGTTTCGCCGCAAGTAAAAGCCGCGTCTTCAATGGGTTATAGACCAGGTCAAAGACCACGGTCCCGGTTGGCAGGGAGTTCAGAGGCCAAGGGTTCTCCGCTTCAAGGTGTCCGGTCATACCCAGGGGCGTGCAATTCACCAACACATCGGGCGGGTTCTTGTGCCGCTCTCCCCATTCCACTACATGCACGCCAAATTCCCTGGCCAGGGCATCGGCTTTTTCCCGCGAGCGGTTCGTGACTCCAACCCACTCCACGCCAAGGCCGTTCAGGGCCGCCACAGCCGCTCTGGCCGCGCCTCCGGCTCCCAGCACCAGTCCTGTCCGAAACGTGCGCCCAAGCTGTTGTAGGGGTACGAGACAGCCTGTCACGTCCGTGTTCGTGCCCTTGAGCAATCCCCGGTCCCAGAGCAGGGTATTCACCGCGCCCACGGCCCTGGCCTTGCTCGAAACCCGGTCCAGCAGCGGCATGATGGCCTGCTTGTGCGGTATGGTCACGCTCAGGCCGAGGATCTTGTCCTCGCGCATCCTGCCCACGAACCGCGCCAAGTCCTCGGAGGGCGTGTCCCAGGCATCGTAGCGGGCATCCAGGCCGATTTGAGCGAATCCCCAGTTGTGCAGCACAGGGCTGAGCGTGTGGCCGAGGGGGTGGCCGATGATGCCGTATTGATTCATGGTTCCTCCGGTGGGGCGGTGCGAGATGATTCCTGCATAGCCGAGAGCGGATCGCTTTGCCAGATGTTCGCCTGCTTGCTCTTGCATTGTCACAATTTTCGTATGCCCGAACGGAAAAGGGGCCGGAACGTGTTCACGCTCCGGCCCCTTTGGTTCGCCTGGGAGTCTTCAGCCCACGTGGGCCGCGCCCGCCTCAATGGCCTGGGCGTTCATGGGGATCAGCTTGGCATAATGCGGGGAGATCACGTTGGGCAGGCTCTCAATGGCCGCCTGAACCGGGATGACGCCCGTGGCCTGGAGATAGGCGCCGATGGCTACCATGTTGGCCATGCGGGTATTGCCGATCTTGTCCGCGATCTCGTTGGCCGGGACCAGCACGGTTTTGACGCGGTCCGGTTCCACGAGGTTCGGGTCCACCAGGGAGGAGTTGATGATCTGCACGCCACCATCCTGCAAGCGGGGCTGGAACTTGTCCAGGGACGGGCGGTTCATGATGATCAGGCTCTTGGGCCGGTGGATGATGGGGGAGCCGATGTCCTCGCTGGAGAGGACCACGGTGCAGTTGGCCGTGCCGCCGCGCATTTCCGGGCCGTAAACCGGAATGTAGGTCACGTTCAGCCCCTGGTTCATGCCCGCATAGGCCAGCAGGTTTCCGATGAGCATGACGCCTTGGCCGCCGAATCCGGCGATGATCGCGTCGAGATACTTGGCCATCAGCAGGCGCCTCCTTCCTCGGTCAGGTCCTTGTACACGCCCAGCGGGAAGTAGGGGATCATTTCCTCGCCGATGCGTTCATTGGCTTTGACCGGAGTCATTTTCCAGTTCGTGGGGCAGGCCGAGAGCAGTTCCACGAAACCGAAACCCAGGTTGTTGGTCTGGCATTCAAAGGCCTTGCGCAGGTACTTCTTGGCCGTGCGGATGTTCTTCACGCTGTCCAGGGAGCCGCGCGCGGCAAAGGCCACGCCGCCCAGCTGGGAGATGATCTCGGTCATTTTGATGGGCATGCCCTCGCGTTCGCGGCAGCGTCCGCCGGGGCAGGTGGTGGTCTTCTGGCCTACCAGGGTGGTGGGAGCCATCTGGCCGCCGGTCATGCCGTAGACCGTGTTGTTCACGAAGACCACGGCGATGCGTTCGCCCCGGTTGGCCGCGTGGATGATCTCGGCCATGCCGATGGAGGCCAGGTCGCCGTCGCCCTGGTAGGTGAAGACGAACTTGTCGCTGCGGGCGCGCTTGGCTCCTGTGGCCACTGCCGGAGCGCGGCCATGTGGCGCTTCCACGGCGTCCACGTTCAAGTAGTTGTAGAGAAACACCGAGCAGCCAATGGAGCCGATGAGCAGGGCTTTTTCCCGCAGTTGCATCTCGTCCAGCAGCTCGCCCACGAGCCGGTGGGCCACGCCGTGGTGGCAGCCCGGGCAGTAGTGCGTGGGGCGGTCGATGACGGATTCGGGCCGGTCGAAGACCAGTTTTTCATTCATGTTGGACATTTATTTACCCTCCAGGCACTTGAGGATCGGCTCCTCGAATTCGTCCGGGGTGGGCAGGTTGCCGGGGTAGATGGCGAAGAACTCCGAATCCGCCACCGTGCGGATGGAAAGCCGCACGTCATCCACCATCTGGCCGAGGTTATGCTCGACAGTAAGGAAGCGTTTGCCCGCCTTGGCCATTTCCAGCAGCGGGGCCGCCGGGAATGGATAGAGCGTGATGGGCCGGAACAGACCAACCTTGTGCCCGGCCTTGCGCAGCTTGCGCACGGCGGTTTTGGCGATACGGCCGATGGAGCCGTAGGCGCAGACAATGAGTTCGGCGTCTTCGGTTTCAAAGGTTTCGTATTCGATTTCGCCCTGCATGGACTCGTACTTGGCCTGGAGGTACTGGTTCTGCCCGGCCAGTGCGCCTTCTTCCAAGAACAGGGACTTGATCAACCGCTTTTCCCGATTCAGCGCGCCGTCCAGACGCCAGTCCGCGCCTTCTTCGTCGCCCGGAATCTCGGGCTGCCAGGGGTCGATGGGTTCCTTCATCTGTCCGAGAATGGCGTCCCCCAGGATCAGCACCGGGTTGCGGTACTTGAAGGCCATGTCAAAGGCCTTGACGGTCAGGTCGTAGGCTTCCTGGCCCGTGGCCGGAGCGTAGACCAGCAGGCGGTAGTCGCCGTGCCCGCCGCCACGCGTGGACTGGTAGTAGTCGCCCTGGGCTGGCCCGATGTCGCCCAGGCCCGGACCGCCCCGGTTCATGTTCACGACCACGGCGGGGATGCCGCTGCCGGCCATGTAGGAAATGGCTTCCTGCTTGAGCGAGATGCCAGGGGACGACGAAGAGGTCATGGAGCGCACGCCAGTGGCGCCCGCGCCGAGCAGCATGTTTGCGGCGGCCACTTCGGATTCGGCCTGCACGAACTCGCCGCCCGCGTCCACAATGGCCTGGGACATGAATTCAGGGATGTCGTTCTGCGGAGTAATGGGGTAGCCGAAGAAGCATTTGCATCCGGCTGCCAGTGCTCCGCGAGCAACGGCTTCGTTGCCCTTGATGAAAATCTTGTCTGCCATCAGTCCTCCCCCTTCTTGGCTTTCGGGGTCTTGTACACGCGGATGGCCAGGTCCGGGCAGATCAGCGCGCAGGAGCTGCATCCGGTGCATTTCTCCTTATCTTTGTCCGGGACTTCGGCGACCTTGTACCCGTTCTGGTTGAACCGCTCCGACTGCACGATGATCTGCACGGGGCAGACCGTGGTACAGAGCAGACAACCTTTGCAACGGTCTTCCAATACTTCGATTCGGGACATCTTGCCCTCCTGTTGCAGCTTCAAGAAATGAGCATGGCATCCCCGTACGAAAAAAAACGAAATCCGTTACGGAGCGCCTCGCAGTAGGCATTGAGGGTGGATTCTCTTCCAGCTAAGGCCGAAACCATAATAAGAAGAGAAGACTCTGGCAAATGGAAATTCGTCAGCAGTTTATCCACCACGCGGAATTGGTATCCAGGGCGGATGAAGATATCTGTCATGCCCTTGTATGGGCCGATTTCTCCCAGGGCTCGGTGCATGCCTTCCAGGCTTCGTGCGCTGGTGGTTCCCACGGCAACCACGGGACGCCCCTCGTCTTTGGCCCGGCGAACGGCATCGGCCGTTTCACGTGGAACTTCGATGTATTCTTCGTGCATCACGTGGTTGCGGATGTCCGCCTCGCGCACCGGGCTGAACGTCCCGTAGCCCACGTAGAGCGTGACTTCCGCCCACTCGCAGCCTTTCTCCAGCAAGCGTTGCCGGACTTCGGGCGTGAAGTGCAGCCCGGCTGTGGGCGCGGCCACGCTCCCGGCCTTGTCCTCCCGGGCGTAGACCGTTTGGTAGCGGCTCATGTCCTCATCCCCGGCCTCCCGGTGGATGTAGGGGGGCAGGGGCATGCGTCCCTGGGATTCCACGATTTCCTTGAGATTGCCGCGCCAGAAGAGCGCCACGCGGCAGCGTCCGAATTCGGCGCGTTCAAGCACCCGCAGGGAGAGTCGCGCTCCGAGCCGGATCTCTTCCCCGACCTTGGGCGCCTTGGAAGCGCGCAGGAGTCCCCAGGCCTCGGCCACGCACTGGCCCGAGGCGTCCACGACCACATCCAGCAGGGGCAGGGGGGTCAGCAGCAGAAATTCGACCTTGCCGCCCGTGGGTTTTTCACCAAAGAGCCGGGCCGGAATGACCTTGGAATTGTTAGCCACAAACAATGCTCCGGCGGACAACAGATCCGGAAGCTCCGCAAAGCGGCCGAGGCGTGTGTCGCCCGAAGCGCGGTCAAGCAAGAGCAGCCGGGAATCCTGGCGATGTTTCGCAGGGGTCTGGGCAATGCGATCTTCGGGCAGGTCGTAGGTGTAACTTTTCAGTTCATTGTCAGGGTGCATTCTACCTCTCCAGCAGCCCGGCATCCTAGGTTGCCGGGCGTCACATTGCAAGTCGCAGGGACCGCCACAGCTTCTTTACTTGATTCCCCTCATAATCCTGCTACATACTTGTTGCATGAACTGGTTATCCGTAGCGGAAATCGCCAAGATCACCCGGATCCCCGCGCCCACAGCGCGGCGTTATGCCTCGCTGTTTCGTGAATTTCTGCCCAGCCGCAAGGTGGGCAGGGTGACCAAATATTCCGATGATGCCGTGCGCATTTTCGAGGCCATATCCAACCTCTATCAGGAAGGGCATGTCACCGGCGAAATCGAGGATGCTCTCAAACAGGAATATTCCCGTACCGCGGAGATGGCTCCGGAAGCAGCGGATGTGCCCGCACTGGGCATTGGCGCGGAATTCGCCAACTCCTTTAAAGAGGTCATGGACAAATTCGGGCATTGTCTCCAGATCATTGCGGACCAGAAAATCATGATCGAACGTCAGCGCGAGGACATTCAAAAACTTAAGACGGCCTTTGTTCTGCTTTCGCGCAGCCAGAAACGCCTTCGTCATCTTCCCGCGGCCGCCAGCGCCTCGCCTGTTGATAATACCGCTCTTGAAGAACGCACGGCTCTTTTGGCAAAAAAGGATTCTGAGCTGGAGGAAATGGCCCTGAACCTTTCCTTTGACACCTCGGATATCAAAGCCAAATTGCAGATTTTGGAGTCGGAATTGATCCGGCTTCGCAAAGACCGGCGAGAGATGGAAAAGTTTTTTCAATCCAAGATCGACCGCATCCGGGAAGAGGACTGACTCCGCCCCTGATCCCCGCGTTTGCGATCCTTGGTCCGCTGTTGTACCAAAATGTCTGTCGGCCTCCGCGCCGGAGAACCCTTTTCGCTCCAGGAGAACAGCCATGCGTAAACTTCTTTGCCTTTCCCTGTTGCTTTTCGTGTTCGCGGGGGGCTGCGCCACCAAGTCCGCCGGAACGGAACCCACCGGGGATTCTTCCCAGACTTCGGCTACGGCGTATCAGGAGACCTACGAAAACCCTAACTATTATTACGACTTCAACGACATTCTTGTGCCCCGCGAACTGGAACCCATTGATGATGAGAAATACGTTTTTGACGATCCGCGTTTTTTGGCTGGGTTCCGCATTTTCTCGGGTCGTGTCGTGGCCGAGGATGTCTTCAATTTTTTCGTGAACAACATGGCTAAGGACAATTGGCGCAAGAAATTCTCGCTTAAGGCGGAAAAGTCTGTCCTGGCATTTGAGAAGTCCAACAAGAGCTGCACGATCCAGATCGAGGACGGCTACAAGACCCGGGTCACGATCTTCGCCATTGAGTTTAAGGATGTGGCCGGTTCTTCCTTAAGCCAGGATCTTCCGCAATAGCCAGGAACAACATGGACACTGATCTGCTGTTTCGCGGATATCTGGGCAAGCGTGTCCATCTCGGCGTAACCGGAAGTGTGGCCGCGTACAAGGCGATCGACCTTGTGCGCGGCCTTCTGGATTGCAACGTCACGATCTCCGCCACATTGACCGCAGCCGCATCGCGGTTCATCACTCCGCTGAGTTTCAGTGCGCTCGGGGCCGATCCTGTCTACGGAGCCATGTTCTCCGCAGGTGAGGACCCCTATGCGCATCTTGGGCCGGGTCGGGCCTGCGACCTGCTGGCGGTTGTGCCCTGCACAGCCAACAGCATGGCCAAGTTCGCCTGCGGCATTGCGGACGACATGCTTTCTTGCCAGGTGCTGGCGCATCGTGGTCCGCTCCTGCTTGCTCCGGCCATGAACCCGGCCATGTGGGAAGCCCCGGTCACCAGGGACAATCTGGAGCGGCTCCGCCATCGCGGCGTGGAGATCGTTTCCCCCGGTTCCGGCCTGGTGGCCTGCGGCGACGTGGGAAATGGGCGCCTCGCCCCTGTGGCCGCGATTTTGGCCCATGCCCTCCGTTTGCTCTCTCCTCAGGACCTCGCTGGTCGGAAAATCCTGCTGACACTCGGTCCCACGCGGGAACAATTCGATGCGGTGCGCTTCTGGTCCAACCCTTCCACGGGCCGCATGGGGGCCTCCCTGGCTGTGACCGCTTGGTCACGCGGCGCGGATGTCACGGTTGTGGCAGGTCCGTGCGGTTTTGCGCTTCCCGATGACATTCAGCGCATTGACGTGACTTCCGCTCTGGAAATGCACGCAGCAGCAGCCGACCTCTGGCCCGGCATGGACGTGGCCTGCTGCACGGCCGCTGTGGCCGATTTCCGCCCGCGTCCTTTCGGAACAGGCAAAATGAAAAAAAACGCGGTTGGCACAGGTGGGTTGAATATTGCGTTCGATGCCAACCCGGACATCCTGGCGGGTCTTGGAGCAAACAAACGTTCTGATCAAAAGTTGATCGGCTTTGCTGCGGAAACGGAAGACCTCCGCGCTCAGGCCCAGGCCAAACTGGAGCGTAAGAATCTGGATATGATTGTGGCCAATGCCGTGAATGCTCCGGACTCCGGATTTGCCAGTCGAACCAACCGCGTTCTGGTGGTGGACCGAGGTGGACGCATGGAAGAATGGCCCCAGCTGGAGAAAAGCGAAGTAGCGTGGCGGATATGGGATCACCTGGTCGCAATCTGAACATCCCCGAACAGTTGCGTGCCTGGCATGAGGCCGGGCTGCATTATGTCCTGCGCACCGCAGTTGCTGCGGACTCCGCCGAGAATACTTCCCAGACTATTCATAATGATCAGGCTGCGATCAATACGGATAATGGGCCGGCTGTGCATCCTGATTCGGCATTCGTATCCAAAGCCGAAGCAGGCTCCTCAAGCGCTCCGCATGGGCGTCCTGAGGTCCCCGCTTCAGCTGCGGACCAACTCTCTTGCGATTCCCAGCAAATTTCTTCCCCCGAAACTCCACCCACAGGCGCGGGCGATTATCGGAACTGGCCTGAGCCTTGGTGTTCTCTGTGGCTCAAGACGCCGCATGATCCGAAGATCATCTGGACCTATTTCGACCTTGGCCTGCACATGGGGGGCCGTCCTGATCCGGAAGTTGGAAGATTGCTGCAATCTCTGATTTATTATTTCCGCTGGCCCAAGGGAACCATTGCTTTTTGGCCCATGAGTGAGCGCACTGGTGATCAATGCCGCCCGAACCCTGAGATGTTCTGGCAAGGCCATGATCTCCTGGGCGTTCGGCACGTGGCGGTCTTTGGATCCGGAGTGCTTTCGGTCATTGCCCCGGATGCTCCGTCCCACGCCAACGTTGTACGCGTCGGTGACACAACCATTTACCGCTTGCCATCTCTCGCCAAACTCGCCCCTATGCTGCCTCATGAGCGGCTGATCGCCTTGCAAAGCGTGAAGCAGCTTCCTTTTTAAATCGTTGCGCGCGCGGCCTTGCGCATCGCGTGGCGCTGAAGTATGAGTCCGGTTCGATCAACCCCTGAAAGGATATGTTCATGAAGATACTCGTCACCGGCGCGGCAGGATTCATTGGCTTTCACCTCTCCCGCAAGCTTCTTGGGCAGGGCCATACTGTTGTTGGCCTGGATATTCTCAACGACTATTATGATGTGAACCTGAAAAAGGCGCGGCTGGCGATCCTTGAAGAGGATCCGAAATTCCGGCATGCCTTGGTAAATTTAGCCGATGCGCCCGCCATGGAGCGCCTCTTCGTGGAAGAGAATTTTGATATCGTGGTCAACCTTGCTGCCCAGGCCGGCGTGCGATACAGCATTGAGAATCCCCGCAGCTATGTGGATTCGAACATCGTCGGCTTTTTTAACATTCTCGAAGGTTGCCGCCACAACAAGGTCAAGCACCTCTGCTACGCCTCTTCGAGCTCTGTTTACGGGATGAATACGAAAATGCCGCTCAGCACGCATGACGCGGTTGATCATCCCATGAGTTTGTATGCTGCGAGCAAGAAGTCCAATGAGATGATGGCGCATTCCTACAGCAACCTTTTTGATCTTCCCACCACGGGGCTGCGTTTTTTTACCGTGTATGGCCCTTGGGGCAGACCGGACATGGCACTGTTCCTCTTCACCAAGGCGATCCTTGCGAACAAGCCCATCAACGTCTTCAATTATGGAAAGATGGAGCGGGACTTCACTTACATCGACGACATCGTTGAGGGTGTGTCCAGGGTCATGTTTCATATTCCTTCTGGAAATCCCAACTGGGACGGCAACAGTCCCGACCCTTCGAGCAGTCCCAAGCCGTATAAGATTTATAACATTGGCAACAACAACAAGGTCGAGCTGAACAGGTACATTGAAGAGCTGGAAAAGCAGCTCGGCAAGAAGGCGGAGCGAAACCTGCTGCCCATGCAGCCGGGGGATGTTCCCGCCACCTGGGCCGATGTTGACGACCTTGTTCAGGACGTTGATTTTCAGCCGAGCACCTCCATTGAGGATGGAATTGAACGTTTTGTTGCCTGGTATCGCGACTATTTCAAAGTTTAACGCTTTTTCTCCATCGTGAAGGCGGGAAACCGCCTTCATGCCCTTGCTTTCTTCCCCCATCCGTTTTACCTACATCTCACATACGAATGTTTGTTTCACGTGAAACATGCTCGTATGGGAGTTGTTAGCGCGACTGTTTCACGTGAAACATGGTTAAGTTTGTGAGCCAGGCTTTCCATGCGGGAGCTTCGGGAACGGAACGGCCTTATTCAGGGGGTATCAGCGTGGCTAGAATCATTGTCATGGCAAACCAGAAGGGCGGCGTTGGCAAGACCACTACGGCGGTCAATCTGGGCGCTTGCCTTGCGGTTATGGAAAAACGAGTGTTGATAGTTGATTGTGACCCGCAGGGGAATGCCTCCAGTGGGCTGGGCTTTTATCCGAGTGATCAGCGGGAAAATATCTACACTGTGCTCTTTGACCCGGAAAATGTCCGCAACGCCATTGTCCAAACCGAAATCCCCTTCCTCTCCTTGTTGCCGGGAACGCCGGACATGGCCGGGGCCGAAGTGGAGCTGGCGGATAAGATTGGGCGGGAGTATTATGTTCGGGATCTGGTTACGCAGCTGGACGACGAATACGACTATATCCTGCTGGATTGTCCACCGTCCCTCGGTATTCTGACGGTCAATGCGCTCTGCGCCGCTCGTGAGCTGTTGGTCCCGTTGCAGTGCGAGTATTACGCACTGGAGGGCATCGCGCAGCTGCTCATGACCTACGAGCTCGTGCGCAAACGTCTTAATCCGGACCTTGCCATTCTCGGCGTGGTTCTGACCATGTACGATTCCCGGAACAGACTTTCCTGGCAAGTCAAAAATGAAGTTCGCCGGGCTTTTCCCCAGCATTTGTTCGAGGCAATCGTGCCACGCAACGTGCGTCTCTCCGAGGCCCCGAGCTTTGGAAAGTCGGTGATCACCTATGACATCAAATCCAAGGGTGCGGAGGCGTATTTGCAACTGGCCCAGGAAGTGGAAAACAGCCAGACCGCCACGGTCTAGCGGTGATCATTGAAAGGAAAGGGCGGCCCGAAGGCCGCCCTGAAACGCAAAAGCCGCGCTATTTCGCTGAGGTGTTGTAGCGCGCTTCCTTGAGCGCATCCTTTTCCTCAATATAGGGATGCGTCTCGCACAGGATTTCGTTTTTGAAGTGTTTCTTGAGGATGCGTGCGTTGCAGTTCTGGCAGATGAAAGTGACCAGACCGGAAAGACTTGCCGCGCGGAGCCGGAAAAGCCGGGGGTCATCCTTGGACCAGTCGTCCGTGTGCTGGCCACAGTGGTCGCAGGTTACGTCGTAATCCGGCGGATAGGGGAAGCCCCAATACTCCTTGAGGTACTCCCAGTCTTTGATCGGTTCGGGTTTGGTTTCCGGTCCCTGCTTGCCGAACAGGCCGAATTCGCGCGCTAGAATGGGTTTGATGGCCGGCCAGGCTTCGGCGTCGATGATCGCGCCGAGACTGTTGCCTTCCTTGTCGAAGAGTTCAATAACGTGGTCCTGGCTCATGCTTTCTGCTCCTTCATGTATTGGTGGCGTGAATATATACGCCTCCAACCGGGGCGGCAAGGCCGGGGTTGGCGAAGAAAAGAGGAGTAATACATGTCTGGAGGTACGAGGGGACTTGGTCGCGGCCTGGATGCCCTGCTGGGCGGGGCAAATCGCGACGAGCCGATCAATCCGGCCGAGGTGAAACAGCTTCCCATCAATTCCATTCGTCCCAACCCGCACCAGCCCCGCATGGAGTTCTCCGAGCAGGGCCTGGCGGACTTGTCCGCCAGTATCAAGACCCAGGGCGTGTTGCAACCGATTCTGGTGCGTCCCTTGGCTGCGGGACAGTACGAACTCGTGGCTGGCGAACGTCGGTTGCGGGCATCAAAACTGGCGGGTTTGCGGGAAATCCCTGCTCTGGTCCGGGAGATGAACGACCAGGAAAGCCTGGCCATCGCCCTGATAGAGAACTTGCAACGCGAGGACCTCAACGCCATTGAAGAGGCTCTCGGCTATAAACAACTTATGGAGCAGTTCGGGCTGAATCAGGAAGATTTGGCCAAAAGCGTGGGCAAAAGCCGGTCCGCCCTGGCCAACTCCATGCGCCTGCTGAACCTTGCCCAGCCGGTGCAAGACGACATCAAGCAAGGCCGTATGACCGCCGGGCACGGGCGCGCGCTCATGGCTGTGGGCGACGCGCAGACCTCGTCCGAATTGCATGCGCGCATCCTCGGCGAAGGCCTTTCCGTGCGTCAGGCCGAAGCGCAGGCATCCTATTGGAAGGAGCATGGGGCGCTGCCGGACGTAACCGCTGCGGAAGCCCTGGATGAAAAACCCAAGCGTCGCACCGCTGCGACGGCTCCTCGCGAAGTGGATCCGGAAGTGGCGGAAGTTCAACGGGAGCTGAGCCAAGCCCTTGCGCGCAAAGTATCCATCTCCGGCGACGCGGCCCAGGGCAAGCTGACGGTTCCATATTCCTCACTGGAGGACTTGCGGGAGCTGGCCGAACTGCTCGGCGTTCGTTGATCGGATCATTTATGGCTCGTGATCATTCAGGCACAGCCATGTTCATAATTTTATCAGGAGCTGACCAGAGCTTTTCAGTGGATTCGTCCGCTGTCTGGTCTTACGATCTGTGCATTGAAGAGTAAGAGGTTGGATTCCAAGTGATGAAAGAACGTATCCCCCAGCTTTCAGGCCACGACGTGCTGATCATCGGTGACTTGATGCTCGATCACTACCTCATCGGAACTGTGGACAGAATCTCTCCGGAGGCTCCCGTGCCCGTGGTTGCTGTAACCAGAGAGGAGTCGCTCCTGGGCGGCGCGGGCAACGTGGCAAGGAACATCGCGGCTCTGGGGGGGCATCCCACCCTGATCAGCGTGTCGGGAGATGATGAACATGCCGGTTGCCTCAACGGACACTGCAAGGATGCCGGGATCAACCTGCGTGTTCACAAGATTCCCACGCGTCCGACCACTGTAAAGACCAGGATCATGGCACATAATCAGCAAGTGGTCAGGGTGGATAGGGAAGAGACCCGCCAGCTTGATGCAGCGGATTACGATGTGTTGCTGTCCATGATCAAAGAAGAGCTTCCGGATCGAAAAGTGCTCATTCTCTCTGATTACGGGAAAGGACTGCTATCCAGGGCGTTTGTAGACAGACTCAACGCCATGCTCGCGGAACTTCCGGTCCGTCCCATGATCCTGGTTGATCCAAAAACAAAGAACTATGATCTTTATGGCGGGGTTGATCTGCTCACTCCGAATGCCAAGGAAGCCAGCGAAGGCGCGCATCTTCCCGTGAACAACCAAGAGGAGATCATCGTGGCTGGCCAAGCGATCTTCGACCGCCTGGATTGCAAGCATCTGCTGATCACTCTGGGCGGGCAGGGCATGGCACTGTTCGAAACAAAGCACAAAGTGTATCACATTCCGACCTTCGCACGAAAAGTCTTTGATGTCACCGGAGCCGGAGACACGGTTATCGCCACACTCGCCCTTGGACTGGCAAGTGATCTCGATTTGCTCACGTCTTGCGTCTTCGCCAATTACGCTGCGGGGATCGTTGTGGGGCAGATCGGCGCGGCTGTGGCGACCTTGGACGACCTTGCGGAAGCTGCGCAAAATCTTCCCGAACCAAAGATCTCGATATGGCGCGATTAGCTGTTTTTACAGTATAAAGTGTTATGTCTGTCACTTTGCGGTAGAGCTTGCGGAAGATTGCTGATCGAAACAATATCCCCCGGTAACGGTCAAGTTCGTTGCCGGGGGATATTGTTTTAATCCGCAGCCCAGGAACCCCTCTTCGTACTCCCTGGCCTTTACGAATCAAGCCAGCATGAAGTACCCTGAGCTCTGATAGCATCACAAACAATCGAGGACCGGCCATGACCAAAAAAAATTCCGCCTCGCAAACGCTCGACACAAACATTCCCACCCTGGGCAAGGCCAGCGTGCGGACCGGGGTGCGCTACTGCCGCTTCGTGGACCACTGCGAGGAATACCAGATCAATCTCACCGATGAGGACCTGGAGGACGAAATCGGGCTGGCGGAGAGCGGGCAGAGCGTGGCCATGGAAAAAGCCGGGCCGAGACAGTACCTCTATTTCGACCCATCCAAGACCCGTTGTGCCGTGGTCACCTGCGGCGGCCTCTGCCCCGGCATCAACGATGTCATCAGGGCCATTGTCCTGGAGGCCTACCACAATTACAACGTTCAGTCCGTGCTCGGTATCCCCTTCGGGCTTCAGGGGCTTGTGCCGTCCTATGGGCGCGACCTTGTAAACCTGACCCCGGAGAACGTCGCCAACATCCATCAATTCGGCGGAACCGTGCTCGGTTCGTCGCGCGGGCCGCAGAATCCCGAAATCATGGTGGACACCCTGGAGCGCCGGAACATCAACTGCCTGTTCATCATCGGCGGAGACGGGACCATGCGGGCAGCTCAGGCCATTGTGGAGGAAATTACCCGCCGGAACATCAAAATCGCGGTTATCGGCGTGCCTAAGACCATCGACAACGACATCAGCTTCGTGACCCGTTCCTTTGGTTTTGACACCGCCGTGGAAAAGGCCACCGAAGCCATTCAATGTGCGCATGTGGAGGCCACCGGAGTCGACCGAGGCTTGGGCATCGTCAAGGTCATGGGCCGGCAATCCGGCTTCATCGCGGGTCAGGCCGCTCTCGCGCTCAAGGAAGTGAATTACGTGTTCATTCCGGAATGCGAATTCGACCTGGACGGACCCGACGGTCTGCTCGAATCCCTGGACCGGAGGCTGGAGAATCGACGCCACGCGGTCATCGTCTGCGCGGAGGGCGCGGGGCAGGAATACTGCACGGCCTCCGGCCAGACCGATGCCTCGGGCAACCCGGTGCTTTGTGACATCTGCTCACTGCTCATCGCGCGAATCAAGGCCTACTTCGCACAGAAGAACAAGGATCTGACCATCAAGTTCATCGACCCGAGCTACATCATCCGCTCGGTTCCGGCCAACGCCAATGATCGTGTCTACTGCGGCTTCCTGGGACAGCACGCCGTGCATGCGGCCATGGCCGGGAAAACAGGCATGGTTGTTTCCCAATTGCAGTCGCGCTATGTCCATCTGCCCCTGCACCTGGTCACGCGCAATCGCAAGACCGTCAAGGTCCGCTCTGATTTTTGGCACGCTGTGCTCGAATCCACGGGACAGGAATTGCGCCACTGCCGCACCCGGACCTTTAACGGTCTTCCCGATGCGGAATGATCCGCCAAAGGACGGCATCGGAAAAAGGACATGCAAAAGGGGCCGTTTGGCCCCTTTCAGCACTCGTACGGAGGAGAATCGAGCAGCGGGAGAGAGCGTGCAGGAGAACTAGGCGTTGGCGGCAAGCTTGCGCTGGATATGCTCAAGTCCATTGCGCGACTGGTCCGAGGATTGCCGGTTCTCTTCCAGCGCCAGGGCCAGCAGATGGATAAGATCGTCGGAACGCAGGTCCAGCGTGATGGACCCGTTGGAAGCGAGGCAGCGTTCCCCGCGCTCCTCAATGAGATAGGCGCGCCGGTCACGCTGGTTGTCCACGGCGGAAATGGCGGCGTAGGCCATTTTCCCCGGGCCTGCATCGTAAACCTTTTCCACCGTAAGCATGCCGGTCCTGTCGTTGAAATGCATGTCCTCCGCCAGAATCGCGCCGCTCACGCGGATGGTTCCGCCATGGTCGTTCGGAATATCCATGTTCTCCACGATCTGCCTCGTCATCGTCTCATGAGTCTTTCCCGTCATGTCCGTCCTCCTCGTCCAGGGGAAGCCACATTTGTTGCGGTCCCTTCCCCGGCTTTGGCTGGCGCTTGGCAGCCGTTTTCCAGCCGAATTCAATAAATTCCAGCAGGGCCGCCTCGGGCACACGCCACTGGCTGCCAATCTTGATGGCCTTGATGTCTCCCTTGGTGATCAAACGGTACGCTGTCCGTTGATGCACCCGGAGTAGGTCCGCCACCTCCTGCACCGTGAGTAGGGACGGCGGTTTCGGCATGTCGCTCATTACACTTCTGTCCCATGCTGGCAATGGTTGTCCTTCATTTGTCATAACTGGTCACAGATTGTCAAAGCTGTCCTATGTTGTCATAAAAAAGTCTAGAAACAGGAAAAGAAAAGACTCCGCTTGGTTGCGGAGTCTTTGGAAAAAAACCAACAAAAAAAGAAATCAGAATTTTTGATTGTGCCGTTTGGGCCAGTAGCCGTTGTACCCACGACAGAGAAACAGGGTGAACTTGCGCGCTTCAACGCCATGATACGTGGTCTGCACGTAAATGGGATCGCTGTAACTTTCGAACATCTTACGCACGTCCTGTGAGGGGGAATCTTCAAATTCTTTGTACACGTAAATGGCGTCCCAGCCGACCTTGTCCACGTCCGGTCCGGGCCAAAGATCATATTGGTTCATGCGCCGGGAATCCACCCAGCCACAATAGGTCTGAGGCTGTCCGGGCGTATAAAAGGCCAAGGCGGCAGTCATGTCATAAAGATTGCTGAAGATGAACACCTTGCTGGGATCACTGAAGTCGTGGAGCCGATGCTCTTCGATGACTTGGCCGAGTTCGCGCCAGCCCTTGACGCGCCGGGTCGGATCCATGTTGCTCGGCAGAGGCAAAAGCTGGGCCGTGTGCAGGAACAGAAAAAGAACCACGCCGAGGGCAGGCAGCAGGTTGCAATGACGTTGCAAAAAGCCGTCGCGCCGTTGCAAGGCTCGGTCAATGGCACGTGCCGCAAGAATGCAGCCGGAAACATAGCTCACGGTGGTCCAGTTAGGCATGATCTTGGCGTGAAAGCTCCAAAGCAGAAAGAAAACCCAGACAGGCAGAAATAGTACCACGAGCAAAGCCGCGCGTTTGCGTTCCTCGATCTCGGTGCGATCCTCTGGGGGGCGGCGGCGAAAGGAGAGCCGCAGGGCACGGCAGGAGCCATCAAACATGAAATAGAGCCACCAGGGCAGAACCAGACCGATTTGAGCCAGAAGATGTTCGGGTACGCGCTGGAGATCAAAGAGATGTTTTGCTTCCTTCCCGGAAGCGCCAATGAGATGGAGTACGTGTTTGTAGCCCACAAAATCGTTCTGCATGTTCCAGATCAACGTGGGCAGGAACCCCAAAAAAAGGCCCAGAGCGAGGGCCGTAGCCAGTCGAAGAAAGAAGCCCTTGGGACAGGCGCGCTGCCGCAGCAGAATCAGCCAATACAGGCCGGCCAGACCAATGAAGCCGAGCATGGTGTACTTGGCCAGCACGCCCAGGCCGAAAACCACACTGAGCAGCAGAAACGGCCACCAGGGTGCGCGCTGCGAAGGCAAGGGCCGGGAACCGATGGAAAGCAGAAACAGGCTGCTGGTCCAGGCCAGGGTGAAGGGATTGTCCGTGGTCATCAGGATGCTCAGGCCGCTGAAAAGCACGGTGGTGTTGTAAATGAACAGGGTCCAGAGGGCCACCCGGGGCTGCTTCCAGAGTTTGGCGATGCCCAGATAAAGGATGATCTGGGTGAGCACGGATCCGGAAATGGACCCGAAGCGGACACCCAGTTCCGTATCCCCGAAAATATTGGTCCAAAAGTGGATGATCCAGGCGATCAGCGGACCTTTGGAATAGTAGGTCAGCTGAAGATGCCGGGTCCAGTCCCAATACTGAGCCTCGTCCTGCACCAGGGTGACCTGGCCGCTGGCCACGTAGGCCACGCGCACGGCAAAGGTCAGCAGGATGATCACAAAGGCCCAGAGCGTAGGCTGTGCAGCAAGGGAGCGGGAAAAAGTTTGGGACAGGGAATGGGTCTGACTGCGCATGGATACCCCCGGCGCCAGGGATTGGGGCCGAGAAAATCCCTCGGCCCGGCGGCGCTGGTCGATGCTGACGTAGCCTCTCCGCGCCGTGATTGCAAGAAGCCTGGAGGTCAGGAATCCAGGACATACTCCTCGCCGAGCACAAGCACGTCTTCCTCGGCTGTGTCCAGCATCTTGTCCGCGGTGTTGAGGGGTACGGCGGAGTGCAGCGGGGGTGACGCCGTTGTGGAATCGGCTGCGACACCCCTGTGCTCCACAGCCAGGGATTCGTCGAGCACCACAGGGGCCTGTTCCAATTCCTGGCGAAGATTGGCTATCATTTGTCGGGTCAATTCCAGATAGAGGGCGATGAGTTCCTGGGAAAGTCCCTGCTGCGCAACAGCCAACACTTCATTCACGCTGCCGGACAGGACGTTCTCCAGTTCCCGCCCGCGCTTGGTCAGCCGGATGATCACCTGTCGCCTGTCATTGGTGTCTTTGACCTTGCGCACGAGATTGTCGCGGACCATGCGCCCCAAAGTATTGGCCAGGGTGGGCTGCTCCACGCTCAGACTGCGGCAGAGTTCGCTCTGGGTCTGTCCGTCCCGCTCCCAAAGGCATTGCAGCACGGGAAACTGGGCCGCGGTGGCCTTGTGCGGAGCCAGACGCGCCTGGAGTGCCTGGACATGCAGGCGGGCCAGAGCACCGGCAAGGGAGCAGGGGGACTGCTCAAAGCTGGAAGACATATCTCACCTCGCTGGCTGGAAATTTCCATAGTCGAAAATATACATAGCTGGGCAAAAAGGAAGATGTCAATGACGCTGGGGAGTAGGGCAAAGCCGGACGCTTTACCTTGTCAGTGGGAAAGACTAGGATGCACCGCATGTTTGTCATCGTGAACGTGGACGATCTCGGCCTGCATCCAGCGGTTCGCCGCGCCGTTGTCGGACTCAGCGACAAGGGCATCGTGACCTCTTCGACATTGATGGCCAATGGTCCGGATCTGGAGGAGGCCGCGCGCATCGGCGGCGTGGGTCTCGGTGTGCATTTGAACGTGCTGCGTGGCAGGCCCGTGCTCCAGCCAAGGCTCATTTCCAGCCTGGTGCGGGAGGACGACCGCTTCTATGGGGACTACGGCGCGCTGTTCGCGCGCTATCTGGCCGGGCGTGTCGATTTGCTTCAGGTAGAGGCGGAATGGGGCGCACAGATTGAGCGGATCCTGGATCTCGGCGTTCGGCCAACGCACCTGGACAGCGAAAAGCATATCCATGCCTGGCCGGGAATGATGGCCGTGGCCGGCAAGCTGGCGCAGCGCTACGGCATCCGCTGGGTGCGCCGCCCTCGCGAATGCGCCGGGCTGCTGCGCTGGGACAAGGGCGGATTGCGGACAAAATTTCTCAATGTCTGCGCACTGATGCAAAAAAAGCCCCAGGACGTGTCCTGGCCGGATCGAATTTGGGGCATTGCGGACCAGGGTGAGCGGCTGTTGCCCGAGAGCTTCAAAACGTATATGGCGGGCAGCACCGATCAGGTGGTGGAGATTTGCTGCCACCCCGGAGACCCGAGAGAGGGCGACCCGCCCCTTCCGGCGGATTTCGGCCCCATGCGGGTGGGTGCGCAGTGGCGCACGGAATACGACCGGCTTGCGGACCCGGACTGGCTGGAGGTCCTGCGGGACATGAACGCCACCCTGGTCCACTACGGACAGATCCGGCCCGAAGACACGAAATAAAACCCACCAATGACCTTGCCGGGGAAGGCCCATGAGCAAAGAAATCGAAGTCAGCATCGTGACGCCCATGCACAATGAGGAGCTCTGCGTCCAGGAGTTCCATTCGCGGATCAGCGCGGCGTTGCGAGGCATGGGGGCGAGCCACGAAATCATCCTCGTCAACGACGGTTCCACGGACAGGACCGAGGAGCTCATCCGCGAGCTTTCCGAGCGGGACCCGAACCTGAAAGGAGTCTTCCTGGCCCGCAATCGCGGGCAGTGCACGGCCATCTATGCGGGCATCCAGCAGAGCAGCGGGAAGTACGTGGTGATCATGGACGGCGATCTCCAGCACAAGCCCGAGGAGGTTCCTTCCCTGATCGAGGAGATCCGCAAGGGCTGGGACCTGGTTTCCGGACGGCGCATGGACCGGGGGGAAAACCTGCTTCTGCGCAGGCTTCCGAGCCGCATTGCCAACTGGATGCTGCGCAGCAGCAGCGGCTGCCAGGTTCGCGACATGGGCGGGCTGTCCGTGCTCCAGGGCGAGCTGGCCCGGTCGCTGCAATTGCGCGAGGGGCATCACCGGCTGATTCCCGCCCTGATCTACCGCATGGGCGGCTCGGTCACGGAAGTGCCGACCACGGCTCCGCCGCGCTTCGCGGGCAAAAGCCATTACGGCATCGGCCGCAGCGTGGACGTGCTCTTCGACATTGTCATGCTCTGGTTCCAGAACTCCTTCAAACAGCGGCCCCTGTATCTTTTCGGTCGCGCTGCGCTGCTGATGTTCCTGGCCGCCTCCGTGATCATGACCTGGCTGCTGTATGAGAAAATCTTTTTCGGTGAGCACATGGGCACGCGCCCGCCGTTCCTGGGAGCGGTTCTGCTCTACATCGCCTCCATGGGAGCCATGTCCACGGGCTTCATTCTGGAGGCGCTCGGCGACACCCTGGACAGCGTGCTGAATCGCAAGAACTATGTGATTCGGGAGATCGTCCAGCGGAAAAACAACGAACCGGAAGAATAATGCATGAAAATAGGAATATTGCAGATCAATCCCACGGTCGGCGACCTGGATGGAAACGCCGAACGCATCCGGCGGGGTGTTGAGGAGGCCAAGGCCGCGGGCGCGCATCTCTGCGTGGCTCCGGAAATGGGCCTTCTGGGCTATCCTCCCCGGGACCTGTTGCTCTACCCCGAGGTGGTGCGGGCATCCCAGCGGGTGATGCTCAATCTGGCCGAGGCCCTGACGGACTCGTTGCCCCTGCTCGTGGGCGCGCCCGAGGCGAACCTTTCCGGAGTGGGCAAGCCGGTCTACAACTCCGCCTACCTGCTCATGGAAGGGGAAATCGCACGGACCTTCCGCAAGACCCTGCTGCCGACCTACGATGTTTTTGACGAGGCGCGCTACTTCGAGTCCGCAGAGTCCTGCACCGGGGGGGCCAATCCGCGCAACACCTTCCGGTTCATGGATCGCCGCATCGGGGTGACCATTTGCGAGGACGCCTGGAACGACAAGGATTTCCACCCGATCTGCACCTACCGCACCGATCCGGTGGACCTGCTCTCCAAAGAGCATCTCGACGTGCTGATCAATCTTTCAGCCTCGCCCTTCAGCGTGGGCAAGCAGCAGATGCGTGAGGCCATGCTCGGGGCCGTGGCCACGAAATACGGCTATCCCATCGTCTACGCCAACCAGACCGGCGGGAACGATGATCTGGTGTTCGACGGGCGCAGCATGGGCATCGGCCCGAACGGCAAGGTTTTTGCCCGGGCCTGCGGTTTTTGCGAGGAGACCCTGGTCCTGGATCTGGCCGAGATGTCCGGTCGCCTGGACGAGGACGACTTTACTCCCGAGTCCGAGACCTACCGCGCGCTGGTCACGGGCCTGCGCGATTATCTGAACAAGAGCGGGTTTCACCGGGCCGTGATCGGCCTTTCCGGCGGCATCGACTCCGCCCTGACAGCGGCCCTGGCTGTGCATGCCCTGGGCCGCGGCAACGTGCTCGGCGTGCTCATGCCCTCGCCCCATTCGAGCAAGGGCAGTGTGGACGACTCCCTGGAATTAGCCAAACGCCTTGGCATCCGGACCCACACCCTGCCCATTGACGGGCTGATGAAGGCTATGGAACAAACCCTGGCTGAGCCCTTCAAAGGGCTGGATCCGGACGTGACCGAGGAAAACATCCAGGCACGCATTCGCGGCAACCTGCTCATGGCCATTTCGAACAAGACCGGAGCCATGCTCCTGGCCACGGGCAACAAGAGCGAACTGGCTGTGGGCTACTGCACCATCTACGGAGACATGGCAGGGGGCTTCGCGCCCCTGTCCGACCTGCCCAAGACCGATGTCTACCGGCTGGCCGCCTGGATGAACACCGAATTTGGGGAGATCATCCCCCCGGTCATTCTGACCAAGGCCCCGTCCGCGGAACTGCGGATCGGGCAGACCGACCAGGACAGTCTGCCGGCCTACGAGACCCTGGACGCCATTCTGGAGTTGCACGTGGAGCAACGCATGGCCGGGCGGGAAATCGTAGCTGCCGGGTTTGCGGAAGAGGTTGTGGAAAGTGTGCTGGGGCTGGTTCGCAAGGCGGAATTCAAGAGGCGGCAGGCTGTGCCAGGAGTAAAGGTTCGCGCTCGTTCGTTCGGCTCTGGCTGGCGAATGCCGGTGGCCTGCAAGAGTCCGCTGTAAGCAGAAAAGGGGCCTTGCGGCCCCTTTTGCGGTTTGTTGGAGTCGAGCATGTTGGAGGTTTCAAAGACCCTTGCGCTCGAAGAACCGGAAGAGTGCCAGGAAGGCCACGGCGAGAACCGCCACAACCACCCAGTGGTTCAGCCCGAACAGGGCCGGAAGCGTGAGCTTGCCGTAGTCCCCCAGGGGCAACACCTGGGCCTTCATGAACGGATAGGCCTCGGCATAGAGGGCCGCTCCGGCCCAGCCGCCGAAAATACCCCAGAGCGCGTCGTGGCGGCCTTCTCCCAGGGCGCCCCAAGAGGTTCCGGGGCAGTAGCCCAGTAAGGCCCAGCCCGCGCCGAAAAGCAGTCCGCCGAGCACCTGGCCGCCCAGGGAGGTGGCTTTGATTTTCAGCTGGATCAGCCCGAGGTCGTGGAGCAGGTAGATGCCGATCATGGCCACCAGAATGGCGGAAAGCATGAATTTGACGATGGTCATGTCCTTGAGGCGCAGCGCGCCGAGCTGCTTGTCGTAGCGCAGCACGCGGCCTTTCTGGAGCAGGATGCCGAAGAGCACGCCGGTGATGAGTCCATATACGAGCAGCATGGCCTACCTCCTTCCGTAGAGCAGGCGGGCGACCACAAGGCCCCCTGCGAAGAACATGATCAGGGCCAGGTAGCCGCTGGTCGCGAGCTGTGCCAGTCCGGAAAGGCCGTGGCCGCTGGGGCAGCCCCCGGCCAGCCGTGCACCGAAAAGCGCTATGGCTCCACCGAGAAAGGCCACCACGGCGCGCTTGGCCGGACCGGGTCCGAACCGGGATTTCCAGGAGTCCGGAACCGCCTGCCAGTGGAAACTGCCCGAGGCATTGGCAGAGAAGAACGAGCCGAGAAAGATGCCGAGCACGAACATCCACTGCCAATCGATGCCGGCTTCCTTCTCAAAGTATTTCATGAAATAGGAAAGCCCGGCAGCATGCTCCGGGGCGATGGTTTGTTCGATGAGCCCGGCGGTGCGGACAAAGGACGTGGATGCGCCGAAGTATTCTCCGGCGACCCAGACGGAGAGCACAAGCACCAGGCCGGAAAGGGCTCCGGCCAGATACGGGCTCCAGGCACTGGATTTTTGAGCGTTCATAAGGAGCGCCTCCTGTGGTTGGAAGAAAACATCAGACCCTCAATAATACATTCGTCCGCAGGCAAGTCAACGCAAACAAGACGAAATCGGGAAAAGCGATGAAAATAAACACGAACGGAATGCGTCAGGCCTGGTCAGGTCCGGGAGGATACTCCCAGGTGCTCTCCGTGGGCATGCCCCTGGTCATGAGCATGATTTCCAATACGGTCATGCAGTTCACGGACCGCATCTTCCTCTCGAACTATTCGCTGGAAGCCATTGCCGCCTCCATGCCCGCGAGCATCGCCTCGTTTTTGTTTCTTGCGTTCTTCATGGGCGTGGGCGAATACGTCAGCGTGTTCGTGGCCCAGTACGTGGGCGCGGGGCGAATGGAACGGGTGGGGGCGTCCCTCTGGCAGGGCATCTGGTTCTGCCTGCCGACCTGGGGAGTGCTGATTCTTTTGGGGCTTGCGGGCAATGCCATCTTTTCGCTGTCCGGCCACCCGCAGGAAATCCTGGCCATGGAAGTGACCTACTTCCGGATTCTGAGCCTCGGATCAGGGTTTGCCGTGCTTTCCGCCGTGCTTTCCTGTTTTTATTCGGGCCGGGGAATGACCAAGGCCGTGATGATCGTGAACACCCTCGGAGCCGTGGTCAACATCCCTCTGGACTACATGCTGATTTATGGAGTGGGGCCATTTCCGGAAATGGGCATCGCCGGTGCGGGTCTGGCCACGGTCATTGGCAGCGCCCTGATTTCCGTGCTCTTTGGCGTCCTGATCTTCCGGCGGTCCAACGAAGCGAAATACAAAGTGCTCAGTGCGTGGCGTCCGGACTGGAAATTGTTCGCGCGGCTGATGCGCTTCGGTCTGCCCGGCGGAGTGCAGTTTTTTGTGGACATGTTCGCCATCACCTTTTTCGTGTTCATCATTGGCAGGCTCGGCAAGCCCGAGCTGGCTGCCACGAACATCATCATCTCCCTGGATCTGGTGGCCTTTCTGCCCTGTGTGGGGTTTCACGTGGCCACCAGCGTGCTGGTGGGCCAGGCCGTGGGCGCGGGCAAGCCGGAGCAAGGCGCCCGGGCAACGGGCAATGCCGTGCGTATCAGCCTTTTCTACATGGGGGGCATGTCCTTAGTCTTTCTGCTGGCGCCCCATTTTCTTCTGGAGCTTTTTCGGCCCCTGGGCATGGACGATGCGGCGTTTGCGCCCGTTCTGGAGATGGGTACGGTCATGCTCCGGTTTGTGGCGGCCTACAGCCTGCTGGACGGGGTCATGCTCATGTATTCCGGCGCGCTCAAAGGCGCGGGCGACACGCGTTTTGTGATGTGGTCGATCGCGGGCTGCTCGCTGGGAATCATGGTCCTGCCCCTGTATCTGGCTGTGGAATGGCTTGGTTCCGGTTATGTCGTGCCGTGGGCGCTGTTGTTTATGTACGTGCTGGTTCTTTCGGGATTGTTCGCCTGGCGCTTTCGCAAGGGCAAATGGCGCGAGATGCGGGTCATCGAAGAAGCGTATGGGATTCCGGCTCAGAGCGTCGAAACGGTCCGTGTGCCGGAAGAATAGACGGTTCTGGTTATGGACCAAAGACTGACCGGGTATTGTCAGGTTTGACAGCTGCGAGGCTTGCGATACAAAGGGAGCATGAGCGGATATCGAAAACGCCTGGAAACGTATTTCCAAAAAAATCACCTGGAGCGGAAGCTTGTTGTTTTGCTCTCAGGGGGCGTTGACAGCGCGGTGGTGGCCTGTGCAGCGCAGGAGGTGCGCGGGCGTGACGCCTGCGCCTTGACACTGCGCAGTGAATTCTTCAGCGGGCACGACGTGGATTGCGCCGTGACCGTGACGGAAAAGCTAGGCCTGGAGCATCACCTTGTGCGCATCCGGCTTCTGGACGATCCCGGTATCCGGGCGCAGGAAAAGGATCGCTGCTACCGCTGTAAAAGGATTATCTGCGCCACAGCGCGGGATGCGGCCGGGGAAGCCGAGATTCTGGACGGAACCAATGCGGACGATGATCCAGACCGGCCGGGCAGGCGCGCTTTGCGCGAGTTCGACGTGTGTTCCCCTCTGGCGGAATGTGGACTGACAAAGGCGCAGACGCGCGTGATTGCGCGGGAATACGGTCTGCCCAATGCGGACCGGCCGTCCAATAGTTGCCTGGCCACGCGGCTTCCCTGGGGCAAGGCCATCCGGTGCGAGGATCTGGCCCGGGTGGCCCGTCTGGAGGAGGTGCTCCGGGACCAGGGCTTCACAGACGTGCGCGCACGTCTGGATGATCCGCTGGTGATCGTGGAGATTCCTGCGGGGTCGGAACGTCTGCTGGAACAGGCACATTCAACGATCATGCGCACGATCACCGGATTGGGGCTGACCCTGGTCGGCTACACTCACCGCAAAATTGGAACAAAGAGTGAATAGGGATCAACTCATCGAGGCGCTCCTTTCGGGCAGCGTCTCGCGCGAACAGTTCAAGGCGGGGTTGGACGCGGCGGCCGTGGCCGACTTGGGGCACGCGCGGCTCGATTTGGAGCGGCCTGGGCGCACGGGCCAGGCCGAGGCGGTTTATTGTGAACGGAAAACCCCGGAACAGGTCGCGGATATTTTCCAGGCACTCCTTGTACGGCATGGCCGGGTGCTCGGCACGCGGGCCGGAGAGGAGCATCGGCAGGCAGTGGAGGAGCGGCTGGAGAGCGCAGGAGAACTTCGTTGGGACGCCTGTTCGCGGCTGCTGACCTGTGAAGCGTCCGAAGCGGGAAGCGGAGTCCGGCGTGAACTCCGGGGCAAGGTGCTGGTGGTCACGGCGGGAACCTCGGATATTCCCGTGGCTGAGGAGGCCGCCGGAACCAGCGAATATCTTGGCAGCCGTGTGGAGCGCTGTTTTGACTGCGGCGTGGCCGGTGTTCACCGCCTGGGGCAAGTCCTGAAGGCTGCTTCGGACGCCAGGGTCGTGGTCGTGGCGGCGGGCATGGACGGCGCACTTCCGGGCGTGGTGGCCGGTCTGGTGCGGGTTCCGGTGGTGGCGCTGCCCACCTCCGTGGGCTACGGTGCGAGTTTTCAAGGGCTGGCCGCGCTTTTGACCATGCTCAATGCCTGTGCACCCGGCGTCCTGGTGGTCAACATAGATAACGGCTTTGGCGCAGGCTACGCAGCGCATCTCATTAACGCCGGTGTGTCCGATTAAAGTGAGTGTTTTAGAATGATTGAACGAACCATGTACCTGGATTGCCGCAGCGGCGTGAGCGGGGACATGTTGCTGGCCGCGCTGAGCTCCGCCTGCCCGGATCCGGAAGCCGCGATTTTGGCCGTGCGTGATGAACTGATCAGCATGGGCGTGAGCGGCTTGACCCTGAAATTGGAGAGAGTTCGCATTTCAGGGTTAGTGTCCTGGAGAGCCATTGTGGACTGGCCAGAAAAGCAGCCCTTGCGGACAATTGCGGATATTGAAGCGATCATTTGCAAATCACAACGTGACGATTCCTTGATCGATCAGATGATGACAACGATTAAGTTATTGGGAACGGCTGAATCTGTGGTACATGGATTGCCGCTTGATCAGATACATTTTCACGAGATTGGAGCTGTGGATACTCTTGTGGATGTGGTCGGAACGCACCTCTTGCTTCGGGAACTCGGGGTGGTTGCGGTCATTGCTAGTCCCGTGAATCTGGGTTCCGGAACGGTGCGCATGGCCCACGGCGTCTTTCCCGTCCCCGCTCCCGCAGTTGCTGAATTATCAAAAAATCTCTTGGTTTATGGTTCTAACCTTGGCATGGAGGCGGCAACGCCCACGGGCGTGGCTCTGATTCGCAGTTTGGCCAAGCAGCAGGGAGAGTTGCCGGAAGGGCGTGTTGTTTCGGTTGGTTGCGGTTGTGGAACCCGTTCCAGCGATGCTGTTCCGACCATGCTTCGGGCCTTTTTGTTGGAGCAGGAGAGTGTGCTGTTTCAGAACAACGGTGCAAATCTCTGTCAATCTTAGCCGGTTACAACCGATCAATATCCTGAAATTCCAGCTTAAGCTTTCCCAAGGTTTCCACATAATCGCGGCCCAGGCGAGCCGTTAGATAGCGCTCCTCGGCCCTGGCCGCCTGTTCCATGAAGCCTGTCACCGTGCGCGCGGTGCTATGGTAGGTGTGGCGCAAGGCCACTTGATGATCCACCACCAAGGAGAGGCCCGCCTGATGCAGCCGCAGGCTGGTCATCACATCCACACCGTACCCATATGGGTTTCCCTCCAGGTCAATGCCGCCCGCAGCGTTGAGCGCCTGGATATTGAAGACCGGTGCGATTCCGTCCAGATATGCCACCGTGCGCATTTGTTGGTCGGATTTCAGGACCATTTGCGGGTGGTAGGGGTTGCGCAAGGCGGCAGGTGAGTATGCACCCACCCGTCCGAGCCGGGACTCGATCCAGGCCAGCCGCTGGGCCACGCGCATAAGCTGCGGGCCGGGCGTGGCAAAGGCGATGTCGTTGTTCAGAAACCAGAGGTGCGTGTACTCGGGTTCCCGCGTGGTCAAATATTCCAACGTCCATTGCAGGGCGCCCGCCCAGTAGAGGTTTTCCGGGAGCCGGACCCAGGGGGATTCCGCAGGCAGGGGGGCGGCGTTGTCAAGAATGCGCACGTGACTGTGGTCGTGCGGTGCGCGCTCCAGGAGCTGCCGCTGTACGCGCCGCGTGAGCGAGGGGTCGCCGTAGTGCAGCACCACGGCGCAGATGCGGATGGATTCGGCAGGGCTGCTTTGCTTCACGAAATATCCTCATTTCCGCGTCCGGTTGCGGGCCATGAACTGTGCCAGATGGGTGCGGAACGACACGCGCTGGCGTTTTCCGTTGCGGATTGATAAGCTTGTGACGCGGCGAGGGGCGCTTGTCAACGCCGTTGCGCGCTTAGACATCCTGTTGCGGTCTATGGGAGAAGCTCATGGCTTTTGACTGGGAAAAATTGCCGTGCCGTTTGCAGCGCGGTCTGTTAGCCGGCGGTACAGGGCGTTCGCATTTGGCCGGGCTGGCCCGTGCCGCACTTTCGGCCGCGCGCACGGTCGGAACCGATCCGGAACAGGCGGGGTTTTTGGCCCGGCTCGGGTTCGAGCTGCTTCTGGCCGCCTGGGAGGAGGACCCTCTCAACGGCGGACTGGCCGAGCCTCTGCTGACTCTGGGCCAGGAGTCCCTGACGCCGTTGTTGCGCGAAGCCCTGGTCTGGCTCGCCGCAAACTGGAAACCGGATGCCAGGGCTGACCGGTTGCACTCCAGAGGGGACCACGGGCGGTTGCTGGAATTACACGCGAATCGTTCGCAGGCTGATGCGTTTGTGGTCCGGGCCTGCGTTGAGGCCCTGCTTGTGGATGGCGATCCGGGGCAATTGCCCGCAGTGCTGGGAGGCCTGGAACGTCGGGGTTGGGACGGACCCGCGAGGTTGCTGCTCGATCTGGTGCGCGCAGAAACACGGTTGGTCCGGCGCGATTTTACTGTGGTGGACGAACTGGAACGGCTGGCCGCTGTTCTGCCCCTGCCTGGCAGACTCGCCCGGCTGGCCCATGGCCGCCATGGCCTCGGGGATCCTGAGGCGGCGTTGCGCATCTGGCAGAACGTGCGCCGGGCCCAACCCTGGAACGTGAACATGCTTTTCCGCGTCAGGGACGTGCTTCTGCGGCGCGATGGCGAAGAAGCCGAGCTCCAGGGCGAGTGCTCGATTCTTTTGTATACCTGGAACAAGTCTGAAGAGTTGGAACAAACCCTGATGGCCCTGGATGCCACGGACCTGAGCAACTGCCGGGTGGTGGTTCTGGACAACGGGAGTTCGGATACTACCCCGGAAGTGGTGGCGCGTTGGCGGGACAAATGGGGTTCGCAGCGCATGGCCTCTGTGCGTACGGATGTGAACGTGGGAGCTCCGGCGGCCCGCAACTGGCTGTTGGCGCGGCAGGACGTGCTTGCCCGCCCTTGGACCGTGTATCTTGACGACGACGCCATGGTTCCGCGCGGCTGGCTCGGCAGGCTTGGAGCCGCTGCCAGGGTCATGCCCGAGGCCAGGGTCTGGGGCTGCAAGGTTGTGGATGCCGGCCGCCCCTGGGTGGTCCAGAACGCGGACCTGCACCTGCGTCCGGACCAGGGCCGGGAGCAGTCGGAACCGGGGGGCGGGCGTATGCCCACCCTTCCTGTCTGCGATATTCAGCACCAGGGCTTTGACCTGGGCCAGTTCGATGCGCTGCGTTCCTGCGTCTCGGTCACAGGATGCTGTCATCTGTTCCGTACGAAGGAACTAGTCAAAAGCGGGGGGTTCGACATCCGCTATTCCCCGTCCCAGTTCGACGACCTGGACCGCGACCTGCGGGATGCCGAAACCGGGGGCTATGCTGTATATCAGGGGTTTTTGCGCGTGGAGCACCTTAAGCGAACTGGCGCGGCGGCGCGGCGCGGCGGGAGCGCGGCCGGAAACGCCCTGGGCAATCTGGTCAAGCTGCGCCAGGCACATGGACCGCGTGAGCTGGAGCGCCTGGCCGGGCATGAGGCTGACCGGATCCTGGCCGAGGTGCGCCGGGCCGAGAAGGAACTGGGCGAGGGATTGCCCCGGGGACTGGTCCAGGAACAGGGAGAGGGCGGATGTCAGCGTTTTTAAACATTCGTATCGCCTATGCCTCGCTCATGGCGCGCAGGCTGCGCACCGTGCTGGCCATGCTCGGGGTATTTCTGGGGGCCTTGGCCTTCACCGGAGTCCAGACCGTCAGCGATATCATGGTCCGCAACGCGGAAATGCAGGCCGAGAAAATGGGTCCGAACCTCTTTGCCGTCATGTCGGGCCGGGTCCGCTTCCATCGGGGCGGCGGCATTTCCTTCAGCGGCTTCAATACGAATTTCAAACTGTCCGACGCCGTGAGTCTCATCCAGAACCTGCCCGCAGTGTCCATGGGTGCGCCGTTCATCAACATGAGCATGCCCGTGCGCAGCGAAAACGAAGTGACCGATGCCCTGATCACGGCGACCTGGCCGGAATACCAGCAGGTGCGGAGCTTTTTTGCCGAGCAGGGCCGCTTTTTCACCAAAGCCGAGGAACGCGATAAGGCCAAGGTCGTGGTTCTTGGGCGGGAGATCGCAGACCGGCTTTTCGGTGGGACCGAGGAAGCCGTGGGCAGAATGGTTTACATCTACAAAGCCGGATTCCGCGTGGTGGGCGTCATGGAGGTCAAGGGCCAGGATCTGGCCGGAGTGAACCAGGATGAACAGGTTTTTATGCCGCTTTCAACGTACATGCGCCGCGCAGCCAACGTGAACTGGATCAGCGGTGTGAGCATGAGCCTCGTGGACAGTGCGGACCTGGAAGAGGTCAAACGCAGCGTACGCGGCCTGATGCGTGAGCGGCACAAACTCCGGGAAGGGGTCGAAGACGATTTCAGCATGCTGGAGGCGAAGGATGTCATCCAGTTGCAGCGACAGGCTCTGGACCTGATGCAGACCCTGGGGGTGATTTCTTCCACGATTTCCTTTGCAGTGGGAGGAATGGGCATTCTTTCGATCATGATTCTCATGGTCCGGGCGCGGAGGGTGGAGATCGGAATCCGCAGGGCTGTGGGCGGCAGACGTTCGGATATTGTTCGGCAGTTCATGTTCGAAGCGGGTCTGCTCTCGGCCTGCGGGGGCAGCACCGGCGTGTTGATCTGCCTGCTTTGTGTGCTTGGTTTCGCTGGATTTACGGAATACCCGCTGGTGCTCAGCCCCCTGGTCTTCGGTGCGACACTGGTGGGCTCGGGTCTTCTGGGGCTTTTTGCCGGATCCTATCCGGCCTGGCAGGCCTCCCGGATAGAAATACTGGATGTGCTCAAGTCCTGATTACGGGCTGAGAATCGGGCAACCCTGTTGGAGAGGCTGGCCGGTCACGGAGAAGCGAAAATTGAATTGCCCACAATGGAGGTGACGATGAGGACGAAAATCATGAACGGCGCACGGACCTTGTTTCGCGAGCAAGGGTACTCCAATGTGACAATGCGTGCCATCGGCCGCAAGGTGGGTTGCAGCGCCGCGGCTATTTATCGGCACTTCCGGAACAAGCGGGAAATCATGGACGCCTTGCGACATGAGGGCTTTGACAAGATGCTGGTCATGCTCAAGGCGGAAATGCGTTCCGATGATCCACGGCTGCGGCTGATAGAATTCGGGCGGGGATATGTTCGCTTCGCCATGTCCAATCCGGAATCCTTCGCGCTGATGTACAATCTGGCGGGGCAGGGTCCGGAAGAGATTTTCGAGGGAGCGAGTGAACCCACCGCAACTTTCGATTATTTTAAGACCGTGATCGCCGAATACCATGACTCAGGGGGAGTGGGTGATGTGCCGGCGGAAACACTGCTCTTTTCCCTGTGGGCGACGTTCCACGGCCTGTCCTGCCTGATCAACAGCGGACGGTTGAAGGTGGTGTACGGGGACGTGGATCCGTTCGGGTTGTTGGAGCGCGCCCTGCGTTACGTGGTGCGTCTGGATTAGCCGGGGCAAAAGAACCCGAGCAGCCTGTCCGGCCATGGAATCGCAAGGAGCGGGACGAGCACGGAGGGACGGCGCACCAGGGGCGGGCGAACGCCCCGGGAACATGGACAGACGGATTCGAATACGACAGGATTTTTAGCGGGAGTTCGTTCGGGACGAGTTCGTCAGGAGGAGGGGGAGGATGCGCAGTTCGTTTGAAAACATATGCATATTCCATATTCTTGACGGGTTGCGTGATGGGCTGGCACATTTTTCTGACGGCGCCCGTGCGGCGCTGATCTACTCCACAGAACCGGAAGGGCCGCTGCGGATTTACGATCCGCAGGATTTGATGCGGGGACATGAGCCCAAGCTTCGGGATTTATATCTGGACTCGGAGTTCTGGCGTGGACCATTGCCGGATGGTCCGGAAGTAAGCTTTCTGAACCGCGAGCACCTCAAGCAGCTTCAGATGGCCGGTTTGATCGCCTTTGGCGGCCGCTCTCGCTCCATTCCGTACCAGGTCTGGTTCACGGAAGAGGATCCGAACATGTGCAGCATTGGTCCGACCCAGCACTGGCTTGAATACGCGACCAGGCTCTTTTCGCAGAATTACGAGATCCAGAACATCTTGAACATCGACACCGCCGGCAATGTGCTTCAACAGTGCGCGGTGCATGCCATACGGGATTATCTGGTTGACGAACGGTCCAGTATGGGCAAATGGGACACCCAGATTCGGGTCTACCCCTTGCTGGACGCTGTCATCGGTGTTTCCAAGACCATGGAAGAGGGCTGCTGGCCCAGGGGCGAGATGGTCTTTGTGGAGCCGTGCGAGCAGTACCAGCTCAATTTTCTCGCCCTGTTTCCAGATCAGGACCGACCGGAAATCCACAACTTCAAACGCGTCCGCAAGCTACTGCAAAGCGTGGAGGGCTCGGACCGCAAGCTGGTCTCCGACGGAAAATGCATCGTCGGCATCGCGGTTGGAAGTGTACCGGATTCAAGTATTACAGTGCGTTACCATGGTTCTCACGGGTTTTTGCTGCTCAACGATCTGTTGGTATGCAGCTTTTCCGGAGGCAATTTCAGCTCCTCGAACCGCAAGGCGAATCTTGTGGAACTGGAAGAGCTGTTTGTGGATACGCGCCTGAACCTTTCGGAACAGCATTCGCTCAAGAATATCGTCACGGCCCTGGTGGACAATTCCACGGAGTGCCGCCACGGCTGCACGCTGGTGCTGGATTTGTCGATTACTCCGGAGCGGATGTCCGGACAGTATCTGGTTCATTCGCTGGATTTGCGGCAGAGCCGTTTTTTGGAACTGGCCAAGGCCTTCTCGAAGATCGACGGAGCGCTGCACATCGGTGCGGACCTCAAGCTGCACGGATTCGGATGCCTGCTGGACGGGCACAGCGTTCCCGGTGAGAATCTCGCCCGGGGAGCGCGTTACAATTCGGCCCTGCGCTATACCGCCGAGCATGAGTCGGTCATTGTGGTGGTGGTTTCCTCGGACAGACCCGTGTCCATTATCCAAGGAGGCATCGAGCTGACCGCAGCCTGCGTGCTGAAGACCCTGCACGGCTGTCCCACGCCGCCGTTGTTCCGGGACTGGCTCGATTCCTGATTCGCGGTCCCTGTCTTCGACTGTATCGTGATTTATTCGAAATCGAGATTTAGAACTAGCAATAAGGAGCGGAATCTCATGAGCGTGCGACTCACGCCTCATTCCATCCGGTGGAAATTGATTCTGGCTTTCGGTTTGCTCCTGGGGCTGATGTCGCTTCTGGGCGTCCTGAGCTGGGTTCAGCTCACACAGCAGACCGGGCATGCTCTGCGCCTATTGCGTGTAGAAGCCGGCTTGGCCAGAACGCTGAGCGTCGTCCAGGGGGAGATGCAGGGGCTGCGCCGTTTCGAGAAGGAATTCATCCTGGCGGCTGACAACGCATCTGTCCGGACCCAGGCGGCGCAGCGATTCGAAAGCAGCTACCAGGCCATGGTTGAGGATGTCTCCCGACTCAGCGCACTGGCCGAGCAGAGCAGGATTGTGCGCATGCAGGAGATCCGGGCCATCAAGGGCATGCGGCCCCTGCTGGAGAAATACGCCAAAGGATTCCGGACCGTGGTCGCGGACCTGGACGCCTCGGTCGCGGTGGACGCGAAAGAGCTCAACGAGCGCATGCGTCCATTGGACGCGGTGAGCGCACGGCTGGAAGCGTCCTTTGGGAGCGCGAAGATCAGTGCCGAGATCGTGGAACAGGGCCTGGAGGAACTGCGGGTCAAGGCGCGGCGCACAGAATGGCTGCTCGGGCTGATCATGGGATTTTCACTGCTCGCGGCCATGGTCACGGGGTTCCTGGTACTGCGTTCCGTGGACCGCCCAGTACGCTCGCTCACAGCGTACGCGGAGAAAGTGGCGGCAGGAGAGTGGAACCATAAGGCCGAGGGGCTGGATACGGGGGAAATGGGCAGACTGCGCAAGGCCATTGAGGGCATGGTCGAGGAAATCAAACAGCGCTTCGGGTTCGTGTCCGGTGTGCTCCAGGGACTGCCGCAACCCTGCTTTGTCGTGGACAGGGAGGAGCGCCTGACCTTCATCGGCGAAGCCTACATGCGCCTGTTCGAACGCACTGGCAAGCCGGAGGATCAGTATGGTTTGCGGGCAGGGGAACTGCTCTTCAGCGCCGAACAAGGGGAAACCGTTGTCGGCCGTTGCCTGCGAGAGAATCGTCCGGTCCATGAGCAAGAATCGGTCATGGTTCTACCGTCCGGGAAAAACGTCATTGTGAGTCTGGACGCTGTGCCCCTGCACGATCTGGACGAAAAGCTCATCGGGGCCTTTGTGGTCATGGTCGATCTGACCGGGATCAGAGAGACCCTGCGGGCAGTGGAGGAAAAGAACCAAACCATTGAGCGGGCAGCCGAGGAAGTGGAAATGATTTCCGATCAGCTTGTCTCGGCCACCAGCGAGCTTTCAGCCCAGGTGGAGCAGGCCAGCAGCGGCGCCGTGGCCCAGAAGGGGCGTGCACTGACCACGGCCACCGCTGTGGAGCAGATGAGCGCCAGTGTTGTGGAAGTTGCACGCAACGCATCCAATGCATCGGAACTGGCGGAACGCTCCCGGGCAAAGGCGCAGGAAGGGGCCGGGGTGGTCACCCTGGTGGTGGACAACATTCACGAGGCCACCACGCGTTCCGTAGAGCTGCGCGAAAACATGAATGAACTGGGCCAAAAAGCGGACGGGATCAGCAAGATCATGGGCGTGATCAACGACATTGCGGACCAGACCAATCTGCTGGCCCTGAACGCCGCCATTGAGGCGGCCCGGGCCGGGGAAGCCGGGCGTGGTTTCGCCGT
>JBFWMD010000006.1:0-76464 GCA_050251775.1 Desulfovibrio sp.
GAACCCCCTGGAGCAGGAAGAGCAGGGAAAAGAGGCGGGACATGGGGGGGACAATAGCCGAGGACCGGGTAAAACCCCAGGAGAAAGTGGCGGGCTGGAGGATGCGCGGGGACCTTCGCGGCGGGCATGAGAAATGATACGATGCGGGTTGGTCTTTCCGGCACGTTTTGCTAGTGTCGCCCGTGTCCCCTCGTGAACCGGCAAGGAAGTGCGCAAGGAGGTCCCCACCATGCCCGACCTGAAAATCTGGAGCAGTCAGGAGATCGACAGGCTCAAGCGGGACATGAACCGCCTGTTCGACAGTCTGTGCGTCGATCTCGGCCTGCCAGGCTCGTTTTGCCAGGAAGAAATGGAAGTTGAAGAGGATGATCGCGAGATCCGGGTTCGTTTGACACTGCCCGGTCTTTCCGCGGACGATCTGCAGGTGAAGGTCACGGACTACGGCCTGGAAATTTCCGGCCGCCGCGAGGTGGTCACTTCGGAGGGCCGCCGCGAGCAGCGCTTTACGCGGCATCTGGGGCTGCCCTGCCGGGTGCTTCCCGGCGAGGTCAAAGCCGCCCACCGCGAAGGAGTTCTGCGGATCGCCCTGCCCAAATGCACAGGTTCCCAGTGCCGAAGCATCGACATCGTCAAGGAGTGAATGCATGCCGTCCACAATCGACAAGCACAAAGTAGCGCTGGAAAACCTGCGCTGGCGTCTGGATCCGGCGTCCCTGCCCTTCAAAACCACGGACGATCTGGAGCCGCTGGCGGACATCGTGGGCCAGAAGCGCGGGGTGGAAGCCTTCCGCTTCGGCCTGGGTATGGCTCGCAAGGGCTACAACATCTTTGTCACGGGTCCGGCAGGCACGGGCAAGATGTTCACGGTCAGAAAGCTGCTCAAGGAGCTTTCCGGCGGCAACCGCACCCCGGAGGATCTTTGCTACGTCAATAACTTCAAGCATCCGGAATCCCCGATCCTGCTCCGTTTCCGCGCGGGCCGGGGCGCGGCCTTCAAGAAGGGCATGCACGACTTCCTGGAGAACATTAAGAAGGAAGTTCCCCAGCTCTTCGAGTCTGAGGAATACATCGGGCGCAAGAACCAGATCATGGAGGCCCACGAGAAACAGGTCCGCGAATTCTACAAGGCCGTGGAAGACAAGGTCAAGGACACGGACCTCGTGGTCGTGAACATGCAGATGGGTCCGGTGCAGCGGCCCGACGTGGTCCCGCTGGTGGACGGCGAACCCAAGCGCATGGTCGAGGTGGAGGAGATGGTCGAGAAGGGCCGTTTCCCGGCGGAGGAGCTGGAAAGGCTCAAGAAGCGCCGCACCGAGATCAAGGAGGAGCTCGACCACATCGTCATCGAGGTCAAGCGGCTGAACAAGGAGGTCAAGGAGAAGAGCGAGGAAGTGGACCGGCTGATGTTCCTCTCCCTGGCCAAGGAATACATCCGGCCCCTGCGGGAGAAGTTCTGCGGCGCGGGCAAGGACGACCCGGACGAGCAGGAGGCCAAGAACGCCCGCCACATCGACGCCGTGCTCGACGACATGGTCGAGAATCTGGACACCATCAAGATGCTCGGAGCCAGACCCCAGCAGGCCGGGCCCATGATGATGATGGCTCCGCCGCCCGAGTTGGTCTTCCACCCCTACCAGGTCAACCTGCTGGTGGACAATTCCGAGCAGGACGGCCCGCCCGTGATCATCGAGTCCTACCCCACCTACCGCAACCTCTTCGGCTCCATTGAGCGGATCATGGACCGCAACGGCGGCTGGCGCACGGACTACACCAAGATCAAGGCCGGCTCGTTCGTCAAGGCCAACGGCGGCTACCTCGTGCTCAACCTCATGGACGCGATCATGGAGCCGGGGGTCTGGCAGACCCTGAAACGCTCCCTGAAAACCGAGGAAATCGAGATCCAGACCTTCGACCCCTACTACTTCCTGACCGCCACGGGCCTGAAGCCCGAGTCCATCCCCATGCAGGTCAAGGTGGTGGTCCTCGGCGATCCCTACCTCTACCAGCTCCTGCGCCATTACGATCCGGACACGCACAAGATCTTCAAGGTCCGCGCGGATATTGAGACGAGCATGGAGCGCACGGACGAGCGCGTGCTTCAGATCGCGCGCTTCATCCGCAGCGTGGCGGACAAGCGCGGACTCAAGCCCTTTGACGCCTCGGCCGTGGCCCGGATCACCGAACGCGCCGTGCGCATGTCCGGCCGCCAGGAAAAGATCTCCACCTCCTTCCCGCATCTGGCCGACCTTGTGGACGAGGCCGCCTACTTCGCGGCCCAGTGCGAAAGCTGCGACACGGTCACATCCGAGCACGTGGAACAGGCCGTGGAGGCCAAAATCTACCGCTCCAACCAGATCGAGGAGCGCATCCAGGAAATGATCGACCGGGGCTCGCTCTTTGTGAGCACGGACGGAACCGAAGTGGGCCAGATCAACGGTCTGGCCGTCTACTCTATGGGCGACCACATGTTCGGCAAGCCCTCACGCATCACCGCCGTGACCAGCCTGGGCAAGGAAGGGGTGATCAACATCGAGCGCGAGGCCGACCTCTCCGGCCCCACGCACAACAAGGGCATGCTCATCCTCGCGGGCTGGCTGCGGCGTATGTTCGCCCAGGACAAGCCCATGGCGCTGGCCGCGTCCATCGCTTTTGAGCAGAGCTACGGCGGTGTGGACGGCGACTCGGCCTCCAGCACCGAGCTCTACGCCCTGCTCTCCAGCCTCTCGGGCCTGCCCATCCGCCAGGATATCGCCGTGACCGGCTCCGTGAACCAGAAAGGCGAGGTCCAGCCCATCGGCGGGGTCAATGAAAAGATCGAAGGCTTTTACCTCTGCTGCAAGAGCGCGGGCCTCACAGGCAATCAGGGCGTGATGATCCCCCAGGCCAACGTCAAGGACCTCATGCTCCGGCAGGAGGTGGTGGACGCCGTGGCCGCTGGCCGTTTCCACGTCTGGGCCGTGGCGCGCATCGAGGACGGTGCGGAACTGCTCATGGGCAAACCAGCGGGAGCACGGGGCAAGAACGGCGCGTTCCCCAAGAACACCATCCTCGGCCTCGCGGACCAGAAACTCCGCGACATGGCCGAGGCACTCCAGAAGTTCGGCAAGGACAAGGACGAAGACAAGAAAAAGAGCGGAAAAAAGCCCGCGAAGAAGGAACCGGACAAGAAGTCCTGAGAACGACAAATAAAGGAAAACCCGCTGCGAGGCGGGTTTTCCTTTATGCCTGACGGCAATAAGAAGAAATAAAAATTGGCATCCATGGTCTATTGTAGGGTTGCCGGATTTAAGTCGAAAGTGCTATAGCGAAAACGCATACCTAAAGACATGTCGAGATCAACCTCTGAAACGATACATCGATAATTAGGAATTATGGATGTGGATTGCTGATAAACTTGGTTGCGTGGATCGTTTGGATGACTACGTCTACCTTTCTGAAGCCATGGACTCCACACAACATCCCGTGGCTGGCTTTGCCCTGTACGGGAGAAGTGGGATCGGCAAAACATTCATATCCGACTTGCTCGCGACCAAAAACGTTGGGCTAAAGGCATTGGAGATCCCCTTTTCGGCGACTGACAGCGCCGTTAAAGACGGCTTTGCGCAACGAGCATTGGGAAAAACCATTCACGAGGAGGCAGAGCGAGATTCTGTTCACTTTAAAACCTTTGAAAAATGGCTTTTAAGCTACCCTAAAAAAAATTTATTATGTCGATTGCTTAATGATGTATATCAAGACTTCAAAGATCAGTACATACGAAAGATTACAGGTGCTTCCGCTACTATAGAATATTTTACAGCCACAGGAGAATTTTCTCCTTTAAAAGTGTTTGACTCGAAAGTTGAAGCAGGTATTTCATTAGCAAGTCAGTATGTTATTGACTCTCTGTCTAAGGTCAAATTTCTCTGCAAAATTAGAAATGCTCAGAGAATTGATGAGGTTTCATGTGCATTTCTATCTGAATTGTTGCTGTATTCACCTGGGAGCAAAATACTCTTTGAATTTACATGTGAAGAGATCGAAGGAAAGATGAAGAGAGTTCTGGATATTTTTGCCGAGCGAGGGCTCACAATTAAACCACATCCTGTCAGCATCATAGATTTCGAAGAATTTAAAAGTTCGATGATTGATCTGAGTGTCGAACATGGTCACCGCCCCATTGACGACAGCGTCATAGAAAGTGCGCGAGAAAGGTATCATGAAACTTCAGGCAATATTCTCGACATGTTCTACCATATCGAGACATTACTGCTTCGATGTGGCAAATCACCGAATGCCAAGCTCAAAGGAACAAGAGCTCGGTTAAACCAAATTCGGGATGCCGAGCGAATCATTATTTCGATTCTTGCACTTCATGGTGGTTCCATCGGTAACGTCCGTCTTAAAAGCTTGCTGGGTAGATCACTGCTATTCAGCCGAGAAGCGTTGGCGCGCGCGGTTTCAAGTCTTTTGGATAAACGTTTGATTCAAAAGCAGCGCAATAACTACATGCTGTACCATGACGATGTGAGCCATCAAATCTTGACATGGGACGAATACAGTCGTGTTGTGCAACTTGTAGCAAAAGACATGGTGGCTTTCTTCGAATCAGAACTTGTAAAAACAGAATCTAGATCTGACTATATCGAAATATTCGGCAGGCTTATACATCTCAATTGTATAGTGGAAGACACAGAAGCCATCAGAACACTCCTTGTGGATCTGGAGCGTATTAATTGCAGCTTCCATAGTCCAGAAGAAGCGCGAAGAGCCTTGGAGCCAATCGCAAAAATATTTAATAAGTATGAAAATGTGGCGCTTGCACACCTAAAGGCCGTGTACTGTACTACGGCATACAATAACAGACTATATAACGAGACTTGGCGTGTTTTATCTGGGATTCAGTCTAACTCGGATGATATCTACATAATGCAGGCTGCCGTCCTAAACAGGATGGATGAGCACGACAAGGCTCTTGAATGCTGTTCCTCTATTATAGCGCACAATGCAATACCAGCAGGAACAAAAATTCGAGCTCGTATAGTTGCAATTTATGCATATAGGAGCAAGTGTGAATTTGAAGCTTGTTATCGAATGTTTTGCGAAGGGAAAGAGAGCTTGACCTCGGAAACGGAGTCGAAGGATCAAGCTTTGTTCCTTCGAACAGCCGAAGTCATTCTACGCGCGGACTTAAGTCTTCCCTATCTCCGCACCTCAAAACAAAAATTCAAAAAGTTGAATGAAAAAATTCTTTTAGCCTATGTATGTATCGATTTGGGAATGCAGCTAGGACGATTAGGATTAGCGGACGAAGCGCGAGAGGAACTCAACGAAGCGAATGACCTCCTGGCTGCCAACCCGACCCAGCGATTTGCCGTGACGAACAATTTGGCCGTGATCAACATGAACGAGGGGCGATTTGATAACAACACAATTTCAATGCTGTTGTATACACACAGAACCTCGACCATTGTCTTTGACAAACTTGCCGCGCTTATGAACCTCCTAATTGCTTATACAATGCGAACAGAGCGGTATGCAGCACAAAAAGTAGCTGACGACCTGATCAGCGGGGTTGGAAGATGGAAGAAAAGAGACCCAGGACTGCTTGAACTTATTGGCTACAACCTCGCTTGGTCAACAAAGAAATTAGGAGGAGATTCAAAAAAGGTACAACGCTTTCAACTGTACCAAAAAAAATATTTAGAAGCGAACCATTGGATCTGGAAAGAACAAAAATTTGGACCCCTGCCAGAAAAATATATTTTGCCCAGAAAGCCTTTCCGAGTGTGTTGGCTCTCCCCGTGGCATTTCCCGATGAGCATCATGTTGCAGCATCAATAATGAACCGGAGCAATTCCGGATAGCTTCTTCTGTCGCTCGTCAGAGAAACTGCCAAGCTTGAAGTGCTACCCATATGGGCATCCGGCGTGAGTTCAAGAACTATAAATCCTTCTGTTGAAAGCTTCCCGTCTATTCTAATGAAATCTACTTTCTTGAGACTTCTGAATAATTCGATGCAGGAATCAGTAAACGGGGCGATTTCTTCCGCCGCACACTTGACATTAACCCTGTCGATCTTCATGTATTTTTTTAAATCTACACTGTTCACATTATTGTTAAAGTACTCTGGACTACCTGCCACAATGACCTCTGCGGCCCCAGTTATCTGAACTGTGTCATTGCCAGCGACACAGATGCTTATTTCACGCCCTGCAACGAATTCCTCAACAAGGATGGGTTGCTTCCAAATTGATCTGAGCAAGTTCGCTTTCTCAAGTGCTTCATTTTTATTTGAGACAATGCAGTCATCTGTAATCCCCATGGACCCACCTTCGAGCGACGGCTTGACCACGCATGGGAAGCGGACCGGAGAGAAGTCCGCTGGTTCTCTGTGCTCTGGCACAAGGACATGTCGAGGGGTGGCGAGTCCTGCACGTGAACAAAACGTCTTTGCGAGCACCTTGTCCTGGCATACCATTGCAGTGTAGACATCTGCACCAACAAACTTGACACCAAATGATTCGCAGATGGCCGGAACAAGTGCGCGTCTGTTACGCGATTCTTTTCCAGACCAAAGTGGAAGCACTACAACCTCGCCATCAACTCTTAACCTTTCAACCAACTCGCGTGGCGATTCAAAATGTTCAATAAAAAAACCGCCTTGTTTTAGGCCACAAATTAGTTCATTATAATAGCTATCTTCAAGGTATTCAAGTGTCCACTCTTCGGCATGAGAAGGATCATGCGACTTAATTCGTTCCGCTACAACGATTACTTTTCTTTTAAGCATCGCTTTCTCGTATTTTTTCTATGCGAACATGATTTAGAGTAAGGAGGTCTTGAATATTAACCAGCATAGACCCGGTCAGCGTACCGTTGTTTGTGGTCATCACGGATTGCTTCATTACAGCGGTGTCGACGACATGCATTGCCTGTTTTGGAACAGTCCAAGGATTGATGATTCCTTTCTCAAGGCCATAGGCTCTGATTTGCTCTAACGTTTCGAAAGCCAAGTTTCTGATGTTACATGCTTTTTTCACCAACCTATTGTTGAGTCTGTCTCCTCCTCGCAAATGAACGGCCATCAGCTTCCCATCAGCCCTTAGGAGCAGTGTTTTCAATTCTAACGAAAGCGGAATGCCACGGGCGTTCGCAGCTTCAAGGCAAGAGCGTACTTCTTTGTCTAAGGCGAGACGCGGGGTAACAATCATCCATAATTCCTAATTATCGATGAAAACTCCCCCCTCCCCCTTCGGCACGGCCTGTGCAATACTCCTGCGCAACGGTTGGAAAATCGACAGCGCCCGAGCCGGGGAATCCCGGCGTTTGGCGGAGTATGCCCGACGGAGCAGTTGGGAGGGGAGACCATGGCCAACGCTGAACTCGACGAATTTTTGAAGCGCTATGTGAAAATCAAGGCCCAATATACCATCGTGGCCAACGGCACGCCCAAGTCCAAGCGGGTTTACGTGTTCATCGGGCGCGGGCGCGGTGGGTTTTCGGGCAACACGAAGTATTTGTTTCTGCACTTCCTGCGCCACCATCCCGAGCTGGAATGCTGGTATCTGACGCAGGAAAAGGCGGACTACAAAGCCTTGCGCGCGGCCAAGCTGCCCGTGATCTACCACCCCTCGCCCGAGGCCGTGGACGTGCTACCCCGGGCCGGGACCGTGGTGGTGGAGGCTATCAGCTTCCGCAACCACCTCTATTATCCGCTCATTGCCGGAGCGCGCCAGATCCAGCTCTGGCACGGCGTGGGCAACAAGAAGATCGGCTACCTGCTCAAGGACGCGCCCGTGCTCCAAGGCAAGGACCACACCCTCATCGAGGATCACAGCAACTACGATTTGATCGTTTCCACCTCGCCGTTCTATACGGACGAGGTCTTCCGCCCGTCCATGGGCGCCAGGGAATACGTGTCCCTGGGCTATCCGCGCACGGACGTGTTTTACCGCCCCCTGGACGATTGGAGTCTGGTGGGCTGCGACCGCAAGGCTTACGCGTCCGTGCTCCGGGCGCACAGAAAGGGTCCGGTGGTGCTCTTTGCCCCCACGTTCCGGGACACGGATGTCAATCCGCTGACGCAGAATAGCCTGAACTTCCTCCGCTTCGTGGAATACTTCGGAGAGCGCGGCGCGCACTTGGTGCTCAAGCCCCATGAGCGCGTGCCCGTGCGCATCGGCGACTTGCCCCCGCATGTGACGATCTGCGACGCGAACAGTGACATCTATCCGTTTTTCCCCCACGTGGACTTGATGATTACGGACTATTCCTCCATATTCACGGAGTATCTGCTTCTGGACCGGCCCGTGATTTTCTTTTGGGCCGATTTTGAGAGCTACATGGCCGTGGACCGGGGATTTCAGTTTCCGTTCGAGGAAATGTGCCCTGGCCCCAAGTGCCGGGACGAGGCAAGCCTTTTCAATGCGCTGGAGCAATTCTTCGCCGGCGGAACGGACGAATGGTCCGAGGCCCGGCGAGCGTTGCGGGACAAGGCCTTTTTGTATCAGGACGGAAAAGCGGCGGAGCGGATCGCCGCGCATTTGCTCCAGGGCGAATATGCTCCGGACCGGTGTTGAACGTCTCGCCGTACGTTGCGGGCGTGGAGCACAAGAGGATTCCATGAAAATTTTCAGCTGCCGATACGGAGCTTTGCCGCGTTCTGAATGGAACGGGGAAACCGTGGTTGCCCTGGGCGAGGTGGACATTGATCCGGCAATCCCCGTGGGCAACGTGGTCGCCATTCCCAAATTGGAGTTCGTGAACCCGGCCAAGCTCTGCGCGCGTCTGCCCGAGGCCATCTGGGAGAGTGAACTACTTTTTGTGTTGCCCCCGGAACCCGGCGCGGACAACGGCAGTCGCGTGCTGCAGATTCAGAAACAGATGCTCACCCGCGCTTACAGCGCCTATTTCCACCGCAGGCCCGTGCAGCAGATCGACCCGGCCCTGGCCACGCTCATGGGCGCGCTCAAGGATCCGACCCGGAGCCTGAGCCAGTTGCGCAACTATCCCTGGCTGTTGCGCTACCCTCTGGCGGACAAACTCGCGGGGCTGGGCCGGGGCAAGCCCGCGCTGATCCTCATGGCAGGTCCGTCCCTGACGGCCATTCTGCCCCGTCTGCCTGAGCTGGCCGAACGCTGCGTGGTCATCTGCATCGCCCGGACCCTGGGTCAATGCCTGGCGGCGGGCGTGGAGCCGGATTTCGTGGTCCAGTACGACACGAACATGGAGCAGCGGCAGTTCTATGACAAGCTGCCGCACCTGGAGCGCACCGCCCTGGTCTCCCTTTCCTCGGCGCACATCCACCCCGTGGCCGGGCTGTTCCGGGGAGTGTTTCTCCGGGGAAGTTTCGGATTGCCCTTCCTGCCCAATCCCTTCACCCTGCGCGACGGCGTGGAGGGGTCGCTGACCGCTTGCCTCGGACTGGCCGAGGTGCTCGGCTCGTCGCATGTCTACGTCATCGGCGCGGATCTGAGCTGGCCGCGCCACAGCCGAGTTTATGCGGGCCTTCCTGAAAACAGGGGTGCCTTCGCGGACATGGAAGACGTACGCATGGATACGCGGAACGGCTTGAACGTACGCCTGGGCCGCCGCGACGGCAGAACCGTGCATTCCTCGGTCAACTTCGTGGCCGGAGCGCTCAAGGCCGGGGAAGCTGCCGCGGAGATCAGCGCCAGCACCGGGGCGTTGTTTTATACGCTCAGCGAGGAGACCCTGCTGCCGGAAAAGGAATTTCCCTTGGCCACTCTGGAAGAGGTCCTGGAACATGCGCCTCTGGACCGGGCGTCCTTGCTGGAGGGGCTCGACCGCGCCCTGAATCAGCGGGAAGCGCTGAATTTCCGGCTTCTTTGGGGCTTTCTGCATGAGAATGAGCGCTATCTTGCGGCCTATTGCGACATTTTTACTCTCAAGCTGGCCGACCCCCAAAGCCGCAAGACCATCATGGATGATCCTGTGGTGCGCATTTTGGAGAACATGCGGGGCGCGTGTTGGATCAGCGGGATCAATGATCCGCTGAGCAGCGCGAAACGGCTTCTGGCAGCCTGGCGTACCGCCTACGCGGACGCGGGGAAATTCGTGCTCGCGCACATTCTGTCGTCCAAGGGCACGCCCCTGACCCTGCTCTGCCACGAGGACGAGGAGGCCGGACTGCGGGCGGCTTTGGACCGCCTGATTCCGGGCTGCGAGCTGACCGTGCGCCACAGCGCGGGTCTGGGACACGGCGCTGACGGAACCGAGCGTTTTGACGACCGCCACTTGTCGGGGTTTCTGCGCGATGAGGATCTGGTCCTGGCCTCGCCCAGAGTCATGGAGCGCCACGCGTATTTCTGGGAATTGGCCCCGGACGAAAAGGTCATTGACCTGCGCAAGCTGGGAGATGGTGCGTGGTAAGTTAGCGTCGGCTCATGCATGCGGGGCAGGTGCATGCGGGTGTATGTGTTTGGCGATGGACAAGGCCGTGAATTTTACCGTCTTCCATGTCGAATCGTCCTTCGATCACGTTGAAGTAATTGATGTCTCCGTGTTCATATCTTCTATAAACAGAATATGCTATATGGTCGGCAAGCTGTATGCCGCGCGTGGCTTTTGAATCTACGAAGAGCGGCACTTCGCAGATGTCTTCGATAACTCCCCACCTTGTTCCGAGATTGCGAAATTGGTTTGCCAACGCCTGAAGGGAGGTTTCCTGAGAGGATCTGTCAATGATAATAATCCCCCTATTCCTTTCGTTTTGCTGTTGCCAAATTCTGCGCAGGTAGAGGTTGAAACGGCTGCATAACTCCTCAAAAGCCATTTCAACGTGGTCACGATCAGGGAAGGAAGCTTTGTGAATCGCGCAGCTAAAGATGGTAGTATTTTGGTCGACCTTGTTGGCAACGTCCAAGACTTCTTTTATGGCAGTTCTTCGGTCTTCTTTCGGTAGGGTTCTCCAGGGGGCCTTGCGCCCACTAAATGTTTCCGAGGCGTGGAATTCCAGACCCCCAGGGTCCTCGGGGAAATATTTTTTTGCAAGTTCATCTAGGTGCTTATTTATCCAATAAAGTTTATGTTCGTGTATGCATATCCCACCGAGGACGAAATAATTTTCATTTTTATTTTGTGGAGAGCCAGCGTCATCGAGATATAGAAGGTACACTATCTTCTCCTATAAAAATAGCCTGTAAAAACAGGCTATTTGCGGTGGGGTATTCCCAAAAAGTGAGGCCGAGTCGAACTGGTGTTCGAGCGAACTGACTTTGCAGCCCTCCCAACCTGATCCAACTATATATTCTACTTGATTGAAGTCAACAAGAAAAAGAATGCCGCTGATAGCAGATACCATTCGCTACGCCACTCTGTACGGGGTGGCGTATTTTTTTTCGGGGTGGATGCGGCCCTGGCGCTCCAGCTTTTTGACCAGGTCGTCCGTGGCCCGGAGGATGTCCCGGTCGCCCCGGATCAAGGGACGGTCGTCGCCCCAGGCGTCGAGCATGTCCGGGTCCTTGACGCTCAGGTGGACCACGGCGGAGAAGAAGCGGCGCAGATTGATGAGCAGGGAGGAAGCGTCCTGGTTGCGGGAAAGGTCCAGGGACTCCATGCTTTCGAAACTGACCTCGAAGGGGGTCTGGAGCCGCTCCTCGAAGTGGAAGTCGTCGTTCCAGAGGTAGCGCATGGGCAACTTGCGCGTGGTCTCGGCCACGTGGCGCGCATAGGTCTGCGGCTCGCAGCAGAAGACCTCATACAGGCCGTCCAGGGCGTCCTTGAAGCAGATGTTCAGGTACTCGTCCAGTTCCTTGAAATAGATGCCGCCCGTTTCCTCCACCAGCTCGAAGGAGAAGGGAATCTTCTGGTTTTCCGGGGAGGAGAGCAGGGCCAGCATGGTCATGATCTCCTCGATGGTTCCAGGGCCGCCGGGGTGGGCGCGGCCCCGGTGTGCCGCGCGGATGAAGGCCTCCATGCGCTGTTCAATGGTCGGGAAAACCACCAGCCGGTTGACCAGTTCGTTGGGCGCTTCGGCAGCCAGAATGCCCTGTTCGGTGAACCCGATGTAGTCGCGCATGCCGAAGCGCTTGAAGGTGCGCTGCTTGCCGTAGGCCACCTGCACACCCTTGAACGGCGCCTTCATGATCCCGTCTCCGCAGCCGGTGATGTTTTCCATGTCCGGCAGGAAGAGGCCGAGCCAGTAGGCCAGGACCTTGGCGAAGTCGTATTCCTGGCGGCTGATGCGGTGGCCGCCCCAGGTGAAGACCACGAGGCCCCGTTCGCCCCGGTAGAGCAGGCCCGCGTGTTCCACGAATTTTTTGACGTACGCCGAGCGCTGCTCGGAGCTGGTCGGCTTGTGGTGCGGCAACGGCGGGAAAACAATGTCCCGCAGGGCCGAGGAGACCTGCTCCACGGATTGTTCGATGACGTTTTCCCCGTCGTAGAGGCAGTCGCGCGGCACTCCGGTGCAGATCAGGGCGAAGTCGCCGTTTTTGCGCTGGATTTCCACGCGCATATGCTGGAATTTTTCCCGCACGGCCCGAGTGTCGTTGTAGTCTTTCTTATGGATGTTGATCAGGGCGCCGATGATCTCCACAAGGCGATGGTTCTCGTTGGTCAGCGCGGCGCGAATACGACCGGCCTCGCGCTCGGTGAGTTCGGTGACGCCGAGCTGGCGGCTGATGATCGGGATGGTCACGACGGTGCTCATGTTGCTGGGTCCTTGCTGGCGTTCGGGAAAGATTAGGAAGTACCCGATGGGGCATCGGCTGGCAATGGCACAAAATGTGAGGGTCTGCTTTCTCTTGGTGTCTCTTTGGGGTAGGATGCAGGGGCTTTTCAATGGGAGGAGATCCATGACCGCGTTGACTCTTTGCCCGGCGGCGTGTTTCGGTCCATCCGGAGGTCCGGCATGAAGGGGCGTGTGCTCATTGTGGATGACGAGCTCTGCATTCGGGCGGCGCTTGGTACGCTGCTGCGCATGGAGGGCCTGGAGACCAGCGAGGCCGACGGGTTCGATGCGGCTTTGGAGACCCTGGCCGAGGCCGGGGAAGCCGGTTTTGATCTCGTCTTTGTGGATATCCTGTTACGCGGCCCCTCCGGCCTCGAACTTTTGGAGTGCGTCCGGGAACGTCATCCCCTGCTGCCCGTGGTCATGATCACGGGGCAGCCCTCGGTGGACACGGCAGCGGCGGCCGTGCGCCACGGCGCGTTCGACTACGTTTCCAAGCCCGTGGAGCGGGAAACCCTGGTCCGGGTCGCCTCCCGCGCCCTGCGGCATGGCGAACTGCTGCGCAACGAGGCCCGCCTGCGTCACGAGCTGCGGGAGCGGGAGGCGAACATCCGCGCCCTGCTCAACGCCACCACGGAGTCGGCCCTGCTCGTGACACGAGACGGAGTGGTCCTCTACGCCAATCGGGTCACGGCGGACCGCATCGGCATACCACTGGAGGCCCTGCCCGGCCTGCGGCTGGAAAATTCGGGGCTGGACCCGGAGGTGCTGGCCCGGCGTCGGGCAAAGGCCGAAGAAGTCTTTGTACAGGGCAGGCCGGTGCGCTTTGTGGATGAGCGGCACGGGCGCATCTATCTGAACAACTACTATCCCGTGGCCGGGGAAGACGGCTGCGTGGAGCGGCTGGCGATCTTCGCCCAGGACATCACGCGGCTGACCAGCCTGGAGGAGCGCCTGCGCGAGCGCGCCGGTCCGGCCGGGCTGGTGGGGGATTCCCCGGCCATGCGCCAGATCTACGAACGCATTGGTCAACTGAGCCGCGTGGACTCCGCAGTGCTGCTGCTGGGCGAATCGGGCACGGGCAAAGAGCTGGCCGCAAGTGCGATCCACGCGGAAAGCGGACGCGGCGTTCACCCGCTTGTCAAGGTCAATTGCGCGGCCCTGGCCGAATCCCTGTTGGAGGCCGAACTCTTCGGCCACGTGCGGGGCGCCTTCACCGGAGCGGTGCGCGACCGGGTGGGGCGCATCGAGGCGGCCCGGGGGGGGACGCTTTTTCTGGATGAAATCGGCGATATTTCATTGCGAACCCAGCTGAACCTATTGCGGTTTCTCGAAAACCGGGAGTACGAGCGGGTGGGCGATTCGCGGACCCTGGATGCGGATGTGCGCGTCATCGCAGCCACCAACGCGGATCTGCCCGCCAAAGTGGCCCGCGGAGAATTTCGGGAAGATCTCTACTATCGGCTCAAGGTCATGGTGGTGCGCATGCCTCCCTTGCGCGAACGCCTGGAGGATGTTCCCGCCCTGGCCGAGCACTTCGTACGCCAGTTCGCCTTTGCCTTCGGCAAGGAACTGACCGGTCCGGACGGGGCGGCCCTGCGCGTTCTCCAGGCCCATTCCTGGCCGGGAAATGTCCGGGAGTTGCGCCATGCTTTGGAGCACGCCTGCATCCTTTGTCCCGGCGGAAGCATCGGGGTGGATCATTTGCCCAAAGACCTGCCGCTGGAGCGCGTTCCGCCCCTCGACGGCCCTTCCACGGGATTTGGCGGGAACGAACGCCAGGATCTGCTGGCGGCGCTGCAAGAGGCGAAATGGAACAAATCGCGCGCGGCCCGGCTTCTCGGCATCAGCCGCTCCAGCCTGTACAACAGGCTGCGGGAACACGGCATCTCCTGGTGACCTCGACCGCGCAAGATGACGAGTGGCGCGATCATCGCGCAGCCGCGCGATGATCGCCGGAATCCACGGAATAATCAGGTTTCCTTTTTTGGAAAAAGCTCGTATTCTTCGTATGAACACCGCTCTCTCCCCTTGTGGAGAATTGCGGGAAAGGTTGCGCAAGTAACGCGAAAACGGCATCGATCTTGCCTTGCCGTTTTGGATGGAGTCACCGGCGGTCAGGCCGCGAGGGAACGGCCCCGCAGGGAATCCTTGACGAAGGCATGGAGAGAGGCCCACGGTCGGGCCTGGTAGAGGGGTACATATGCACATTGAGCACGACCAGGATGGAATCAGTTTAGATTTGCCATCGGACCTGCGGCTGGTGGACCAGATGGTGGAGGAGGTTCGCGCCTTTGCCAGGCAATGCGGCGTGGAACGCGCGCCGGGCCTGGGGCTCATCCTGCGCGAACTGGTGAACAATGCCATCGAGCACGGCAATGGCGGCGTTCAGGATCGCAAGGTCTCGGTCCGCGTGGAGGGAGCCGGCCCCCTGCGCTTCAAGGTGGTGGTCACCGACCAGGGTAAGGGCTTTGATTTCGGGGCGCTGGACCTGCGGCTCTCCGAGGACCCCAGCCAGGAGCGCAACCGGGGCCTGCCCATGGTCAACGCCTATGCGGACGAGTTGCTCTTCGACCAGAACGGAACCCGAGCCACGGCCTACGTGACCGTGAAGCGGGACACGCTGTTCGAGTCCGGGGATGAGGACGGCATCATCCGCATCGTTCCTTCCGGAGACCTTTCCTCTTCAGTGGCCGAGGCGTTTCGCTCCCTGCTGGTGGGGTTTCTGGAAAAGAACCTGACCCGTTTTCGCTTTGATCTTTCCAACGTCACGGATATCGATTCCGTGGCGCTTTCCATCTTCGTCATTTTCGCCAACATGGTCGCCAAGAGCGGCGGCGACAATGTCCTTGAGGTGGTCAACGCCAACGCGGACATACGGGAAATGTTTCATCTGACCCGGTTGAGCAGAGTCTACAGCGTTATCGAAGAGGGGCCGCAGCATGGGGAATGATCCGTCCATCGTGGAAGAGTTCGTTGTCGAAGCGCAGGAACACCTCGAAAACATCGAGGACGACTTTTTGCAGCTCGGCAACCAGAAGGAAAATCCCGACCCGGCCATGATCGACAAGATCTTCCGGGCCGCGCACTCCATCAAGGGAGGCGCGGGATTTCTCCAGTTCAAGAGCATCAGCGAGCTGGCCCACATCATGGAGACGTTGCTCTCCTCCCTGCGCTCCGGGGTGATTCCGGTCACGGATGCCATCATCGAGGGGCTGCTTGCGGGCGTGGACAAGCTCAGCGAACTACTGGCCAACGTGGATGAAAGCAACGACATGGATATTTCCGTGGAGCACAAGCTCCTGAGCGACCTGCTGGAGGGGCACATGCCCGGCCAGAAGGACCAGGAGGATGTGGTCGTGACCGGCCAGGGCGGTCAGAAGACCGGCTTCGAGGTCACGCCGCTGACGTTGCGCAACATCCCCAAGAATCACGAGTTCATCTACGTTCTCAAGTATGATCTGGCCGAGGTCTCCAGCGAACAGGGCGAAGGCCCGCTGGCCCTGATCAAGCGGTTGTCCAGCACCGGCGAGATTCTCGACGCGCGGTTGGAGACGGACGACAAGGACCTGAAGCAGGGCCTGCCCGAGGGGCCGCTCTGGTATGAGCTGCTCTATTCCTCCATCATCGGGCCGGACATCATCGGCTTTGCCGTGGGTCTGCCCCAGGAACGCGTCACCGTTGTGGACCGCGGTCAGTTGGAGGCCGAGGCGGAGCAGAGCGCCGCAGCTGTCCGGGCGGGTTCGGGCGCGCCCGCTCCGGCGGCGGAGCCAGTTGCCTCCGCTCCGGTCGAGGCCGCGGCGGCTCCTTCGGAGTACCCGCAGAGCATCATGGACGAGATGCAACTGCCCGTGACCGAGGAGATGATCGAGCAGTTCACCACCGAGGCCGAGGAGTCCCTGGACGCCGCCGAACAGGCCCTGATGCAGATTTTCGACGACCCCGAAGGAGCCGAGGAATCCCTCAACGAGGCCTTCCGCATGATCCACAGCTTCAAGGGCAATTGCGGCCTGCTCGGCTTCAAGCCCCTGGAGCGCGTCAGCCATACCATGGAAACCGTGCTCGACTTCTTCAAGACCGGAACCACGCCCCGGCGCGAATCGGACCGGGCGTCGCTGATGAAGGGATTGGACACGCTCCGGGCGGGCCTTGCGGAGATTGCCACGGATGGCAAGCTGCGCATGGGGCCGCAAGAAGATCTGGTGGCCGAGCTTTCCGGGTTGCTGCCCGGCGGGGCTCCGCAGGCGGCCAAGGCCCGCGCGCCGCGGCCCAAGCCCGAGGCGCGGTCCGCCCCGGCAGCGGCGGGAGCGGCCAAGATTGAGCGTCGTGATATCCGCGTGGATCTGGACAAGCTCGATGTGCTCATCAACCTCGTGGGCGAACTGGTCATCGCCGAGAGCATGACCACCCGCCACCCGGACCTCCAGGGGCTGAACCTGGAGGGCTTTGAGCGCTCGGCCCACAACCTGCGCCGGATCATTGCGGACTTGCAGGACGTGGCCATGCAGGTGCGCATGATTCCGCTCTCCCGCACCTTCCGGAAGATGATCCGGCTGGTGCACGATCTTTCCACCAAGGCGGGCAAGAAGATCCGGCTGGAACTCCTGGGCGAGGAGACCGAGGTGGACAAGACTGTCATCGAGCAGATCGCCGACCCGTTGGTCCACATCATCCGTAACTCCGTGGACCACGGTCTGGAGCCGCCCGACGAACGTCTGGCCGCAGGCAAGGCCGATACGGGCGTGGTGACCATCGAGGCCCGCCACGAGGCGGGCGAGGTGCTCATCGCGGTGCGCGACGACGGCCGGGGTCTCTCCCGCGAACGGATTCTCAAGAAGGCAGCAGCCAACGGCATGATCCAGGGCGACGGCTCGGGTCTTTCCGACGGCGAGGTCTATAAGATGATCTTTGAGCCGGGTTTTTCCACGGCGGAGAAGATCACGGACGTTTCCGGACGCGGCGTGGGCATGGACGTGGTCCGGCGCAACCTGGAAAAGCTCAAGGGCCGGGTGGACGTGCAGAGCGTTCCGGGGCGGGGAGCCACGGTGCTGCTGCGCATTCCGCTGACCCTGGCCATCATCGAGGGCATGCTCATCCGCGTGGGTTCGTCCCAATACACGTTGCCGCTGCTCTCCATCCGCGAATCCTTCCGTCCGGAAATGAAGCAGGTCACCGTGACCATGGACGGCCAGGAGGTTGTCAAGGTCCGGGACGACATGATTCCGGTGGTGCGGCTGCACGAGCTCTACAATGCGGAGCCCGATGTGGTCGAACTGGACAAGGGCATCCTGGTCATCGTGGACTCGGGGAACAAGAACGTCTGCATCTTCTGCGACGAGATTTTGGGACAGCACCAGACCGTGATCAAGGGGCTTCCGAGTTATCTGGGCACGGCCAGGGGGCTTTCCGGTTGCACCATTCTCGGCAACGGCGAAGTCAGCCTGATCCTGGACGTGGGGTCGCTGATTGCCATGGCCGAGAGCAAAGGGGCACAGGCTGCTGCGGCCGAGGCATAAGACCACGACAAGGGCGCAGGCCGCGCCCGGGAGGCACGGTATGGCCGATGAGAAAAGCCTTGGGGCGCGACGGTGGTGCGACGTGGACGAGGATGCGCAGCGGAACAGGTCTCTGGCGTTTCCCCTTGGCGGGCATGTGGTGGACAGGGTCAACGAAGTGGCGGATATTCCGGGCGAGCATATTTTCCCGCCCCCCTCCATGGGCGTAGGCAAGGGCAGCCATTGCGTACAGGGGATGGGCAAGGTCTTTGAACAGGTGAAGCTACAATTGAACGTCCCCATGCTTCTCGGGGAGGAGGAGCTTGAGGCCCTGGCCTGAACGACAACGGCTGTGAAGCGGCCTTAAGTTGCACGGAGGTTGCAATGTTGTTCAGGAAAATCGGGTTGGAATGGAAGATCGGCGCTGGTTTCGTCGTCCTGTTGCTGTTTGTGCTCCTGGTGGGCGCGACCGGCTTCGTGGGCATGACCCGCATCGAAGGCGCGGTGCAGACCGCGACGGACGCCTCGGAGCTTTCGAGGCTCATCGGCATGGCACGCGTGCAGGTTCGGCTCTACATGACCTCCGCGGACGAAAGCCACGTGGGCAAGAGCCACGATCTGCTCGCTCAGATCGCGCAGGGGCTGGCGGACATGAAGGCCGGCGCGAACAAGGACGAGGTCGCGCTCATCGACGCCGCGCAGGAACATGTCGCCAAGTACGGAAAGTTGTTTAATCAGTACGTGGCCGAGGACAAGAGCCGCGCCGATCTGGACTGGCAGATGGTCCTGGCGGCCCGGGCCACGATCAAGCACGCCAACGAATTGCGCACGGCGTTGGACAAACGTGCGCGCGCAGCTGCGGGAGGTCCGGACGGGCGCGAGCTGTTCGACCAGGCCCAGGAGGCCACCGAGATCGTGGTGGAACACCTCCAGGCTCGCCGGCATGAGAAAAACTACATCATCCGCGAAAAGCAGGAGTACCTGGATCGGGTTGAAAAGCTCGTGGCCGCCTCCACCGAGCGCTGTGGCCGGCTGGAGCAGGCGTTGGCCGGTTCGGAGCTGAAGGCCCTGGTGACCTCGGTCCGGGAAGAAACCGCCAGCTACTACAAGAACTATGTGGAAATGGCCCAGGCCAAGCAGCGCCTGCACGAGATCGACGCGGCCATGAACCAGGAGGCGGAGTCCACCGCGACTTCGCTGGAAAACGTGGTCGAGATCAAGGTCGCCACGAGCAAGCATGTGCAGTCCCTGGCTGTCTGGACCATCGTGGCTGGATTCGTGCTTGCGGCGCTTTTGGGCGGGCTCTTGGCGGTGCTCATCGTGCGGGGCGTGCTTCTGGGCATCAAGGCGGCCCAGGAAGGGTTGCGTTCCGTGAGCGAGGGCGACCTCGGCGCGGAAATACCGGAAGCCATGATGGCGCGCGGCGACCAGATCGGCGACCTGATGCGCATGCTTCGGCAGACCATCGCGGCGCAACGGGACAAGGCCGAACTGGCTGAAGCCATCAGCGAGGGGGATCTGACCCGCGAGATCGTGCCCGCCTCGGAGCAGGACCAGTTGGGCATGGCTCTGGCGCGCATGACGCGGAGCCTGCGCAACGTGCTGGGCCAGGTGCGCGAGGTCAGCCTGCAAATCGCCTCGGGATCGGAGCAGGTTTCGGATTCGAGCCAGTCCCTTTCCCAGGGCGCCACGGAGCAGGCCTCCTCCCTGGAGGAAATCACCAGCTCCATGGCCGAGATCGGCTCCCAGACCAAGAGCAACGCGGAAAACGCGAGCCAGGCCAATCAACTGGCCTCCAAGAGCCGGGAACGCGCCCGCGAGGGTGCGGAGCACATGGGCCGCATGGTGGAGGCCATGTCCGAAATCAACGCCTCCAGCCAGGCCATTGGCAAGATCATCAAGGTCATCGATGAAATCGCCTTCCAGACCAACCTGCTGGCTCTGAACGCCGCTGTGGAGGCGGCCCGGGCCGGGCAGCACGGCAAGGGTTTCGCCGTGGTGGCCGAGGAAGTCCGCAACCTTGCCGGCCGCAGTGCCAAGGCCGCGCAGGAGACCGCTCAACTGATCGAGGGATCCACCGAGCGCGTGCGGGCCGGCGGGGACATCGCCCGGCAGACGGCGGAAGCCTTGGAGCGCATCGTGCGCGACGTGAGCAGCGCCGCGGACCTGGTGGCCGAAATCGCGGCCGCTTCCAACGAACAGGCCGAGGGCGTCTCCCAGGTGAACATGGGACTCGCGCAGGTCGAGCAGGTCACGCAGCAGAACACGGCCAGCGCGGAACAGACGGCTTCGGCCGCGTCGCAGCTTTCGGCCCAGGCCGGAGCGCTGCGCAAGGTGCTGGAAGGCTTTTCGCTGAACGGCAACCAGATGGGCCAGCGGCTCACGGCCAGCAGCAGACGCCCCGCGCCTCTGCCCGCCGGGCGGCAGTCCGGTTCCGGCGAATCAGAGCCCCTGCCTCCTGCGGCGGAAAATGAAAAGGAAACCGGGACGGAACAGATCCGGCCTGAAGAGGTCATCGCCCTGGATGGTGATGAATTCGGCAGATATTGATCCACGACGGAACAATCGTGGGTTTGCGGGGATGCATCAAAGCAAGGGAGACGGAATGCGCTTGACCAGCGGAATACAATTCAAGATCGCGCTTTGGACGTGCGCGGCGTTGATGGGCGTGATCGTCGTTTTGACGACCTATGCCACCGTGGGCATGTTCGACCGACAGGTCGCCCAGGCGCGGGAGCAGGCGCTGCATCAGGCGGAAGGGTATTCCGGCCGCATCGAAGCTTTCCTGCTGCAACCCCTGGCAACGGCTGAATCGCTGGCCAATGCTCTGGCAGCGATCAAGGAACAGCAGCTGAACATCAACCGTTCCGAAGTTTCCGCCATGGTCAGAGGGGAACTGGACCGGAATCCGCGCTATCAGGGAGTCTACACGCTCTGGGAGCCCGACGCCTTCGATGGCAACGACGCGCTCTTCAAGAACGCGGAATACCACGACCAGACCGGCCAGTTTATGGCCTATTGGAACCGGGTGGACGGCCGCATCGCGAGCGAGGCGCTGTACGGCTACGATAATGAGAAGGAAGGCGGGTATTATCTGATCCCGAAGCGCACGGGTAAGCCCGTGGTCGTGGACCCCATCCCGTTCCAATCCCAGGGCAGGGAGCTCCTGCTTGTGTCCATCACCGCGCCGATCCTAGTCAACGGAACCTTCCAGGGCATCGTGGGAGTGGACGTGGCCCTGGACCAACTGGAAACGATGGCCCAGGACGCCGATGTCTTTGACCACAGCGGATTCATTGCCATCATCTCCAACAATGGAACCCTGGCCGGAGTCACGGGAAAACCCGAACTGGCCGGCAAAAGCGCGGAGGTGCTGCACCCCGACCTGTTCGACAAGGGCGGCGATCTGGAGCGAATTCAGTCCGGGACCATCATCAATGAACATCAGGGTTCGCAGCTGGAGATCTTCGTGCCCGTGCGGATCGGGGACGCGGACCGCCCCTGGTCCGTAAACCTGCTCGCGGACGATGCCACCGTGCGGGCCAATGCCTGGCGCATGGCCTGGCGGATGATCGGGGTCGGGCTCGGGCTGCTCCTGGTCGGCACGGCTCTTGTCTGGTGGCTGGCCGGGCTGATCGCCAAACCGGTTCGCTTCATTTCGCGCAGCGCGGAGCTGGCCGCGCTGGGCGATGTGGAGATGAAGGAACTGGACCGCCGGGAACGGGACTGGCTGTTGAAACGAAAAGACGAACTGGGAGAGGCCGGGCGCGCCTTCGGCGATCTGGTGGACTACTTCCGGGACAAGACCTCGGCGGCGGAACGCATCGCGGCGGGCGACCTGACCGTGCGCATCGAGGCGGCATCGACAAAGGATGCGCTCGGCACGGCCTTGCGGAACATGGGAGAATCGTTGAACACGGCCATGGGCCGCATTCAGGAGGCGGCCTCCCAGGTGGCCGTGGGTTCGAACGAGGTTTCGGATTCGAGCCAGTCCCTTTCCCAGGGCGCCACGGAGCAGGCCTCCTCCCTGGAGGAAATCACCAGCTCCCTGACTGAAATCAGCTCCCAGACCAAGACCAACGCGGAAAACGCCTCCCAGGCCAGCCAGCTCGCAGACCATGCCAAGAGCGCGGCGAGCCAGGGGGAAGAGCACATGGAGCGGCTCACCGAGGCCATGAAGGCCATCAATGAATCCAGCCAGGCCATCGGCAAGATCATCAAAGTCATCGATGAAATCGCCTTCCAGACCAACCTGCTAGCTCTGAACGCCGCTGTGGAGGCGGCCCGGGCCGGGCAGCACGGCAAGGGTTTCGCCGTGGTGGCCGAGGAGGTCCGCAACCTTGCCGGCCGCAGCGCCAAGGCCGCGCGCGAGACCGCCCAGTTGATCGAAGGATCGGCGGAACGGGTCAGGGTCGGCGGCAGAATCGCATTGGAGACTGCGGAATCCCTCACGGGGATCGTGGACAACGTGACCAAGGCCGCGGACCTTGTGCAGGAAATCGCGGCCGCATCCAACGAGCAGGCCGAGGGCGTGGCCCAGGTCAATCAGGGTCTGCACCAGGTGGAAGCCGTGACCCAGCGCAGCACGGCCACGGCGGAGCAGACCGCCTCGGCCGCGGAAGAGCTTTCGGCCCAGGCCGACATGCTGCGCGAGGTGGTGAGCCGCTTCCGACTGGCGCAGGAGACCGGGGAGCGGCAGCTTCCTCCTGCGTCCGGCTCCGGACGCCCACGGGCGCTGACTGGTGGTCCGGAGAACCGGGGCGGGTCTTTTGTCGGGGAAGAAGTCATCTCGCTGGACGAGGAGTTCGCTACGTATTAAGAAGGCAGTATGGAGAGGCCTGTTGCACCCGGCCTCCTGAACAGGAAAAGCCATGGATGAAGGTGGGCGGCAGGTCGTCGCCAACGAATACATGCTGGGGGCAGGCTGCATCTGCCTGCCCGCCAAGTCTGCCAGGGTCTGCACCGTTGTGGGGTCCGGAGCCGTGGTCACGGTCTGGGACAGCCGCCGCAGGCGGGGCGGCATGACGCATTATGCCCGGCCCTACCGGGAGCCGGACAAGCGCTCCACGGCCATGTATGCGGCTCCGGCCATCGTGACCCTGGTGCGCATGCTCCTGGAGGGCGGCTCCTCCCCGGCGGACCTGGAGGCGCATCTTTTCGGCGGGGCGTCCAATCCGGACATGGCGGGCCACCGCGAGGGACTGGCCGAGGACAATGTCCGTGTCGGGCTGGAGCTGCTGGAGAAGCTTCAGGTCCGCCGCGTGCAGCGGGACGTGGGCGGAACCCGGGGCCGAAAGGTGGTCTTCAACACCGGGACGGGCGAGGTCATACTGGCCAAGGTGGAGCGCATCCGCGCCTCGGACTGGTATCCGCAATAAGCGGGCGGGGCAAACCCGCAGGACGAAACAGAGGGGCAACGAGCGCATGTATCAGCTGACGGAAAAAGAGTTCAAGGATCTCCGAGATTTCATATACGAATACGCCGGGATCAATCTGACGGACCAGAAGCGCGCCCTGGTTGTGGGACGCTTGCAGAAGGTGCTCTCCCGCGAGGGGTTTTCCTCGTTTTCCCAATATTACGACTACGTGCGCGCGGACAGGACGGGCAAGGCCGTGGAGGAACTGATCAACCGCATCTCCACGAACCACACTTTTTTCTTTCGTGAGCAGGCCCATTTCGATTATCTGCACACCAAGGTGTTGCCCGAGATGACGGAGCGCATTGCGCGGGCGGGCAAAAAAGATCTGCGCCTCTGGTGTGCGGCAGCGGCCACGGGCGAGGAACCCTACACCCTGGCCATGGTTCTGCGCGAGTTTCTGGGCTCGCAATATCCGCAATGGCAGGCAGGCATGCTGGCCACAGACATTTCCACCCAGGCCCTGGCCACGGCCCAGCGGGCCGTGTACCCGGACGAGCGCATGGCCCACACGCCCGCGAGTCTGCGCAACAAGTATTTTCGGCGTCTCGGCCCGGACCAGTGGGCCGTGCGAGACGAATTGAAGCGGGACGTGATTTACCGCCGCTTCAACCTGATGAGTACCAAGTGGCCCTTCAAGGGCAAGTTCCACATCGTGTTCTGCCGCAACGTGATGATCTACTTCGATCAGGTCACGCGCAGCCGGCTGGCCAAGATGTTCCACGAATTCATGCATCCCGGCGGGTATTTCTTCATCGGTCATTCCGAGACTCTGGGGCGTGACGATTGCCCCTTCGAGTACGTCATGCCCGCCGTGTACCGAAAGGTGAGTTAGATGGAAAAACGAATCATCAAGGTCCTGGTGGTGGACGACTCCGCACTGGTGCGCAGCGTGCTGGAACGCGGGTTGTCCATGGACCCCGGCATCGAGGTGGTGGGAACCGCGCCCGATCCCTACGTGGCCAGAGACAAGATTGTGCAGATGCGGCCCGATGTGGTCACGCTGGACGTGGAAATGCCGCGCATGGACGGCCTGGAGTTTTTGCGCAAGCTCATGCCGCAGTATCCGCTTCCCGTGGTCATGGTCAGTTCGCTTACGGAGCGCGGCAAGCAGATCACGCTGGACTGCCTGGACGCCGGGGCCGTGGACTTCGTGACCAAGCCCACTTCGGACATGGCCTCGGGTCTGAACAGCATGCTCACGGAGCTGCGCACCAAGATCAAGATCGCCTCGACAGCCAATGTTTCGCACTGGAAGCACAAGCGCGCGGAATTCAAGCCGCGTTCGATTCAGGGCAGCGCCCTTTCCGGGACCACGGACAAGGTCATCGCCATTGGCGCGTCCACGGGCGGAACCGAGGCCATCCGCGAGGTGATCACGGCATTTCCCGTGACCACGCCGGGCGTGGTCATTGTCCAGCACATGCCTGCGGGCTTCACCCGGATGTTTTCCGAGCGCATGAACACGCTCTGCAACATGGAAGCCAAGGAAGCTGCGGACGGCGACCGCGTCATGCCGGGCCGGGTGCTCATTGCGCCGGGCGGCATGCATATGCGCCTGGTGCGCTCCGGCGGCATCTATCAGGTCCGCTGCAAGCCCGGTCCCCTGGTCAACGGCCATTGCCCCTCGGTGGAGGAATTGTTCAAATCCGTGGCCGAACACGCGGGCGGCAATGCCGTGGGCGTGATGCTCACGGGCATGGGCGCGGACGGTGCGGACGCCATGAAACTCATGCGCGACGCCGGCGCCAGGACCCTGGCCCAGGACGAGGCCACCAGCGTGGTCTTCGGCATGCCCAAGGAGGCCTACGCGCGTGGCGGAGCGGAGCGGCTCGTTCCGCTGGGCAACATCGCCCAGGAGACCTTGAACCTGCTCGGCAAACTGGGGGGCTGATGGGAGTCATTACGCTCGGCGTGGGAGACCATGGCGCATCGCGAAAGCCCGGCGATGTCATCAAGACATATGCTCTGGGGTCTTGCGTGGCCATCATCCTGCTCGACCCGAAGACACGCACCGTGGGCATGGCCCACATCGCGCTGCCCGACTCCAGCATCCAGCCGGACCGGGCCAAGGAACGACCAGCGTACTTTGCGGACACTGGAATTCCAATACTTTTCCAGGCCATGGAGCGGCAGGGCGCCGCCAAGAACGGGCATGGCATGATTGTGAAACTGACCGGTGGGGCCAAGGTTATGGACCATAACGAAGTATTCAATATCGGAAAGCGCAACGTGCTGGCAATAAAGAAAATATTATGGCAATATAAACTCGGCCCGGTCGCGGAGGACGTGGCGGGCAGCATCAGCCGCACGGTCAGCCTGGAAGTGGACACGGGGCGTGTGACCATTGCTTCGGCGGGCCGGGAATCCTGGTATTTATAGCTGGGTGACAAGAGCACTGGGGGAAGATGATGGAACGGGTGATCATCGCTGACGACTCCGCCACGGCGCGCATGGTGATTCGGCGCTGCCTGGAGATCGCCGGGTTGACCGGAGCGGAATTTCTGGAGGCGGCCAACGGGCTGGAAGCTCTCGAATTACTGGAATGGGGCCCACCGGACCTGCTGGTCACGGACCTGACCATGCCGGTCATGGGGGGGCTGGATCTGCTTCGCAGGCTCCGGCAACAGGAGGAGTATCGCGACATGCCGGTGCTCGTCATCTCCAGCGCAAAGAATGAAGCCAATGAACGGGAACTCATGGAACTGGGGGCGTTCGCCGTGCTGCCGAAGCCGGTGAACCCGGCCATGCTGGCCGAGGCGCTCGCGCCCCTCCTGCCCGCCAAGGGAGGTGCCGCATGGTGATGAGTGTCAAGGAGTCGGTGCAGGCCGCTGTCAGCGCGACCATGGAGGAAATGTTCTTCGTGGAGCCGCGAAACTCCGATTTCCTCTGGTCCAAGGTCCGGGTGCTCGAACCGTGCGAAGGCTCCGTGACTCTGGTGTTCGAGCGTTCCCTGCTGCAATACGTGGCCCAGGCCATTTTTGGTGAGCACGAACGCATTCGCGAGCAGACACTCTGGGACACCCTGGCCGAGGTTGTCAACACCGTGACCGGCCGGGTCGTGAGCTCCCTGCTCCCTCCGGACACCCCGTTCCGGCTCAGTGTGCCGGAAAACGGCACGGGCTGGCCGCCCAGGGCCAACGAGCCCATGCTCTATGTGACGGACCGGGGCGGTTTTGTGGTCATGGTCAAGGGGTTGGACAATTGCACGGGGTAGTTCCCGGCAAGCGCTGAAAGGGGGCTCCGATGGACATGGAAATGGCCAAGGCCGTGATCAAGGCCGCACAGGACGTGCTCTCCACCATGGCCGGAGTGGCCGCGGAGCCGGGAAAGCCCTACGTCAAAAAAGGGCAGGTGGCCAAGGGCGACGTGACCGGCATCATCGGCATCACCGGAGACATGACCGGCTCGATCTCCATTTCCTTTGAAAAAGCCTGCGCCATCGCCGTGGTCAGAAGCATGCTCGGTGCGGAGCTGGGGGACATCCTCCGCGATGTCCAGGACGCTGTGGGCGAGATCACGAACATGGTTTCCGGGCAGGCCCGCGCGGCCATCGACAAGCAGGGCCTGAACCTGCGAAGCGGCACGCCCACGGTGGTCATGGGCGACAACCACACCATCCAGCACATCACTGACGCGCCGATTATGGCCATTCCCTTTTCAACGCCGGATGGCTCCTTCACGGTGGAATTCTGCGTGGAATAACCAAGTGGCGAAACGCCGGGCAGCAAACCGGGAGACGCGCATGGCGGATGAGCCTGTCAACATTCTTCTCATTGAGGATGAGAGCGCGCATGCGGAACTGATCCAAGAGGCTTTTGCGCGCGAAGGGGCGGATTTTCGGCTGCACGTGGCAGAAACCGTGGAAAAGGCGCGCGCTCTGCTCGACGAGAACCTGCCCGACCTGGTCATTGCGGACTGGCTTCTGCCCGACGGCAACGGCATCGAAATTCTTCCACCCAATCGCGAAGAACCGCGCTACCCGCTGATCCTGATGACCAGCCAGGGCAACGAACAGGTGGCGGTGGAGGCGCTCAAGGCCGGCGCACTCGACTATGTGGTCAAATCCGCAGATACCTTTCTCGACATGCCCCACATCGCCCGCCGCGCTCTGCGGGAGTTTGCGCAGATGCGCCGCCGCCGCGAGGCCGAGGAGCGGTTCCGGCAGATGGCCGAGTCCATCAGCAGCGTGTTCTGGCTCGGTTCCCCCAGCGGGTTCATCTATCTCAGTCCGGCTTTCAGCCAGATCTGGGGCGTGCCCGTGGAAACGGCCCTGAAGAATCCCGCCCTGGTGTTCGACGCCGTTCATCCGGACGACCGAGACAAGCTCCGCACGGCTCTGGAGCTGAGTCTGGGGCCGGGCGGCACGCCCCAGGCGGTGGAATACCGGGTCAGCCGCCCGGACGGAACCCTGCGCTGGCTCTCCGGGCGCAACTATCCGGTGCTTTCCACGGGCGGCAGTGCACGGGTGGCGGGCACGGTCGAGGACGTTACCGAGCGTGTGCTGCGCGAGCAGGAACTGGCCAGGGCCAAGGAGGCCGCCGAAGTGGCGGACCGGGCCAAGAGCCAGTTCCTGGCGAACATGAGCCACGAGCTGCGCACGCCCATCAACGGCATTGTGGGCATGACCGACCTGCTTCTGCGCACCGGGCTGAATACGGATCAGCGCAAGTTCCTGGAAATGTCGCGTGAGGCCTCCACCAAGCTGCTCAGCGTGGTGGAGGACATCCTTGAACTTTCCAGCATTGAGGCCCGTGCGGTTCGCCTGGAGCGGCGTCCGTTCCGGCTGCGCGACGTGGTCGATTCCATCTGCGAAAACCGCCAGACCGCATTCCGACTCAAGGATTTGAGCTTCTCCTGGAATGTGGCCGAGGCTGTCCCGGAGGAGGTCGAAGGCGATCCGACCCGTCTGGCCCAGGTGCTTTCCAATCTGCTTTCCAACGCGGTCAAGTTCACGGACAAGGGCGAGGTCAAGGTGCGCGTTTCCCTGGCCAGCCGCCACCGCCGCAGCGCGGACAGCGGATCCGAAGGGGCCGTGGTCGTGCTCTTCACAGTGCAGGATACGGGCATTGGCATCGCCCTGGACAAGCAGAAGGAAATTTTCGAAAGCTTCACCCTGGCCGAAGACTGCATGACCAAGGCCTACGGTGGGACAGGCCTGGGCCTGTCCATCGCCCGGCAACTTGTGGAGATGCTCGGTGGCAGGCTCTGGGTCGAAAGCGCCCTGGGCGAGGGCAGCAGCTTTTTCTTCACCACAGTGCTGCGCCTGCCCGGAAAGATCCGCACCACGGGAACGCAAGACAAAGCCGCCACGCCCGGCCTTTCTGCCCGGCTGAACATCCTCTACGCCGAAGACGATGCCACGAACCGTTTCGTGGTCACCCGCTATCTGGAAAAGCTGGGGCATCGGGTCATCGAGGCCGAGGACGGGGTTGTGGCCCTGGAGGCCCTGGCCAGGGGCGGCATCGATCTGGTGCTGCTGGACATTCAGATGCCCCGGGTCAACGGCCTGGAAGTGCTCGACGCGGTCCGCCACGGGGAAATCCCCGGAGTGTCGCGTGAGCTGCCTCTGATCGCGGTCACGGCCTATGCCCTGGAATCCGAGCGCGAATCCTTCCTGGCACGGGGCATGGACGGCTATCTGGCCAAGCCCTTCGAAGTCGAGCACCTGCGCGAAGTCATCGACCGGGTCTACAAGAAATAGAATTGAATCAGCAAAAACGTTGACAACAACCTAAAACACGAAGAAATCCCCTAACGGTAGTAGATTGTTGGGCGGGGTCTTTTCAATGCAAGAAATCTTGCTGGCATTTTTATAATTTTAATTCACAGCCTGCGGAGAAAGCCAATAGCTGCTCGGTTTAACGATCAATCTTGCGTTGTTATATGCCATTCGCAGGGTCAATATGGTAGAAGCTCTGTAGGAGTTGTTGATATTTGCTAAAACCAGAGCCGCATCTGGAGTTTCTTCACTTGTCATAAAAAGGGGAAGTAACAACTGAATATGATTATCGTGGCATTGTGGTATAGCAATTTTGTAATCTAAGGTAGCAAGCTTTTTGCTTTTCGTGATTGCGCCATCAAGGAGCATCATCATAACATTTCTGTTGTTCCGAAATGCTACTGGAAGTCTGTTAATGTTGTCATCTACTATGTGGTCAATGTTGATGGCAATCCCTTTGTTTGGATCAAAAATAAGATTTTCTGGTTTTCCAAAATAATTAGCGCGTTCTGGAAGTTGATCAAAATGATTTACTATGTCTATAGCACTGCTTTTTCGAAATCCCGAAAAAAATTTTTGCGTCGGGTTTGTTGCTGGAGGATTCCTGTGCTCTTGAAAAAGAGCATAAATCTCTTCAAAATTAGCAGTGAAGAGTCCTGTATTAAAGACAAGACGGCTTCCAGCTTGGTTTTGTTTGATTTTCTTTTCGTGCCTTACCCTTCTAAACGTGTGTTCTAAATAATTTTTCAAGATCGAATATTGGTCGGTGTCATTCGCAAAGCACCAAGTCTCATCAGCTGCAAGGTTCGCCAAGGCAACTATGCTTTCGTTGAAATTTGGGAAAAAGGCGAAATCAAATAGTTCCATCTGGTCTCCTCCTCAAAAAAAGGGGAAGAAGGTTTCACCTTCTCCCCCGATAGCTGTAAAGTTTAACTTGAATTGTACGGATAAGCCCGTACAGCCTAATTTTTTTGGTAATACTACACCCCAAGTACGAATCAAAATTGATTCATACTGGGGGGGCTTGCTACAATCTCCTGCACCTATAACCATAATTTCCTATATTGTCTAGGTCTGCATGCTAGTATTTTTTAGTGATTATATTCAGTAAATTCAACTTAATTGGCAGCTCTACACCTATGCTGAACGCCTTGACTCATGCGGCCCTTTTCCGTTGGCCTCATCCCTGGTCCCGGACCGCGACCTCAGAGCAGCGTGGAATAGAGCGCCCTGTAGCGACGCGCGGCCACGTCCGTTGCGTATTCCCGCAGGGCCTTTTCCCTGGCCCGTTCCCGCATGGTCGAAAAAAGTCCGGGCGCGGCCAGGGCCGCTCGCAGGGCGCGCACCAGCGCTTCCGCGCGATCTTTCTCCCCCATGTTCGCGACGTTGCGTACCAGAAATCCGTTCTCCCCGTCCTCGATCATCTCGGGAATCCCTCCGGTGTCGTAGGCCAGCACAGGCGTGCCGCAGGCCAGGGACTCCAGCACGGTGTTGGGCAGATTGTCCTGTTGCGAGGGAAGCACGTAGAGGTCGCAGGCCGCATACGCCCGGACCAGATCCGCGTCGTTTTTCAGGTAGCCCAGGCCATGGACCCGGAGACCCTCGAGCTCTGGCACAGGAGCGCTGTTGCCGAAAATGGCGAGGTCCACGGGCAGCCGCGCCTGGGCCAGGGCTGCGAGCAGGTCCTGGCCGCCCTTGCGCGTGTCCTCAAGGGCGAAGTCCGCGCCAAAGAGGAGCAGGGGCCTGCGCCCCCTGGCATTGGCGATCAGGGGCAGGCCGAACCGTGCCCGCGCACGGTTGCGTTCCGCCTCGGAAAGCGGGGCATAGCGCTGCGTGTCCAGGCCGTTGGGGATGACCTCCACGCGCCGTGCGCCCAGGAGCGGGCTTTTCCGGGCCAGTCCGGCCAGCCAGCGGCTCGGGGAAACCACGGTCAGGTTCATGCGCGGGTAGGTGGCGGCCTTGCGCGCAAAGGTGCGTGCGGAAATATCGTCGGGATTTGCGCTGGCCAGGGCCGGACAAACGCCGCAGCCCTGGAGGTAGCGTTCGCATGCTCCCGCGTAGTGGCAGACTCCGGTGAAGGCCCACATGTCGTGAATGGTCCAGACCACGGGCATTTTCAGCCGGGCCAGGCTCTCGATGCGCAGCAGGCCGCAGTGCAGCCAGTGCAGGTGGGCGATGTCGGGCCGCAAGCCACGCAGGGCCAGAGCGGCCAGACCGGGCACGCGGTTCACGGAATAGGGCGCGCGGATCCGGTCCGGATGGGTCGCCTTGAGATCGCGCTGGTCCAGTCGCGAACTCCACGGAGTGGGCAGGCCCGGCAACACATGCACTCCTGGCCGCCGCGCTCCGGTCCGGCGCACGAGCATGTCGGCCCGCATGTCCGGCAGGCCGCGCACAGCCTCGAAGAGCCGCACGGCAGCCCTGGCAGCGCCGCCCTGGTCCTCAAAGGTGTTCAGGAAGACGACGCGCATGGGTCCTCTTTGGGCCGTCCCTGTTCCAGGAGCACGGCCTGTTCCCAGAAAAACGGCAGAAACGCGGTCCAACAGGCCTGAGCCTGGTCAAAACTCGGATGCTCCGTCTTGAGCAGCGCGTCCAGCCGGGATCGGGCCAGACGCTGGTCCGCCAGTCCGGACTGGGCAAAGGCCTGGGAATGGACCGCGTCCAGAAAGAATTCCCGCAGCGGACCGCGAATCCACTCCAGGGCCGGAGCATTGAAACCGATCTTGACCCGGCCCCAGGCGATCTGCCGGGGCATCAGTCCGGACATGCCCGCGCGGACCACTGCCTTGGTGAAGCCGCCCCGCAGCTTGGAGTCCCAGGGCAGGGAAAAGGCGAAGCTCACAATGCGGTGGTCCAGGAAGGGCATGCGCACTTCCACGCCGCAGGCCATGGAATAGCGGTCGTAGTTGCGCAGCAGTGTGGGCAGGATGGTGTAATGAAACCCGTGGTGCAGCAGGCGGTTCAGGCGGCCCATGCGTTGCCAGGCGGGGTGCTGCGCGTCGGGTCCGTCGAACATGGCGTCGGGCTCGCGGCGCAGCCGCTGGCGCAGGTGCGCGCTCAGCAGCTTTGGAATGGAGGGTTTGGGGAATTGCGGCGCATCCGGCAGGCAGGCGCGGTAAGTGGCGGCGATGCCGGGCCAGCGAAAGGGCGGGGCATCGTGCATGGCGTGGAGAAAATCGAACCCGTAGCCCGCAAAGAGCTCGTCCGCGCCGTGGCCGTCCAGGGTCACGCGGACCCCGCGTTGCCGCGCCGCGGCGTAGACGCGCATGAACGGCGAGGGCAGGGTCAGATGCTGTTCCTCCAGATACCAGAGGTCGCGGTAGAGCGTGGCGGGAATTTCCGTGGGGTCGGTTTCCACGCGGTGCGCTTCCAGGCCGGCGTGGCGTGCGGCCAGGCCGGCCATGTCGGATTCGTCCAGGGGCGTGCCCGGAAACACGGCGGTAAAGGCGTTGCGCCAGTCGCGGCCCTGGCGCGCCTGGGTCGGACCTTGGCGGTCCAGGTGGGCCAGGGCGCAGAGTACAGCCCCGGAATCCAGTCCGCCGGAAAGGGCTGTGCCCAGGGGCATGTCGCTGCGCATGCGCAATCGGCAGGCGTCCAGAAAAAGCTCCCGAAACTCCTCGGCCTGTTCCTCGAAACGCGCTGGCACGTTCCGGAGGTGGTCCAGGGTGTTCCACCAGCGCCTGGGCTGCGGCGTCTCGCCCTTTGTCCAGGCCAGATGTCCGGCAGGGAAGCGGCGAATGCCGCGCACCAGGCACATATCCGTGCCCTCGTAGCTCATGATCCGGCGGCTGGACCCGGCCAGTTCCGGGTCGGCCTCCACGCGGTCCAGGAGCGGAAAGAGCGCCTTCATCTCCGAGGCAAAGGCCAGGCCGTGGCGCGTTTGCGCCCAGAAGAGCGGTTTCTTGCCGAAGCGGTCCCGGGCCAGAAGCAGGCGGCGCTCCTGCCGGTCCCAGAGGGCCAAGGCCCACATGCCGTTGCAGCGTTCCAGACAATCCGGCCCCCAGTGGGCCAGGGCCTCCAGGAGTACTTCGGTGTCGCTGTCCGAGCGGAAATTCCGGCCCAGGGCCTCCAGGTCCTTGCGCAGCTCCAGGAAGTTGTAGATCTCCCCATTGAAGCTCAGGGTAAAGCGGTCGCAGGCCGAGGCCATGGGCTGCCTGCCCGCATCCGAGGTGTCCAGGATCGAGAGGCGGCGATGGCCGAGCACGCAGCCGTCCAGAAACGCCAGACCCTGTCCGTCCGGTCCGCGATGGGCCAGCCGATCCAGGCAGCGCCGGGCCGTGTCCTGGTCGAGGCGTCCGACCACTCCGAAGATGCCGCACATGGGTCTATCCCTTGTCCGCCGGTCCTGGTGTCCCGGTTCCCAGGGCGTGTTCGAGGTCGTCCAGGCCCGTGGAAAAGCCGCATAAGTTTTCAAAGCAGACAATGCCCGCCGAGCGCATGTCCACGTCGGCTCCGTCGAGCACCTGAGGGTCATGGGCCGTGGCCTCGCGCACCAGAATGGGCTGGTAGCCGCTGCGCGCCGTGTTCACGTACCCTGCGGGCTTGAAGGCCAGACAGCGCAGTGTGCCGCCCCCGGCATAGAGCAGGTAGAGGATGCGCTCCTTTTCCAAAAGGGCGCGGACCCCGTCGAGGCTTGATTCCACGTGTTCGCGTGGTCGATCCACAGGCGCGGCGCAGGCGTGGATGCGCCGGGGCGTGCGCCCGCCGAAATGCAATTCGTCGTGGTAGCGATCGCGCCAGGCAAAGGGTCCCTGCTTGCAGATGAAGTCCAGAGGCGGCCAGCCTGTGCCGTTGGAATCCGGCGCAGCCAGGGGCTTGGAGAGGAAGCCGCCGTTGCTGTCCAGGGCGTAGGTGGGCGCGTGGATCACGACCAGATCGTGTCGCCGGGCCAGATTCAGCAGCCGGGGCAGGGTCGCGCAGTATGGACAGCGCTCCTGGCCGGTGTCCCAGATGTCCACGAGGATCAGGGCCATCTGCCGCCGGTTCAGGGGCAGGATTTGGGGCTTGGCCGTTGTTCCGAACCGGGAGGAAACCCGGAGAAAAGTGTCCGGTTTCGCCAGGGGCGCGGTTTCGGGATCCGGAGCGTACATGGTCCAGAGGGCGCGCGGGGCGACCTTGGCGCGGACCAGGGCCTCGGTGTGTGCGTAGTGGCGCGGGGCCGTGGCCAGCAGCACGAGATCGGCCTGGGCGCGGGCATCCGCCGGCTCCAGGGTCTGGTGCGGGATGTCCGCCAGTTGCGGCAGAGGTTCGCGGCTTTCGAAGATCAGGACCGGGCGCTCGGCGCCCAGTTCCTCCAGCAGGCGCACGGCCATGTAGCCGCTCCAGGAGGAACCGTATACGGCAATGCGGGGCTTCGGACCCAGGGCGCACAATTCGTTGACCAGCAGACCGAAGGCCTCCCGGGCTTCCGGGGAGCCGAGCCACTCCCGCTGGCTGCGCAGCCGGGTGCGGCAGTCTTCATAGTTGAGTCCAAGACTACGCATGATCTCTCCTTGTGGTTGCTTCGTAAACCGCGAGCACGGTGTGCCCGTCCGGCGGATGGGCGGGGTCGTAATCCAGGTTTCGGTTCGCGAGCCCCAGATCCGATGCGGCCATATCTCTTCCTTAGACCTTGCCCCGGTTGGCGATGTAGAACTGGCGGATGCGTTCCAGGGCAAGGGGGTTTTCCTCCAGGGCCTTTGGAAAATTGCGCACTGGCTCGGTGCGCAGGTTTCCCATGAAGCAGGAGGTCGGCTTGCAGTTGGTGCCACCGCCATCGTGGCCGATGTTCCGGGTCAGGGATACCGAGGGGTGCAAGCACAGTCCCCCGCGCAGGAAGATCGTGGCGTACCAGAAGATAGCCCAGGTGAAGAATTTTCCCTGGATGTTGAGTTCCAGATGATGTCGGAAGTTGTAGGCCCCGTCCAGGTCGAAGCGTTCCCCGGCCTCGCCCTGCAACCGAGACAGGAGTCCTTCGGCGTCCAGGTCGAGATGACTCCAGCTCTCGGCCCAGGTGGCCCAACCCCAGCAACTCGCCGGGCGGTAGAACAGGGTCTCGGGCAATCCCTGCGGATTCACGGGCAGGAAGTACCCGGAAACGTGCATGACCTCGGGGGTGTCCTCGTAGCGGTTCAGGGCTGCGTTCATGTAGCCCAGAAAATGCGGGCTGGTCACGATGTCGTCTTCCACCACGATGACCCGGCCATGCTCGGCGCAGACCTGGCTGACGCCCTGGACAATGGCCGTGCGCAGGCCGAGGTTTTTTGGCTGCTCCACCATCTCCAGGTCCATCTCCCGGCTGCGGGAGCGCAGCAGGTCGCGCACGGCCTGAACGCGTGCGGCGTCTTCCTCGCTGCGCGGGCCGTCGCAAAAGGCGTAGACCCGGGTCCGCGCGAACTCCGGGTTCGCGGCCAGGGCGTCCAGGGTCAGGGTCAGGTGCTCGGGCCGGTTGTAGCAGAACAGGGCCACAGGGGCGTGGGTCATGCGCAGACTCCTTGCGTTGGGGGGCACTCCGGGGCGGAATCAAAGGAAATGTCGGGATTGCGGTCGGCCCAGAGGGCCAGCACCAGGAGCAGCCAGGTGTGCTGGGAATTGTCCAGGCCGCGCTCGTGCATCCGGATGTGCCGTTCGATTTCGGACGGCTCGAACCAGTCGTGCAGCGGGGAATGGCCGGTAAGCAGCAGGTCGCCGAGCAGTTCCCAGCCGCGCGCGCCGGGCGAGAGCCAGGCATGGCGCGGAATGCCGAATCCGCACTTGGGCCGGTCCACAAAGGCGTTGTCAAAGCGTTCGCGCAGGATTTCCTTGAGCAGCAGCTTGCCGCTGGAACCCCCGTCGAATTTAAGGGCTTCGGGCAGCCGGGCCGCAGCCTCGGTCAGCTCGCGGTCCAGCAGCGCGGGCCGGACCTCCAGCCCGTGGCACATGCTGGCCCGGTCCACCTTGGTCAGCACCGCGCCGGGCAGGTACGTTTCGTAATCCATGGACTGGGGCAGGGCCATGCTCCGGCCCCTGCCGGTCCTGCGGGCGTGGTTCCAGGCGTTCCAGAAGAGTTCCGAAGGTGTGTCTGCCAGGTGGCGATGCTCCGGTCTCCAGAGCCGCACGCGCTGGGGGTAGAAAGTATAGCAGATGAAGCGGCTCCAAGCTTCCGGGCCAAAGCCCAGGGCGTCCAGACCGTGGCGCAGGGTTTTGATCCTGCCCGCGCGCAGGTCCATGCGCAGCTCGCGGCGGCGCGGCGCGGCCCATTTCCCGCCTCGGACCCAGGCCAGGAAGCGTTCGTAGCCACCGAAAAGCTCGTCTCCGCCGTCGCCGGAGAGCACGGTTTTCACGCCGTGCGCCCGTGCCAGCCGGGAAACGTGCCAGGTGGGGATGGCCGAGGCATCGCCAAAGGGTTCGCCGTAATGGTCTAGCAATTCCGGGAGGATGTCCAGGGAGATGTCCGCCACCACTTCGGCGCGCAGGTCCAGGCCCAGGGTTGCGGCGGCCTGGCGGGCGTAGGGCAGTTCGTCGCTTCCGCTCCCGGCGAATCCGATGCTGAAGGCACGCAAGGGCCGGGCCGAGAGGCGCGCGGCCTCCAGTCCCACCACGGTGGAGTCCAGGCCCCCGGAAAGGAACAGGCCCACGGGCACGTCCGCCACCAGGGAACGGGACACGGCCCGGGTCAGCTTTTCGCGCACCTCGGCCCGCATCTCGGCGGCGCGCCGGACCGGTTCGGGCGCGAAGCGCACCCGCCACCAGCGTCGCGGTCCACACAGGGTTCCGTCAAAATCCACGCCGAGCACGTGGGCCGGGGGCAGACAAAAGGTGTCGCTGAAGATCGTCTGCGGAGCCGGAACATATTGGTAGCGCAGGAAAAAATCAACGCTCTGGAGACTGGCCCGTGGCTGGGGGGCCTGCACGGCCCGCAGGGCGGAAAGCTCGGACGCGAAGGCCAGAAAGCCCGGTCCCCGGCGGTAGAAGAGCGGCTTGATTCCGGCGTGGTCCCTGACCAGCAGCAGCTTCCGGGCCGGAAAATCGCAGAGGGCAAAGGCGAACATGCCCTGGAAGCGGTTCACGCACTCCTCGCCCCAGCGCGCATAGGCATGCAGGATGACCTCGGTGTCCGATGCGGAGCAGAAGTCCCGGCCCTGCGCCTCCAGGTCCTGGCGCAGTTCGCGCCGCAACTCGCGGTGGTTGTAGATTTCGCCGTTGAAGACCACGGCCAGCCGCTGGTCCGGGGTGCGCATGGGCTGTGTTCCGGCAGTGGAAAGGTCGATGATGGCCAGCCGGGCATGGCCCAGGGCCACGGGGCCGGAAACGAGCGTGTCCGCGCCGTCCGGGCCGCGATGAACCAGCCGGGCGGTCATGGCCCGGATTTCCGCCTCTTCAGGGCCTGGCCCGTCAAATCGAAGTATGCCCGCGATGCCGCACATGGCTGCTATGCAAAGGTCTTCAGCCACTGCTCGACGTAGAGCAGGGACCAGATGAACAGCCGCCGGTTTTCGCGGCCTTCGAGATGGTCGCTGACCAGTTCGCGCACGGCTTTCGGGTCCATGATCCCGTAGATGCGCGAGGCATTGTTGAAGACCACGGAGCGAACGTAGTCGATGCTTTCGCCCTTGAACCAGGAGGCGTCCGGGCCGGAAAAGCCCTGCTTGGCCCCGTTGCTCACGCTTTCGGGCACGAACTTGCCGAGCACGTTGCGCAGCAACAGCTTGCCGTTGCGGTGGCGTTTGAAATAGGTGATGTGCTTGCCGGGCAGGTTCTCGTCGATGCGGGGAGTCGGGCCTGGAGACTGGCCCGGTTCCATGCGCGGGCCAAGGGCCTCGTCGCCGAGTTTGAGCCGCACCGGTACGCGCATGGCGAAATCCACGAGATCGTTGTCCAGGAATGGCACCCGTACTTCCAGGCCGTGGGCCATGGAAAGCTTGTCTTCCACGGTCAGCAACCCCTGCAAAAAGGTCTTGGCTTCGAGATAGAGCGAGTGGTTGACCCGCTCCGCCGCGGAACCAAAGGTCATTTCCCGACCCTTGAAGACATCCCGGAAGATGTCACGGGTCCAGACGCCCCGCACTTGGTTTTGTACCGGCGCAAAGACCTGGCGCAGCGAGGTGTTCGGCAGCAGCCGCTGCCAGTAAAGATAATAGCGGTCCACATACTCTTCCAGGCTCGTGCTTTCCGGGGCCTGGAAATAGCGCCAGGGATAGCCCCCGAAAAGCTCGTCCCCGCCCGTGCCCGCCAGGGCCACCTTGCAGAAGCTCCCGGCCAGCTTGCAGGCGTAGAAATTTGGGTAGCTCTGGCCCACGCGGGGCTCCTCGATGTGCCGCACCAGACTGGCCATGCAGCGTTCCATGTCTCCGGCCTTGAGCACCATTTCATAGTGTTCGGTCTTGAGTACGTAGGAAAGGTGTTCGGCCTGGGCGCGTTCATCAAAGCTCAGTTCGATGCCGGACGCGGAACTGAGGTCGAAACCGCAGGTGAAGCTTTTGATGAAGGGCAACTCGCTGGCGGCCATGGCCGTGATGGCCCCGGAGTCGATGCCGCCGCTGAGAAAGGCGCTGACCTCCACGTCGCTGACGAGCTGGCGTTTGACAGCCTGGCGGAAGAGGCTCTCGAACTCCTCTTCATATTCCGCCTGGGAGAGCGGCGTTTCCGGCTCGCGGAAGTCGTAGTCCCAGTACTGTTCGATGCGCACGTCCGTGGGTGCGGCCAGCCGGACCAAGGCGCGGCAGCCTGCGGGAAATCGCGTGACCCCGCGAAAGAAGGTGCGGTCCGTGAAGAGGTTCTGAAAGGTGAAATACTCGTAAACCGCTTCCAGGTCGAGGCTGCGCTCCACCCCCGGCACCTTGAGCAGGGCTTTGCTCTCCGAGGCAAAGGCCAGTGCGCCGTGCGCCTGGGCGTAATAGAGCGGTTTGATGCCGTAGCGGTCGCGGGCCAGAAAAAGGCTCTGCCCGTGCTTGTCCCAGAGGGCCAGGGCGAACATGCCGTTGAAGCGTTCCACACAGGCCGGGCCCCAGGCCGCGTAGGCGGCCAGGACCACTTCCGTGTCCGACGTGGTGCGGAACCCGTGGCCCAGGTTTTCCAGTTCGTGGCGTAGCTCGCGGAAATTGTAAATTTCGCCGTTGTAGACCAGGCTGAATCTCTGGTCCGGCGAAAGCATGGGCTGCGCGGAACGCTCGTCCAGGTCGAGGATGGACAGGCGGCGGTGACCCAGGCCCAGGCTGCCGTTCTGGTGGATGCCGGAGCCGTCCGGGCCTCTGTGGCCCAGTTCCAGCGTCATGGCTCGCAGCAGCGCCGGATCGACACGGGAGCCGTCAGGCCCGAGAATGCCGCAAATGCCGCACATGTCCGCCTCCCTGTCTCCAGTTACTTGTTGATTCGGCCATTGTTCCCGCCACTCATTGCTTTGCGGCCTCTATTGCCCAGGCGAGCCAGCATGGAGCAGACCGCGTCCACAGCTGGGACGATGACTTCCTCTTCCAACCACTGCCGCCCTTTCGCGCCCAGCGTTGCAACGGCTTCAGGCCGTGTGGCGCAGGCGTCGAGCTGCTCAGCCACTTCCGTTTCGTTCCCGGCCGGAAGCAGCGGGAAGAGCTTCCTGTTCGGATAGAGCGTGTCGTCGCGCCGGGCCAGCACAGGCCGGGACATGGCCAGGGACTCGAAGAGCCCTCCCCCGGTGATCCAGCTGTAGCGGAATTCCAGAGCAGCCACGTCCGCCAGGCTGAGCAGGGGCATGATCTCCTTGCGCTGCATGGCCGGCAGCCAGCAGATCCGGTCACCAAGGCCGAGGTCGCGGGCCAGTTCCTTGCTCGCGGCCACATCTGGTCCGAATTCAAAGGCGGCCAAACCGGCGTCCCCGCCATAATCATGCACGTATCGCGCCAAGCCCCGCAGGAGCACGTCGTTGCCCTTGTGGTCGTTGACCAGGGCCGGGCTGGCCCAGCACTGGCGCACGTGCTGAAAAACGAGCAGGCCGTGCTGCTCCCGCAGGCTGGCCAGGGCCCTGCTGGCCGTGCCGGGCGTCCAGAACAGGGCCATGCGCTCCGGGGAGTATTCCGGCAGGTAGAGCAGCGGAATGGGATGCGCAACCCGCTCCCCTGTTGGATCAATGGCGCTCCAGTAGCGTTCCCTGTCCGGGTTGGTAAACGGGGCCATGATGAACGCGGCCTCGTGGATGGCGGCGCGTTGGGCGCGGGCCAGTGGCGTGGGTTCGCCACGTTCGTCCGTGTAAAAGGCCACTTCGTAGTAATCGCTGCCGTGGGGGCAGAAGATGTCCAAGCGTCGGCCTGCCTTGTGCAGAAAGGCGGGTGCGTAGTTGCAGCCGATGACGGCGTCGAATCCGGCAAGGTCACGGGCGATCCGTGCGGGCTCCGTCTTGGCGAAATCCGGCTCGGACCCCCAGCCCAGGCGGTGCATATAGGCTTCGTGCTTCCGGCCATAGGTGTCGGCCTCGGGCAGGTAATGGGCATGCTCGTGGGAGAGCAGCAGCAGATGCGCGTCCAGACCTCGGTCGCGCAGATAGCGCACCAGACAGAACATATTGTTGTTCATGTTTCCGAGGCAGGCCACGCGCATCTTCGGATCAACCTCCCCGCTGCTTGCCCGCAGGGGTCAAAAAATCGGCGATTCGCAGGGGCGCGGGCCGCCAGCTGCCGTCGGGATTATGTTCCCAGATGTTGGTGTAGTCGTTCCAGCTGATGCAGTTTTTGCAAACAGGCAGATCGTCGATGTCAAGGCGCAGATGCTTCTGCCGGAAGGCCTGAAAGGTTTTGCCCCGCCAGATTTCCGCCAGGCTGGCGTCGTTGATGTTCCCGAAGTTGGTCAGCCAGGTGGATTCATGCCAGTGGAAACCGTAGCAGGGCAGGACCTCGCCCTTGGAATTCAAGGCCGTGGAGTACCAGGGCTGCATGCAGGGCCGCCGGGGGGCGCTGGGTGTGAAGTCGTACATGGGGGTCATGCCCTTGATGTCCATGGAGCGCTTGAGCAGCGGGCGCACAAAAGCCCTGTCCACCAGGGGGGACCAGCGGTCCAGGAAGCGCTGCGTGGTCTGTGCGGTTTCCTTTGATTCCAGAATGAAGGTCTGGATGAAGGGTTTGCGCAGGCCGTGCTCGCGCTTGAGCCGGCAGGCCCGTTCCAGATTCTCGCTGACGCGTGCAAAGGTGCTGGTACCGGTGATGAATTCGTGGTCATGGTCATTCTCCGCAAAGAAGCTGACCTGGAGGTTGTCCAGCCCGGCCCTGGCCAAGGCCAGAAAGGTCTTTTCGTCCAGGAGTACGCCGTTGGTGGAGACGATGGTGTTCACCAGAGGGCGTTCGCGTTTCATGTAGGCCACGAATTCCGGAAGCTTGCCGAATTCCAAGGTCTCGCCCACGGCGGAGATGTCAAAGCTGTGGTACGGGTCGTTGGGAATGGAAAGGACAATGTGCTTCAGCGTCTCGAAGTCCATTTCCGACTTTTCGCGGTAGTGTTCGCGCACGTCCGCTTCCGAATACAGGCACATGCGGCATTTGTAGAAACAGGTTTTTTCGTTGAAGGAAAGATTGACCACGCGGGGCAGCCGCTCGTTGTAGAGAAAAAGTTTCTGTCCGGCCATGGTCGGCAGCAGGAAGTTCCTGGCCAGGCTTTTGACGGATCGAGTGGTACGCAGCTTGTGGGCCAGTCCGCCGAGGTTCATGTAGGACATCAGGCGCTCCTTTTTTCCGCGAGTACTTCGTAGCAGCCGGGCAGGCCCAGGTACTCGGATTTGAAGAAGGGTTTCGGCTCGATTTCGCCGGGGCGCAGGTTCACGCTCCCTTCGGCGGCCAGGGCGAGCACGTCGAAGCCCAGGCGTTCCAATTGGGCGCGGGCCTCGCCCTGGGTGATCAGAATCTGTCCGCCCTGGGGGGGCGTACCGTGTTTTTCGTATTCCAGCGTGTTCCGAAACGTGTTTGCCGCAGCCTCGCGTGGGTCAAAATCGCTGCTGCGGTGGGGCCGCTCCCGCCACATATTCAGAATGTAGCCGATCTCGTTGGCCGAGAAATAGAGCCTGCCGCCGGGCCGGAGCACCCGTGCGAACTCGGCCAGGGACTGTTTCCAGGCCGTGCAGAAGAGCGTGCCGTAGCAGAACACACCGTCCACGCTTGCGCTTTCCACGGGCAGAGCGTCCAGGCCTCCCTGCAACGCATTGGCCCGGACCGCATGACCCGCGACACTCGCAGCGGCAAAGGCAGCATTGGCCACCCGGACCCGCAACAGCGAGACATCCACGCCCACCACTGCCGCACCGAGCACGGCAAGGCAGAGCGACCACTGGCCGAACCCGCAGCCCGCGTCGAGCAAGCGCTCGCAGCGGTCCAGGCCCACGGCCCGGAGGCGGTCGGCGTAGGTTTCGGCCCCGGAGCCGTAGACCCGCTCAATGAAGCGGCGGTCGTTTTCACCCAGTTCAGGAGCGAAGTCGCGCAGCAGCTGTGTGCGGATTTGGTCAAATAGCCGTTGATTCACGAGGCGAGCTCCTGGATGGCGTGTGAAACAGTTGCAAAGCAGAATTCCCCGGCGCGGTCCAGAATATCCTCCAGGGCGTTGCGAACCCCGTATTCGCGCTCGTTGCGGTGTTTTTTCAGGTGCTCCGGGTCGAGGTAACCCGGTTTGGCCTGGGCATACTGCTCCGGGGCGCAGGTATTCAGATAGAGATGGATCGGGTGAAAATTGTAGAGCAGCATTCCGGGTCCGTCCGCTGCAGCCGTGTCCATGTCGGGCCGTATTCCATTCAGGAAGAGCAGGTTGTCGCCCCAGTGGATGGGCGCGTCCGGCAGCTCCGTGTCCCAGCGACCCGGTCCGCGTGCCCCGACGTCATGGTGCGCGGAGATCCACTGCATCCCGGCGGATCGGAGGATGCCAGCGTCCAGCTCCGGTGGCATGGCCAGCCGGTGGGGCCGCAGACCCGCTGCATCGGGGAAGCGCCAGGCCAGTCTCGCCAGTTCCCGGAGCGGGTCGCGGTCCGTGAAGTTGGGATGCAGCGCCACTTCGCGGTGTGCAGCGGGCTCCACGTCCTGATCGTCCGTGGCGAAGAAGGTGAACGGCACGCCGGATTGCTCCAGGATGTCCAGGGCAAAGAACGTCACCTCGGGGTGTGCCCAGTCGCTGTCTACAGTCAGGCAAATGTACATGTTCGCTCACTCTTCCGGGAAATATGGCGCGCAGCAGTGTCCGCCGTCGGCCATGCGCCGGAGCGTGGCCGTGGGGTTGTCGTCAGAGATCTTTTCCTTGACCACCAGCGTGGTCACCGGGGCCGTGCTGTATTGCTGAAAGATCAGGTCATGGCCCATGCACAGGCCAAAAGCCACGTTCAGGTCAGCGCCCCAGTCGTTGAGCAGCAGGGCCTGGCCCAGGGGATTGCAGAGCGTCCAGTCCGAATCCCTGGCAATGGCGATGTCCGCGAATTTGTTCCCGCCGACCTTGCAGGAAAAGCAGACGGACTCGAAGCCGAACCCGGCCAAAATCTTTTTCGTGGCATGCATCAGCGGCAGATAGCGCGCGCATCCGGCCAGCCCGATGCGCCGGAAGCCCGCCGAGCGGCTGAATTCCATGATGTGTTCCAGGCGGGAGCGGCTTGCGCCGCCGTGGCCCACGAGCCGGGCAAAGGCCAGCCAGTGGCGTCGGGCCGTGCTGCCTGCGCGTAGATATTCCTCCCGGGCGCGGACCATGACGGCCTCGGCCTGCTTGCCCGGACAGGAAGCCGGAGTGCGCTCCGGGGCGCAGAGCGTGGCGCAGTCCATGGGGCAGACGCAGCCTGCGGATTGTTTGCGCTGGTCGGACATGCTCAGCCCTCCTGGGCCTTTGCGGCCCGCGCCCGGAGCAGGGCTTCGCCGCGCTCGCGCAGTTCGTCGAGCCAGGCCTGCCGGTTCTGCTTCAGGTAGCGCCAGCGCTCCATGACTTCCTCGTGGCGCTCCCTGGACAGGGAGACGCGCTTGACCGCCGCGCTGAGGTACTGCTCCATGCGGCCCACCTCGGAATAATAGTCCTTGGGAATGTGGTAGCTGGGATCCCAGATGATAGAGCAGTCCTTGCAGTGCAGGCCGCATTCGGAAATGGCGTCGAAGTCGCGTTCGCGCATGTTCTTGCGGAAGCGTTCCATCTCCGCGCCGCGCCAGGCGTCGAGCACGCCCTGTTCCCGCACGTTGCCGAGCAGGTAGCGGCCATTGACGTCATAGATGCAGGCGACCATGTCGCCGTTCCAGTTGATGCCCGTGACATCCCAGGGCACGTTGCAGGAGGGCCACTCGCTGTGGGGGATGTCCGCTGTGCGGACCCGGACGCCGTTGGAGCCTTCAAGATCCCCGGTGAAATTGTGCATGGGGTAGATGGCCACGTGGCCCACGGGCAGCCGGGAGAACATCTCCTCAAAGAGTTCGGCCTCGTCCCAGTTGCTGTCCTGGCGCAGGAAAATGGCGTCGCAGGCATAGGCTTCATGGTCCGCGCCCTCGCCCCAGGCTTCGAGATAGTCCAGGAACACGTCGAGCATGGCCCAGAAATCCTTGCCGTTCTTGATGGCCTTGTAGGTCGGGGCCGTGGCCGCGTCGATGGACACACCGAGGTAGAAATTGGTGCCCAGTCGGGGAATGTCCTTTTTTTTGACCGCGCCGAAATTGGAGTTCATCTGCACGAACAACCCTTTATCATTGGCATAGTCGAGCATGTCATAGATGCGCGGGTGCAGGGTCGGCTCCCCGGTCTTGTAGAGGTTCACGGTCAGCTCGCGCCAGTGGGGGGCTAGTTCGTCGATGATGGCGGTGTAGAGGTCGAAGTCCATGAAGCCGTGCTGCCGGGTCATGACCGTGTGCGACGGACAGTGGATACAGCGGTAATTGCAGTTGTTGGTGACCTCGATGAAGACGCGGCGCGGTACAAAGTCTGCGGAAGTTCTGCCCGTGAGCGTGGATTCGATGTAGCGTAGCCGGTTCTGCTGGGTCATGAGTTCTTTTTCGACAAAGTCATTTTTGCGCATCTGCTACTCCTCTGCGTATTGAAAATCGAGCATGGCCTGGGCGCGGTGCGCAAGTTCCAGAGCCTCGTTTCGGTTGTTTCCGGCAGCCACGATAAAGCCGGAGCGGTCCGGCCCGGTGCGGACCAGGGGCACGGTGTCGCCCGCTTTGACGAAAAGTCCCGCGTCCAGCACGCCCGGCAGGTCGAGCACCTGTTCCAGGCCGCGCACGGCAACGAGCCTGCCCGGCGGCGGGGTCAGAAATTTGTAGACGCAGCCCTGTTCCTGTCCCGGAGCAGGGGGCATGGGGCCGCCCCTGAGCAGCAGCCGGACATGGTCCTGAAGATATTTTCTGCCCGTGACCTGGGGCAGGATGTGACTGGCGGTGTGTCCGCCGCCGAAACGCGCTCCGAGTTCAAAGAGCCTCGGCCCGTCAGCGGTCAAGCACAGCTCCACATGGGCGGCGAAGGTCTTCAGGCCCAGGGCCAGGGCTCCCTGGATCGCGGCACGCTCCGCCTCCCGGCGCTGCTCTCCGGCAAGGGCCGTGGGGTAGATCACGTCCGTATCGACCCGGTGGGGGTAGGGTGTTTTGCGCTTGTCACCGATGCAGAGCACCTGGACCTCGCCGTTGCAGCCGATGAGTTCAAGGCTGTGTTCGGAGCCCTGCACGCATTCCTCAATGAGCACGCGTTTGTCCGGATAAAAGCTCCGGGCGTACTCCACGGCTTCGGCCAGATCTCCGCCCGCGATTTTGTCGGCATGAACACAAACAACGCCCCGGCTAGCCCCGCCCCTGCTTTCCGCTGGCTTGACGACCAGTTGTCCATTACCAGGCAGCTGGGCCATGCTGGCCGGAATGGGATCCGTCGGCGAGAGCAGCGCAAAATGGGGCTGCGGCGCTCCGGCCTTGCGCCAGGCCTGGCGCATGAGCAGCTTGTCCGTGGCCAGGAATGCGGCCTGAACGCCGATGCCGCGAAGATTCAAAGCCTCGGACACCGCAGCGGCCGTACGCACACCGTAGTCGTTGAGCGCCACCACCGCGCTCACGCCTTCCCGCTCCGCAAGGTGCAGTGTGGCGTCGACATCGGTGATGTCCACGGCGTGAAAGACGTGGGCCTGGCCAGCGGCAAAGGCCTTTGGATTGCCGTCCGTGACCACGACGCGCAGACCCATCTCCGCAATCTGCCGGATGGAGCCCGCGTAATAGCGCGACGCGCCGAGGACCAGGACGCTTTCAGGAGGCATTGTGGCGCCCCTCGTGCAGCAGGTCTTCCAGCCGGCGGACCTGTTCTTCCTGGGAACCGGGCGGGAAGGTCCGTCCGGCTCCGTCCGAAATGCCGATGACATTGCTGGGCCGGAGCACGTCGTCCACGACCATGTCGCCCGGCTGGCCGATGAGCCCGTGGGAGACCATGCGGATACCGTTGATTTCCCGCTGGGGAAAGCCTTGATGGTGGTTCAGTCGATAGCTGAGCAGCGTGCGCAGCTCCGCAGCCATGACGGAACGCATGTCCGGGCGGTAGACCGCAACGCCCTGCTCGCGCAGGAGGCGGATGTTCTCCGGGCCAAGGGAGCCGATGCGGGCCTCGAAAACCACGGGTTTATGTGCGGTGGCGATAAATTGCTCGGCATAGGCCGCAAAGCCCTGTGCGAGCACCACGAGCACGTCGCATTGGGCCGCCTGTTCGGCAAATGTTTTCAGATCGTTCGCCGCGGGCGCGCCGGGAAAAAGTGCTTCCGTGCGCTCCACGTGGGCGTGGTGCATGCGCAGCAGGGCTTCCATCCGACAAGGCGAGCCGTCAAGCGGCTGCGTCCCGAACAGCACGACCCGCTTGCGGTTCAGGCCGCAGAGAATGCCCTGGAGCTGGGCCGCTACCGAGCGGAGCAGCACGTCCGCGTCGTTGTATTCCAGAATCTCGTAGGGGCTGAGCAACTGGTGCGCCAGTTCCGGCAGAAGCAGGTCGCTGCCCGGCAGCGGGGCCACGTCCAGAAGATGAAAATCCACCTGCCCCTTGGATTCGCGGAGCAGGTCCATGGCCGCGCCCGCGTTGCCCACTTCGGCGGAGCCGAACACCGCATCGGGGAAAACATGGACCACATGGGAGACGCGACGCCCCCCGGCCAGCTCCGGGTTCAACTCCGGAGCCACCACTACGTTCAGCAGGGCGTGGGTTCCCCGTTTCCGGGCCTGCACGGCGATGCGCCGGAGGATGTCCCGGAGTTCCTCGTGTACGCCCGTCGCGCCAGATACGGAGGAGACGGCAGATACGGCAGTCAGGGCCGCCGGAGTATTGTCGGGCGTGGGCGGTGGTGTGCTCTCCCGCTCTAGGCGCAGGGAGCAGGCGATCTCCCGGACCACGGCGTCGGGCGCGTCGCTTTGGGTCCGCTCGCAGAGCCGCAGGACCACCTCGGCCAGGGGCGCGTTCTCCTCCGCGGCGATGCCAGCGACCTGGGCCATGAACCCGGAATGGAAGCCGGACAGTCCGGAAATGATCTCCATTTCATCGTGCCCGGCGGCGCGGAGCAGCGGGCGGATGTGGTGTGCGCCGATGCGCAGCAGAGAAAGCAGGTCCGCCTCCTGAAACTGCCCCTTGCGCAGCAAAAGTGCGGCAAAGGCTTCCGTGGAAGGGTTGCCGCTGCTGCGGCCGATGCCCTGCAGGGTCGTGTCGATCCAGCGTGCGCCGTGTTCTGAGGCGCTCAGGGCATTGGCGACGCTCAGGCGCAGGTTGTCGTGGCCGTGGAAACCCAAATCCAGGGAGGACGCGGACCGGGCTTCGGCCAGATATTCCCGGACCTGCGCCGGGAGCATGCAGCCTGCCGAATCCACCAGATAGAGCGCGTCCGCGCCGTAGCCTTCTGCCTGTCGGGCCAGCGCACCAAAGCCGGGGGCGTCCACAGTGTAGGATTTCATCAGGTTGACAAAGACGAGCATGCCCAGGCTGCGGGCCAGGAGCACAAAAGATTCTGCCGCCGCAAAATTGTCCGGCTGCACCCCGATGCGCACGAAGTGCATGCCCTGACTCCGGGCCAGCCGCAGGTCGTCCAGTCGGGCGATGCCCGGAATGCAGAACATGCCCCAGCGGGCCTGGCGCAGGCTGCCGGAAACGGCGCACATGTACGCTTCATCGTTTTCCGCTGCCGCGCCTTTGCCCATATTAGAGGCGTTCAGGCCCAGGCCGTGGCCGATCTCAATGTATCCGATGCCGGACCGCTCCAGGCATTTGGCGATGACCGCCGTATCCTTGGAGGTGAACTGGAAATTGACGGCGTAGCTTCCGTCCCGGAGCGTACACTCCAGAATTTCGGTTTGTTCGGTCCAGATTTCGCTCATGCGTCCTCCGAACAGGCGGGGAAGAAGCGCAGCGTGTTCGCTGCCAGTGTTTCCATCAACGCCTCCACCGTGCCCAGGCCTTCCCCCAGAGTCAGGAGCAGTTCCCGGATGCGGGCCATGTCACCCTCGGGGAAGTCCGAACCCACGCAGAGGCGGCGGTCAAAGGTCTCCAACAGGAAGCGGATATCCAGGCCCGTGGATGCGGCGTGAAAACGCGGCAGCGTGGTGGAAAGGTCGAGCAAGACATGCTCCAGGGGCCGGATCAGTTCGGACGTGGCCAAAAGATCGGTGTAGCCGCCGTGCATGAGGATGATGCGCGTGTCGTCGCAGTCGCGGCAGAGCTCGTAGAGCGCGTCGGACACGGGCCTGCCCAGGGGAGGCAGAGGCGGGCGGTGAATGGTGCAGACCAGGGCCGTGAGACCCAGCTTTCCGGTCAGACGCACGGCCTTGCGGATGCGCGGGTCGGTCACGGGCACACCGGAGAAGCGCGGATGCAGTTTGATTCCGGAGAAGCCCAGGGCCTTGACTTCTTCCAGCCGCTGGCTCAGCCCGCGCTCGTCCACAAACGTGTCCGTGCAGACATCCGCGCAGGCATCCGTGCAGACATCCACGCCCGCCACGGCCAGGAAGCGGCCCGGATGCGTCCGGACAGCGGCCAGGAGCAGGTCGTCGTCTTCTGCGCCGGGAATGCCCGCGAGCACGGCCCGGTCCACGCCGTTCTGGTCCATGCTCGCCAGGAGTACGGGCAGCGAGGCGTCCAGTCCGGTGTTGAACCAATCGCCGTCGCGGGAGATGTGGGTCAGAGCGTCGAGGATCACGGCCGCACCCCGGTAAGCACGTAGTTGCGCGTGGTCTTGTTGAAATATTCGTTCACGTCCGTGCCCAGGCGCACATCCTGGAACTGCGCTTCGGCCAGTTCGCGCAGGGCGTTCTCGTTCGCAAAGCGGTACAGGACCAAGCCGTTGCGGTAGTCGCCGTCCTGGCGCACGCGCATGAGGTTTTCCCCGGCGGGCTCGCCGTTCTGGAAAATCCAGTTCTCCGGGTGGTTGGTGGTCAGGTAGATGCGTCCGCCCGGCGTCAGCACCCGTGCGAATTCCGCAAAGGCCTCAGCAAGTTCCTCGCGGCTCTGCACATAATGAATGGTGTTCATGGACAGGAGCATTTGAAATGCCCCGTCCGCGAAGGGGATGGCCTGATTCGTGCCGCAACGCACCTCGGCCCGCGCCCCGTAGGCCTGGATGTTGCGCAGGGCGTTGGCCGTCAGTTCCGGGGTGATGTCAAAGGCGCTGGCCGTCCAGCCGAGTTGGTCCAGAGTCACGGTGTTGTACCCTGCGCCGCAGCCCGCATCCAGGGCGGGGCGTCCGCGCCCATGGCGGAAATCATCGCCGAACGCGCCCGTGCGAAAGAGGTAGACGAGCTTTTGCTGTCCCGGCGTGAGAACGCGGCATTTGTTGGTCCGCACATGTTCCTCCGGGAAAAAAGCGTTGTGCTGGTCCGCCAGCCTTCCGGAATGGGTCATTCGCGTCCCCGCAGTGGGTAGAGTGTGCCGATGCATTTGTTGCAGGCCGGAAAAGACCCGGCCTGTTTTAGTTCCAGACGAATCTGCCGGGCGCGCTCTGAATTCCAGGCGGCCATGAAGCCCTGGTCAAAGGCATTGCCCAGGTTCGGGAGGATGCAGTGGCCGTAGATGCCGATATTGCCTTCGAGGTCGAGCTGGGCGGCGTACCAGGGCAGGTAGCAGGGCGTGCCCGGAAACATGCGCGTGGCCGGATCGTAGAATGCTTCGAGGTCCTCGTTCTTGAGCCAGGGCGAAAAATAATGGTGATAGTCGCTCTGGGGGTAACGCGTTGCAAGGGCTTCAATCTGGCCCTGGAGCACGTCGGTCCTGAGTTCCAACAGGGCGATGTTGTCGATGCTGGAGCGCTTCAGATCGACGAAAAGCGGCGAGGCGGCCCGCGTCTCGTCGATCTCCCACTGGGTGGTGTAGAGCAGGTGGTTGAAGTTGATGTAGACTTCGCCGAGAAGTCCCTCGCGCTCCAGCCCTTCCATGCATTCCAGAAGATTGAAGTAGTTGAAGTTGCTCACGGTATAGCAGAGACCCACGATGGGTCGCTTGCGCCCGGCCAGCCGCTTGGCTTCGACCAACGCCTTGAGCCCGGCGATGGTCCGGGCATGACTGTCCTTTTTGCCGCGAATGCCGTCATGGACCGCTGCGGTGCCGTCCAGGGAAACGCGCACCAGGTCGGCCAGTTCCGCGAGCCAGGGCGCGTGCTTCTGGAGCATCCAGCCGTTGGTGATGGTGTAGTATTTGAGTCCCTTGGCCTTGATGTATTCTGCGGTCTCGCGCAGCCGCGAATAGAGCAGCGGCTCCACGAAATTGGTCTTGATGATCGGGTCAAAGGGAGCCATTTCGTCCACGATGTCCTGGATGCGCTCAAAGGGAAGCTCTTGATAGCGCCGGGTCTGCACGTAGCGGTCCGAGAACTGGTTCTCGTGCAGCCGGGCCATGCGCGAGGCGTTGGCCGTGCCGATGTCGCACATCTTGCAGGACATGAAGCAATTGTTGTTCACGGACAGGCAAAGGGTGTGGGGGGGGGCGGCCACGCCGTCGTCGCGCTCGTAGTAGGCCTTGCTCTGCGCCTCGCGCTGGCGGATGGTCTCGTATTCCTGGCGTGAAGCCCTGGTCTTGCCCTGCGCTGCGTTCATGACGCCGCCTCCATCCGGGCATAGCGTTCGTGCAGGCCCTGGAAGAAGTATTCGCATTTGCGGCATTGGGATACCAGATTCTCCAGGCTTTCCAGACTGTCCAGCAATCGACGCCGCGCCGGATGGGCAAGCGCGGCGAGCGCGGCATTGACGCCGTCCCCTCCGTTCCCGCTGTTCCGGCCCACCTTGCCGAAGGAGCCGTAGCCTTCGCGGGCCATGATCGGGCAGCAGTAGACCACGTTACCAAGCAGTTCGTCTTCGCTGTATTCCAGGGGACCGAAGTTGAGATGCAGGCAGGATCCGATGGAGCAGCGCAGGGCCGGATCCTCCCGGTCGTACCCGCGCCGCCCCGCCAGCAGCGCGAAGTAGGCCGGGTACTGCACACGCACGCCCAACTCCTTTCCGCGCTCTTCGCAGGCCAGCACCAGATCGAAGAACTTCCGCTCTTCGGCGATGTGGTCGAAGAATTTTCCCTGCACATCCGTGTCCAGAAAGTTTACGAAGGTTTTTACAATAACCTTGCGCACCCCTGCCTCGGCCACGGTTTCAATGAATCGGGGCAGGAGGTCCGCTGTTTGCGGGGTGACGAGGTTGTGGACTTCGAAGTTCAGTTTCGGATTGCGCAGGGCTGAAGCGTTGATCACCGCACGAATGTTTCCCAGGGTCGTGTCGAAACTCGCGCCCCGGCGCAGTTCCTCATAGTGCCCTGACTCGCCGGAATCGAGGTTTGTGTAAAGCCCGTCCAGGCCCAAGTCCATGAGCCGGTCGATGTGCGGGGTCAGCAATCGGGAGAAGTTGCTGGTCAGCGAGCAGGTCAGGCCACGTTCCTTGACCAGCGCGATCATCTCCAGAATTTCCGGGTTGAGCATGGGCTCGCCCATGCCTGTGAAGGTCACGTTGGCGAGCTTGCCGCCTGTTGCCGGGTCGGCGAAGGCGTCCAGCTGGCGGCGCAGATCGTCCAGGCGCAGGGTGAAGCCCGGAGCGCCCAGGCGCGGGCTCCAGAGGGGGGAATGGTAAGGGCAATAGGTGCAGCGGTAGTTGCACTTATTGGTCGCGTTGACATAAAGTTGCTCTGGAAGCCGCATGATCGTTCTCCCTTGGACGGCTCGCGCCGGAATTCGGACTACGCTTCCGCTGCGGCGGCCCGTTCGCCTTCGTGTCCGGCCTGGGCGCAGGGGGGGCATTCGGCCCTGGTCTTGACCTTTACGGCGTCCGAGAAGGTGCGCAGCCGGTTGAACTGGCATTCCGCGCACTCGAAGACATTGCCCTTGTCCGAGGTCCTGTAGATTGTGCGGAAGCGTTCGGCCCGTTCGCCGTTGAAGACCTCCAGCACGCCCTCTTCAAAGATGTTCCCGAAGTACATGCCCTCCCGGTAATTGGAAAGCACGCCCAGACAGCAGGGGTATGACTCGCCGTCCACATGGGCGAAGAGTTCGTCCTTGACCATTTCGCAGTTGCCATCGCGGGGCAGGAGCTGGGCGCGGTTCTTGTAGACGCCGTGTTCCTCGTCGAAATAGTACAGATCGTAGGGGATCTTGCGCGGGGCCCAGTGGTCGTGGGATTCCTTGGTGCTCCAGCCCTTGTGCTCCAGGCGATAGTCGATGTCCGGCGCGGGCAGCACGAACGCGGCTTCGCGGAAGATCACGTTCGGCAGCTTGGCGACCCAATCCTTGGCCGTCTGGACCTCCTCCTCGTTGAAGCGGTGGATGATGTACTTGAAGGTGATCTTGGGGCGCAAGCCCTGGGGCTGCTCCGCAGCGAGTCGGGCAAAGGTCTCGATGATCTCCAGAACCTGCTTGAGATCGCCACCCCTGCGGTACTTCTCGTAACTCTCCTGGCTGAACCCGTCCACGGAGAAGGTCACGTCCGTGGGGCCGAGCGGGGCCAGGCGATGCGGGTCCAGGGGCAGGCCGTTGGTGTGGAACTGGAGCGGGAACTTTCGTTCCAGTCCGGCGTAGCGGACCATCTCGTAGACATCGGGGTTCAGGAACGGTTCGCCCGCGCCGTAGAGGCTGAGCAGGGGCCGAAACTCCAGGGTGTCGTCCACGACCCGTTGGAATTCCTCAAAGGTCATGAATTTTTTGTCCGTACGGTAGAGATCCTTCAGGGACTTGCCCTTGCGGTCCAGGCCGTGGATGCAGCCGGGGCAGCGCAGGTTGCACCGGAAGGCCGGGGTCAGCCAGATGACCTTGGGGCAACGCAGGCCGCTTTTTTCGTTTCCGTTCATGTCCTGTCTCCTTGTCAGCGTCTTCAGACGCTGATGTTGTAAATAACGTTCGAGTTTTTGCCCTTCAGCCATGCGTTGGAGCCTCCGGCCTCGGTGACGCAGGGGCAGGAAAGGTCTTCGCCCGTCAGCTCGCCGAGGTCTGATTGCCAGCGAACATCGAGGTCGGAACCCAGTCGGACCAGCCCGTTCTTGGTGCTGATCAGAAATCCGTTGTCCACCCGGGCCAGACTCAGAGGTTCGCTGTCGAGAAGCACTGTGCGCAGGGGGGGCTGCCAGGAGTGCGTCAGCGTGTGGACCATGAGCGCGTTGGGATTGAAGTGCAGGCTGAGCAGCAGCCCGTTCGCCCAGAAGAGGCGCTCCATGTGCGGCAGGCCGTTGAGAAGGAAGCGCGGCTCGCGGCCCTGGTCCGCCATGCCCAGGCTGACCACGCCGTGGCTGCCGTTGCTGTAACCGAGCAGGATGTCGTTCTCACGACAGCAGGCGTAGCGCGGGTGAAATTCGCCGCAACCGCCGGTTGCGGCGGGCACTTCCATCCGGGCCACTTCTTGGCCTCCAGGCTCGAAACAGCGCAGCAGGCGGGCCTTGCCATCCACGGCCCAGAGCAGGTTTCGGAATTCGTCCACAAACACGAAAAAGGGCCGGAAGGAAAATGGCCAGCGCCGGACGGAGCGGGCAACCTGGTCGAGGAAGGTGGCCTCGAGCCGTTCGTCCTCACTGCGGGAAAGGGTGAAGAACGTATTGCCCGGCATGTTCTGGATCTGCATAGGAATGGGGTTGTCAAAGCGAATTTTTCGCTCCAGGCGCACTTCGGTCTCTCCGGGACGCCTGTTTGCGGCATGGCGGCTCAGACTGCCCAGCCCGGACCAGAGCAGTGGAGAATCGTATTGGGAAAAGGTCGTGGCCAGGGCGCTCAGCGCACACATGTCCATGTGTTGTTCAGGCGTGGGCATGCTGCGGCTCCTTGCGGTCGGACGGGAACGGCCGGGCAGGCACGTCCTGCCGTGTCCGCTTCTGAAAAATTGTGTGCCGCAGGTGGTCGATCTCGTTACGCACGAGCCCCAGGGGCCGCCCCACGGACAGGGCGCGGAGCGTGGAAGCATCGGGCCGGAGCAGATCCCCGGCGCGGCCCATGCACAGGCTCGGGGAAAGCCGCACGCAATCGGGATAGGCCTGACGACCATGAATGATCTGGTTGGTGTCATTGCGGATCAGCACGCCGCCTTCGCGCCGCCAAAGTCCCTGATCCTGCTGCACGCTACGCGTGATGTCGTAGCCGCCGGAGTGGACCTCCTGAAGCAGGGCAAAGGGGATGCCGGGCGCGTCCGGCAATCCGGGCAGTTCGCAGCGGCCCTGGGGGTGGTAGGTCAGATCGAAGCTCTGTCCTGGATAGGCCAGATGCAGGAGCAGGCTGGACTCCGGAGCGTGCCCACCCTGCAGCAGCCGGAAATAATACTTGCCGTTCTCGCACTGGACCACGGCCTGGAACGTGCCTTGCGCATCCAGGGCAACGCCGGCCAGCAAAGGTTGCTCTTCCCTTGCGGCAACACGCAGCCGGGGCAGGGCATCTTCCGGCAGCAGCGCAACTGCACGCCCGTCCACCTGGAAGTGGCAAATGGCCCGGCCTGCGGCCAGGGCGGCGGCGGGGTTCTCTTCTTGCGGCGCTCCGGCAAGAAGGCTGGCAAGGTTCCATATTCCGGCGAGATTAGCGCACGGATCCAGCGTGGGCGCGGGCAGGCTGAAGGGGCGGGAGCGGACCACGGGCACGCCGTGGGCTTCCTGGCGGGTGTCAAAGAGCACGGCGTAGCCTACGCTGCTCGCGTTGTAGTGGCGCAGGAACTGGCAAGGATTTTCGCGCGGTGCTTCGGCCAGGGTCAGGATGTTCTGAGGTTCCCGCTCCCAGGCGCGGCAAAGGGTCTGCGCATCTGCATCCGTGGCGTCGAGGCAGCGCAAGTCCGCCACGAGCACGGCGCTGTCCTGCGGCAGGGCTTGCAGGGCCTGGGAGGTTGCTGCGGGCAGCCAGGGCTCGGTTTCGGGTTCCGGATGCACGGTGAGCAACTGGTGGGCCAGGGGCTGGAGTTGTGTTGCGAATCTCGGGGTGGTGGCCACGACGACCCGGCGGCCCTGGAGTCCCGGCAGCAGTCGCCGCACCTGCCGCAGGGCGGCTTCAGGGGCCAGAGGGCTGTTCTTCCAGAAGGCGTCCCCGGCTTCCGGGACAAGCATGAGCAGGGCATGGGCCGGTTCAGTGGTTTTCAAAGCTGTACAACTCCTGTTGGAGGATGCGCTCTGCCAGAAGGAAGTCCTCCTCAGTATCCAGGTCGATGAGCTGGGCCGGGTCCGTGACCTTATAGACATAGCTGGTCCCGGTGTATTGGCCGAAGCGGCTGGCCGAGAGCAGCCCCAGGGGTCTGCTGAACATGCCCCGGTCCAGGCCTTCCAGATTGCGGAAAAGCGGCGTCAGCCAGTCGTTCCGCAGGACATGGAATTCGTCTTCGCGGCCCGCCGGGCAGACAGTGGAAAACAGACGATGCCCGTCCTGCAGGGCCTGTTGTGCCGCGCAGAACATCCGTCGGCTGCGGAAGGGGTGCGTGGGATAGAGCACCAGGGTCGCCCAGATTTTTTCGCCGGAGTTCACCAGCCGCTGGACGGTGTAGGAAACAGCGTCGCCCACGATACTGTCGTCCTGGGCCAGTTCCGCGGGTCGCAGGAAGGGGACCTCGGCGCCCCAGGCCCGGGCGATTTCCGCGATTTCCTCGTCCTCGGTGGAAACCACGACCCGGTCCACCACTCCGCTCTGGAGAGCCTGCTCAATGGGCCAGGCCACGAGCGGCTTTCCACCGAGCAGGCGGATGTTTTTCCGGGGCACGCCCTTGGACCCGCCCCGTGCCGGGATGATGGCGATGGTTTCCTGATGCGGACTCATGTCGGTTTTCCATTCATTTGGAGAGTGAATGATTTCTGGGATGTTAACCCAGCCACATTTCTCTTCGTCCCTTCTGCTTCAACACTTAAGGCGTCGGAGAATATTTTGTCCACCTTCTTTTTCCCTCATTGAGTGAAGGATTTTCCGGCGGGGACCTGCCGGTTTCTTGACGCTTCGAGCGGACCGCACGTCCCTGTCCAGTCCCGCTTCCCAGGAATATGCGGCGGAAGAAGCGGCCGGGTGGGCCTCCACAGGGGTTGCTTTCATGGATCATGCCAATGGCGACACCAGACGGCGTGATTTCTGCAAGCCCGCAGGAAACTGTCCGCATGACCCCGGTCCCTTTTAAAAGCGGCCGTGATTTTGTATACAGCAGGTGGTACGAAAAGCAGATGACTGTGCCGGATGCGGCGCGCTGGGAGCGGAACATGGGACCACGATTCGATATCGGCTTTGGCGGCATGCTGCATCTTGAGGAAAAAGTTGCCCTGTGCGGATACGCCGCATCGTTGCAGCCGGGCAGCCACATTCTGGAGGTGGGCACGTCCAGCGGCCTGACCAGCTGCATGCTGCGCGCCAACGCGCCCCAGGCCGAGGTCAACAGTCTGGACATCCGGGACAAGCGGGCCGAACAGGTCGCGGCCAACCCGCCCGAGGGCGTGACCTTCCATCTGCTTTCCTCAATGCGCTTTGCCCAGGAGCATCCAGAAAAGCGTTTCGAGCTGCTTTTCATCGACGGCAGCCACACGTTGATCTGGGCCTATGCCGATTTCCTGGCCCTGAGCGTGCTGATGCCGGATGACGCGGTCGTGGCCTTTCACGACTACGCCCCGCGTTTTCCTCCGCTGCAGATCCTCTGCGACGCCCTGTCCAGCAGCGGCAGACTGCGCCACGGCGTCAAATCAACCACGCTGTTCCATGCCCGGCTGGATCCATCTGCCCCCCTGCCGGATGCGAATGTCTTTGGCGCAATCATCGCCCGGCATCGCGCCTGCGACGAGCACCACCTGGCCGGATTCGAGGAGCGCGGCAGACGCGGGCTGGCCCTGCTCCGGGACGGCGGCATGCGCATCGTGGGCCGGGGCAAGCGCGGAAGGGCCCTGGCCGCCCTGGCCGGGGCGGACGCGTCCGCGCTGCTGGATTCAAATCAGGCCCGGGATCCGGAAATGACCTACTGCATTTGCAGTTGGTACGACGCCGAGATTTTCGCCACGCTCATGAACAATGGCATTGACCCGAAGCGGGTGGTCTTCAGTGACGAGTTGATCTGGTACGGGTTTTTTCTGGATCTCATGCAAAACCGGGGGGACCGGCTCAAGGCCTATTTCGATGTCCAGGCCGGGATGCAAACGGACGGTAAGGCCTGTGAATGGCTGCTGTCCCTGCCGCGCGCGGACCTGCTCTGGCTCTGCTGGTCCGGCATTCTGCTGGAAATTTAGCGCAAGGCCCGGGTCCCGCGTGCTTCCGGTCCACTTTCAATACGACAAAGCCGCCGTTTTCGGTTTGGGAGCGGCGGCTTTGTTGTTTCTCCTCAGGGAATCGTCAGGACTCCACAGCGGATAAGGCGGCCTTCAGCTCCTGCGCCACGCGGACCTGCTGGGCGCGGGTCATGCCGTGGAAGAGCGGCAGGGCCAGGGCCTGGGATGCGATGCGCGCGGCCTGCGGGCACTCTCCCCGGACGGTGCAGTCCGCCGTGCGGAACGCGGGCTGGGCCGCGATGTCGTAGGAGCCGATCTGGACCTCCACGCCCTGGCCGCGCATGCGGGCCAGAATCTGGTCCCGTTCCGGCACGAGCACGCAGAAGGTCTGGCAGGAGTGCATGCCGTTGGCCGTGGTTTCCGGCAGGCGCAGGTTTTCCGTGCCCGCCAGCAACTCGCCGTAGCTCGCGGCCAGGGCCAGCCGCTCCTCCAGCAACGCGTCCACCCGGTCCATCTGGCCCAGGGCAATGGCCGCGAGCACGTTGGAAAGTTTGTAGTTCGTGCCCGGCCCGGTAAAATTCATGGGATCCAGCACGCCGTTTTCGCAATGCATGCCGAAATGCTTGTAGGAGTGCATGGCGTCGGCCAGCTCGCCGCTTTGCGTGGTCACGATGCCGCCCTCGCCCGAGGTGATGAACTTGCGCGGGTGCAGGCTGAAGACCGTGATCTCGGCCTGGGTTCCGACCCGTTTTCCGGCGTACTTCGCGCCCAGGGAACAGGCCGCGTCCTCCACAACGGCAAAACCATGCTGCTGGCGCAGCGCGTCGAGCCGGGCGTGGTCCACGGGGTTGCCGAAGAGCGAAACCGGGATCACGGCCCGGGTCTTTGGGGTCAGGGCCGCTTCCAGTTCGTCCATGTCCAGAAGCAGGGTGGCGGGGTCGATGTCCACGATCACGGGCCGTGCGCCCACGATGCGTGCGGCCGCGGCCGTGGCCGGATACGTGTAGGCCGGAACCACGACCTCGTGGCCGGGTCCCACGCCCAGAGCGCGCAGGGCCAGTTCCAGACCCGTGGTGCAGGAGGTCACGGCCAGGGCGTGTTCCGCGCCGGTGTAGTCGGCCATGCGTTGTTCCAGTTCGCGTGTCACCGGACCTTCGGTCAGGTGGCCGCTGTCGAGCACGTCCAGCACGCGCTGTTTGACGTTCTCGTCGATGACGGGCCGGATTAGGGGGATGTCGTACATGGATTCGCCTTGCTTAGGAGCGGTTGGCGTTCCGGCGGTCCGGAACGGAATGCAGCAGAGCGCGGACATAGGTCCGCAGGCCGGGAAAGACGGGCTGGCCGCGCCGGGCCACCGGGGCCGGGCCCTGGAACAGGGTGGCAACGGTTCGCAGCAGCTGTGCCAGGCGCACTCCCTGCCGTGCGCCGTGCTGTTGCGCGGCCCGTTGAAAAAGTACCGGCAGGGCGTTTGCGCCGGAATCGCGTTCGTGCTCACGGGCAAATCGGGCCGCGCCCTGGGCCAGCCGTTGCCGCAGGTCCGGATCCGTGGCCAGGAGCCGCAGGGCCGAAGTCAGCTCTTCCGATTTCTTGTCCGGGGCATCGGGACCAACCAGCAGGGCGGCCTCGTGGCGGCGCAGCTCCGCGCGGTAGTTGGGCAGGTCGCGCAGGATCAGGGGCAGTCCGCAGGCCGCAGCCTCGAACAGGGTCTGGGGCAGACCGTCCGAGTCCGGCACGGAGATGCCCAGGTCCGCCGCGCAATACATGCGGGCCATGCCCTGGGCGTCCAGGGGCGGCAGAAAGTGGACCGATTTTTCCAGTCCCTGTTCGCGGCAAAGGCCCCGGACCTCGGCTTCACAGGTCTGGTCCGCGTGGAAGGTGCTCAGGGCCAGATGCGCGTCCTGGTCCGCCAGTCCGCTGCGGGCAAAGGCGCGGACAATGGTCTTGATGTTGTAAAGCGGCTGGAGTGCGCGCGGGCTGAAGAGCAGCGGGCCTTTTTCCGGCAGTCCGGCCTGGCGGCGCGCAGCGGACTTTTCTTCTGCGTTTCGCGCGGGCCGGAACACGGCGCGGTCCACGCCCCAGGCCGCGATTCTGACCTCTCCGTGCGGTCGCATGGCCCGGACCCGGTCCGCCAGATAGGCCGACTTGCAGAGCACAAGGCTTGCGTCGCGCAGGCAGCCGAGGGTGGCGGCCCGTTGCAGGGGGCCGGGATCGGCCTGCTCGTCAAAGAGCACGTCCCCGCCCATGACGCTGACCACCACGGGCAGGCCCGTGGTCGTGGCCAGCCAGGCCCAGAGGCCCTGGGCGTACTGCACGAAGAGCAGGTCCGGAGCGAGACCGCGCACCAGGGCGAAAAAATGTGCGAAGCGGGACAGGGCCGTGAGCCTCCAGGCCCGGCCCAGGGGCAGGCCGCGCGGCTGGAGCGCGTCCGCGCCCGGTGTCACGGCTTCCGCCTGTCCTGTCATCTCCGTGACGTGAAAGCCCGCGGACTGGAGCATGGCGCAGCGCTGGGGAAATTGCGGGCTGTGCGCATGGCCGATGCAGAGCACCCGAAGCGCCCCGGACATCAGTCCGCCTTGCGCTGCGCGGCCAGGGTCCGCAGCATGGCTTCGTAGCGGGCTGTCTTTTGCGGCCAGGTCCAGCCCTGTTCGATGCTCTGGCGCGCGGCCCGGCTCAGGGTGGCGAGGTCCATGCTCCGGAGCTGTGCGATGCCCGCGGCCAGGCTCTCCACGCCGCGTTCCACGAACAGGCCGTTTTCGCCGTGGCGCACCACCTCGGGCATGTTGCCCACCCGCGTGGTCAGCATGGGTGTGCCGCAGGCCAGGGACTCCAGGCCGGGGTTGGGCGTGCCGTCATACTCCGAGGCGCAGACGCAGGCGTGCGCCCGGCGGTAGATCTGTTCGCGCAGGATCTCGTGGCCCTGAATGCCGGAGGTGTCGCCCCTGGAGGCGTCGTGGGCCACGGTGCGCAGCGGGGTTCCGGTGCGCTCGCAGGCCGCGCGGATCAGGTCCAGGCCCTTGTTCACGTCCGAGTTGGGATTGCCGACCCAGCCCAGGGAGAATTCCGCATCCCGGCCCGGCCCTGGACAAAAGAACTCAGCGTCCACACCGTTCTGGCAGCAGAAGGCCGCGTCCAGCCCGAGCAGCTCCCGGCCGATTTCGCTGTTGGCGAAAACCGCGCCCACGCGCCCCTCCAGAAAGGGCCGGCGCACGGAGTCCACGTACCACGGCCCGTTGTTGCTCAGGCCGAGGATCAGTTTTTCCTGCGGCACTGGGCAGGGCAGGTCGAGCATGTAGCTGCCGAAAAGGATCAGAAAATCATAGGCGTCCGGATCGAAGCGCGCGCCAAAGGCCAGCGCGTCCACCACGATGTCCTCGGGCATGTGGCGCACCAGGGCCTGGGCCTTGTGCCACCAGGCCCAGCCGGGCACGTCGTAGAAGACCAGGACCCGCATGGACGCCTCCTAGAAAATGCGATGTACCCGCAGGGCGTCGCCGTGCAGCTCGTCCAGGTCCTGGGCGATGCGGTGCGAATACTTGTCGCTGCAAATGACCACGTCTTTGGCCAGGGATGGAATTTCCGAGGGCGGAACCACGGGCCGGCCCAGGAACGTGCCGCCCCACTTGGAGTGGTTGCCGTCGCTGAAAGCCGCCACGTTGACGTTGCCCAGGGGCGTGGAGTCGAGCAGAACCTCGGCAGTGCCGCCCGCGCCGTAGAAGACCACCGGAGTCCCCGCGGGATTTTGGGCCAATTTTTGGGCAACGGCTTCAATGGCCGCGTAGATTTCTTCATCCCAGTACGGCAGGATGGTCACGGGCAGCTCGGGATGCGTTTCGGCCAGAGAGTCCCGGTACGCCCGGTACTCAAAGGTCTGGCAGCAGAGCAGCACGCTGTCCGCCTCGCGCGCAAGGTGTTCCATCGCCACCACGGGCAGGCCCGCATACGAGCGACTGGTGTCCCGCATCTCAAAGGAGGCGATGACCAGTTTCTTGCTGGTCCGGCTTCCAGCCCAGGCCAGGAAGTCCGTCAGGCAGTTGCGGGTTCCGACCAGGGCCACGCGGGAGCCTGGGCAGTGCTCCTCCAAGTGGCGGAGCATGAAGGTGAACAGTTCGGGCGAACCGATGTAGACCTCGCCGGAGTCTTTGCCCCGGACCAGGGCGCGCTCCAGTTGGCGTCGGGCCGCGCGCAGCTGTTTGACCACCTCCGGGAAGGCGGTGGCGGCGGCAGCCTCGGCCTCGTCGAAATGCGCGCGCCAGTCCAGGCCCGCGAGCAGGTCCGGAAACTGGAAGATGTTTTCATCGAAATAGTCGCCCATGACCGGGGTGAAGCGCATGCGGGAGACTTTGCCCTTTGCCAGCTCGATGACCTGGGCCATGTGCGGCAGGGAGGTTTTCATGATCAGGGAGTTGACGCTCAGGGTCCAGCCGGGCTTTTTTTGGGTTTGCTCCACGCACCACTCCAGATTGCGGATCATGCGTTCCCAGGACGCGCCGCGCCGGATGCGCTCGTAGCTTTCCCCGAAGCCTTCGATGCTGAATTCCAGGTAGAGGTTTTTAAATTTTTCCAGGAGGTCGTAATGCCTGTGCAGCAACGTGCCGTTGGTGTTGGCGCACAGCCGGATGCCGGTGTGCTGATTTTCCGCCAGGTGGGTGATGATGGCCAAGGCGTCCTTGGTCATGAAGGTTTCGCCGCCGCCCACGGTGATTCCCGTGATGTTCTCCAGGCCGATGTCGTCGACCATGGAGATAAATTTTTTGTAGGGCACGAGACTGCCGGTGAAGTTCTGCTCCGGCAGCTTGGAGTTGTAGCACATCACGCAGCGCAGGTTGCAGTCCGTACAGGTATGTAGTCCGTAATGCACTGGCAGATGCGAGATGACCACTTCCCCGCGTCGGGCGCTTTCCATGGCCCGGCAAAGGGCGTCCCGTTGGGCGGGGGTTGCCCTGGAGTCCGGGTCGTCTTCCCCTTTTGTCTGGAGCGACCTCTGGAGGCAGGTTTCGCAGGCGGTTCCCTTGATGTCGCCGCTCAGCAGCCGTTGCCGCAGGTCTTGAAAACCACGGGAATTGACGATGTTGAGCATTTCTTCGGCAGAGGAGGGAAAGGGGGCGTGCTCCTGCCGCAGAGAATAGAAACAGCAGCAGTTGTATTGCGAGTCGCTGATGAACACGCTGGTCCACGGCGCATAGCAAAGCGGAGAGAAAGTCATTTCGGATCTCCTTGCGATTCGGAGGGATGGATGAAGACGGCATGCATGGGATTGCGGTGGCAGGCCAGCACCTTTTCCCAGCACCCGCATCGTCGTTCCGGGGTTGCATGCAACACGGGGCGCAGGGCCGCGCGTCGGGGTGTGGAGAGCATCGCCTGGAACTCCAGGTAGGACAGCAAAATGTCCCCCGGGAGGACCGCTCCCAGCAGCTGAAAGTAAAGGTCCATAAAGACCCATTGCTTCCGCTCGCGGCAGTATACCTCGTTGCAGCAATGGCCGGGCGTGATGCGCACGTCTTCCAGTTGAGGCCCCGTGAGATGCACCATGCGGCAGGCGATGTTGTGGGCGGCGCAAAGATCGCGAAAGATTCGAGAGATGGCCCCGCAGTCCAGGTATTCTTGTCCGTTCAGCGCCTCACGGTAGAGCTCCAGGGGCGGGCGTTCGGGGTGTTCAGGAAGGCCTCGGTGCTCTTCCAGATCGTCCAACAGGCCGCGAGCCAGACTCCAGGCCGCATCAAGGTCATCGACCGGCTCAGGTGCAGGATGCGACAAGGCGCGGAAGGCCGCCGCGGTGGTCTTGTCCGGCGATTTCCACGCCCAGGATTCCACACGGGCACTTCGGCGATGGTGCAGTTCTCTGCCCAGCAGGAAGTGGCGCAGGACATGTCCGTGACTCAAGGCCTGTTGGAGTTGCAGGGTGCGAACTTCGCCGGAGCCGCGCTCCCGCAGACGCACCTCGAGCCGCCGCCCCGTTGCTGGGAGCGGTATTCGCAGCCATCCGGCCTCGCAAGGGATCTCCTTGTGGCCCGATGTCGCCGTCGAGACTGTTTCCAGCTCCGCGCCGTCTTCGGCGCGCAGAAGCAGTTGCAGGGATTCTCCGCTTCGCTTCAGCGTAACCAGTTCCAGACCTGCCGGGTCCGGATAGAAGGCGCGCAACGCGTCAAGCGGGTCGTACTCGGAGAGATGCCGGGCCGTACAATATTCGGGGATGCCCATGGCTTCCAGCCGAGCGGCGATCTCCCCGGCCCAGTGCGAGGCGATGAGCACGAGATCGAAGTGTTCCCGGCGCGCGGGCAGGTCGTCGGCAGGGATGACCTCCAGGCCGAGCACGGGAGGCGCGGAGACTTTGTCCGCAAAGGCCACAACGCGTGTTTTGGGATCAGCGCAACGGCGCAGCAGATGCAGCACGCTTCGGCCCCGTCCGCCCGCGCCGTAGATGAGCACGCGGGTGGCCCCCAGGTCGGCGGGGTCGACGCGGCCTCCGACGCGGTCGAAAATGCGGATTTCGCGGGCAAGGACGGGCAGTTCCATGGTAACCCCGGCTACTCCGCGATTCCGGCCTGCTTGCGGCGGCGGGCCACCTCGGCCTTGTGCGCGTTGCGCCACTCGATGAGCAGCCGCAGGCCCTCGTCCAGCTCCTTGCTGTGGCGGAAGCTGATCTCGGTCTCGGCCTTCTTGGGGCAGCCCACGCGGTTTTTCACAAAGGTCAGCCCGCCCGGCTTGTATTCGATCTCCAGGTTCGACCCCGTGACCTTGAGAATCCGCTCGGCCAGCTGCTTGATGGAGGTCTTGATGCCCGTGCCCACGTTGTAGCACTGGTCCGTGGCCTCGGATTTCATGGCGCAGATGTTGGCCCGGGCGCAGTCGCCCACGTAGACGAAGTCGTAGGACTGGGAGCCGTCGCCGTAGACCACCGGGGCCAGGCCCTTGTCCAGGCGGTCGAGGATCTTCATGATCACCGCGATGTACGTGCCCTGGTAGTCCTGGCGCGGGCCGTAGACGTTCATGTAGCGCAGGCCCGCGTAGTCAAAGGCCTTTTCCGTATTCTTGTAGCGGTGGTAGAGCGCGTGGCACATGGCCTCGCCCGCGATCTTCGTGGCCCCGTAGAAATTGTCGTTGTTGTACGGGTGGTCCTCGGCCATGGGTTCGGTCAGGGCGTCGCCGTAGACCGAGGCGGACGAGGAATAGACCAGCTTTTTCACGCCGTTCGCGAGCATGGCCTCCAGCACGTTGAAGGTCCCGCCGATGTTGACCTCAAAGGCCGAGCGCGGAAAGTCGTAGCAGTGCAGCAGCCAGAGCGCGGCCAGATGGAACACGCCATCCATGCCTTTCATGGCTTCGCCGAGGATGTCGCGGTGCAGCAGCTCGCCGCCGAGGTCGAAGACACGCACGCGCGGGTTCTTCAGGGCCTGGGCGAGGTTTTCCTCGCAGCCGCGCGTGAAGTTGTCGTAGATGCGGATTTCGGCCACGTCCTCCTGGACGAGTTGGTCCACGAGGTGGGAGCCGATAAAGCCCGCGCCGCCGATGACGAGAAATTTTTTGCCCTTGATATCCATGCCGATCCTTTCCTGTCGCGATGTTCTCCGGGCCGCGCGTCCGGTTTTGCGTGGTGGTTTATTGCGCGGCACGCTGTGAAATTCTTTACCCGCTGAATTATTTTGCCGGGGTTCGCTCTCTGCTTGTCCCTGGTGCGCGTCTGGCCCTCCAGAAGATCCGGAGCAACGGACGGGCGGAATTCTTTTCCTGTTGCCGCTTCCGATTATGTTATCGGTCAATGGCCACGGAGACTTCAGGCCCGTTTCCGGGTTCCGCTCCCAAAACGTTCATTCACTTACTGTTCGCACAAAACCGGGTCAGGGCACAAGCGCGCAAGGGCCGCCGTCGGGCTACTTCAGCCGGGAGCCCAGGTTTTCGGCGATTTCTTCCACGATGTCGCGGACATTCATGGTGTATTCCCAGTTCGGGTAATGCGCCTTGAACTTGGAAACGTCCGAAATCCACCAGATGTGGTCGCCGATGCGGTTGCCCTCGGCATAGCTCCAGTGAAACGGGCGGCCCGAAATCTCCTCGCACAGGGCGATGGCTTCGAGCATGGAGCAGTTGGAGTGGCGGCCGCCGCCCGCGTTGTAGACCTCTCCGGGGCGCGGGGCCTGCATGAACTCCCAGAACATGTTCACCAGATCCGAGCTGTGGATGTTGTCGCGGACCTGCTTGCCCTTGTAGCCGAAGACCGTGTAGGGCGCGCCCGTGAGCCCGCACTTGACCAGATAGGCCAGAAAGCCGTGCAGTTCGGCCCCGCTGTGGCCGGATCCGGTCAGGCAGCCGCCTCGGAAGACCACGGTGTTCATGCCGAAATAGCGCCCGTACTCCTGGACCATGATGTCCGCGGCCACCTTGGACGCGCCGAACACGCTGTGGGTGCTCGCGTCGATGCTCATGCTCTCGTCGATGCCGCGCGCGTGCCAGGGATGGGCGGGATCCAGTTCCCAGCGGGTTTCCAGCTCCACCAGGGGCAGGCGGTTGGGCGTGTCGCCGTAGACCTTGTTGGTGGAGGTGAAGACGAAAACCGCCTCGGGGCAGTGCTTGCGTGCGGCCTCGAGCATGACCAGGGTTCCGCGCGCGTTGATGTCGAAATCCGTGAAGGGTTCGCGCGCGGCCCAGTCGTGGGAGGGCTGCGCCGCCGCGTGAATGATGATCTTCACGTCCCTGCCGTAGGCGGCCAGGACCTTGTCCACGGCGTCCGCGTCGCGGATGTCCACGCTGTGGTGCGCGTAGGAGGGCAGCTTGTCGGCAAGTTGCCGGACCTGCCAGCGGGTGGAGGCCTGCTCCCCGAAGAAGTAGCTGCGCATGTCGTTGTCGATGCCGACCACGTCCAGGCCCTTGGCCGCGAAGAAGCGGGCGCTCTGCGCGCCGATGAGCCCGCCCGAACCGGTGACGATGCATACAGACACGGCTAGGCCTCCTTGCCCACGGCCCGCGCCTTGAGCGCGAGGCGTTTGGATTCGTTGAGCAGCTTGCCCCAGTTGGAGGAGCTGTGCACGTTGACCTCGCGGTTCTCGTGGGTCCGGATGGAGTAGAGCGTCTTGGCGATGTGCTTGAAGCGTGCGCCGCCCAGGGCGATACGCAGATAGAACTCGTGGTCGTTGGCCAGATAGTCGTTGTCATACCAGCCGAAAGTCTCGTGCAGGGAGCGGCGGTAGAGTTTGGACACGCCGCAGAGGTACCAGTCCTGGAAGCTGGTCTTGAAGTCGTAGTCCGGGAGCTTGAACTCCCGCAGAATCCGCCCGGCGTCGTCAAAGATGAAGGTGTCCGAATAGACGAAGTCAGCCTCGTCGCGGTCCAGGGGGCCGGCCAGGGTGGAGACCATCTGCGGGTGGCAGATGTCGTCCGAGGCGATGTAGGTGCAGTAGTCGCCTGTGGCGGCCTGGAACCCCCGGTTGTAGGTCGGAGTGGAGCCCCTGTTCCGCTCGTTGTGCAGGATGCGCAACGAGCGTCCGGCCTTGGGATAGCGGTCGTGCCAGGTGCGTTCGATCTCGTCCGTGGCTTCATTATAATAAGAGGCGTGGGATACCTGCTGGCTCTCCACCTGCCGGGCGAATTCCTCCAGCACCTGGGCGGTCTCATCCGTGGAGCAGTCGTTGACCACGATGATCTCCAGGTTGGGATGGTCCTGGAACCAGATGGAGTCGAGGCAGGGGCCGAGATAGCGGGCCTGATTGTAGGTGGGTACGATCATGGAGACAAGGGCGGGGGATGTCATAAGCGGTCGCCTTTTGCGGGTTGCGGTTCGGTCGGAAGGAATTGCTTCCCGGCCATGAATATCAAGTTCCGTGCCAGCCGGGGGGGCAAAACGCCCCGGAAGCGGCCCTGGGGGCCGTGCAACAACCCAGGAAACATACTGCGAGCCTTGCGGAAGGGCAATGATCCACGCTTCCGCCCTGGACATTTCTTTAGGGTTTTTCTAGATAGATGTCAGACGCGGGTGGGAAATACCGCTGTCGTTGGGGGGAAAGAGGTCCGGATCGCGTGGTCCGCTGGACCTCAGAGGGGATAAAGGTGATTTTGATCGAACAGTTGCGGAAGTTGCTGACGAACATCGGATTTCATTCCGGACTACGTTTCGGATGGGAACGCGCCCTTGCGGGCACGGTCCTGCTGCTTTGCGTCGCCTCGGCGATGCTTTGCCCGCGCCCGGCTCTGGCCGCGGGCATTGGCCAGGAATTCAACAGCGCCTATGACGCCTTCCACGCCCTGACCAATGACCCGGCCCGCGCCAAGTACCGCTCCGAATGGGAAAAAGTCGAGCGTGGCTTCAATGCGGTCTTCACCCGTGACTCCCGCGGCGACTATGCGCCCAAGGCCTTGTATTACGCTGGCCGGGTCTATGAGGAAATGGGCGCCATCAGCTTTGTGGAGGCCGACTTTCTCAAGGCCGTGGACTATTTCCACCGCGTGGTCAAACGCTTTCCGCAGCACTCCTGGAGCGACGACTGCCTCTACCGGTCCGGGGTCATCCGCCGCGACCGCCTCGGAGACAAGGCCGGGGCCTATACCGATTTCCGCGCCGTGCTCACGGACTATGCCCAGGGCGACATGCGCGACAAGGCCCGCAAGGCCATGGAGGAACTGGACTACGCCTCCATCCGGGACCGCACGGAGCCGGTGGCGACCTCCCCGGCCGCCGACGACGTGGCCGCGCGGGATGCGGGCGCGGTCGAGCCGGACGCGGCTTCCGCCCCACCGGCGGCCATTCCGGACGGCCCGGCCAGCCTGGACATGATCCGCTACCGCTCCAGCGACGACTACACGCGTATTGTCCTGGAGCTGAACCAGCCCGTGGAATACGTCTACAAGTTTCTGGAGCCGCTGCCGGAGCAGGACAAGGGCAACCGGGTCTACCTGGATCTGCGCGGCGCGCACGTGGGCACGGACGTGGTCCGCAACGTGGAGATCTCGGACGGCATTTTGCGGGGCTACCGCGTGGGCCAGAAGGACAAGGACGTGACCCGCGTGGTTCTGGACCTGCTCGACTTTCAGGAACACAAGGTCTTCCATCTGAACAATCCGTTCCGGATCATTGTGGACGTGTATTCGCCTGATAAAGATTCCTTGGCTGCGACCGCGGTCGCAGCCAAGACGCCCACGGCTCTTTCGCGTCCGCCCGCGTCCACGGCCATCGGCAAGCCGCCCAAGAAGATCACTGGCAAGGCGGCCAAAGACGCCGCCAGACAGGTCAAGGGCGTGAATGCCGGCGATCTGGTCAAGGTGCTCGGCCTGACCATCAAGACCGTGATGATCGACGCGGGCCACGGCGCGCACGATAACGGCGCGGCGCACAATGGCCTCTACGAGAAGGACGTGAACCTCAAGGTGGCCCTGGAGGCGGGCGCGCTGCTCAAGAAGCAGGGCTTCAAGGTGCTCTACACCCGCACGGACGACACCTTTGTGCCCCTGGAGGAGCGCACGGCCATGGCCAACATGGCCAAGGCGGACCTGTTCATCTCCCTGCATTGCAACGCCTATAAGAAGACAGCGATCCGGGGCTTCGAGACCTACAGCCTGAGCCTGAAGTCCTCTTCGGACGAGGCCCGGCGCGTGGCTGCCCGGGAGAACGGCGTGCAGCCGCACCAGATCAGCGACCTGCAATTCATTCTCGCGGATCTCGTGCTCAACTCCAAGGTGGAGGAGAGTTCGGATCTGGCCGAGGCCATCCAGCGCAGTGCCGTGGACCACGTGGGCGAGAAGTACGGCATCCGCAACCACGGCCACCGGCATGCGCCTTTTTACGTGCTCATGGGCGCGAAAATGCCTGCGGTTCTCGTGGAAATGGGCTACCTGACCAACAAGAACGACGCGGCCAATCTGGCGTCGGCCAAGTATCGCCGGCGCATTGCCGAGGGCATCGTGCAGGGCGTGCTGGAATACAAGAAGAGCATCGAAGACTTCGCCATGAACTAGCGGCGCACGGCCCGCAAAGCGGAACATGGCCGCGAACAGGCGGTGGAGAAGCATGCCCGACGTGGACATCCCCGGTTTTGGCAGGCTCCGGCTGGAGCATCTGGTCCTGGATTTCAACGGGACCCTGGCCCTGGACGGCGCGCTGTTGCCCGGAGTGGCCGAGGCCCTCTGCGCGCTTGCCCAGCGGCTGACCCTGCATGTTGTCACGGCGGACACCCACGGCGGATGCGCCCAGGCTCTGGCCGGGCTGCCCGTACGGCTGACCGTGCTCCCTCCGGGCGCGGAGGACGAGGCCAAACGCAACGTGCTGCGTGGACTGGGTGCGGCGGGCTGCGCAGCCGTGGGCAATGGCCGCAACGACGCCCTGATGCTGGCCGAGGCGGGCCTGGGTGTGGCCGTGGTCCAGGGGGAATGCGCCTGCACCGAGGCGGTGCTGGCTGCGGACATGCTCGCCCCGGACATCCTCTCCGCCCTGGAGCTGTTGCTGCGACCCACACGGCTCGTGGCGGGCCTGCGCCGATAAGAAAAACCCGCCTTCCGCGCGGCAACACGGAAGGCGGGTTTTTCTATTTTCCCCGCCGGGCCTTTTTCGGTCCGAACGCGGGAGGAACGCGGGGTTCAGCCCTCGTTTTCCTCGGCGGGGAGCCACTCCGTGAGGATTTCCATGATCTGCCGGGCCTGTTTTGCGCTGGAGATCACGAATTTGGACTTGGGGCGGTAGTCGCCCTGCACCTTCTGGTAGCGGCGGATCGAATATTTTTCCGGCCCGAACTCCCCGCTGGTGCGGTTCAGTTCCTGGTAGCGATACATCAGGGTGGCCCACGCGCCCTTGGTCAGCACGCGCTTGTCCAGCTCCTTGACGATCTCCACCCCGTCTTCTTCGTATGCTACGGTCAGTTCTTCCACTGTGGCGGCCATGCGCTCTCCTTCTGGGCTTGTTGCGTCCGATGGAATGCATGCCATGTAGAGGATTTTCCCGGCAAAGGCCAGGGGCTGCTTTCGCGGGCAAACGCCCGTTTGCATTTCACCCCTGGCCGAGCCGTTGCAACTGGTCGGAATGGCGGGGAAAATATTTGAATATCAGTATTTATGGGGCCTTGGCTGGTATTGACAGGCCGATGGTCAGTGGGTATGTGCCACTTCCCACCTGGAGGAAAATCATGCACATCATCATAAAATATGCAATCATTCCGTTGCTGCTGTTCGGGCTTCTGTTCCAGGCGGTGCGCATCGAAGCCAAAAACGAACAGATCGTCACGCTTGAGCGCGATCTGCGCTTTGCGGAATACAAAATCAAGAGCGGCCAGCGCACCCTGGCCGTGACCCAGGCCCTGCAAAAAAATCTCTTGCAGAGCAAACGTGTCAAGAGCGTGACCATCACCGCCTACAACCCCCGCGAGGAGCAGTGCGACGAGGATCCCCTCGTGGCCGCGAGCATGCGCAAGGTGCGCACCGGAACCGTGGCGGTTTCGCGCGACCTCTTTGACCAGGGTTGGGTTTTCGGCAGAAAGGTCCGCATCGAGGGTCTCGGGATTTTCGAGATCAACGACCTGATGAACAGGCGTTTCTCCCGGAGCATCGACGTGTTCATGTGGGACGAGGACCAGGCCACGGCCTTTGGCCGACGCCAGGCCCGGGCCGCCCTGCTGGACATCTGAGCCGTTTACCCGGTTTCTCGGGCTGGTCCCGCGCGCCGGCGTTGCCAGCCGCGCTTGCTCCGTGCTACTGCCCGTTGCGGAGGCAAACCATGATCGAGTTTCTGGGCGTGACGCTCTTCATTCTGCTGGCGGCCATGGCTCCGGGCGCGGATTTCGCCATGGTCATGCGCAATTCCATGCTCTATTCCCGGCGCAGCGCCTGTCTCACGGCCCTGGGCATCGGCGCGAGCATGCTCGTGCATACCTCGTACAGCCTGCTCGGTCTGGCCGTGCTCATCTCCCAGTCCGTGACCCTCTTCAACGTGGTCAAATACGCGGGCGCGGCCTATCTCTGCTGGCTCGGCTGGCAGAGCATGCGCAACGGCCACGGCGCGACGCCGGAACCCGGCGCGGACCTTTGCCCGGACATCGGTCCCTGGCGCGCCTTCCGTCAGGGCTTTTTCTGCAATTTGCTCAATCCCAAGGCCCCGCTCTTCTTCATCGCCTTCTATTCCGTGGTGGTTCCCACCAGCGCGGCCCTGGGCGTGCGCGCGCTCTATGGTCTGGAGTGCGCCTTTGTGGTCGGGGGCTGGTTCGTGTTCCTGGCTCTGGTGGCCACCCACGGCCCAGTCAAGCAAGGCCTTGCCCGCTCCCAGCGCTGGGTTTCCCGCGCCCTGGGCGGGGTGATGATCTACTTCGGCATCCGTCTGGCCCTGGCCCAGCGCTAGAGGTCCACGACCTCCACGTTTTCGGGCGTCAGGCCCCGGCCCAGAAAGACACCGCCCACCCGGGCGAAGCGCTCGGGGCCATCCGTGGCCAGAAAGCGCACCCTGCCCGCCTCCTTGTTGGTCCCTGCCTCGCGTTTCAGGTTTTCCCGCACCAGATATTCCTCCACCTCGGCCGCCGTGGTGTCCGCAGAGTCGATCACGGCCACGCCCGGACCGGCCACGCTGGCGATGGCTCCGGCCAGGGCCGGAAAATGCGTGCAACCGAGCACGAGACTGTCCGGTCCCTGTTCCCCGAACTCCGCGAAGAGCGGCCGGAGATATTCCCTGGCCACGGCCTCCACCAGGGGACCGTGGGTCCAGCCCTCCTCGGCCAGGGCCACGAACAGCGCGCAGGCCCGCTGGCGCACCACGGCGTCGGGCCGGATGCTCTCGATGGCCCGCTGATACGCGCCGCCCTGCACCGTGCTTTCCGTGGCGATGACCGCGATGCGGCCCGTGGCTGTGCGCGCACAGGCCGCCTTTGCTCCGGGCTGGACCACGCCGAGCACGGGCAGTTCGGGAAAGGCCGTGCCCAGGGCGGGCAGGGCCACGGAAGAGGCCGTGTTGCAGGCCACCACCAACAGCTTGATGCCGCGCACGGCCAGCACCTGGGCGCATTGCAGGGCATAGCGCACCACCGAGGCCGGGCTTTTGGCGCCGTAGGGCAGGCGGGCGGTGTCGCCCAGGTAGAGGAAGTGTTCGTCGGGCAGGCGGGCCGCGAGTGCGCGCAGCACGGTCAGGCCGCCCACGCCGGAATCAAAAACGCCGATGGGAAGGGCCGCGTTTGGCCCGGATGTGTTTGAGCGCATGGCCCGGACTAGCCCCAATCGGGCCTGTTTGTCCATCTCCGTGGGGGGCCGTTCTTTGGTCGGGAAGCGTTTTGGATACTCAGTCGAGGCAGACGTGTCCACGCTGCGTTTCAGCCACTTCCAGGAGGAAGGTCCGCGCCGCGTCGCCGCTCATCTGGAACGGGTCGTACTTTTCCAGCACGGCATAGCGGTCCAGCAGATTCAGCGGGATGTGCGCGGTGGCCACTGCGGCCATGCTCCAGTCCGCAAAATCCCGGCGATGGACATAGCCGTATTCGAGCAGCGTCAGATTGTGGTGTTTGGGGTTCTTGAGCAGCCGGACATAGAGGTCGTTGATTTTTCGCGCGGGCCTTCGATCCACTGGAGAAACGAATCCAGGGGTGTAGCCACAAGCAACTGAAATAATTAGATATTTTAAGATAAATTTCTTGCGAAACCAACCTCTTCCCAAGCCCAAGGTTGGCAAAGGTTGGCATGGATGTACGAAAATCTACATGCATATGAAGTCTAATAAGGAAAGGGCTAGAATGTATTTCTATTTGTGGAGAGACACATACCCTCTGACTTCATCGTATAATTCTTTGCAGCATTGGTACTCACTTCTCAGGCTTGTATCACACCCCTTCCAGCCGAGCCAAAGAAGATAAAAAATTGATGTCAAACAGTAGCAGTCATCTTCCGAGGAAATTTGCATGTGGCATAACATTCGATCAATTCTATCATCAGTGTCTGGATGGGTGTCACTGCCGGACATCCCATCCGGCAAGAGGCACAGACTTGATATGGCAACGACCACACCAATTATTGCTGTTCGCCTTAGTTTAATATCAACCTGAAGAAGAGTCTCGAGTGCCATTTTATCAGCAACATATTCGTCTTCCTTGCCACCATCGCAATCAAGATGTTTAAAACGCAAATGAATTATCTCATGCAGTATGACAAATGCCATCGCGCAAGCAAAAACTTTTGAAGATTTAGAGACATATTCATCTTCATATATTTTAGCTTGCAAAGAGTAGATTAGGTCTACATCTTCTACATTATTCTGCCCGTTAATCGAGGACATTCCGTAACCAAATACTCGCCTTGCATTTCTAGTCTCAGCATTATCTTCAAGTTCACCTTGATAACAACCATTCAGCATTGGCTGTTTATATCCATGGTCAAACATGGATAAAAAGCTAAAAGAGTTACACCACAACAGTTGAAGAAACTCTTCTGACAAAAAAATTCTTGGCTTTGAGATATTCCTAATTTCAGCATAACTTCCAATTGAATCTTTGCTACTAATGTCGATGTGCTTTTCAAGTTCATTTGAAGCTACTTCCTCTTCATATATTGATAGTGCTTCCTGTAGTCCATTGAACAGATCATCAAAATGATCATCAAGCAATCTACAAACAGGCAATTTTGACGATATCACTCGGCTCCTCCCAAAAGAAAAAACTTCGTTATTCTTCAAAAATCTTATAGCCAATTTCTGTTGCCTTGAACTTCTTTCTTTTCTTGCGCTTGTTCTGCTTTTTCATTTCCTGCTTCTTGCGATATCTTTCTGAAGGATCACCGTCTTCACTTAGCTTAGGCACCGCGTCAACCGCCCTTCTTTTCTCTTCATCCATTGCCTGGTAGTAAATTCTGTAGGTCGTTGTAATGTCGCTATGGCCAAGAACAGAGCTTACAGCTTCTGGCTGAACCCCATCCTTCCTGGAATATGTCGCCATCATATGCCTGAGGTCTTTCAGCTGAAACGACTTAGTAATTCCAGCCTTTTTCATGGCATTTGTTAGTGCTGTTGAAACCCTTTTTACCCCTCTTCCTCTGTACTCGATCACATAGTCTGATTGAGCTTTCCTTTTCGCTCGCAACAGAATTGGGCGAAGAGCCTTGGCGATGGGAATTGCACTCGAAGTATCAGTCTTACTTCGGTAAAGATGAATTATGTCCCGCTCGAAATCAATTTGTGCCCATTGAAGCTTGAGCAACTCGGTAACACCAGCTCGCATCCCGGTGTAGTAGCCAACATTAATCGCCAATTTCAAATGAGGTGGGGAGTATTTGAGAATTTGACCAAGCTCTTCAAGGGTTATTTCAAAATCTCTTGGGGGGACTTTCTTGCGTTTCCAGTGCTGTAGCGGGTTTACCTCGGTGTATCCATGGCGAATGCCCCAATTGAACACCGCACTCAAGTAGGCGAAGTAATTATTTTTTGTTGATTGAGATTTGTCCAAATAGTTCTCAATGAGGTCCATCATATGTTGATACTTGAGTTCATTGACCGGCTTGCTCGGAAGTTTTGGCAAAAGCTTACTTTTGAAGACCAGTTTCAAATTCTCTGCCTGGATCTTGCTTTTTCCGGTGAGCACATAATCCCTGATATACAGCTCGAATAACTCTTCTAAAAACATAGTTGAACCTGATAGAAGGATGATTTCTTGTTTCTTTTTCTTGGCAAGCTTGATCTCGAGGTCAAACTCCTCGGCTTTATCCTTACCTTTTTTACCTGGCCCAAAGTGCTTGTTGTGCTGTTTTCCAGCAGCATCCCGATATCGGACGAAATAGGTGTTGCCACGCTTGTGTACGCTCATGCTCGACTCCCATCACCGAGCATCGTCGGTGAATATATCTGATGGAATAATAGAAAGAAAGGGACCTCGGCACACGTTTTTGCCGAGGCCCTGTACTTGAGCTCAAATATTGTTCATCAAGATTTCCTCGACTTCCTCAGCCTGGATACCCAGATATCGTCTCGTGATTGACGGTGACGAATGATTGAGCCTTTTGCTCAGGACTTCCCATGGGACGCCAAAATGAACTCTCTGGATGTAGCAGAACGTCTTCCGAAGAGTATGAGCACCGTAGTTTCCCTTGATGTTCATTGCGGCAGCCCAGCTCTTCACAAGCCCTGTCACCCTGTAGGTGGTGATCGGGTCGTTCGCTCCTTTTCTACTCCTGAAAACGAAATGCTCGTCTTCAGGCTCGATTTCTTCCAGGTAAACCTTGAAGCAATCCGAGATCTCCTTGTTGACTACGATCACGTTTTCTTTGCCGGTCTTTTTCTCCCGGACGGAGATACGTTCACCGACCTTCTTGTCCTTCACGTCTTCAACGCGCAGAGACAAAAGGTCCTGAACTCTCATTCCTGAATTCACCCCCATGGTGAAGAGCAGCAAGTCTCTCGGCATGTCGCGAAGCAGCTTCTTGATGTTCTTGATGTCCTTCAAGCTGGTAAATGGTTCCACTTTCATAGCCCGCCTCCCGAATGTTCGATTTTATTGATATAATGGTAGATTGTTCCATTCAAAACGGCACGAGGAAGCCTGGATTTTGTTTGGCTTGGATAACTCGTTGCTATTCTTCGCCTAATCCAATGCAACAGCCTGAATGTACGATTCTAATACAAATCGTACATTCCTCCCTGTGGGATTTAATATCTATTTGAAGGTGCGAAAAAACACAGGCAGACGATGCAGGGTTTGCCGTTAAAGAAAT
>JBFWMD010000007.1:0-74139 GCA_050251775.1 Desulfovibrio sp.
CCATCGCCCTTTCCCCCGCCGGGGGCACGCCTTTGCCTCTTCCATAAAAATGACTATCATGACGCCTGGAGGACCCCCCATGAACGCAAGACACAAACACGCCGAGCATAGCGAGTCGGTGGAAGCCGGAAAGCTTCGCCTGACGCTGCGTTACGCCGGGAACCTGCTGCGGGAAATCGAACTCGGCTGGGGCACGGGCGCGGGGCCGGACAAGGCGCTCTCGTCCCTGGGCAGGGCAATGCAGGCGGCCCTGGAGCGTTACGTCTGCGGCCAGACGCCGGACTGGCCGATACTGCCCCTGGACTGGGAATCGTTGACGCCTTATACCCGGCGCACCCTGGAAGCCCTGCTGGAGAATGTGCCCCAGGGCCGCACCGTGAGCTATGGCGAGCTGGCGGGCATGGCGGGCAATCCCAAGGGAGCGCGGGCAACAGGCCGGGCCCTGGGGGCGAATCCCTGGCCCCTGGTGGTCCCCTGCCACCGCGTGGTGGCGGCCAACGGAGCGCTCACGGGGTTCAGCAGCCCTTGCGGCCTGGAAATGAAACGCTACCTGCTGGATTTGGAGGCGGGATCAAGAGCGCGGACGTAATCCCCGAAGTCAAGATCCTCGCGCAGAATGTGGGTGCGCAGCCAGTCGGCCAGGAAGAGAAACACGTCCACCTTCATGTCCAGCCCGATGCCGGGCCGCTCCAGCCCGGACACGCGCCGCAGGAATTCCTTGTGCATGAAGACATGTTCCGCAGTGCGGGGGTAGTCTGTGCGCCGCATTTCCTCCTCTTCCTGGGAAAAATGCGCCTGGGCGTAGGATTTCATATCCTGGATCAGCTGCGTGGCATCCAGGGCCGGTTTCACGGCGTCCGCATTCTCCATGATCCCCCGGTACGCTGTGTCGATGAGCAGCACCAGTTCCTTGTGCTGCTCGTCCAGAATGTCCAGCCCAACTCCCATGTCCTCGGTCCATTCGATGATCGGCAAGCCCTGTCCCCCCTGGAGTTTTCTGTTTCGACTATGCACGGGAGTCCACCTTCCGACAACCCTACACTTTAAACCCGGGGAAAAATAAGGGCGGCCAGGAGGATCATCCTCCTGGCCGCCCTTATTTTTGCAGGAACTTGAAGTTACTTGGAAAGCTTCCGTTGCAGCTTGGCCCGCAAGAAGATGGCCACCATGTTCATGCCCAGGACCAGGGCGATGAGCACCAGGGCCGTGCCGTATTGCAGGGGCCGGGTCTGGTCGATGTTCGTGCCCGCCGTGGCCAGGACATAGATGTGGTAGGGCAGGGCCATGACATCGTCAAAGATGGAATGCGGGATGTCCGGCGTGGAGAAGACCGCCGCCGTGAACATGATGGCGGCGGTTTCGCCCGCCGCGCGGGAGAGCGAAAGAATCGCGCCCGTGAGGATGCCGGGCAGGGCGGCGGGCAGAACCACCCGGTAGATGGTCTGCCATTTGGTGGCGCCCAGGCCCAGGGAGGCCTCGCGGTAGGTGTTGGGCACGGAGCGCATGGCCTCCTCCGTGGTTCCGATGACCACGGGCAGGGTCAGCGCCCCCAGGGTCAACGCGCCCGCCGCGATGGACACGCCGAGCTGCATGACCGTGACGAAAAGCCCCAGGCCGAAGAGGCCGAAGACCACGGACGGCACGCCCGCGAGGTTGTTGATGCCGATGCGGATGACCCGCAGCAGCTTTCCGGGCCGGGCGTACTCATTGAGATAGATTGCCGAGGCCACGCCCAGGGGCAGGGCCACGACCATGGAACTGAGGGCCAGCAGGAACGTGCCAAGGATGCAGGGGAAAATGCCACCCTCGGTCATGGAGTTGCGCGGCTGCTGCGAGAGAAATTCCCAGCTGATGGCGGGCAGACCGTTGTAGAGCAGAAAGCCCAGGATGATGGCCAAAGCCAGACCGCAGACCCCTGCCGCGGACTTGAACAGGCCAAAGGTCACGGACTCCACGACCTTGCGCTTGCGGTTGCGCTTCTCGGCCTGATCCATGATGACCGCGATGCGCTGCATGGTTTGCTGCATTGACTTCCTTCCTCCCTAGAGCGTGGCCGCGCCGACCTGCTTGTATTTGTTGGCGATGTGGTCCGCGATCACGTTGAAGACCATGGTGAACAGGAAGAGCACGATGCCGATGGCGAAGAGGGCGTGGTAATGATCGCTGCCCAGGGGAGCTTCGCCCATTTCCGCCGCGATGGACGAGGGCATGGGCCGGACCGGGTCAAAGATGGAATTCGGGATCATTCCCGCGCCGCCAGCGACCATGAGCACGACCATGGTCTCGCCGATGGCCCGGGACATGCCCAGAATCACGGCGGTGCTGATGCCCGAGAGCGAGGCCGGAATGACCACTTTCCAGATGGTTTCGCAGTGCGTCGCGCCCAGGGCCAGGGAGGCCTCCTTGAGTTCCAGGGGCACGGCGTAGATGGCGTCCTCGGAAACCGACGTGATGGTCGGCACGGACATGAAGGCCAGCATCAGGGAGGCGTTGAACATGTTCAGGCCCGTGTTGATCTGAAAGATGTCCTGAAGAAACGGAGCCACCACGACCATGCCGAAGAAGCCGATGACCACCGAGGGCAGCGAGGCCAGCAGCTCGATGACCGGCTTGACGATGTTGCGCACGCGCAAGGTGGCGATTTCCGCGAGGTAGAGCGAGGTCATTACGCCGAGGGGAATGGCGATGACCGAGGAGAGGACCGTGACGGAAATGGAGCCGATGATCAGCGGGAAGATGCCGAACTCAGGATCGTCGTCCGTTGGATACCAGCCCAGGCCGAAAAGAAAGTCCGAAACGTTGATCTGCTTGAAAATGGGCAGTCCCTCAATGAAGAGGAAAACCATGATCAGCCCGAGAATAATGATGGAAGTCAGCGCCGTGGCGAAGAACACGCTCTGGATCAGCCGGTCCCGCGTGCGGCGTTGCAGGTTCAGCGCCCGGAGCACAAGGGTCAGCACGCTGAAGAAGGCAAAGATCCCCGCGACCACATACCAGGACAAGGCCCGGGATTCCATGCGCTGTTGCAGAAAATGCTCCAGGAAGTCGATCCCGTCGTGCATCAGCTGTGCGCCCTTGCCCTGCCTGCGCAGTTGCGCGCCCCGCTCGGTAATGTCCTTGGAAATATCGTTCAGTTCCAGCAGGGCCGTTTCCAGGGCCTTCTGGTTCTGGTCCGCGTCGCCCGGCCGGGAGTCCATTTCCTCGGTCAGGCTGAAGGTGACGTAGCGCTCCATTTCTTTGAGCGCCGTGGTCATGCTCTCGTCGGGCATCACGCGGTGTCTGCCCTGCTCCAGCTGCTGCGCAAAGATGCGTTCGACATTGTCCGGCCGGGACTGGTCGTGGCCGTAGAAAGCCAGAAAGGCCGCCACGAGCAGACCCACCACGATGTATACCTTGGTCCTATCCACGGAGCAGTACCCCTTTGCTCTTGGGAACAGGCCCGCCGGAACAGCCTCTTGCGAAGCGGTTCCGGCGGACGTTCGTCTCGTAACGCCGCGGCGTTTACTTACTTAACCGGGATGAAGCCTTTCTCGGCGGCCAGCTTCTGACCGGCGGGGCTCATGACGAAGTCGATGACGGCCTTGGCATCACCAGTGGGCTGGCCAGCGGTATAGAGGTTCAGGCCACGGGAGATGGGGTAGGAGCCGTCCATGGCGCTCTTGACGCCGGCGACCACGCCGTCCACGGGCAGGGCCTTCAGCTCGGAGTTGACGTAGGCCAGACCGACGTATCCGATGGCCTGCTCGTTCTTGGAAACAGCCTGGGCCACGGCGCCGTTGGAAGCCAGCAGGGAAGCGCCGGGGAAGACCTTGTTCTTCTCGCCGTCGGAATGCATGATCTTGTCCTTCCAGCAGTCGTACGTACCGGAGGAGGTGTCACGGGAGATGACCACGATTTCAGCGTCCTTGCCGCCCAGTTCCTTCCAGTTGGTGATCTTGCCGGCGTAGATGCCGAGCAGCTGCGGGATGGTGATGGCGGAAACGGCGTTGTTCGGGTGGACCACGGGCACGATGCAGTCATAGGCCACGACGAACTGCACCGCCTCGCGACCGTTGGCCTTGGCGGCCTCGATTTCCTTGCCCTTCATGTCGCGGGACATCATGCCGATGTCAGTGGTGCCGTCGATGAGCGCCTTGGCGCCGTTGGAGGAACCGCCGCCGGAAAGGGAGATCTGGATGCCCAGATCCGGGTTGGCCTTGTAGTGGTCGTCCACCATCTGCATCAGGGGCAGAACCGTGGTGGAGCCTTTGACTTCGACTTTGCCGGCATAGGCCGTGGAGACCATCATGGCGAACACGGCGACAAGCATAAGCAGCTTCTTCATCAAGAATTCCTCCGAAAATGGTTGAAGCGTTGAAAACGAAAGTGCGAATTAATGTCGAGGCTGGTATCTACCAGGGGGGAGTTACGAACACGTTACGGCCAGGCAAAAGGTGCGTGACACACGGAAAACAATACCCGGCCCACGCCGGCGGGCGAATCTTGCAAACTGTTACGAAATCCAGCATGGTTGGCGCATGGAGCCAAAATACCTGATCATCGGCGCGGGTCCCACAGGCCTTGGCGCGGCGCACCGCCTGGCCGAACTGGGCGAGCAGTCCTTCCTCGTGCTGGAGCGCGAAACCCATCCCGGCGGGCTCGCGGCCAGCTTTCAGGACCGCGACGGCTTCACCTGGGACTTCGGCGGCCACGTGCTCTTCTCCCATTACCCCTATTTCGACCGCCTCACCGAGGACCTGCTCCAGGGCGAATACTTCGAGCATCAGCGCGAGTCCTGGATTTTCGCCGTCGGGAGCTGGATCCCCTACCCCTTCCAGAACAACATCCGCCACCTGCCGCCCGAGGCGCGCTGGCGCTGCGTCGAAGGGCTGCTGCCCGGCCGCAGGCCCGAGCCCGGCCCGGACTTCCGGCCCGCGAACTTCGGCCAGTGGATCGACACCGTGTTCGGGCAGGGCATCGCCTCCGTGTTCATGCGGCCCTACAACTTCAAGGTCTGGGCCACGCCGCCCGAGCGCATGTCCTATTCCTGGATTGGCGAACGGGTCAGCCTTGTGGACATGGAAAGCGTGCTCAAAAACGTGGTCCTGGAGCACGACGACAGGGGCTGGGGACCGAACAACACCTTCCGTTTTCCCCGGCACGGCGGCACAGGCGCCATTTTCCGCGCCCTGGCCCGGCGCGTCGAGGACCGCATCCGCTACGGCGAGACCGTGGCCCGCATTGACGCCACCCGCCGCACCGTGACCACGGCGTCGGGGAGCACCTTTCATTATCAAACATTGCTGAACACCGGCCCCCTGGACCTGCTCGCCACCCGCTGGCTCGAAAACCCCGACCCGGCTCTGGCGGACGCGGCCAAGGGCCTGGCCCACAATTCCGTCCACATCTCGGGCGCGGGTCTGGACGGCTCCCGCGAGGATTCGCGCTGCTGGATGTACTTCCCGGAAGCGGATTCGCCCTTCTACCGCGTGACCAACTTCCATAACTATTCGCCCAATAACACGGCCCGGCCCGGCAGCCAGCGCGCCCTGATGTGCGAGACCTCCTCCTCGAAGCACAAGCCCGAAGACCTGGAGACCCTTTTCGAACGCAGCCTGCGCGGCCTGGAACACGCCGGAATGCTGGCCCCCCCGGACCGGGCCCGGCTTGTTTCCCGCTTCGAGATGAGCCGCGAATACGCCTACCCCGTGCCCACCCTGGAGCGCGACGCGGCTCTGACCGCGATCCAGCCGCGCCTGGAAACCCTGGACATTTTCTCGCGCGGACGCTTTGGCGGATGGAAATACGAGGTCGGAAACATGGACCATTCGGTCATGCAGGGGGTGGAATGGGCGCAACGAATACTTGAAGACAAGCCGGAAACGACCTACACCCTCCCATCATGACGAACATGAACGCAATCCATGAACAGCGCCGCGAGGCACTGCGTCAACGTCTCAGGAACGAGGGGCTCGACGCCCTTCTGGTCAGCCACGCCGCCAACCGCTACTACCTCTCCGGATTCGAGCTGCACGACTCCCAGTGCAACGAATCCGCCGGCTGGCTCGTGGTCGCCGCCAACGGACACGACAAACTGCTCACCGACCCACGCTACGAAGACGCGGCCAAGCGCATCTTCCCGGCTACGGACGTGTTCATCTACGCGGGCCGGAAATTCGATCAGGTCGGCCCTTACCTCAAGGGCCTGGGCTTCGCGTCCCTCGGATTCGAACCCAAGGCCATGCATCTCTACGATTATGAAAAGCTCCGCGAATACGTGACCCTCGCGCCCACGGAAAACCTCGTGGAAGACCTCCGCGTCATCAAGGACGCCGAGGAGATCAAGCGCATGAAGGCCGCCTGCGCTCTGAACCACCGCGTGTTCCGCGTGCTGGAGGACTCGCTGCGGCCCGGCCAGACCGAAGAGGAGGTGGCCTGGGCCGCCGAGCGCATGTTCCGCGAATGGGGCGCCAGCGGCCTGGCCTTCTCGACCATCGTCGGGGTCGGCCCCAACGCGGCCCTGCCCCACGCCATTCCCGGCAACAAGACGCTCAAGGAAGACGAACTGGTGCTCATCGACATGGGCTGCCGCCTGAACGCCTACTGCTCGGACCAGACCCGGACCTTCTGGGTCGGCGAAAACGTCTCCGAACGCTTCCGCTCCGTGCGCGAAATGGTCAAAACCGCCCAGCAGAAAGCCATCGAGATCATCAAGCCCGGCCTGCCCATGGCCGAGGCCTACAAAGCGGCCCACAGCTACTTCGAAGCGCAGGGCGTGGCGGACCGCTTCACCCACGGCCTGGGACACGGCATCGGCCTGGAAACCCACGAGGCCCCGAGCCTCTCCTCCATCGCCACAGGCGTGCTCAAGCCCGGCATGGTCGTGACCGTGGAGCCCGGACTCTACTGGCCCGACTGGGGCGGCGTACGCTGGGAGTTCGAGGTGCTGATCACCGAGGACAGCTGCGAAGTCCTGTAGATATGAAGAGAGGCCGCCAGCGGCCTCTCTTTTTCTTCACGCGATCGTCACTCCAGACAACTTCCTTCCGGGACGGGTCGGTGTATCACTCTTGCGGGCTGCGGCCTGATGGGCTAAGGAATTGGGTTCCCGATACACCAGACGAGGAAGACCATGCGACCCGACTTCAAGAAAATGAACGGCTTGGTTCCTGCCATTGCGCAGGATGCGGACACGGGTGAGGTCCTGATGATGGCCTACATGAACGAGGCCTCCTGGGACAAGACCCTGGAGACCGGCGAGGTCCATTATTGGAGCCGCAGCCGCCAGGAGCTCTGGCACAAGGGCGGCACGTCCGGCCATGTGCAGAAGGTCCGCTCCATCCGGCTGGACTGCGACGACGACACCATTTTGGTCCTCGTGGAGCAGCTTGGCGGCGCGGCCTGCCACAAGGGCTACCGTTCCTGCTTTTATCGTGAACTGAAGGACGGCATTGTTTCCGAATGCTCGCCCGTGGTCTTCGATCCCAAGGAGGTCTACAAAAAATGAGTGATAAAAAGCTGCGCCTCGGCGTTCCCAAGGGTTCGCTCCAGGAAGCGACCATCAAGCTTTTCGATAAGGCCGGCTGGCAGATCCGCACCCATGCCCGCAACTACTTTCCGGACATCAACGATCCCGAGATCAAGTGCAGCCTGGCCCGGGCCCAGGAGATGGCCACCTACGTGCAGAACGGCACGTTCGACGTGGGGCTGACAGGCAAGGACTGGGTCCTGGAATGGGACGCGGACGTGGTCGTGGTCGATGACCTGATCTACTCCAAGGTCTCCAACCGCCCGGCGCGCTGGGTGCTCTGCGTCAAGGGCGACTCGCCCTTCAAGCGGCCCGAGGACCTGGACGGCTGCAAAGTGGCCACGGAGTTGGTGGGCTTCACCAAGAACTATTTCAATTCCCTGGGCGTGAAGGTGGACGTGACCTTCTCCTGGGGAACCACCGAGGCCAAGGTGGTCGAGGGCCTTTGCGACGCCATCGTGGAGATCACCGAGACCGGAACGACCATCAAGGCCAACGGCCTGCGGATCATCGCCGAGCTGATGCAGACCAACACCCAGCTCATCGCCAACAAGGACGCCTGGAACGACCCCTGGAAGCGCAAGAAGATCCAGAACATCAATCTGTTGCTCCAGGGCGCGCTGCGGGCCGACAAGATGGTCGGCCTGAAGATGAACATGCCCAAGGCCAAGCTGGCCGTGGCCAACGGTGCGCTGCCCGCGCTGACCTCGCCCACCGTGGCCGAGCTCAAAAATCCGGAATGGGTTTCCGTGGAAATCATCGTGGACGAGTCCGTTGTCCGCGAGATCATCCCCCAGCTCAAGGAACTGGGAGCCGAAGGCATCATCGAGTACCCGCTGAATAAGGTCATCTAGTTTTTTTGTCGGGGCGCGATGGGCGATTTTGCTTTTCGCGCCCCGCCGTCACGGCCTGAGGAGCGCGCATGCTGACGAAAATCGCCATTATCCTGGCGCTGCTGGTTATTTTAATCGGATCGCTCCGCAACCGTAAATCCGAACGCCCCAGCCGGACCACGAACATCCTGCTCTTCGTCATCGCGGGTCTGCTCGTCCTGTCCATCCTGACCCACTTCATCCGGGCGTCGTAACCTCCGGTCCTGTTTTGACCGGGCGAGGTATCTCGTGCTCAGCACCTATCTCCGGCTCGTGGCCACCATGACCCTCTGGGGCGGGACCTTCATCGCCGGACGGCTGCTCGTGCACGTTGGCCCGGCCACGGCTTCGCTGATGCGTTTCTTTGTGGCCTCGCTGTTCATGCTCGCCTTCTGCTGGCGGCTCGAAGGCGGTCTGACCCTGCCCGGACGCCGCCAGATCGTTCCGGTGCTGCTCCTGGGGCTGACCGGCGTGTTTCTCTACAACATCTTTTTCTTCACGGGCCTGCACACCGTGACCGCTGGCCGCGCCTCCCTGATCATCGCGGGCAATCCCGCCCTCATTGCCGTGCTCGCCGCCCTGTTCTTCCGGGAACCCTTCGGCAAATTCAAAATCCTGGGCCTGGTCCTGTCCATCATCGGCGCGCTTGTGGTCATTTCGCGCGGTGAACTCGGGGCCATCCTCGCCCAGATCCGCATCGGCGATCTGTTCATCTTTGGCTGCGTCTTTGCCTGGAGCAGCTACACGGTGCTCGGCAAAAAGGTCATGACCCACCTCTCCCCGGTGGCCGCCGTGACCTGGTCCTGCCTCGCGGGCATGCTCTTCCTGCTGCCCTTGGCCCTGCGCGAGGGGCTGGCCGCGAATCTCGTCCAGGCCAATGCGCTGGAGTGGGCCAGCATGGTCTACCTCGGCGTCTTTGGCACGGGCCTCGGCTTTCTCTGGTACTACCAGGGCATCAAGGCCCTGGGCGCGGGCCGTGCCGGCGTGTTCATCAACCTTGTGCCTGTCAACGCGGTGCTCATGGGCTGGTTCCTGCTGGGCGAGGACGTGGACTTCTCGCTGGCTGCGGGCGCGGCGCTGATCTTCACGGGCGTCTACCTCGTGAACCGCCCGGCCAACCGCCAACCGGCCCTACAGGATGAAAACCCCCAGCCCGACGCGGCATCCTCTTCCCGCTGACCTTCGGTTCGCGCACCGTCTCGGCCAGGGAACGTGCTCCCGTCGGGTAGCGCAAAATTCAAATTTTTTGTCCTGCGCACGAACACGCACGCCCCCCCGAGGCCATTCCTGCCCATGCCTGGCACGCGCACTTCCGTTCCCCAGCCCGGATTTTAAATCAATAGTACATTATTTCAGCATGTTAGCAAACAAAATCGCTGGACCGCAAACAGAGCGAGAAAATTTGTACCTTGCGGCTCCTGTTGCTTCCGTTGTTCAACTTTTTTTACAGCAAAAGCCGTCCGTGGGTTTGATCCGCGTGTTAGAATATTTGTATCACTTCGAAATTGCAGTATAAAATTTACATCGCATGTTTCTGAAAGCGTTGGCACGCTGGTTGCTTTAGTAGAAATATCCTTCAGCACTTCCTTCTTTTTACGAGAAACAACAGGCTCCCCCCTTCAGGGAGCCTTTCTCGTTTCCGGGCTTATTTTTGCTGCCCTCCGGAGACCCGCCTTTCTTCCCACGGCTGCGCGGGCGCGCGTCCGGCGGCCTGCCGCGCCAATTCCCAGAGGCGGTAGTCGAACACGGCTCCGGCCAGGTCGCGCTCGGGCAGTCGCAGTTGCGCGGCCAGTTCCCGGAGCTGTTCGGACTCGTAGTCCGGGTCAAAGAGCGCGTCGAGCATGCCGGACCCGCTGAAAATAATCAGGGGCGGCGCGGTCACGAATCCCGCCAGGGCGTCGCAGGCGCTGTCCGGCTGAATGCCGTGCTTGACGCAGAGCAGCCGGATGATCTGTCGCGCTTGCGGGTCGGCCTGCTGGGCCTGGGCCGGGGTTGCGAAAAGCGCGAGCAAAAGGGCGAGCACCAGGACGGTGAGCGGGCGAGAGGTACGTTTGTTCATGACCTTGGGGTTTGTTGATTATTCGTTGCGTGCGACCAGCAGGTGCAGGCGCGGGGCGTTGGGTTCGCGGCGTTCCAGGGCGCGCCCCACCACATGGGCGGGTTCGCCGAGGTCCGCGAGCCGGGCGCGGCAGTGGTCGAGCTTTTGCGGCGGCACGGCCAGGAGCAGGCCGCCCGAGGATTGGGCGTCGAAGACCAGGTCGCGGCGGATGGGGTCCGCGTCCAGAGCCACGACGCAGCGCGGCAGGTAGAAGTTGCGGTTGCAGATGGAGCCAGCGGGCAAGAGGCCCACGCTGGCCAGCTCCAGGGCGTCGTCAAAGAACGGAACCTGATCGAGCCAGAGTTCAGCGGCGCAGCCGCTGGCCTGGCAGAGTTCGAGCAGGTGGCCGCCCAGGCCGAATCCGGTCACGTCCGTGGCTCCGATCAGGCCCAGCTCGCGGACCACGCGGCCCGCATGGGCGTTGAGGCGTCCGCACCAGTGAATCAAGGTCTGTTCGAAGCGCCCGGCTCCGTCCCAGTCGGCCTTGAGTGCGGTGGCCAGCACCCCCGTGCCCAGGGGCTTGGTCAGCACGAGCAGGTCACCGGGCCGCAGGCCCCGGTTGGTGGCCATGCGGCTGGGGTCCACGCTGCCGGAAACGGCCAGACCGTATTTGACCTCGTCGTCCTCCACGCTGTGGCCTCCGGCGGGCACGGCTCCGGCTTCACGCACGGCTTCGAGGCCGCCTTCGAGAATGGCGCGCAAAAGGTCTGTGGGCAATTCCTTGACCGGAAAGCAAACGATGTTCATGGCCGAGAGAGGTTCGCCGCCCATGGCATAGACATCCGAAAGGGCGTTGGCCGCGGCGATGCGTCCGAACCCGTGGGGATCGTTGACGATGGGCGTGAAGAAGTCCACGGTCTGCACCAGGGCGCGTCCCTCGGGGAAGCGCAGCACTGCCGCGTCTTCATTGTCTCCGGCCTGCCCGGCGAGAATGCGCGGATCAGGCGGCCCGTCGCCGCCCAGCCCGGCCAAGGTCCGCTCCAGAACCTCCGGAGCGATCTTGGCGGCTCAACCTGCGGATTTGGCGCGTTTGACCAGTTCGTACTCTGCCATGACCTGTCCTGTTTTCATTCCGTTCAGGAGCCGGAAAGCGACTCCCCTTGGACATCTGGATACCAGAGTTGCTCGCGCTTGCCCAGAACCGGGTGTCGCGGGCAATGTTCTTGATGCGAAAGCAGGTTTCGGCACGGCTCTTGTAATGACACTCCCGAACCGGTGGAAAACCGTCAGCTCAGGAGACCGAAAATGAAGAATCAGTGCGCCAAGTGCAAGCAAAGCATCGACAATTGGGATTTCTACGTGGTGGGCGACAGCGGCAAGATTTGCAGTTCCTGCCTCGTGGAGCAGGAGATTCCGAGCCAGGAATACGCGTCCCTGTTCAAGACGTCCGCGATCCGGAAGGAATCCGCGCTGCGGATTCCGGACCTGCCGGGACTCGAGGAGATCCGGCTGGTGGATCTGGAGCGGGAACCGCTGTTTCTGGCGCGGGACGGCGTCTGACCGGGTGGCAGGGAGCCGTTCGGAACGGCGCGTGAACGGGTTGCGGAAACAACCGCCGGCCCGATCAACGGAGGGAACCGGAATGTACAGACAATATTGTGATATTTGTCATCAGCCCATTGAAAGCATGGATTTTCATCTGCGCATCAAAGGCGGCTGCATCTGTCCGGCCTGCGTGCCCCTGGTGCGTAGCGTGGCTCTGGAAGATAGTCAATATTTTGACAATCAGGAGATGCCACTGCGGGAAGCGGGATTGCCCCGACTGCCCGACGCAACGCGCTGGGACGAACCCTTTCGCATTCCGGTCCGGGTTCTTACGCCGCACCGGTCCAAGGCCATGCCGCGCCCCGCGTTGCGGCCCATGTTCTCCTGACGCGGAGATTCTGGGCGCGTCCGCGCTCCGAGCGGGCCGAACAGAACGGGACGCCCTGGGGCACGAAACCGCGTGCGGACTTCTTTGACAGAGGTCCGCACGCGGTTTCGTGTTTTCAGGAAACAGACCCTTGCGGGGTCACGGTCACCAATTCAGTCCGCAACCTCGTATCCGGCCTTTTCCACGCTTTCCCTGACATTGGCGTCGTTGTCCTTGGCCGAGCTGTAGGTCACGCGGCCCGTGGCGAGGTCCACGGTGACGTTCTCCACGCCGTCCACGGTCTGTACGGCCTTGGTCACGGCGGCCTGGCAATGGCCGCAACTCATGCCCTTTACGGTGATCTTCTTTTCCATGTTCACTTCTCCTGGCTGTTGTTGAAGGACCGCAGGCGCAGGGCGTTGGAGACCACGGTCACGGAACTCAGCGCCATGGCGGTTCCCGCGATCATGGGGTTCAGGCCCGGCCCGCCGAAAATGACAAGCAGCCCGGCGGCCACCGGAATGCCCAGCACGTTGAAGGCGAAAGCCCAAAAGAGATTCTGGCGGATGTTGCGCATCACGGCGCGGGAGAGTTGCAGGGCCGTGAGCAGTCCGTTCAGCCCGCCGCGCAGCAGCACCACGTCGCCCGCCTCCACGGCGGAGTCGATGCCCGAGCCCATGGCGATACCCACATCGGCCCGCGCCAGGGCCGGAGCGTCGTTCACGCCGTCGCCCACCATGGCGATGCGTCCGTGGCGCTGAAGCTCGGCCACGGCATCGGCCTTGCCGCCCGGCAGGATGCGCGCGCGGACCTCGTCAATGGCCAGCTTGCGCGCCACGGCCCGGGCCGCGGGTTCAGCGTCGCCCGTGAGCATGACCACGCGCAGACCCAGGTCGTGCAGTCGGCGCACCACTTCGGCGCTCTCCTCGCGCGGGGTGTCGGCCAGGGCCAGAATGGCGGCGAGGCCGCCGTTTTCAGCCAGATAGAGCGCGGTCTTGCCCTGGGAGGCGAAGTCCTGGGCCGCCTGTTCCGCCCGGTCCGGCACGCTGACCCCGCTCTCGTCCATGAATTCGCGGTTGCCGAGCAGGACCTCGCTGTGATCCACGCCCTCCTTTGCTTGCTCCACCTCGGCGCGCACGCCCCGGCCCGGAACCGAGTCAAAGGAGCGGAGCTCCGGCACGGCCACGCCCTGTTCCCGGGCCGAACGCAATACGGCCAGGGCCAGGGGATGTTCGCTTTGGGATTCGGCTGCGGCGGCCAGGGCCAGGACCCGGTTCCCGGTCCCCGCTTCCGGCGCAGTCCAGAGGCCGTCCAGGGCGGGCTTGCCCTGGGTCAGGGTCCCGGTCTTGTCAAAGGCCAGGGTGCGGATTTCGCTCAGGGCCTGGAGCGCCCCCCCGCTCTTGACCAGCACGCCGAGCTGCGCCCCGCGCCCGGTTCCGACCATGATGGACATGGGCGTGGCCAGACCCATGGCGCAGGGGCAGGCAATGACCATCACAGCCACGAAAATGCGCAGGGAAAAGGCGAACTCCGCGTTGCCGAGAAAATACCAGGCCAACCCGGAGAGCACGGCCACGGCCATGACCGCCGGAACAAAATAGTAGCTCACGCGGTCCGCTAGGCTGGCGATGGGCGCCTTGGAACCCTGGGCGCGACGCACCAGCTCCACGATGCGGGCCAGGGTGGTTTCCGCGCCCACGCGCTCGGCGCGCATCAGCAGACTGCCCGTGGTGTTCAGGGAACCGCCCGTGAGCTTGTCCCCGGCCTGCTTGGTCACAGGCAGGGGCTCGCCCGTGAGCATGGACTCGTCCACGCCGGAACGCCCCTCCAGTACCTCGCCGTCCACAGGGATGCGCGCGCCGGGCCGGATGCGTAGGAGGTCGCCGGGTCGCACGTCCTGGGCCGGAATTTCCCGTTCCTCCCCATGGGCTCCGTTGGGACTTTCCGCAACCACCAGGGCGGTCTCGGGCGCGAGGTTCATCAACGAACGGATGGCCTCGGAGGTGCGCTGCTTGGAGCGGGCCTCGAAATACTTGCCCAGCGAGATCAGAGCGATGAGCACGGCTGCGGACTCGAAATAGAGGTCCATGGCCTTGGCCGCGGGATCAAAACCGTGGGCCGGACCAAGCGCGATCTCCACCGTGTTCCAGAGCGAATAGAGAAAGGCCGCGCCTGTGCCCACAGCCACGAGGGAATCCATGTTCGGGCCGCCGCGCAGCAGAGCGGGCACGCCGTTGGTGTAGAAGAACCGGCCGGACCAGAGCACGGGCAGGGTCAGGGCGAGCTGGAACAGGGCGAAATTCAGGGGCGCGTGCATGGGATCGAGCCAGGCGGGCAGAGGCAGGCCCCACATGTGGCCCATGCTGACCACCAGCAGGGGCAGGGCAAAGAGGAAGGCCGGGATGAGCCGGTTGCGGCGCTGGCGCAGGTCCTCGGCGATCTCCTGCTGGCGGGCCTCGAAGCGCTCCTGCTCGGTGACGCCCGTGCTGCCGGAACCGGGCTGTTCGCGGCTCTCGTAGCCCGCGTCATGGATAGCCTGGCGGACCTGCTCCGCGCTGATCTGGCCGGGGTCGAAGCGGAAACTCCCGGAATTGTCCGCCAGGCTGACCTCGGCTCTCTGCACGCCGGGCAGACCGCGTACCGCTCGTTCCACCCGCGCCACGCAGGAAGCGCAGCTCATGCCCTGGATGTCCAGGCGCAGGTCCTCCTGGTCGGTCCGCCTGGGCTCGGGCAGATGCACCTCGAAGCCCAGTCCGGCCACGGCGGATTCAATGGCCTCGCGGCCCACGGTTTCGGGATCGTATTCCAGGCTCAGGGATTCGTCGGCCAGACTCACGGAAACCGAGGCCACTCCCTCGGTCTTTCCGAGCACGCGCTCGATGCGCGCGGCGCAGGCGCCGCAGTGCATGCCCTTGACCGGCGCGTTCACGTTCACGACAGCGGTCGGGGCGGGGATATTCAATTCCGGCAGAGCCTCGGCAGCCGCGTGGATGCTGGCGGCCAATTGCGCTCCGCCTTCGGTCTGTTCGCTGTGGCGGCTTCCGGTTTCCGGGCTGCGCTGCGCTCCGCCCTTGTCTGTTGCTCTGCTGGTCATGGTCATCCGCTCCTGGTTTCCGGGCCTGCGCAGGGATCAAAGTGCGCGATTCGTCCCGTTCCGTTTGTGCCTTAACATTTAATTTAAGCAACGTTTTGGAAAATGCAAATCTCCGGGTCAACCCAAAGGTTCAAAATAGATTTATCGCGCATCATTATGAAAATGATTTCCATTGTCAATAAAGTCTAAAACTGTCTTGAACGGAAAAGCCCGCCGCGAAACCGAGGAATGGAAGAAAATGAATGGAACCAAAATGCTCGTGGAGACGCCGGAGGAACTGCTCGCGAAAAGCGTTGGATACAGACGGATGACCGGACGGTCTGGATGCATTATGATAGCGAACAGCGGATTGGGGAACGGCAAAAAGAATCACAGGGAAACAGCCTGTGCTTCATGAAGGGTGGATTTCACCGGGCAACGGGCGTCCGGCAAAGCCCGGCTGGCGGGGTCCTTGGCGGACGGGGCGACGCAAGGAAGAGCGCGAGAAATACCGCGTCGGACAAAAACGGCCAGGGAGGCCCGGTCAGGGCGTTCATGGCAGGAATCTCGGTGTTCAGGAAGCTCGGCCGGGAGGTTTGATCTGGAAGGTTCAGGCCACGGCGAGCAGCGTGCGGCTGATGGGATTTGCCGAGGCGGAAAGCGCGTCCTGGTAGGCGCGCAAGCCGGAGCGGCGCTGGGCCGGGATGTCCGAAAGGGTCTGCGATGCCGCTGTGGTGACCATTTCACTGCGCAGGGTCGCGGTCTCCAGGGACTGGTCGAACGTGCTCCGCGCCGGGGACGCGGCGGACCGCGTGGGTTCGAGTTGCACGTCCTCCGAGGTGTAGGTCAGACCGAAGCTGCCGAGCTGGAACCCAAAGGTGCGCGTGCGCACGCGCGCCCTGGCCGGAGAATCCCCGTTTTGGGCGCGCAATGTTTCTGCTCGCGCCTGCTGGGCGGCGCGGGCGTACTCTTGCGATGCCTGGGCGCTTCGGCCTGAGATGGCGGCGGTCATGCGTCCTGCCCTTGGGCTCTCGTTGATCCCGGTCCGTACGGCAGCGGGAAGGGTTCAGCGGACGAAAAAAAAGCCCGACCTCAAACGGCCCGGCTGTCCTCGCGCCCTGGCGCGACCCTCCCTGAAGGATGCCCGGTGTGCCTCCTTTCCCTGGAGGCAAGCGAAATCATCACCTTTACAAAATCTTCATACTCCTTTGCAATGCTTCTGACAAGCCCCGGAGGAACAGGGTTGCCAAGCGGCTGGCGAAAACGTAGATTGGTCATCCCCCAAAATTAAGCAGGAAGGTCCTGATGTACGAAATCGTGAATAAGCGGTCGCTCATTCCCGGGCAGACCAGCATGCTCGTGATCAATGCGCCCCAGGTGGCGCTCAAGGCCGAGCCCGGAAACTTCGTCATGCTGCGCGTGCACGCGCAGGGCGAGCGCATTCCCTTGACCATTGCGGACGCCGATCCCGAGGCCGGAACCATCACCCTGGTCTATCTGGTGGTGGGCAAAACAACGGCCCTTTTGGACACGCTCCAGGAAGGGGACTGTCTGCCGGATGTCTGCGGCCCGCTGGGTCGACCCACCGGCATCGAGAGCCGGGGGACCGTGGTCTGCGTGGGCGGGGGCACGGGCGTGGCGGCCATGCACCACATCGCCAAGGGCCACGCCAAGGCGGGCAACCGCGTCATCGCCATCGTGGGCGCGCGTTCCAAGGAACTGCTGCTCTTCTGCGACGAACTGGCGGGCTTCTGTCCGGAAGTGCGCATCGCCACGGACGACGGCAGCGAGGGGCACAAGGGCTTTGTGACCCAGGTGCTCCAGCAGCTCATTGACGAGGGCGAGGACATCGCCGAGGTCGTGGCCGTGGGTCCGGTTCCCATGATGCGCGCCGTGGCCGAGGTCACCCGCCCCCACAAGATCAAGACCACGGTGAGCCTGAATTCCATCATGGTGGACGGCATCGGCATGTGCGGCGCGTGCCGTTGCAGCGTGGGCGGGGAAACCAAATTCGCCTGCGTGGACGGCCCGGAATTCGACGGCCACGAAGTGGATTTCGACGAACTCTGGCGTCGCCTGGGCCAGTTCCGCGAGGAAGAGGCCGTGTCCAGGGAGCAGTTCCACCAATGCCGCTGCCAGGAGGGAAAATGAGCCAGGAACCCAAGGCCGGGAAGGCGAAGAAAAAGATCCTGCCCCGCGTGGCCATGCCCGAGCAGCCCGCCCGGGAACGCGCCGGGAATTTCGACGAGGTGACCCTGGGCTACACCCGGGAGCACGCCCTGGCCGAGGCGGCGCGCTGTCTGCAGTGCAAGAATCCCAAGTGCCGCACGGGCTGTCCCGTGGAGATCGACATCAAGGGCTTCATTGGCCATGTGCAGCGGGACGATCTGGCCGGAGCGTACGAGGTCATCCGGCAATACAATTCCCTGCCCGCGGTCTGCGGCCGGGTCTGCCCCCAGGAGACCCAGTGCGAGGGCGCGTGCGTGCTTTCCGCCAAGGGCGAACCCGTGGCCATTGGCCGGTTGGAACGCTGGGTGGCCGACACCTTTGCGGCCTCCGGAGCCTGCGAACAGCTCACGGGCACGCGGGAATGCGTCCTGGACAAGCCGCTGCGCGTGGCCTGCGTGGGCGGAGGCCCGGCCGGGCTGAGCTGCGCCGGGCATCTGGCCGCTCTCGGCGTCAAGGTCACGGTCTTCGAGGCCCTGCACGAGGTGGGCGGCGTCCTGGTCTATGGCATTCCCCGCTTCCGCCTGCCCAAGTCCGTGGTCCGGCGCGAGGTGGACGCCATGCGCACTCTGGGTGTGGAATTCGTGACCAACTGGGTCGCGGGCCGCACCTTCCAGCTCCGCGAACTGCTGGACCAGGGCTACGACGCCATATTCATCGGCGTGGGCGCGGGCCTGCCGCGCTTTTTGGACGTGCCGGGCGAGAATCTGCTTGGCGTTTACTCGGCCAATGAATACCTCACCCGCGTGAACCTGGGCCGGGCCTTCCAGTTTCCGGACTTTGACACCCCGCCTCCCCACACGGGCCGGGTGGTGGTCGTGGGCGGAGGCAACGTGGCCATGGACGCGGCGCGCACCGCCCTGCGCCTGGGCGCGGACGAGGTCACCATCCTTTACCGCCGTACCGAGGCCGAGATGCCCGCGCGCGCGGAGGAGGTCCACCACGCCCTGGAAGAGGGCGTCACGCTGCGCTGCCTCTGCTCACCCCTTTCCTTCAACGGCGATGAGAACATGCGCCTGACCTCGGTCACGGCCCAGATCATGGCGCTGGGCGCTCCCGACGAATCAGGCCGCTGTCGCCCGGTCTGCGTGGAGGGCGCGAGCGAGGAAATCGCGGCGGACACGGCGGTCATCGCCGTGGGCACGCGGCCCAATCCGATCCTGCTGAATGCCACGCCCGAACTGGAGTTGAACAAGTGGGGCTACATCCAGGCCGACCCGGAAACCGGAGAGACCTCCATGCCAAACGTCTTTGCGGGCGGCGACATTGTCACGGGCGCAGCCACGGTCATTTCGGCCATGGGCGCTGGCCGGAGGGCCGCCAAGGCCATTGTTGCGCGCTTTTTGCGTTGAAACAGGACCGCTGACAAGAACGAAATCAAGTGGAGGGCGTTTCGGCGTCCTCTTTTTTTGGAAAATCATACGCGAAAATCAGCAAAACCCTTGTCGCAGGAGCCGCACGGGAATACACTGGCAGGACATACATGAATTGTCCTGCGAGGAATTGTATGCCCTTCACCATTGACGTACGTACCGTGATCTTCGCCCTGTTCGTGGGCAACCTCGTCTCGGCCCTGCTGGTCTGGGCCTATGCACGGGGTCAGCAAAGCGGGCCGGCGTACCGCGCCTTTCTCGTGGGCAAGGTGCTCCAGTCCGTGGCCTGGCTGCTGCTCGGGATGCGCGGCCAGCTTTCGGACGTGGTCACTGTGCTTGTGGCCAATCCGCTGATCTTCTTCGGATTCGGGTTGGAGTCTTTTGCTCTGCTGGCACTGCACCGCCACCCGCTCCGCCGGATGTTTGCGGTTTACTTTGTCTCGTTGACCCTGGGTTCGTTGTTTTACGACGTGGCGCAATCCTGGAATCCGAAATTCCAGGTCGGCCTGGCCGCCATGATTTCCGGCTGTGTGTATCTTGCGCCGGCAGTGTTTTTTTTGGGTGGTTCGGGCGGATCGTTGTTGCGCAGAACCATGGGACTGCTGTACCTGCTGTCTTCCCTGGCCCTGTGGTTTCGGGCCACAGCGGCCCTGCTCGCGGAAATGAGCTTTACCCTGATTTCGAACCAGGCCGTGCAGACGTTTTCCTTTTTGCCCACATATCTGCTCATGCTCCTGGGCAGCGTGGGATTCCTCCTGCTGCTCAAAGAGCATGCCGACACGGCACTGACACGCGCGGCCACGCGCGACGGACTCACGGGCCTGCTCAACCGCAAGACCTTCCTCGAACAGGCCGAGAACATGCTGGCCCTGTCTCTGCGCAGGGGAGAACCCTCGTCCATGCTCATAATGGACCTCGATCACTTCAAGAAGGTCAACGACACCTTCGGTCACCCCGAGGGCGACCGGGTGCTCAAGGATTTTGCCGATACCGTCGCGGAATTGTTGCGGCGTTATGATGTGTTCGGCCGGTACGGCGGCGAGGAATTTGTGGCTTTTTTGCCCAATACCGGAGGGGGGGAAGCGCGGTTTGCCGCCGAGCGGGTGCGGACCGCTGTCGAGGCCCGGACGCTGAGCGCCAAGAGTGGCAAGCCGCTGCGTTATACCGTGAGTATCGGGATCTGCACCAGCGACCCGGAAACGGGCACTTCCCTGGGCGAAATGCTGCGCGCCGGGGATCAGGCTCTCTATGTCGCCAAGGATCTGGGGCGCAATTGCGTGGCGCAGTGCGGCACGGCGGAGTTGCAGCCTCTGGCCTGAACCCGAGTCAGAACAGTGATGCTCAGGCCTTGTCCGGTCGCAGGGCCCGCAGCCGCTCGGACATGATCCGGCCCACCCGGACCGGGGAGAACCGCTCGGCCACGCCCAGGGCGCAACGGCGCATCTCCGGATCCACGCCGCGCAGGGCGCGGCGCATTTCACACAGCAGCGCGGCCCCGTCCGCTTCGGCCCAGAGCATCCCCTCCTCAAAAAACGGCGGCAGCGCGGACAGATCCGATTCCGTGACCGGTGTGATCCGAAAAGGGAGTGGGCAGCTGTTGCTTTCGTCCATGAAGGCCATGTTTCCGGACCAGCCCGTGGCAATGACCTGGTTTCCGGCGGCCAGCGCGTCCGAAAGGCCCAGGCCCCAGGCCTCGGCCCGGTGCGGGCTGACGTAGCAGTGCGCCAGGGCGTGCAGGGCCGCGATTTCGCCGTCGCTGAATTCCCCGTCCAGGGAGAGCACGCCGGGCAAATGGGAGAGGTCCAGGTTGCGGCGGTATTGCTTGACCGCGAAGCCCACGCGCGCCGGACCGGGACGCGGTCCGGAAGTCCGGGCGTCGTTCAGTTCGGCGCGCAGAGCGGCAAAGGCGAACAGGGCGGCGGGCAGGTTCTTGCGCCGGTTGGCCCCGTCCGCAATGGTGTAGAACCAGAAGGTTCCGGGCCTGTTTCCCAGCAGCGCGGCCACCCGCCGCAGGTCCGCGTCGCCGGGTGCGGGCCTGCGGACCACATGCGGGACCACGTGAACGCTCTGCAGGTGTGTCGCGAAAAGGTCGCGGCTGAACTCCGAACAGGTCCAGATTTCGTTCACGGCCTTCAGGGGCGGCAGGAAGATTTCCGGCAGGGGCGCGACCTCGAACACGCAGTAGCCCACCACGGGCACACCCTCGGGCAATCCCCGGCTGCGGAGCCGTTCCAGGTGGCGCGGCAGGAACAGCGGTTCGTCGTGAATCACGGCCACGTCGGCCCGCATGGGGTCGTCCGTGAGTTCGTGGCCGACTTCGGCCAGGGCGAGCATGTTCTCCCGCCCGGCCCGGACATGGCTGACGTATTCTCCAAGCTGGTAACAGACGCGCATCATTCCTCGCTTTTCAAGCCGGTTCCACCTCCAGCAGGTCGTGCTTCACGGCCCAGAGCAGCAGGGCGCGGGCCTGTTCCGGTCCGGCGCAGAGTCCGGCGGCCAGCAGTCCGTCCTGAAGTTCGAGCGTTGTGGCGGGCCTGCGCGCCATGAACAGCAGCCTGCGAATGCCTTCCTCCTCCACCAGCCCGCCCAGGCCCGGATAGATCAGGGGGGCGTCCTTGTGGTGGTAGGTGGCTTCGCCCGTGCGACCCAGGCGCAGTCGGATTCCATCCGCAAGGTTCCGGCTGGCGTAGCCCGCAAAGGTGCTCGCGTAGGCAACCTGGGAGGGATGCACGCCGCCGCCCCACTCCCCTTGTCCGGCTCTCGGCGGCGCGGGCAGGGTCCAGAGCTCGTCCCAGAGGGCGAGATATTCCTCCATGACCGTTGCCCAGGTGTAGCAGCGCTCCACGCGGGCCCGCGCGGCACGGCCCATGCGCGCGCGCAGGTCCGGGTCATTGTGCAGCCGGGCCAGGGCCTTGGCCAGGGCCGGAACCTCCACCGCGGTGCGCTGGGCCAAGAGCAGGTGGTACTGATTGTCGAAGAGCAGCGGGGCCATCAGGTCGAGGCGTTCGCTTTGGTCCGGCCCCAGCGTGGGCACGAGCAGGCCGGTCTCGCCGTCGAGCACCAGGTCGCGGTAGCCGTCGTACTCCGAAACCACGGCGGCCAGCCCGGCGGCTGCCGCCTCCAGCACGGTCAGGCCGAAGGTCTCCTGGGGATTGTCCGCGATGGAGATGAACACGTCCGCAGCCCGGTACAGGGCGAGTTTTTTCCGTTCGCCGGGTCGGGCCACGATGCGCAGGTCCAGGCCGATGTTGGTGGCCAGGCGCTCCAGCGTGGCCGGAAAAGCGTCGCCCTCGTCGAGCCAGCCCGCCAGGACCAGGGTCGTGTTCCCGGGCCGGGGGCCATTCGCCGAACCCTTGGCAGCCCCGCCGGAATCCTGGAAGCAGCGTTGAAAGGCCCGCAACAGCGGCAGCAGGTCCATTTTGGACTGGTGGGAGAGGCGGCCGAAGACCAGATGGACCGTGCGCGCGGGGTCCAGGTCCAGCTCGGCGCGCAGGGCGGCCCGCTGCTCCGGCGTGGCCGGTGTGATCTCCCCGGCGTCCACGCCCAGGGGTACGCGCCGGAGCGTGGGCTGGCCGAACTCCGGTCCCAGGTCGTAGCCCGCGCGCAACTGCCGGAAATACTCCTCCACAGCGGCCCGGCCCGGCCCGGACGTGCAGACGATGCAGTCCCGCTGCGAAGTGCCGGTCCAGAGGTGGCGCAGAAAGGCCTCGGCATAGTTGGCGTAGGAAAGGGAATGGGTCACGCCTGTGATGGGAAACATGGACGGGCTGAAGGCGTTGCGCACACGGGCCAGGACGGGCTGAAACTGGATGCAGTCGGACTGGTGGAAGCAGTGGTACGGCTCGCCCGCCAGCCGGGCCGGCAGTTCGCGCCGGTCCAGTACGCGGCACTTTTCCGCTGTTCCGGGAAACAGCCTGCCCAGGTGCGCGGCCAGGGATGCGCGTTGTTCCCGGTCGCCCAAAAAGAAATGGTATTCCTCAAATGGGTCCGCCGCGAGCAACGCGGCCAGAAAACGGGTGTTGGCCACCCTGCGCCCCAGCACCGGTCCGGACTCCAGAAACGGGTCCAGGCTGCCCCAAATCCGGCGCACAGCGGCGCGTTCGCTCTGGCTGCTTTTCATTTCTCCAACAAATCCGTTTCAGCGTCTTTTGTCAAACATTGCGGCACGGATTCCTCTCATTTGCGGGAAGATCCGGACCGTTTCCGGCTTTGTCTCCTTTCCTGTTCTTTGGTCCGGCAGGGGGTCCGCTTTTTGACACTCGGCCCCATCCGGTCGCAATCGAGGGGATCATCTTCCATCACCTCGGAGAGTTGCCGCCAATGGCCTGGCTGGCCCTTAACTTGCAAGGATCAGGTCGGGAAATATTTTCCTCGCGCTCAAGGAGGCGGAACGATGAACCACGAAGGCAGGCAGGAAACCATGTGGGGGCTGGGTCTGAACGGCCCGGAAGCGACCCGGATACGGGAAGCCGTGGGCGAAGGCTTTGAGCTGCGCAACTACCCCGAGGGCCGCGCGCCTCTGGAGGAGATCGCTGCGGAAGAGCAGCCCGGAACCACTTGGATTCCCTGGCGCATCTGGGAACGCATTCCGGAACAGGGCAAGGAAGCCTTCCGGGAAATGGAGCACACCCAACGCATTCTGATCCAGGACGAGGGCGACCGGCCCATGGAGCTGGACGAAGTGCTGGAAGAGGGCTTCCTCACAGCCATCCGCGCGCCCCTGACCCGCGACAAGGTCCAGGACGCGCTGTTCCGCGCCAAGGAGGTCACCAGCCTCTACTCGGACATCTACCGCATGACCGAGGAAATCATCCTGGAGCGCGAACTGCTCAAGCGCAAGACCGACCAGTTGCTCTTCCTGAACCGCTTCCTGACCAATGCGGCGGGCAGCCTCGATCCCCAGGAAATCCTGGCCCAGGCATTGACCGACCTGCACCTGCTCCTGCCTGTGAAGCTGCTCCAGGCCGCCTTTTGGCAGCGCAATCCGGAAACCGGCGAAACCGCCGTGGAACTGCTGCTTGATTCGCGCCTGGGCAAGGAAATCGAGGACAAGTGGGTGGAGTTCCTGCTCGATACCGCCCTGCGCAACGAAGGCGGACCCATCAGCGGGTTCCAGGTCGAGCACATGGAAACCAAGGGCGAAGCCCTTTCGCCCGATGCCGGGCGGTCCCTGATTCTGCCGCTGGCCGGGCCGCAGGGGCAGTTCGGTTGTCTGGCCCTGCTCTGCGAGCGGGATATCCGGCTGGCCAAGGATCAGGTCCAGACCCTCAAGTCCTCGGTGCGGCATCTGGGGCTGGCCCTGAACAACGCCCGGCTCTACCGCGAGGTCAAAATCCGCGCGGACCGCGACGGCCTGACCAAGCTGCACAACCGCCAGACCTTTGACCGCCGCCTGGCCGTGGAGCTCAAACGCAGCCAGCGCTACGGCAACAGCCTGGCCCTGCTGATGATCGACCTGGACCACTTCAAGCTGGTCAACGACACCCATGGGCATGCCGCAGGCGATCTGGTCCTGCGCGAAGTGGGCGCGCTGCTCCAGGATTCCGTGCGCAGTTGCGACATCGCCGCGCGCTTCGGCGGGGAGGAATTCGCCCTGCTCCTGCCCCACACCCTGGAGGCCGACGCCTGGAAGCTGGCCGACCGCATTCGCGAGCGCATTGCGAATCGTCATTATTTTATCGCGGGCAAGACCTTTTCCATCACCGCCAGCATTGGCGTGTCCTCTCTGACGGCCGGTTGTCTGGACCAGGAAACCGACCTGCTCCTGCGCGCGGACCAGGCCCTCTATCTGGCCAAGGCCAATGGCCGAAACACCGTGGCCACTTCGGCCCAGTGCCTGAACGCGAAAACCATCTCGAGCTGACGAAACGCCAGGATCGTTTTCCAAGGAATAAGCCGCATTCCCAGTGTGGGAATGCGGCTTATTGGGCGTTTTGGACGGTCAGGCCGCGCTTCGACGCCTGGAAAGCCGGAGGCTTTGCTTTTGCCGGCTACAAAACCGCCGAGAGCACCTTGGCGATGGCGGGGTGTTCCACACGCAGTTTGCGGTCCTGGAGCATCCTGTCCGCCGCGTCGTTCATGACCCGTTCGAGCCAGGCGCGCGAGGCCGTGATGTTGCCGAGCCGGATCACGGCGGCGTCGCCGTCGCGCAGCAGCTCATATTCCTCCACAGCCAGGGTGGTTTCCTGGATTTCGCCTTCCAGGTGTACGTCCACCAGGAGCCGATGGGCCGAGGTGTCCAGCCGCAGGTTGGAAATCTTCCCGTAGCGGGAGAATTTTTCGTTCAGGGCCAGCCGCAGGGCCGCGGAAAGCCCCCGGTCTTTGATCTGACGGAGTTTTTCAAGCATTTTGGTTCCTTTGCTTCCCCTGGGCGGGGCAGGGAGTTCAGTTCTTGTCCAGGGCGTCCCAGATGTCGAGAATGTTGTTGCGCTGGGCTTCCAGAGAATAGGCGTCCGCCGTGAGGCGCGCGTTGCGCAGGGCCTCGGCGTATTGGGACGCATTGCCGCGCACCCAGGCCACGGCCTCCTCCGTGAGCAGGGCCGCGTCGAGCACGTCCAGGTCGGCGCACCAGAGGCCGTTGCCGCCCCAGGGCACGGAGCGCACGGGCCACCAGGGCGCGAAGCGCGGGTTTTGCTGCGCCGGGCGCATGTAGTCCCAGCCCCCGTAGCCGGAGAACCCCACGCAGAGGCAGCCGCAGGCCATGGCCTCCAGGGGGGGCAGCGGACAGCCTTCGGGAAACCCGGTCATCAGGAAGATGTGCGAGCGGGCCAGGGTCCGGGCCACGCCAAAGGCGTCCAGGCCTTCGATGGGTGTCCAGCGCACCTCGGCCTCGGGGTTCCGGGAGTGGAAGATGTCCTGGATCTGGCGGGCCTGGGCTTTGTTTTTGCGCGGCATGTAGGCGATGCGCACCGGGTTGCCCGGCGTGGCCAGGGGCTTGGCCTCGGGTGTGGCGAACAGGGTCCGGTCAATGCCGGGCCGCAACACGGGCGCGTCGCGTCCCGTGGTCTCGCGCACGTAATGGGCCACGGGCGAGGATACGGCCAGGAATTCCACGGGCAGGCGGCCCCAGGTCACGTTGTCCGGCAGGGTGGAAAAAAGATAGGCCCAGTTCTGGACGTAGCTGACGCAGCGCGCACCCGCGTCCAGGCCGGGAGCCAGGGCGTTGGGCCAGCCCTCGGGCACGAGCCAGAGGTCGCCCGGTTTGAGCGCCACATCCTTCCAGGCCAGTTCCGGAGCCGCGCCTTGAAGCCCGGCCGGAATCCACTGGGCGGGTTCGCGGAGCACCAGAAAGGCTTCGCGCCCGGCGGCATGCAAGGTGGCCGCCACCTGGCGCAGCACGGTGACGCCGCCCGCGGCCTGCTTGACCGGAGGAAGGAAGATGTAGGTACGCATATGCAGGAAAGACCATAAATGTGCGCGGTTGGCAAGGGCGGCCTTGCCAAGGGGCCGACATTGGGCAAAACTGCGCTTTGGTCCTTGTCGGGGGAATCGTTGCCCCGGACAAAGCGGGGCCGGAGGAAGCATGAGTCAGGAGAAGGATCTGGCGCAAGGCCAGGACACGACGCCCACGGAGACGACCGGGCCTGCGGAAGCCGGAACCGGGGGCGTCGCCGAAGCGGCGGAATCCGACAACCCGGGCCGGACTTCCGGACATTTTACGCGGCAGCGCAGGCTGCGCACCAGCCTGCGGCTCCAGATCTTCGCCCTGCTCTGCGCACTGGTGCTCGTGGCCGCGCTCTGGTCCGGGTTCACGCTCTGGTCCAACAGCCGGACCCAGGTCCTGGTGGTCCGCATGGTGGACCGCGACATGGCCACCCTTGCCGCAGCCCAGGCTCTGGAAAACGAATTGGTGATGCAAAAGGGCTATGCGACCTATTTCTTCCTCAACGCGGACGACGCCTGGCTGGAACAGCTGGAAAAGCACCGCGCCGCATTCGAGGAACGGCTCGTTTCGGTCCGGGGCATGCCCCAGACGCCCGAAGCGCAACGGCTCCTGGCGCGCATCGAGTCCGAATACCTGCGCTACGTGCTGAACAAGGACCGGGTCATCGCGCTCTACCGCGAGGACAAGCGCGAGGACGGCGCGCGGCTGCACTGGGAGGTGCGCCGCCAGTTCGATTCCCTGCGCGACCTCTGCGCACAGTTCCGCAAACTGCACGAAGACATGATCCGCCAGGCGGGCGCGGAATACAAGGCCCAGGCACGCTTCGTCTCTGTGCTCTCCTGGACGGCCATGCCCCTGGCTCTGCTCCTGGGGCTGCTCCTGGGCTGGCTCCTGGTGCGCCGCGTGCTCGACCCCATCCGCAGGCTGGCCGCCGAGGGCGGCGGCTTCTGCGAACTGCCGCCCGGCCGGGTCATGGACGAGGTCAAGGCCCTGTCCAGCCGCATGGAGCTGCTTGTGGCGGACATGGACCAGACGCACACCAAGCTGGTGCAAAGCCGCGAACACCTGATGCAGGCGGAAAAACTGGCCATGGTCGGCAAGCTGGCCGCTGGCGTGGCCCACTCCATCCGCAACCCGCTGACCTCGGTGAAGATGCGGCTTTTCTCGCTGGAACGCAGCCTGAGCATGAACGACTCCCAGCGCGAGGATTTTGAGGTCATCAGCGAGGAGATCGCGCACCTGGACACCATCATCCGCAACTTTTTGGAGTTTTCGCGGCGTCCCAAGCTGCGCTTTCAGCAGATCAGCCCCTCGGACATCGTGGACACCACCCTGGATCTGTTGCGCCACCGTTTCGATTCCGGCGGGGTGGAGCTGCGGCTCATCCGGGGCCGCCGCCTGCCCGAGGTCAGCGCGGATCCGGACCAACTCAAGGAAGTGCTGGCCAACCTGCTGCTCAACGCCTGCGAGGCCATGGGACCGGGCGGAACCATCACCATCCGCGAGGAAACCGGGGTCATGGAACCCCAGGGCAAGGTTGTGCTCCTGCGCATCGACGACACCGGACCGGGCATACCCGAACACCTGCGCGGGCAGGTTTTCGATCCCTTCTTTTCCACCAAGGAGGAGGGCACGGGCCTGGGTCTGGCCATTGCCAAGCGGATCATGGAAGAGCACGGCGGCTGGCTGAACCTGCGCAACACCACCCGGGGCGCGGGGTTCGTGCTGGTGCTGCCCTGCCGCTCGGAGGAACTATGGCACAGATACTGATCGTGGACGACGATTCCCAGTTGCGGCTGAGCTTCGAACGGTTGCTCTGCGCCGAGGGACATGTGGTCCGCGTGGCCGCCTCGGGAGAGGCCGGAGTGGAGGCTGTCCGGGCCGAGGTTCCCGACCTCGTGGTTATGGACGTGCGCATGCCGGGCATGAACGGCCTCCAGGCCTTCCAGCGCATGCGCGAGATCGAGCCGCGCCTCCAGGTGATCATCATGACCGCCTTCGCCTCCACAGACACCGCCATCGAGGCCACCAAGCTCGGGGCCTTTGATTACGTGCTCAAACCCTTTGACATCCCGGACATCCTCGAACTCATCGGCCAGGCCTTGGAGGCCGGACGCGTCATGCGCGACCGCGTGACCATGGACGCCGGGCCGGACACCCCGGACGGCGAGGCGCTCATCGGCCGTTCCGGAGCCATGCACGAAATCTACAAGGCCATCGGCCGGGTCGCGCCCACGGACGCCACCGTGCTCATCCGGGGCGAGTCCGGCACGGGCAAGGAACTGGTGGCCCGCGCCGTGTACCAGCACAGCCTGCGCAGCCAGAAGCCTTTTGTGGTCATCAACTGCGTGGCCATTCCCGAAACCCTGCTCGAAAGCGAACTCTTCGGCTATGAAAAGGGTGCGTTCACCGGCGCTGTCAGCCGCCGCGTGGGCAAAATCGAAAAGGCACACTGCGGAACCGTGTTCCTGGACGAGATCGGAGACATGCCCGAAGGCATCCAGGCCAAGATTCTGCGGCTGCTTCAGGAAAAGAAAATCGAACGCCTGGGCGGACACGGCGCCATTCCCGTGGACGTGCGGATCATTGCGGCCACAAACCGCAACCTGGAGGCCGCCGTGGCCGAGGGCCGCTTCCGCGAGGACCTCTACTACCGGCTCAAGGTCGTGACCATCTACCTGCCGCCCCTGCGCGAACGCGACGAGGACATCGCCCTGCTCGCGGAATATTTCCTGGCCCGCTTTGCGCGGGAAATGGGCATGGACAATCCCGGCCTGACCCGGGACGCCTTCAACTTCCTGCGCAGCCAGCCCTGGCACGGCAACGTTCGCGAACTGGCCAACAAGCTGCACCGGGCTGTAATCTTCAGCCGGGGCTGCCCCGTGGGCGCGGACGAACTGGCCCTGGCCGCGGGCGAGCGACACGAAGAGGAAAGCGCGCAGGACGAGGACCCCGTGCGCACCTGGGTGCGCCGGACCCTGACCAGCCACGGCGGCGGCGACGCCTTTGAGGCCATGATCAATGCCGTGGGCAAGATCGCCGTGAGCGAGGCCCTGGAAATGACCGACGGAAACCGCACCCGCGCGGCCAAACTGCTCGGCATGTCACGGCCCACGCTCATCGCCCGCATCGAAAAATACGGGCTCAAGGTCGGAACCAAGGTCAGCTGAAGCGGCCGCCAGTGGCTGCCTTTCTCTCTTCACGCCGTCTTGACTTGCTCCTGCCGGAGCGGGCATAGCAGGCCCATGCCCAACACTGATTCCCCCTCCCTGTCCAACTTCGCCTCTGAGCCCGTGTCCCCTGCTCCCAAGAAGCGCCGCGTGCGTCCGCGCCGTGGCCGGGTTTTTGCCGCGCCGGGCTGGTCTTCCCGTGCCTATGTGCGCGTGGCCCGGCAGGACGTGGCCCTGTTCCGCTTCCTGCTGGAGGCTTGGGACAATCTGGCCCTGTTCACGGTGGTGGACCGCGCCGGAGGAATTTTGATGCTGCGCTTCAGCGCACACCAAGAACGTGAAGTACGCCTTTTCCTGGAGGCGGTTCGCTCGGAAATCATGGTGGAGACCGTGTTCTGGCCGAACGAATTTCTCCCCGCTTCCATTCCATGATTCCTGATTCGCCGGACGCAAAAAGGCCCGCTCGTGAGAGCGGGCCTTTTTTATTCGGGATTCTTAAGGGTCGCTGGCCCTTAAGCCGCCGGAGGCTTTCTTCTCCTCTCCGGCGCGGCTCACACGGCTTAGTGGCCGCTGAAGTGCAGCACCTGCACGAGCCAGTGCTCGATTTCCGGCATGTACCAGGTGGCGGTGGCGCCGGCGATGGTCATGGTGATGGTGTACGGCAGCGCGAGCATGACCATGCGCATGTAGGACAGCCGGATGACCGGGGCCAGGGCCGAGGTCAGCAGGAAGAGGAACGCGGCCTGTCCGTTGGGAGTGGCCACGGACGGGATGTTCGTACCGGTGTTGATGGCCACTGCCAGGGCGTTGAACTGGTCCTTGAGGGCCAGGAGCTGCTTGGCGGCGGCTTCCGGGAACTGGGCCACAAAGGCGTGGGAGTCCTGGGTGTAGCTGGTCAGGGCGGCGATGATCTCGTCGCCGGACATGGTCACGCCCGGGACCTCGCCCATGACCTTGGCGAAGTGCATCTTGGTCTCGGTGATGTAGACCGTGGCCACGAAGACGTTGTCCGAGATCATGGAAAGCAGTCCGTTGGCCGCGTAGTAGGCCACGAGCTGCTGCTTGCCCTGCATATTGAGCACGAATTCGATGATGCCCTTGAAGAGGTGCTGGTCGTGGATCACGGCCACGATGGAGAAGAAGACCACGAGCAGCGCGGTGAAGGGCAGGGCCTCTTCGAAGGCGTGTCCGATGCGGTGTTCCTCGATGACGCCGTTGAGCGCGGTGAGCAGCACGATGATGGACAGGCCGATGATGCCGACTTCGGCCAGATGCATGGCCAGGGCCAGAATGAGCCAGATGGCGGCGCAGGCCTGAATGATCAGGCGGGCCTTGCCGGCCTTGCCCAGTCCTTCTTCGCTGCGGGTGGCTTCCTCAAGCAGCACGGAACGGACGTTGCCCGGCAGGCGGTGGCCGTAGCCGAAGAGGTGGAACTTTTCCACCACAATGCAGGTCAGCAGGCCGGTAAGCAGCACGGGCATGGAGATGGGGGCGACATAGACAAAAAATTCGCCGAAGTGCCAGCCCATGATGGAGCCGATGAGCAGGTTCTGGGGTTCGCCCACCAGGGTGCAGACGCCGCCCAGGGCCGTGCCCACCGCACCGTGCATCATCAGGTTGCGCAGGTAGCCCCGGAATTCCTTGAGGTCCGCGCGCTCCATTTCCTTGACCGCTTCATCGTTGAGCAGATCGTGCTTGCCCGAGGCGCCGATGCCCGAGGCGTAGCGGTGGTAGACGTTGTAGAAGCCGTAGGCCACGGCGATGATCACTGCCGTGACGGTCAGGGCGTCCAGAAATGCGGAGAGAAAGGCTCCCGCAAAGCAGAACAGCAGGGAAATGGCGATTTTTGACTGTATCTTGACGAGCAACTTGGTGAAGGTGAACTGGAGCAGTTCCTTCATGAAGTGGATGCCCGCGACCATGAAGATCAGCAGCAGGATGACCGGGAAGTTGGTCAGTGCCTCGTGGTACACGGTATCGGGGCTGGTCATGCCCAGGAACACGGCCTCGATGGCCAGCAGGCCGCCCGCCGGGAGCGGATAGCACTTCAGGGCCATGGCCAGAGTGAAGATGAATTCGCAGATCAGGACCCAGCCCGTAATGAACGGGCCGACCACCTGGAGCAGAATGGGGTTGAGGATCAGAAAGCCTATGATGCAGAGCTTGTACCAGGTCGGCGCATTGCCGAGCAGGTTTCTCTGTAAGGCTTGTGCAATGGTTTTGGACACAGTTGTTCTCCTTCTCTCTCGTTGGCGACAATCAACCGCCCGGCCAGCAGGCCGGTGCGGCACAGCGGTGCGTCCCTGCCCGGACGTTCCGCTCGGTTTCGGCATTGGAGCGACAGTAGCCGAGTCTGTCCATACAGGCAATCTTCAATGCTTTAGAATCTCCCGGTATGGCAGGACTCGCCGATGGTCACTGTGGGGCAAAGTCCCTTGAGGTCTCCCTGCGGGTAGGGCTGGAGAATGCTGTAGGAACTGCCCTGGGTTTTCTGGGCGTGGCCCTGGGTGTCCTCGTCGTCGAAATAGGCGCCGTTCTCCGCCAGAATATGTTCGATCCGGCTGCGAAACCCGTCCACAAAAAGCTTTCCCGCGCCTTCGAAGCTCATGTTTCCCAGTCGGAACTGGCCCTTGAGCTTGGAAAAGGCCTCCAGGGACATGGAGTTCTGGTCCAGGTCGGCCTGACAGGTGATCAGCCCCCAGACCAGGCTGTTGGCGGGCACGTCGATGGGTTCCGTGGCGTCGATGATCGTATGGGGCATGACGATGCTGTCGCTGCCGATATGCACCGGACAGGATTCGCTGCCGCGCAGGAAGGAGTTGAAGCCGGTGAAGACCTTCTGGCCCATGTGGCAGTGGATGACCTTGCCGCCATGGGCGTTGACATCCATGCCGTCGAGCACGGAATTGACGATGTAGCAGTTTTCCTGGGCGTTGGTTCCGTTGCCCAGCTGGGAGTTTTCCACATAGGCGCGCTGGGCCACGAGCACGTTTTCCCCGATCTGGGAATCGCCCTTGACCACGGCATAGGGGCTGACCAGGGCAGACGCGGGAACATCCGAGGAGAGTTCCGGAACCACCGAGGCGTAGACCGGCATGAAGTCTTCCTTGCGGCTCTCCAGAAAGGCCATGAAGTCGCCCTTCGGGGTCTGGCCCGGAGTGTAGTCCACGTATTTTTTCAGCGCGTTTTCCGGATACTGGTATTTGAATTCAAAGGCGTCGTCCGCGCGGACCCAGACCAGACCCTCGCCGATGTGCTCATGGGAGAGCTCTGTGACCTGCACGTAGCTGAACACCCCGACCACACAGTCGTGCAGCGTGGAAAGGTCCACCGTACCAAAGGGTTGCAGCAGCAGTCCCTCGGTGCAGGTCCCGTGGATGTTGGAATAGTGCAGGGCCACGGTGTTGCGGATGCGAAAGACTTCGAGGCTTTCCGGGTCCTTGGAGTTGTTGTGGACCAGGGTCTTGAGCAGGATGGAGTTGCGGATGCTGATGATTTCATCGGCATAGACCAGCACGTCCTCGTTTCCGACCTTGCTCACGGTTCCTTTTTTCTTCAGTTCATCGCCGCGAATGTCGCTCTTGTAGAGCACGGCGTTTTCCACTTCGCACTTGCCCAGAAAATAGGTCCCGGCCAGGCTGGAGTTGTGGAACCGGAAATAGAGGGGGTGGTGCGGGGTGAGTGCGTAAAATGCGTAGTACTGTGCGAACTTGTCTTCGGCCACAAGTCCGCTGACATAGGGACGCACGTCCGCGCGGGGATTGCGCAGGTTGAGGTTCACGCGTGTCACGATGTGTTCGATGAGTCTTTCCAGATGCATGCGCGGCTCCTTTTTCAACCTGTTTCTGCAAAAGGCGCGGCCAAGCATCCTGAGATGCCGGGCCGCGCCGATTCACAGTCAGTAACGCTCCACGATTCCTAGCCTCCGGCGGGCAGGGTCACGGCCATGCCCATGAGCGGCCAGATGATGGAGATGAACAGGGCCAGAACAGCCATCAGCAGGATGGACGCCAGAATGCCGTACTTGAAGAACTCGCCGCTGGTGAACTGCCCGGAGTCATAGGCAATGGCGTTGGGCGCGGCGCCCACAAGCAGCAGGAAGGGCATGCCCGCACAGGCCAGGGACGAGAAGAGCACGACCTCGCCGGCCACGCCGAGATACGGCGCGATGACCAGGGCCACGGGCAGCGAGATCGCGATGGCCGCCACGTTCATAATGAAGTTGGTCATCACCAGCACGAAGAAGGCGATGGACATGATGAACAGGAACCAGTTGGCTTCCTTGAAAAGCGCCAGCCAGTTCACGGCGAGCCACTTGGCCGCTCCGGTCTCCCAGAGGCAGAAGCCGATGGACATGGCGCCGGCAAAGAGCAGGATAATGTTCCATGGCACGGACTCCAGGTCGTCGATGTCCAGAATCTTGAGCACGAAGAAGCTTACGGTGGTCACCAGGAGCACGGCGGACTTGTGGAAGCCCTTGAGCGCCGGGATGAAGCTCTGGGCGGACATGAACACGATCACGCCAAGGATCACGCTGGCCGCGATGATCTCGTTGCGGGTGATGGGTCCCATGTCCCGGTCCAGCCGGGCGACCTTCTCGCGCAGGCCGGGAATGACTTTCTTTTCCGGCTTGAAGAAGATCATGAAGAAGCCCCAGAGCAGGAAGACCATGGCCCAGCCGATGGGGAAGTTGTAATAGGCGTACTGGAAGAAACTGATGTCCGCGTGCATCAGTTCCTTGTAGAAGCCGAGAGCCACCATGCCGCGCGCCGCGCCGAGCAGGGTGATGATCGAGCCCGCGCCCGCCACATAGGCCATGCCGATGAACAGGCCCTTGCCAAAGCGGGTGACCTTGTTGCCCTCTCCGTAGAGCGCGTAGATGGCCAGCAGCAGCGGATAGATGGTGGCGGCCACCGCGGTGTGGGCCATAAAGTGGGTCAGAAACGCGGTGACGATGAACACACCCAGGTAGATCATGCTGGTGCGTTCGCCCACGACCTTGAGCATCTTATAGGCCAGCCGCTTGGTCAGTCCGGTTTTGGTGAAGACCAGGCCGATGACGATGGAACCGAAGATGAAAAGCACCGACGGGTCCATGAAGTCCTTGAACGCGGCCTTGGAGTCCCAGACGCCTTCCGCATTGGTGCGCAGATGGCACAGGGTCTGAAGCACGCCGATGAGCAGCGAGGTGATGCCAATGGGCACGACCTCGAAAACCCACCAGGTTCCAGCCCAGAGAAACACGGCCAGAGCGCCCTTGCCTTCGCGGCTGAGCACGAAATGTTCACCCAGGGGGTCGATGGCGTCGGGCCAGGGCGGGCAGTAATAGACCAGGGCAAAAAGCGCCGGTCCGAGCAGCAGAAAGAACAGGCGCTTCCAGTTGAAGGCCTTTTTATCGATGGCGGCAGTCGTCATATGTCCATTTCCTCCTCCAGAATCACTCAGATATCCCCGTATGGCGGGGACCGGCTACATCTTGCAGGCCAGGGTCAGCTCACGGACCTTTTCGAAGACATCGCCGAGACGCAGCACGCCCGTGACCTCCTCGCCCCTGCGGACGATGACCGGCTGATGCACGCCCATGACGAAGCGGTGCAGAGCCTTGCCCAGGTCGTCGTCCTCGTCCATGAACTCGGCCTTGTCGCAGGCCCTCATGATCTCGCCAACCTTGATCCCGGCACCTTCCTGACAGAGGCTTTCCAGCGGCTCGGTCCAGAGGTCGTAGTCCTTGTAGAGCTTGGCCACGTAATCGGCGGAAAGCGAATTCTCGCTCTTCGCATTGCCGAACAGGCGCTTGTAGTTCGGTTCCAGGGCCATGAACACGTCCAGCATGGTCACTTTGCCCATGAACGCGCCCCCCTTGCCGATAACGAGCGCATCCCGGTGCGCGTGTCCGGCCAGTCCCTTGCGTTCGCGGTCCGCTTCCAGAGCGCGGAAACAGTCGAACAGGGTGTCGTCCACGTCCACCCGGACGTACTCGGACAGCGGAACCATCAGTTCCTTGACAGCGATTGATTTCATTCGGGTGTCCTCCCCTTGCAAAAATCCAGATCCCTCACGTCATTCACACGCACAAGCGCCAACGGATGAAGGTCCGCGGCCGCGAAAACGGCCGGACCCTCGCCCTTTGTCTGGCAAGAACGTGCAACCGGAGTCTGCCGGGGGTATACGCCAAAAGCGCACACCCCACCCCGGAGCCTGAATGTCCTCGCATCAGGATGTCGGTACTCGTATGGTTGAGCGGCTTCCTAAGCCCGGCTTCGTTTTGGAGACACGGATTCCAGGGTCTGCCTTGGACGTGCGGCGCGTTGGTTCGCCCCTGTCCACCCCGGCCCGCATGCGTCTCCACGCGGTTCGCCGCAACTTAAATAATACGCTCGAAATTCCTGCCGGATTATCGTCCATGCAAAATTGTGTCAAGACTTTGTGAAATTTAGCAACAAGCTCAAGCGTCAATCATTTCAGCATGTTGACAATGCGAGATTCTTGAGAAACGTGCTGATATCGCGCGGAAGACTTCCTGGAATAGACGGCTAACTATCCGGAGAGCCTTGTTTTATTTCGAATGTTGCACGACCGGCGCGACCACGGTCCGCAAATCATGCAGCATCTTGGCCTTGGCCCGGGCCACGGCGTTCTGGTCGGCCATGATCATGTCGATCTGCCGGGTGTGAATGATCATGTATCCAAGCACCTTGAGCCGTTGTTCCATGAACTCGCGCCCCGCGTCCTTGACACGCGCCGTAAGGCTGTCCTCGCGGATGTCGCAGCGGAAGTCGTATTCCTCCAGCACTTCGGCCACGAGTTTTGCGCGCGCCTTGCGCCGGAGCACGTCCGCGGCCCCGCCCTTGAACCGAAAGGCCACGTAGTTTTCCTGGTGGCGTTCACTGACCAGCGCCTCCACCAGGCAGAAGTGGAACCCGAAGCGGGATTGCAGGCTGCAAAAATTCTTCGAGATCATGAAATAGTTGCGGATCAGGTATTTGGTGTCCGAGGCCGGGTCCAGGTGCGGGTTCATGGTCGCCTCGAACATCACGGAAAGAAATCCGCGTGCGTTCACGGGCGGCGGCCCTTCCCAGGGCACGGCGGTCATGCCGGTCCAGAGTGCGAGCATGGGCACGGAGGTGATGTTCGAGAGCCGCACCGTGTTTTCCCGGGTCTCCTTGCGAAACCCGTCATCCAGGTTGATGATCCAGAACTGCATGGGCGACTGGGGCGTGACCAGCTGTTTGGCTGCGCGCTCCGGAAAGTTGTCGTCCTTGCCGAAGCGGAACATCTCCTCCACGGCCTTCTGGTGGCAGAATCGGGTGATGTCATGCAGGGTTTTGCAGTTGCGCACCCGGAAATCCACGCTTTCCGGCGCGAGAAGGTTCAGGGGCAGCACCAGCTCCGAGACCTCGCGCAGCTTCTCGTGGACCAGGGTTCCGGCCATGAGCACCTTGCGCGGCCTGGCCCGGCGCAGCAGCACATCGCAGCGGCCCGCGTAGACCGCGCCCCGGTCCGCATCCACCGTGACCTCCCCCTCGCGCGGCAGGCGCGTGGTGGCGCCCGGCAGGGCGAAGATGGCGGGAATTCCGAATTCGCGGGCCACGTTGGCCAGGTGTCCGGCGGCTCCGCCCTCCTCGGCCACCACAGCGGCCGCCCGGGAGAGCAGCACGGCCCGGCGGGGCAGGGGCTGGCGCAGGACCATGACCGCACCCTGGGGAAAATCCAGGGCGTCCGCGTCTCGCAGGATCACCCGGACCGGACCGCAGGCCGCGCCCGGACTGGCCGTGACCCCGCCGGAAAGCAGCAGTTGCGCGCCCTGCACGTCCGCGGGAGCCTGCCGGGGGCCGCCGCCCGTTTCCAGCCCGGTCAGGGGCCGGCTCTGGAGCACGAGCAGCCGCCCGTCCTGGCTGAAGGCCCACTCCACATCCTGGGGCTGGCCAAAGTGCCGCTCCAGGGACAAGGCCCGGCGAGCCACCTTGAGCACCTGCTCCTCGGTCAGGGAGGGCATGGCTCCGGTTTCCGGATCCAGGTCCTCGCGGGCCACTCCTTCGCCGTCGCGACAGACAAAGCGGCTTTTCTTTTCCGCGATGCGGCTGCCCGTAACCCGACCCTCGCGCCGATGCACGTAAAAAAGATCCGTGCCTCCGCCCCCGTCCACAACGCTCCGCGCCAGCCCCCAGGCCGAGTTGATCATCACGTTGTCCGATCCGGGATCCAGCGGGTCCACGCTGTAGGCCACGCCCCCGGCACTGGTCCGGACCATCTCCAGGCAGCCCACGGCCATGCCCGCGGACTCGTCCGGAATGCCCCGGTGCAGCCGGTAGGCCATGGCCTGGGGACTGTACTTCGAGGCGACCACCTCGCGGTAGACCTCGGTGGCATTTTCCGGACAGACGTTGAGCACCGTGCGGTACTGCCCGGCAAAGGAGGTTTCGCGCCCGTCCTCGCCCAGAGAGCTGGAGCGCATGGCCAGCCGGAGCTCCGGCCCGAGCTGCGCTTCCATTTCCCGGCAGCGCATGCGGATGGCGTCCTCCACGTCCCCTGGCAGTGGGGCGCGGATGATCCGCTGCTGGATGGCGGAGCTCAGGCGTTGCAGTTCGTCAGGTTCCTCGTGAAGTGAGGCCTGGATCATGACATCGATCTCCTCCTGGAGCCCCTCGTGGGCCAGAAAGAGCCGCTGTGCATGGGCCGTGATCACGAAGCCGCCGGGCACGTCAAGGCCGAGGCCCGAGGCGATTTCACCCAGATTGGCCATTTTGGCCCCGGCGAGGTCGTTGGAGTCGCGGTTCAGATCGCGGAGCCGGATGGTCAGGGGGCCATCCTCTTCGGCGGGAGAGAGGCCGAGGTGGGAGTTGATCTCCGAGCGGATCTCGCTGAACCGGCCCATGAGCCGGGGATACTGTTCTGGAGCAAGGTCGTCGAGGTGGCGCACCAGATTGAAGACCGAGGTGCAGATGCGGGTGGCCGAGGCACGGATGAAATGCATTCCGAAGGGGTGGAGGCCCCGCAGGGCCTCCTCCATTTCGGTCATGGTTTCCAGTGCCGCCGAGTTGGCGTTCAAGAGCAGCTTGAAGCTGTGGTAGCGGGCCTTGAAATCGGCCTTGAGGTCCTCCAGGCGCTCATTCCCGGAATCCCCGTTTTTGCCGCGCCCCCAAAGGCGTCGCAACATTCCGATCACATCAGGCCCGCTTTCCACATCGCATGTTTTCGTATCGTCGTTGCCTAGGTTTCCGCCCGCTTGCCCTTCTTCATCTGCAGGCCCAGGCCCTCGGAGAGGAAGAAGATGGCGAAGCCCCACCAGAGCGTATAGATCACGTAGAAGACCAGGGCGAAGGCCAGGGTTCCGGCCTTGGAGGCCGCGCTCTCGGGCTGGATGCCATAGAAGTTGTAGCCCACTTCCACACCCTTGGCGATGGCCGTCTGGAGGAACAGGGCGGGCTTGAACTTCTTTTGCAGGTTCAGTTCCGTGATGGTTCCGGTAAGCACCTTCCACCAGAGGAACATGGCCCGCTTGGCCTCGATGCCGTACTTGGCTTCCAGTTCTTCGCCCTTGTTGTAGAACATGGCGTCCGAATCCGCCAGGGCCGCGGCCAAGAGCTTGCCCAGGTCGGCCTGATAGCTCACCCCGGCGGCCACGGGCACGAGGGTGACACCGTTCCTTTCCAGAATCAGGGCGGCCTCCGCAGCCAGGTCCGTCTCCTCGCCCAGCACGGTCACGGCGATCATCTCGCCGTCAAAAGCCTTGGCCTGCTCCATGATCTTGGGCAGATAGTAGGTCGAGTCCTTGGCAATGGAGTTGAACAGGGCGTCCGAAGCGTGGAACGCGTTCTGCCCGCCGAAGTTGGGAGTGAACATGTAGCTGAGCACCGCAAAGAAGCTCACGGCCAGCACAGCGCCCCAGGTGAAGTGTTTCTTATCCTGAATCAACATGACTTAGCCCTCCCTCAACTGGCCGATCTTCGTGACGAAGGTGCCGATGACCCAAACGGCGAAGATGGCTACCACTATGAAGAATGCCCAGTTTCCTATCTGGCTCAAGAGCACTCCGGTGGACTTCTCCAGAGTGATGAACTTCATTTCCGCGAGCTTGCCCGGAAGGGCGAAGAGGCGGTTGGCGAAACCCGCCAGAATGGCGATGGCGTAGAAGCCGCGAATATAAATGCCCTTGACGAGCTTGGTGGTCAGCGCGCCGACCTGGATGCCCAGGAGCGAACCGAGCAGCATGCCCATGGCCAGGGTGTAGAAGATGAATCCGTAGATGGCGTACTGGCTGATGGCCGCGAAACCGGCGGTGAAGATGATCTGGAGGATGTCGGTTCCAACGGTGGTGAAGGAGCTGACACCCAGGATGTAAACGAACATGGGGAAGGTCAGGAAGCCGCCGCCCACGCCCATGATCGCGGCCACAAAACCGACGATGGCGCCACAGATGGCCACGTACAGGGCCGGAATCTTCTTGCCGCCCGGAACCAGGTCTTCGTCAAAGGTCAAGAGGGGCGGAATCCTGGAGGCCTGCAACCGCGCGGGCAGGCCCTTGCTGGAGTCCCCGCCGCCGCCGTGCGCGTCACCGTCGCCCCCGGCCTTGCGCAGCTTGAGGAAGTCGATCAGGGCATAAATACCCAAAAAGCCCAACAGGATGACGTAAACGAAGGAGATGAAGGTATCAGAAAGGACCGGGTTCAGATTGTAGAGATAATGGTTGATGAACCCGCCTCCAAGCACGCCGATGATGGAGCCCGCCAGAAAGGCCACTGCCAGCCCCACCGAGACGTTGCCGAGCTTCTTGTGGACCGTGGTTCCCATGATCGCCTTGGCGAAGATGTGGAACAGGTCCGTACCCACGGCGAGGATGCCCTTGATGCCCGCGCTCATGAGCGCCGGAGTGATGATGAATCCGCCGCCCGCGCCGATGCAGCCGGTGATCAGACCGGCGGCCACGCCGATGAGGATGGAGACCAGGAAGATGTCCGGGGTGTAGAAGGCCGGACTGTAGGCCTTTTTGCCGCCCAGAATCTGGGGCAGCGAGCCGGGATCGGCCGCCATGGCCACGGAGAACAGGATGGCCGGCAGGGCCACCAGCAAAAGGATGAGCAGGCGCTTTCTGCTCTTCAGGATGTTCATGGACGTCTCGTAGTCCCACCGAGCGTGGGCTCTGGACGCCATGCACAGCATCTCGTAGATTTTTCTCATGGATTTAGCACTCCTCTCCAATGATCGTTGCGTTAGAAGGTTTCCCCCGTCCGTTCTCAACCCTCGTCATTGCCTTCGGGCCTCCCGCGCCTGGCCAGGCGGTCCGAGGTGGCCCGTATTTTCCGTTCGTGAAGATCCTTGCGCGTGTAGGCGTCCTGGATCTTGAAAAGCAGTTCGTCGATGTCCATGGGTTTCATCAGGTAGTCGAAGGCTCCCAGTTCCATACCCTGGACAGCCGCATCCAGGTCCGCGTGCCCCGTGAGCAGAATCACCTCGGTCAGCGGGTGTTCGCGCTTGAGCGTCCGCAGGGTCTCGATGCCGCCCATGCCGGGCATCTTCACGTCGAGCACAACCACGTCCGCCGGTTCGGCGCGCAGCAGTTCCAGCGCGCTTTCCCCGGAGTGGGCCAGCTCCGCCCGCAGTCCCCTGCGCTGCATGCGCTTGGCCAGCGTCTGGAGAAACTCGGCCTCGTCGTCCACAAGCAGCAGTCGGATGGGTTCCATGCGTTCCTCACTTGCCCACGGCCTGGTGAATCTTGGCCAGCAGATTTTCCAGCTCGCAGGGCTTGAGCAGATAATCGAACGCGCCGTGCGCCATGCCGTCCCGGGCCGCCTGTTCGGAGCCGTGTCCTGTGAGCATGATCACAGGCAGCTCGGGAACCATTTTCTTGAGGATGCTCAGGACCTCGATGCCGTCCATGTCCTCCATCTTGAGGTCCACCACGGCCACGTCGAAATCCTGCCCGCGCAGCGTCCGGATGGCCTCGGTCCCGGAAAGGGCCGCCGTGACCTCCACGCCGCGCTTGCCGAGCCTCTTGCGCATGACATCCGCGAAGCCCGCCTCGTCATCCACAAGCAGCATCCGTATGGTTCCGCTCTTGCTGGACATGCTCCACTCCTGCCTGTTCCCGGTCCTGTTCCGGTCTAGTCTCCGCGCCGAAGAGCAATGCTCTGGGCACGGGCCTCAAGAATCTTTTCCTCGTGCTGCCGCTTCTTGGTGGCGGCCGCGTCGATCTTCTCCATCAGCACGTCCATGTCGCTGGGCTTCATCAGGTAGTCGAACGCGCCCAGCTTCATGCCGTCGATGGCGGTCTCCACCGTGGCGTGCCCCGTGAGCATGATCACCTCCACCAGCGGAAACTCGGACTTGATGCGCTTCAGGGTGTCCACGCCGTCAATGCCCGGCATCTTCACGTCCAGCACCACCACCTCCACGTCCGGCGTGGTGGCCAGCACGTCCAGGCATTCCTGCCCGCTGAAGGCGGCCCGCACATCCACGTCCCGCTTGCCCAGCCGCCGGCTCATGGCCTCCACAAAGGCCTTTTCGTCATCCACGAGCAATACTGTGGCTACACTCATGGTTTTCCTCCTCTTTCCTGTTATCCCATTCCCTTGCCCGGACAGACGCCCGCCCGGCGGACGCCGTCGAAATTCCTATGCATGCGCCTTTGCCGACCGCACGGCCTCGTCCTTGTGCAGCGGCAGCCGGATGTGGAAGGTCGTGCCCACGTCCAGCACGCTGGAGACGCTGATCTCGCCGCCCATCTTCTGAATGATGCCGTAGCAGATGGAGAGCCCCAGGCCCGTGCCCTTGCCCACGGGCTTGGTGGTGAAGAAGGGGTCGAAGATCTTCTGGAGATTGGCCTTGGCAATGCCCTGGCCCGTGTCCGCCACGGAGATGAGCACCTGGCTTTCCTCTCGCCGCGTCGTGACCTTGAGCTGGCCGCCCTCGTGGTCCATGGCGTCGATGGCGTTGTTAATCAGGTTCAGAAAAACCTGCTGCAACTCCGAGGGCGAGGCTTCGATGGGCGGCAGACCTTCTGCCAGGTCCGTGACGATATGCACGTTGGCGAAGCGGGCCCGCTGCTCCGAGAGCGCGGCCATTTCCTCCACCAGTTCGTTGATGTGCACGGTCTTCATGGTCGGGTCGATCTTGCGGGCAAAGGAGAGCAACTTGTGCGTGATCTCCTTGCAGCGCGCGCCCTGGGTGCGGATCTGGCCCAGCGCCCGGAGCACTTCCTGGGCGTTCTCCATGGCCTTCAGGTCCTCCTCTTCCATGAGGTCCTGAATCCAGCCCGCCTCCTCCACCATGATGGCCACGGGATTGTTGATCTCGTGGGCAATGCCCGCAGCCAGTTCACCCAGGGAAGCCAGCTTGCCCGCCTCGATGACCTGTTCGTTCATCATTTCCTTCTGATGGTCCGTCTCCACCACGGTGTTGATGATCCGCTTGGAGAGCACGATGGCCATGAGGCCTATGGCCAGGGCGCTGAGCAGAATGCCCGCCAGGGCGAAGTTGCGCGCCCGCAGGAAGAGCAGGAAGGCGTCCTCCTGGCTCTGCTGGAAGACCAGAATCCAGTCGCCGTTCTTGAGCCCGGCCGTGACGAACACCGTGTCCTCGCTGGTTTCCGGGTCCTGGCCCAGATGCACGCGCGGCGAAACCGGTCCGCCCAGGCGCGGCTGGCGCGGGGTCTGTTCGGGGCTGAGCACCTCGTTCAGGAAGGACTGGCTCATGGCCACCTGGCGGCGCGGCTTGGTCTGGAATTCGCCGCCCCGGCTGACGATGTAGGCCAGCCCGGTCTCGCCGATGCGGATGTTTTCCACCAGGCGGTTGAAGGCCACGAAATCAATGGTGGAACGCAGGATGTATTCCTGACCGTTCCAGGTGTGCTTCACGGCCACAATGAAGTGCGGCAGCCCGCGCAAGCCGAGAAACACGTCGGAAATGTAATATTCACGCTGCATGGTTTCCTGGAACCAGAGCGCGTGGCCGTAGTCCGCGCGGCCCAGCTTGAAGGGGCCGGAGTACGCCACCTGCCGCCCCTGGGCATTGACCAGGCCCAGGTCCACAAACACGCCGCCGTAACGCTCCTGAAGGCTCTGGAGCAGTTCGGAAAGACCTTGCTCGTCCCGCACCTTGTCGAAATCGGTCACGTCCGCAAGCACGCGGATTTCGGCAAGCTTGCCGAAGAGAAAAGCATCAATGCTCTGCTTGTGGCCGAGCACCAACTGCTCCATGTGCGCGAGCACCTTCTGCTTGTATGCGGAATGAAACTGATAGCCGCCCAACGCGGCCAGAATCAGCAGCGGCGTCAGGGACACGACCACGATGGTTCCGATGATGCTGCGCCGCAATTCGCTGTAGTAGCTCTTGTCAGTCATGCCCGATCTCCCCGCCGCCGGAGTCCGGAAGCGCGCGCTTGAGCGCCCGCCCCACAGCCGCGTCGAGCGCCTCAATGCGCCCGCTCTTCTCCACCAGTTCCACCACGGCCTGGTCCGGCGGCGTCAGCTCGCAAACCCCATGCCCGTGCAACACGAGCGGCAGGCCCGGATGCATGGCGCAAAGGTCGCGCAACATTGTTTCGCCGCCACGCGAAGGCAGATCCGGATCAACGATAAGCAGGTCCGGAAGATTTCCCGTACCGAGCAGGCGTTCCATGCCCTCGCGACTGCCAATCCCGCGTACGCCAAAACCGCGATCCCGAAACTCCCGGCCAAGGAATTCGCGTACGTGCGGGTTGCGGTCCACAATGAGGATCATGAGTTCGTTCCTGTTCACGGTTGCTCTCGCTTCATCGGTCTGTCTCTCTAAAGGCAACTTGCGTGCCAGATTTCACGAACTCGGATTCGACTTTCAACACACTGATCGGTAAGATTTTTTTGTCTCGCTTATTCCCCTTGTTACGGTTCTTTTCCCCTCCGGGTGTCAGTTCATTTTACACCTCGTAAAATGCGGCCCATTTCGCCCTCCCTGCCCGGCTTGCACCCCGGCCATGATCGCGGTACGTCTGCCCAGCCATGAGCAAAAAAAACAAAAAGCCCCGTCCAGGGCCGGAAACACTGGAATTGCCGCTCTGCGGCGTGGATTCGCACGCCCATCTGGACATGCGCGACTCGGAAGCGGATGAGGACGGGCGCGAACTGCCCGATGATCTGGAAGAGATTCTGCTGGCGGCGAAAAACGCGGGCGTGGCCCGCATCGGCAATGTCTTTCTGGGACCCGAGGCTTACGAGCAGGGGCGCGACCTCTTTGCCGCGCACCCTGAGATCTTCTTCATCCTCGGCATCCACCCCACGAACGCCCTGGAATACTCCCGGCAGCGGCTGGAGACAATGCGCGCGGCCTTTCAGGCCGACCCGCGCCTGCGCGCCGTGGGCGAAATCGGCCTGGACTACTACTGGGACGACGCCCCGCCCATAGCTCAGGAAACCGCACTGCGCGCCCAGCTCGGTCTGGCCCGCGACCTGGACCTGCCGCCTGTGATCCACTGCCGCGATGCCGAGGCCGAAACCCTGCGCATCCTCGACGACGAGGGATTCGCGGGCCGCGCCCTGCTCTGGCACTGCTTCGGGGCCGGTCCAGACCTCGCCGAGGCCCTGCTCGCGCGCGGCTGGACCCTGAGCATCCCCGGCCCCGTTACCTATCGCAAAAACGACGCGCTCAAGGCCGCCGTGGCCCTGATTCCCCTGGAGCGCATGCTCATCGAAACCGACAGCCCCTATCTTTCGCCCGAACCCTGGCGCGGAAAACGGAACCACCCCGCGCTCGTGGCCTTCACCGCCGCCGCCATCGCTGAAATCAAAGGGCTGACTCCCGCCGAAGTCTGGAAAACCACCGGAGAAAACGCTTCGCGCTTTTTCGGGCTGGAGAACTTGTAGTGAAAGGCACGCCTCCGGCGGCCAAAGGGGCAATGCCCCTTTGGAATCCCATTCGGCGTTGCGGGTTGATGTCGCGCTGCGCGCGACAACAACCCGCAACGCAAAAGGGTTTACCAAGTTCATAAACGTAACCGGTTACATTGCCTGGCTTCGGAGATCCAATTCGCGCGGGGGGCTGGCTGTTGCGCAGCCAGCCCCCCGCGCCCAATGGGGTTCCAAGGGGCCGTGGGCCCCTTGGCCGCCGGAGGCAATTTCTTTCTTCCTTTCGCTCTTCCTTTCGTTTGCCCGGTTGCTTGCGCCCGCGCCCCGCGCTGGGGTACAAGAGCGCATGTACCCGAGTGGGAATACGAATTTGCTGGCCGTGCTTTCGGACGCGCACGGCAACATTGAGGCCCTGGACCGTGTGCTGGAGGACCTGGACCAACGCGGCGTCACGGACTGCGTCTGCCTGGGGGACATGGTGGGCTATGGCCCGGAGCCGGAGGCCTGCGTGCGGCGCATCCGGGAGCGCGGCATCCCCTCGGTGCTGGGCAACCACGAGCAGGGCTTGCGTGGCGGCAAGTATCTGCAATGGTTCAACCCGCCTGCGAAAAAGGCTGTGGAGAAAACCCGGACCATGCTTTCGGACGATTCCGTACAGTGGCTGCGCGGCCTTCCGGAAACCCTGGAAATCCACGGCATGCTCTTTGTGCATGGCTGCCCGCCCGCCAGCGTGAACAAATATCTCTATGCCCTGGACGAGGACGATCTGGCCAAGGTCTTTCAATCCTATCCGCATCGCCTCGCCTTTGCCGGGCACACCCACGAACTAAACCTCTATTCCTATAGTGCGGGCGCGGCCCGGCGCGAGGAATTTTGGGACCGGCCCGTGCTTCTTGATCCGCATAAACGCTTCATCGTCAATGCCGGGGCTGTGGGCCAACCACGCGACGGGGACAACCGCGCCAAATACGTGCTGCATGACCGCCATTCCGGCGTACTCCAGGCCGTTTTCGTGAAATATGACGTGATAAAGACCGTGAACGCCATGCGCGCCCTGGGCCTGAACGATGCCTATGCCCGCCGCCTGCTTTAACAGGTCCCGGCGTCCCCTGCCCACGTGCACAAACTTGGGTCCATACCCTCGAGCGGCGAAAGCCACGAGCGTTGAAAGGTCTTTGGGAGGGGGGTCCAGGGGGGAACCCTTTCTGCAAGAAAGGGTTCCCCCCTGGTCGCCGAAGGCTCAAAAAAAACACAACTTCCCGCATGCATATCAATAAATACAAAATACTCGGCCGCCTGGGACGCGGGGGCATGGGCGTGGTCTACAAGGCGGAGCAGCCGCTCACGGGCCGGGTGGTGGCCTTGAAGCTTTGCCGTCCGGCGGAGATCATGCTTGACGTGGCCGGAATCGACCGGGTTCGCGCGCTGTTTCTGGCCGAGGCACGGGCCATGGGTCGGGTGCGGCACACCAATGTGGCCTCAGTGCTGGACGCGGGCGAGGCGGATGTGCCGGGCCTCGGGCGGATGCCTTTTTTCACCATGGAATATTTCTGCAACAATCTCGGCGTGCTCATGGGCGAGGAATACGACCCGGAGCGACCTTCGCGACTTTTTTCCGTGCCCAGGGCCCTGGGGTATGCGCGGCAGATCTGCGAGGCGCTGCACAGGTTGCACCATGACGGGATCATCCACCGGGACGTGAAGCCGTTCAACGTGATGATCACTGATGAGAATCGGGCCGTGCTCATCGACTTCGGGCTGTCCAGGTCGCGCGGGGAGGCCGGACCGGAGGGCGGGCAGCCGCGCGGCATGGTGGTGGGGTCGCCGTTTTACGCCGCGCCCGAGCAGGAGGCGGACCCGGACGCGGCGGACGCGCGCAGTGATCTCTATGCTGTGGGCGTCACGCTCTTTCGCATGCTTACCGGTCGCTTGCCGCAAGAAGGTGCGGACGCGGGGCGCGACAAGGCGTCGGCGGTGTCGGAAGCCTTGTCGGCCACGGCGCTGCGGCCTGAGCTGGGACCGGCGTGGGAGAATTTTTTTGCCTCGGCCCTGGCCCGCAACCCGGAAAAGCGGTTCACTTCGGCCCAGGCCATGCTCGCGGCCCTGGCCGAACTGGAACAGGCCTGGGAGCAGGGCCGGTCCGCAGCCTGCGCCTTCCATGAGGAACCCTCGACAACGGACCATGACCAGCCCCGCGCCCAGGCGCTGCGCGTGCCCCTGAAGGGGGCGCAAGAGGCTTTTGGGCTGGACGCGCTCTGGCGGCCCCGCAAGCACACGGCCAACCAGCTGGAACAGCACGGCGAAACCGTGCTCGACCACGCCACGGGCCTGCTCTGGCAGCGCGGCGGCTGCGAATATCCGCTTGATTTCGAGCAGGCCGCCGAATATCTGGCGATGCTCAGGGAAACCGGCTATGCAGGCAGTGGCGACTGGCGGCTGCCCACGGTGGAGGAACTCTGCACCCTTTTCGTGGACCGCGCCGTTCCCGGAGCCTTTTGCTTCGAACCCGCGTTCGGCGCGGACAAGGCCCGGCTCTGGAGCGCGGACCGCAAGGCCTTTACCGCGGCCTGGTACGTGGACGCGGACCTGGGCTTTGTGGGCTGGCAGGACCGCACTTGCTCCTTTTACGTTCGGGCGGTTTGCGGTATTTGAAGGACATGAAATCACTCCTTTGCGGACTCCATGATCCGGGTGAAACCCAGCGATATGCCCACGGCGGGGACGTGCGCGCCCTGGCCGAGCGCGCGGGCTGCTCCGTGGAGGAGCTGGACGATTTTTCCGCGAGCCTGAATCCGCTTGGTCCCCCCTCGTGGCTGGAACGCGAGCTGGCCCGGGCCGCCCTGGACGCGGCCGCCTACCCGGACGCGGCCAGCCGTGAGGTCTGTCTGGCGGCCTGCGAACTGTATAAAGTCTGGCCCACCCAGGTCTGCGCGGGCAACGGCGCTTCCGAACTGCTGCTGGCCGCCGCCAGGGCCACGTCCTATTCGGGATTCCGGCTCGCGGTGATCCCGGTTCCGTCCTACGTGGATTACGAGCGGGTCTGCGAAGTGGCCGGGCTGAAAGCGCGGTTCGTGCCCCTGAACCCGGAGCAGGACTTTGCCCTGGACCTGGGCGTCCTGGAAAAATCTCTGGACCAACCCGCCGTGGTCTTCCTGTGCAGCCCGAACAACCCCACGGGCGCGATCCTGAACGCGGGCCGCATCCGCGCCCTGGCCGAAGCGCATCCGCACTGCCGCTTCATCGTGGACGAGAGCTTCGCGGACTTCGTGCCCGGCCTGGACCGGCTCGTGCGCGAGCGTCCGGACAACGTCCTGGTGATCCATTCCCTGACCAAATTCTACGCCATTCCGGGCCTGCGTCTGGGCCTGGCTTTTGGCACGCCCGAAATGGTCTTCCAGGTGCGTAAGGCACAGCCCGAATGGAGCGTAAACGTGGCGGCCCAGCGCGTGGGCGCGCGCGCCCTGCGCGACCTGCCCTACCAGGCCGAGACCCGCGCCGTGGTCCGCCGCCTGCGGGAAAAGCTCGCCCTGGGCCTGGGATTCGTGCCGGGCATCAAGGTTTTTCCCTCCGAGGCCAACTTTCTGCTCTGCCGCGTGGAGCGGCTCGGCCAGGGCGTGCGACCGCTGTTCGAAAAGCTGCTCTCCCAGCGCATCGCCATCCGTCCCTGCGCCAACTTCCGGGGTCTGGACGAGCGCTATTTCCGCGTGGCCGTCCGCACCAGCGAACAGAATGAGCGCCTCTGCGAAGCCCTGGAGGTCTACTTCGGCCTGCGCAGACCGCCCCGCGTGGTCAAGCAGCGCAAAAAGCCCGCCATCATGCTTCAGGGAACCAGCTCCAACGCGGGCAAAAGCGTGCTCGCCGCCGCGCTCTGCCGCATCCTGCTCCAGGACGGCCTGTCCGTGGCCCCGTTCAAGGCCCAGAACATGTCCCTGAACTCCTACGTGACCCGCGACGGGCGCGAAATGGGTCGCGCCCAGGTGACCCAGGCCCTGGCCTGCCGGCTGGAGCCGGACGCACGCATGAACCCCGTGCTGCTCAAACCCGGCAGTGACACCGGCTCCCAGGTCATCGTCAACGGACGGCCCGTGGGCAACATGAATGTATCCGAATACATGCGCTACAAGCCCCACGCCTTTGAACAAGTCCAGCGCGCCTACGACTCCCTGGCCGCCGAACACGACATCATGGTCATCGAGGGCGCGGGCAGCCCTGCCGAGATCAACCTCAAGGCCCACGACATCGTGAACATGAAAATGGCTGAATACGCGGACGCCAAAGTTCTGCTCGTGAGCGACATCGACCGGGGCGGAGTCTTCGCCTCCCTGGTGGGGACCATGGACCTGCTCAGCGAATCCGAGCGCGGCCGCGTGGCCGGCTATGTGCTCAATCGCTTCCGGGGCGATGAGCGCCTGCTCGACCCGGCCCTCTCGGCCATGGTCTCCATGACCGGGCGGCATGTGCTCGGCGTGATCCCCTACATCCACAACCTCGGCCTGCCCGAGGAGGACTCCGTGTCCTTCAAGGCCGGGGAACGGACCATCGACGTGGACAAGGACGTGGAAACCGTGGACGTGGCCTGCATCGACCTGGGGCATATTTCCAACTTCAACGATCTGGACCCGCTGCTGCAGGAACCGGACGTGAACCTGCGCATCGTGCGCAGTCCGCACGAACTGGGACGGCCCGACGCCGTGATTCTGCCCGGCTCCAAGAACACCGTGGCGGACATGCGCCAGCTCAAAGGCGCGGGAATGCTCGCGGCCCTGCGCGCCCTGCCGGAATCCACAATCCTGGTGGGCATCTGCGGCGGCTTCCAGATGCTCGGAACCGAAATCGCCGATCCCCTGGGCCTGGAAACCGACCTGGGCACAGTGGACGGCTTCGGCTTCCTGCCCCTGCGCACCACCCTGGCCGCCGAGAAAACCCTGACCCGCGCACTGGGCACGCACCTGCCCTCGGGTCGTGGGGTCCATGGCTACGAAATCCACCACGGCGTGACCGCGCCGCTCTCCGGCGAGGCCGTGCCCGTCATCGACGGCGAGCACGGGCCCCTGGGCTTCGGCCTGGCCTCGGGCCGCGTCTGGGGGACCTACCTGCACGGCGTGTTCGACGACGACGGCTTCCGCCGCTGGTTCGTGAACTGCCTGCGCACGGCCCGAGGCTACGCCCCCCTGGAAGGATTCGGCGCCTCCTACGGCCTGGAAGCCGCTCTCGACCATCTGGCCAGCGTGGTCCGCGAACACCTGGACATGGCCGCCGTGTACCGCGCCCTGGGCATGGATGGGCAGGCCCAGGCCAGCCTGCTCCGATAAGCGGACAAGAAAAGGCAGGCCTCCGGCGGCCAAAGGGGCATTGCCCCTTTGGAATCCCATTCTGCGCCGCCCTGCCATGCTGCGCATGCGTAGGACGGCGCGGGGATGGACCGGAAAAATATTGCAATGCCTGTTGTGCTACCCCGCCGGACACCGCAGGTGTCCGGCAGATGAAAGGTCTTTGGGAGGGGGGTCCGGGGGGAACCCTTTCTGCAAGAAAGGGTTCCCCCCGGTTCCAATCACCCGCAACCCCGTGAGAACCGCCCATGAGCATTGACGAAACCACGCTGATTCTGGATTTCCTGCGCCGGACCATGTGCCATTACGGCCTCTGGATGGCCGAGGCCGTGCACCAGGTGGGCCTGCCCCTGGCCCTGGAGGCCGAGCGCGAGGCGGGCGACCGCTGGCTGGCCATTGCGCTCAAGCGGCTGGCCAAGGCCACGGGCCAACCCATGAAGGACGGTTTGCCCGCGTTCCTGGCCGATCTTGACGAAGAACAGCGCGCGGCCTTGCTGGAAACCCTGGCCGTGAACTGGCTGGCTGCGGACGGGGTCTGGTTCCAGGCCATTGAGACCCGGGCGGGCATGCACGACGCCAAGCGGGCCAACGACACCTGCTGGTCGCGCTTCTCGCCGCTGGAGGCCGCGCGCATCAAGGCTCTGCTGGAGCTGCCCGAACAGGCCGGGCTGGACGGACTCAAGGCCGCCTTTGCCTATCGCCTCTATGCGCGGATCAATGCCCAGGAGATCGTGGACGAGACCGAGACGGGCTTCACCTTCCGCATGACCCGCTGCCGGGTGCAGGATGCGCGCACACGCAAGGGACTGCCGGACTATCCCTGCAAATCCGGGGGCTGTGTGGAATACACCAGCTTTGCCAGGACCATTGACGCGCGCATCCGGACCGAATGCATTGCCTGTCCCCCGGACGCGCACCCGGAAGAATGGGTCTGCGCCTGGCGGTTCGAGATCGGGGAATGAAAACCGGGAGCGAGGGCTATTCCTGGCCCTTGGCCGATTCCATGTAGGTTTCCTTGAAGATCAGCTTGGTGGCCAGTTCGTCGCACTCTTCGCTCAGGTCCATGATCCGCTCCAGGAAATCCAGGAGCTCCAGGCGCTGGCCTTCCTCGCCGTTGTCGAACTCAAAGGCCAGGTCGCCGCTGCGCACGTAGTTTTCAATTTTCTCCAGATAGTCCGAAAAGATCATGGTTGCTCCCGTGGGGTGAAGGGGTTGGAGGGACAGGCCCGGATGCGGCCTCGGAACCTCGTTGCGCGGGCGGTTCCGTCGTGCTGATTCAGTCGTGATGATAGGGCAGGCCCTTGTTGATGCTCGCGGCGCGGTAGAGCTGTTCCAGGAGCATGACCCGGCAGAGTTCGTGGGGCCAGGTGGCCTGCCCAAGCGAAAAGAGCAGGTCCGCCCGCTTGCGCAGCTCGTCCGTATGCCCGAAGGGGCCTCCGATGACGAAACAGGGTGTGCGTCCGGGATCCTCGGTCCAGCGCTGCAGGTTCGCGGCCAGGGTGCGCGAGGGCAGTTCCTTGCCGCGCTCGTCCAGAACCACGGCAATGTCCTTGGCCTCCAACGCATCCAGCAGGGCGCGGGCCTCGCGCTGGCGCTTTTCCTCGGGTGGCAGCTTGCTCGGCGCGTCCTTGAGCTCCACGATCTCCAGCTTGTGGAAATGGCCGAGCTTTTTGAGGTAATGCCCGGCCGCGTCGCGAAAAAACGGCTCCTTGAGCTTGCCCACGAAGAGGCACTTCACGCGCACGCTAGACCTGCCGTAGCGTGCCGATCACGCCGCCGTTGTCCGGTTCGATGATCACGTAGCCCCCCTGGGCGAGCATGCCCGGATTGATGATCTTGGTGCGGCCGATGCGGTCCTCGGCCACGGATTCGTGAATATGGCCGCTGATGCAGAGCGCGGGCTGGGTTTCCTCCAGGAAGGCGCGCACCGCCGCGCTGCCCACATGCCCGCCCGAGGTCAGACGGTCCGCCCGGGTGTCCAGGGGCGGGGTGTGGATCACGGCCACCAGTTCGTCATAGTCGCGCGCTTTGGCGTGCGTTTCCCGGATCCAGGCGTCGAGCTGGCGATCCGAAACCTCGCTGGGTGTGCCAAAGGGCGTGGGCGTGGAAAAGCCCACCCCGAACGCGCCGATCTTGCGGCCCAGCTGGACCGGAAAGAGGTCCACCACGTTCAGATGCAGGTTCGCGCCCTTGTCCACCAGGAAATCATGGACCGCCTGGGTGTCCATGTTCCCGATCTGGGCCAGCACGCGCGGGTTGCGCCGGGTCAGCTCCTCCCAGATGCGGCTGATCTGCGGTTCGCCGCCCCGGTTGGTCAGGTCGCCGCTGACCATGATCCCCTCGGCCTCCTCCAGGCCCGGAATCCTCCGGAGCATGGACGTGCTTTCGTGGATGTCGCCGAATGCGATCCAATACATGCTTTCGCTCCTTGCCCGCTCGGGCCGGGCCTTTTGCGCTCCGGTCCTGTTCGTTTTCTTCGGAAGCGCGTCTGTCGGGAGGGCAACTCCGGACAGCGGGAACATGCCGCCGCGCCCGGACTTGTTGTCCGCCGCGAGTTAGCATAAACAGGATGCTGGAGGCACGCAACGGCTTGAGGAGATCATGACCAAGAAGGACAAGGTTCGACGAACGCTCATTGAACAACGGCGTGGCATGGATCCGGCGGAGGTCGCGGAAAAGAGCGGGCGCATTGTCGCGCGCATCCGCGAGACCCTGGCCTGGAAAAACGTGCGACAGGCCCTGGTGTATTGGCCCATCCAGAACGAGGTGGACACCCGGCCGCTCATCGTGGAACTCTGGCAACGCGGAGTGAGCGTGCTCCTGCCGCGATGCCGCGCCGGCCAGCCCGGCGTCATGGACGTGGCCTGCGTCACCTGCGAGGCGGACCTCGCTCCCGGCGCCTACCAGATCATGGAACCCGGCAATGGCTGCCGCATCGTGGACTTCCAGACCGAGGACTTCGCCCCGGATCTGGCCCTGATCCCCGGCGTGGGCTTTGACCGCGATTGTTTCCGCGTGGGCTTTGGCGGCGGCTACTACGACCGCATGCTCGAAGGCCCGCAAATGGGCCGCGCGCTCAAATTCGGTCTCTGCTACGCGTTTCAGGTTCGCAACAAACTGCCCGTGGACGATTGGGACAGACCCGTGAACGCGGTCTGCACCGAGGAGGAATTGTGGTACAGATAGCCTTTTTCCCTTATGAATTTCCAGAAATTCCGGGGATCGGCTTCGCCTTTTCCTCGCGTCGGGGCGGTGCGAGCCAGCCCCCCTTCGGCTCCGCGAACCTCTCCTACGATGTGGGCGACGACCCGGACCACGTGGATGAAAACCGCGCCTGTCTGCAAAACCGCTTCCGGCTCAAGACGCTGGTGGACTGCACCCAGGTGCATGGCGACACCATGCGTTTCGATGCCCGGCCCGGCATGCGCTGCGAGGCCGACGGACTGACCACCACCGAACCCGGCATCGGCCTGATGATCAAGACCGCCGACTGCCAGCCCATTCTCCTGGCGCACGAGTCCGGAAAATACGTGGCCGCCCTGCATGTGGGCTGGCGCGGCAACAAAATCCACTTCCCCACCACGGGCGTGCGCGCCTTCTGCGAACACTACGACCTGCAACCCCAGGAGCTCTTTGCGGTGCGCGGGCCTTCTCTCGGCCCGGAGCATTCGGAATTCCAGAACTTCGAGCAGGACTTCGGCCCCGGATTTCACCGCTGGTACAACCCTGATGAGCAGACCGTAAACCTTTGGGAACTCTCCCGGCATCAACTGCTCGAAGCCGGCCTTCTGCCCGAACGCGTTCAAAGCCTCGGCCTGTGCACCAAATCGCAGCCCGAAGACTTCTTCTCCTACCGCCGCGACAAAACCACCGGCAGACAGGCCGGACTCGTGTGGATTAAAAAGTAAGAGAAGAGTGCCTCCGGCGGCCAAGGGGCCTGCTGCCCCGTGGCCGCCGGAGGCACTCAAAAATATAAAAAATCAATCACACATGGCGAGCAGGGACTGGCCGGGATCGGCGGAGAGGCTGGAAACGGCGGCGTAGCCGTTGAGGGCCCGGGCCGTGCGGAGATTTTGAGCGGTTCCGTCCATGGAGCCGCTTTCCTGGGAATTTTCCTTGGCCTTTTGCAGGGCCTCGTCCAGATCTTCCTTGAGCGAATCAAGGAGCTGCTCCATGCCGCTCGGCGTGTCTTCCGTGCCAGCGGGAGCCTGGGCCGTGCTCATGGCGCGGGCGGTCAGATCGCCCAGAACCGCGCTCTGGCTCAGGCCGGAAGCCGCGCCCGCTTCCACGGCCAGAAACTTCTCGTCCAGGCCGTTGTCAAAAAAGCCGTTGATGGCGCTGTTCAGCGAACCGTTGAACTTGGCGATGGCCGCGTCCCCGGCTGCGATGCCGAAGTTCCGGTCCACCATCTTCAGCACGCTGGTCAGGCTGTTGCCGAGATTTTCCTCGGTGATCCCGCTCGCGGTGGAGCCCAGCACCATGCCTTCGGCGGCGGTGGCCACGTCGTCGCCATACTGCTCCCGGAGCCAGTCCATGGCGTCGGTCAGTCCGGCGGCCAGCGCCGAGGTGTCCCTGGGCTGGCCGTTCTGGTCCAGATAAGCTTCAGCGCGGCGGGCGATTTCGTTGGCAAAGGTTTCGCTCTCGCCCTGGCCTTCCGTGGCCTGGGCAATGCGCGGGACCGAACCCAGCAGCGAGCCGGTGGACGCGCCCGCAAGGGACTGCCCGCCACTGGCGTTCAAGAGCATGCTCTGCCGCAGATTCGATCCGTCGATGTTCATCAGGATCCTCCACAAGGGTCATTCGCTGTATCGGCCCCGCGCGCGGAAAACTTAATGCCGAGGCAAGTGAAAAACCCTGCTTATTCTTCCGGGAGCAGCCCTGCGCGCCGGGCCACCTCCAGAACCTGAGCGGACTGATTCAGCGGGTAGAGATGGACGCCGGGCGCACCGCCGTCAAGCAGGCCCGTGATCTGGCGCGCGGCGTATTGCGTGCCGACCTCTTGCACGGCGGCGTCTCCGCCCTCGGCATGGGCGGTTTCCAGCGCGGCGTAAAAATTGCCGGGAATGGCCGCGCCGCAGAGCGAAAGAATGCGCCGGGCCGAGGCCATGCTGCGCAGGGGCATGACGCCGGGGATCACGGGCTTGGTGCAGCCTTTGTCCGCGAGGCGTTCGACCATGTCGAAATAACGGCGGTTGTCGAAGAAGAGCTGGGTCACGCCGAAGTCGGCCCCGGCATCGAATTTGAGCTTCAGCATTTGAATGTCCGCTTCCACGCTGGGCGACTCCGGGTGCGGCTCGGGGTAGGCCGCGATGCCCAGGGCGATGTCCCGATATTTCCGCCGGATGCGCTCCACAAGATCGGACGCATGCAGAAAGGGCGCGCCGGGTGTGGGGCCGGTTGCGTCGCTGCCGTCGCCACGCAGGGCCAGAATGTTGTTGATGCCCACCGCCTGAAACTGGGCCACGGCGCTGTCCACGCGTTCGGGGTCCAGCCCGCAGCAGGTCAGGTGCGGCATGACCGTGAGGCCGTGGACCGCACTCAGGGCTGTGGCCGCCTCCAGGGTATTGCTGCCGCCTCCGCCCCCGGCTCCGCAGGTCACGGACACGAACATGGGCCGCAGAGCCTTGAGCTGCCGCGCCACGTCGAGCATGCGCTCGCGCGCGGCCTGGTCGCGCGGGGGGAAGAATTCCAGGGAGACGAATGGTCGGCCCTTGGTGATCAGATCGGGAATGCGTTCCTGCATGGTGGACTCCTTGCGTATTTCCTGAACTCGAATGCCGTGCATTTTTATTTGCTGAAAAGCCTGCGTGTGCCTGTTGGCGCGGACGCCAGACAGCGAGGGGCAAGCTTGCAATGCGGGAAGGGGCCGGACGGCCCGCCACAGCCTGCCTCCCCGCTGGTTGCTCCCAGTTGGTCCGAAATCAGTGGCTGGGCGCTTCGCGCATCCTGCGCGCCGCTTCGACCATGTTTTCCAGGCTGGCCAGGGTTTCCGGCCAGGCCCGGGTCTTCAGCCCGCAATCCGGGTTGACCCAGAGACGTTCCCGGGGCGTGGAACGCAGGGCGGCGCGCAACAGCCGGACCATTTCCTCCGTCGAGGGCACGCGCGGACTGTGGATGTCCCAGACGCCGGGACCGATCTCATTGGGATAGTGGAAGTGCGCAAAGGCGTCGAGCAGGACCATGTCGCTGCGGCTGGCCTCCATGGAGATCACGTCCGCATCCAGTCCGGCGATGTCCTGGATGATTTCATTGAAGTCCGCGTAGCACATGTGGGTGTGGATCTGCGTTTTGTCGTGGACGCCGCTCACCGCGAGCCGGAAGCACTCCGAGGCCCAGTCCAGGTAGGCGCGCTGTTCCGCCCGGCGCAGGGGCAGACCCTCGCGCAACGCGGGTTCGTCCACCTGGATGATCGCATGGCCGCTCTCCTCCAGGTCCAGGACCTCGTCGCGCAGGGCCAGGGCGATCTGGCGGCAGGTGACGCCGCGGGGCTGGTCGTCACGCACGAAGCTCCAGCAGAGGATGGTCACCGGGCCGGTGAGCATGCCCTTGACCGGCTTTTCCGTCAGGCTTTGGGCGTATCCGGTCCAGGCCACGGTCATGGGAGCGGGGCGGGATACGTCGCCGTAGATTATCGGCGGCTTGACGCAGCGCGAGCCATAGCTCTGCACCCATCCGTTGCAGGTGAAGCAAAAGCCCCGAAGCCGCTGGCCGAAATACTCCACCATGTCGTTGCGTTCGGGCTCGCCATGCACAAGCACGTCCAGGCCAAGCCGCTCCTGCGTGCGCACGCACCCCCTGATGGCCTCGCGCATGTGTTCTTCGTACTCTGCACAAGGCAGATCGCCGCGCTTGTATTCCTGTCGCAGACGCCGCAGCTCCGCTGTCTGCGGAAAGGAGCCGATGGTCGTGGTGGGCAGCAGGGGCAGACGCAGCCGCTCCCGTTGGAGCAAAGCCCGTTCGGCATAGGGAGAGGCCCGGCGGGCCATTTCCGGTTTCACGCTGTCCACGCGCGCGGTCACGGCCGGGTCGCGGGTCAGCTCCCCGCTGCGGCGGTCGGCCCAGGCCGCTCGGCAGGCCTCCAACTCGGCTTCGCGCCCGGCCTTTCCTTCGAGCAGGTCGCGGAGCAGGTCCAGCTCGGCGCATTTCTGGCGCGCAAAGGCCATCCAGGAGCGGATGCGCGGCTCCAGTCCGGTTTCCTGCTCCAGATCGAGCGGGCAATGCAGCAACGAGCAGGACGGTGCGAGCAGCAGGCGTTCCGGACCAAGCACGTCCAGAGCGTTGCGGGCGACTTCAAACGCCTGATCCAGATCCGCGCGCCAGACATTGCGCCCGTCCACCAGCCCCAGGGAAAGGGACATCTCTTTGGGCAGATGCTCCAAAAAAACCGCAAGCTGCTCCGGTCCACGCACCAGGTCAAGATGCAGCGCGTCCGCAAAGGGTTTGCCCTCCTCCGGGCAAAGCAGCGCGCAATGATGGTCCACCGGGCCGAAATACGTCGCCAAAAGCAGCCGGGCCGGAGCACAGGCCGAACGCAGCCGGGCATAGATTTCCGGCAGGCGCTGAAGCGGCACAGCATCGCAATCCGTGGCCAGCAGCGGCTCATCCAATTGCACCCAGGCGCAGGAGGGAGCAACGGCGCGCAACAAATCAACATAGGCATCGACCAGCCGATCCAGCAGCTCCCAGCGGTCGCAGTCCGCATCCTTGAACCGCGACAACGCCAAAAAAGTAAAGGGACCCGGCAACACGAGCTTGGCCTCGCGCTCCGGAGCGGGCTGTTCGCCGATCAATCCGTGCAGCCGGCCCGCGTCCGCACGGAAACGCGTATCGGGCCGAAGTTCCGGTACGATGTAATGGTAGTTGGTATCAAACCACTTGGTCATCTCCATGGCCTTGGCCTCCGCTGTGCCGCGTGCCAGGGCAAACAGTCTGTCAGGATCAGCGGCAGAAGTTGCCTGAAACCGCTCCGGCACTGCGCCCAGCGCCATGGTCATATCGAGCATGTGGTCGTAGAGGGAAAAATCCCCCACTGGAAACAGGTCCACTCCGGCTTCGCGCTGCATCCGCACAGCCTCTTGCCGTACCTCGCGGCCCGTGGCTTCCAGTTCATGGGGGGTGGATTCGCCCCGCCAATACCGCTCCAAGGCCCATTTCCATTCCCTGTTCAATCCCATGCGCGGAAATCCGAGGGTATGCACGATGATCGACATCGTCGCCTCCTCCTCTGGCCCGTTGTCCGGGCCGGGTTTCGACACGGCTCTCACCGTGTCCCAGTCCTGATCGCGAGGTCTGGTCCCTCGGGGCGGGACGTCTTCCGGCTCACGGGATACAGGGCACGGCCCACAGCTCTTTGATCCAGCCTTCCCAACATTCGTCAGTGACTGCATTCAGCCTTTCCCGTTTACGGCGGCGCGTCCGCAGCGGCTTTTCACCGCTTTCCGTTTCCCGCCCTACATCAATACATTCATATGTTCGGATATAATTATCTTGGTGCGGCTGTCAAGGATGCCGATCGAAAAATGTCCGCCTTGCATCCGAAGCAGGTTTCACGCTAAGAAAACCTACAAACGGAAGGATTGACAGAGATGTCCAAGCTCAAGACCCTGCTCCTGCACCCGGACCCCGAGGTGCGCTCGCAATTGCGGCGCATGCTCTCGGGCGTCCCTTTCCTGCAGGTGCTCGGGGAGGCGGTCTCGGCCTTCGAGGGGCTGGAGCTGCTGGAGCACGTCAACTACGGCGTGTTCTTCGTGGGCCTGGAACTGGACGAGGGCGTCAGCGGCATGGAGCTGGCGCAGATGCTCCGGGGCCGCAAGGACCGGCCCGCCCTGGTGCTGCTCTCCGAGGACGAACGCAGCGCCTACGCGGCCTTTGAGCTGGGCGCGCTGGACTACATCATCTGGCCCCCGTCCGAGGAGCGGCTGGAGATGACCCTGGAAAAACTGCGGGACTTCAAGGCCCGCTACCGCGAGGTTCCCGAGCCTTCGGACTGGCGCGACACGGATGCGGGCGAGGCCACTTCGGAGCAGACCCTGCGCCTGGCCCTGGACGAAGACGAGCAGGAGAGCTTTCTGGCCGCGCTCAAGCAGGCCTGGGATTCGTCCCACAAGTCCAGCCCGGAGATCGAGAAGCTGGCCGTGACGCAGGACGGCAAGACCATCCTGATTCCGTACACGCAGATCATCTTTGTGGAGGCCTTCGAGGACTATTCCTACGTCCACACCAGCGGCCAGAAATTTCTGACCTCGCACCGGCTCAAGAACCTCGAGGATCGGCTGGAGCCGCACCGCTTCTTCCGCGTGCATCGCAAATTTCTGGTCAACCTGGACATGGTCACGGAGATCGCCAGCCTGCCGGGCAGCAACTTCATGCTGCGCACCGCGGGCAAGACGCGCATCGAACTGCCCATTTCCCGGCGCAGGATCACAAAACTGAAGCAGATACTCGGCTTCTAGGGACGGGCGGATCTTTTACGGCGGCGCGCGCCGCGCGCCTTCAGAACGGCCCCGGCAAACCGTCCACCGTGCGGAGCGGACCTTTGGCCGATTAACCATGGCCGAACGCCCTCCCGTTTGCAAACATCGGCGTCGTATTCGGGGCAATGCGTCCAACGCGGCCCTGCCGGAGTAAAAATATGGACAAGCGCGAGACCCTCGACAACCTATTGCGCGAAGAGCGCGTAATCCGGCCGCTGCCGCAGTTCGTGGCCGAGGCCAACTGCAAGCCCGGCCAGGTCCAGGCCCTGCGCGAACGCGCCGAGGCCGACCCCCTGGGCTATTGGGAGGAGGCCGCCGAGGCCCTGGAGTGGTTCCGCCGCTGGGACAGCGTGCTGGACGACTCGGACGCCCCTTTCTACAAATGGTTTCCGGGCGCGCGCTGCAACATCGTCCACAATGCCCTGGACCGGCACATTGAAACCCCGAACAAGAACAAGCTCGCCCTGATCTGGGAAGGAGAACCCGGCGACACCCGCAAATTCACCTATTTCGAGCTGCACCGCGAGGTCAACCGCTTTGCCAACGCCCTGCGCTCCCTGGGCATCCGCAAGGGCGACTGCGTGGCCGTGTTCATGCCGCCCCTGCCCGAAACCGTGGTGGCCATGCTCGCCTGCGCCAAGATCGGCGCGATCCACGCCCTGGTTTTTTCCGGCTACCCGGCCAAGGCCCTGCGCCAGCGGCTAAGCGGCTGCCGCGCAAAAGCCCTGGTCACGGCGGACGGTTCCTACCGCAACGGCAAGATCCACCGGCTCAAGGACGTGGCCGACCAGGCCCTCATGGGTCCGGGCGCGGCGGGCGTGGAGTCGGTGGTTGTGGTGCGCCGCACGGGCGGCGACGTGGAAATGCAGGACGGCCGGGACTTCTGGTACGAGGAATTGGTCCGCCGCGAACGCAAGGACGCGCCGGTGGAGGTCGTGGAAGCGGGCGATCCGCTCTTCTATCTCTACACCTCCGGCGCCTCCAGCCATCCCCAGGCCGTGGTCCACTCCCACGGCGGCTACATGGTCGGCGTCCAGCGCACCTTCAGCCAGGTCTTCGATGTCAAGCCCACGGATATTTTCTGGTGCACCTCGGATCCCGGCTGGATCATGGGCCACACTGCGGCCGTGTACGGGCCGCTCCTGGCCGGAACCACCACGGTGCTCTACGAGGGCCATCCCAACTATCCGCAGCCGGACCGGCTCTGGAGCATCATCGAACGCTACGGCGTGAGCATTTTCTACTCCACGCCCACCACCATCCGCACCCTGATGCGTTTCGGCGGACAGTATCCGCGCCAGCGCGACCTCTCCAGCCTGCGGCTGCTCGGCTCCGCGGGCGAACCCCTGGATCCCGAGACCTGGACCTGGCTGCACAGGCAGATCGGCGATGAGAACTGCCCGGTGCTGGACACCTGGTGGCAGACCGAGACCGGCATGTTCATGGTCGCGCCCCTGCCCGTGAGCGTGCTCAAGCCCGGCTCCGTGGCCCGCGCCCTGCCCGGGGTGGAGGCCGACGTGGTGGACCTGGACGGCGGCCCGGTGGAGCGCGGCGAAGGCGGCTTTCTGATCATCCGCAAGCCCTGGCCCGCCATGATGACCGGCATCCTCGACGACCCGGACGGCTACCGGGCCTGCTTCCGCCGCGTTCCCGGCGTCTATTTCGCCGGAGACCTCGCCCGCCTGGACGAGGACGGCTACATCTGGGTCAAGGGCCGCTCGGACGAGGTGCTGCTCATTGCCGGACACCGCATCGGCACGGCGGACATCGAGGAGGCCTTCATCTCGCACCGCGCCGTGGCCGAGGTGGCCGTGGTGGGTCTGCCCGACCGCATCAAGGGCGTGACCGCCAAGGCCTTTGTTGTCCTGGCCCCGGACGAGGATCCCTCGGACGAACTGCTCCGCGACCTGGAGCGCCACGTGCGCGAGGAACTCGGACCCATCGCAGCCATCCGGAGCATCGAATTCCGCGAAAGCCTGCCCAAAACCCGCAGCGGCAAGATTCTCCGGCGCTCTCTGCGCGAGGAGGAGCTGGGCGGCCTGCCCGACCCGCTTCGGGACGAATCCTGATCCTTGAAATCCCTGCCCCGAACGACCACCAGCATTTCCATTTTCGATTCACCGTGCTATGGAGATACCGTAATTCCTGACCCATTCCCTGTTCAGGCGGTGTGAAACGACCATGGCCTACCCCCGATTTCCAGGCGGACAGAGTGCGCTACTCATCGCTCTGAGCTATGCCGCATGCGGATTTCTCTGGATTCTGCTCTCGGACAGGGCCATCGAACTGCTTATCGACGACCCTGCGGCACTCGGCATCGTTCAAACCTCCAAGGGCTGGTTCTTCATCCTGGGAACCGCCGCGATCCTCTATTTCTTTGTCCGCCGCCAACTGGACCGCGCCTTTCAATCCGCCCTGGCCACCCAGAAACAGACCGACCAACTGGCCGAACTGATGCACGTTCTTCCGCTGGCCGCCCAGGGTTACGATGAGAAACGCCGCGTGGTCCTCTGGAACGCGGGCAGCGAACAGCTCTACGGCATTCCGGCATCCGAGGCCCTGGGCCGGAAACTGGAGGAATTGATCATCCCTCCGGCCAAGCGGCCCCAGGTCATCCGGGCCGTGACAGACTGGCTGAAGCTGGGGCGGACCATTCCCGCCGGGGAAATGACCCTGGTGCGCGGCAACGGAACCCCGGTGGAGGTCCACTCCTCGCACCTGATGATCGAGCAGCCGGACGGCACAAAGGTCATGTACTGCCTGGACGTGGACCTTTCCGAACTGAAGCGGGCCGAACGGGAACTCAAGGAAAAAGAACGCATGCTGCGGCTCACCCTGGAGGCCACCAACGACGGTATCTGGGACTACCGGCTGGACACCGGGACGTTTACGAGCAGTCCCCGCTGGGCCACCATGTTCGGCCTGCGTCCCGAGGATGTCCCCAACCAGGGCTGCCAGGCCACCGAGCGCATGCATCCCGACGACCTGCCGGGAACGTTGCGCATCTTGAACGAACATCTGGAGGGGCGCAGCGAATTCTTCGCCGCCGAGTTCCGCCTTGCCCATGCCGACGGCGGCTGGCGCTGGGTTTATTCGCGCGGGCGCATTGTGGAACGCGACGAAAACGGCTCCCCGCTGCGGATGATCGGCGCGCATACGGACATCAGCGAACTCAAGCGGACCCAGCAGCGCTACCTGGAAGCCAAGGAACAGGCGGAAAAGGCCTCCCAGGCCAAGAGCGAATTCCTCGCAAACATGAGCCACGAACTGCGCACTCCGCTGAACGGACTCATGGGCATGCTCCAGTTGCTCTCCATGGGCAGACTCGACCCCGAGGAACGCGAATACGTGCTCACGGCTTTGACCTCGGGCCGCAGCCTGCTGGCCATCATCGGGGATGTGCTCGACTTTTCCAAGCTCGACGCCGGGATCATGGACGTGGCCCACGAGCCCTTTGACCTGCGGGAGACGCTGGAAGCCGTTGTCGGAAACTTTTCGATCATTGCCAAGGACAAGGGCATTGCCCTGGAGCTGGAAGTGGCTCCGGGCGTGACCAACACCCTGAAAGGCGACCCCGGACGGCTGCGCCAGATTCTTTTCAACCTGCTTGGCAACGCCCTGAAGTTCACGGAACGCGGAGAGGTTCGCCTCACGGTCTCGCCCCTGCCCGGCACACTCCAGCGCCTGCGGCTGTTGTTCGTGGTCTCGGACACGGGCATTGGCATTCCCGAGAACCGCCTGGAGGACATCTTCGGCGCTTTCACCCAGGTGGACGGCTCCTTTGCCCGACGCTACCAGGGCGCGGGTCTGGGTCTGGGCATTGTGCGACGACTGACCCAGCTGCTCCAAGGCGGTGTGGCCGTGGACTCGGAGCTGGGCAAGGGCACGAGCTTCTACGTCAGCCTGCCCTTCGAACGCGCCGAGCCGGGCGCGCGTCCCGAGCTCTCTCTGCGGATCAGTTCCCCTGCGGTGGGCCGTCCGTTGCGGGTTCTCATCGCGGAGGACGACCGCGTGAACCAGATCCTGGCGCGCAAGATGGTTGAACGGCTCGGACACGAAGCCACCTGCGTCTCCAACGGTCGCCAGGCCCTGGAGGCGCTGCGCACGGACAAATACGACTGCGTGCTCATGGATGTGCAGATGCCGGTCATGGACGGATTGTCCGCCACCCGTGCCATCCGCCGGGACATGGACCTCGGGGCCATGCGCATCGTCCCCATCCTGGCGCTCACGGCCCATACCCTGTCCGGGCACAAGGACAAATTCCTGGCCGCGGGCATGGACGGCTATCTTCCCAAGCCCGTGGACATCAACGCCCTCTCCGCCAAGTTGAACGAAATTTGCGGAAAAACGCACGGGATCAAGGCCTGACTCGCCCGCAAAAAGCAAAGAATCTTCACGCGCCACCCTGTTCCCGATTCCATATGGCTGTGATAGGGTCACAATGATGCATTGCGAACCTGTCCGGAGAGACGATCAAATCATGAAGGCCATTCCCTGCATGCCGCTCCTTGCGGCACTCCTTGCGGCATTCCTTGTCGCGATCCCGCCGCTGCCCGACGTTGCCATTGCAAACGGGCTTGAACGTCCCGTGCTCCGCTCCGCGAGCGAACTCGACTACCCGCCCTTTGCCCTGGTCCGGCCCGACGGCAGTCCGGACGGCTTTTCCGTGGATCTGCTCAAGGCCGTGGTCGAGGTGCAGGGCCTGTCAATCCAAGTCGCTGTGGGACCCTGGGCCGAGATCAAGCAATCCCTGATGGAGGGACGCCTCGACGTGCTCCCGCTCGTCTCCTATTCCAAAAAACGCGAACAATACTTCGATTTCACCACCCCCTATCTGCGGATGCACGGAACCATCTTCGTGCGCGCGGACAACGACACCATCCATGGCGAAGCGGATCTTCGGGACAAGGAAATCATCGTCATGCGCGGAGACACGGCCCACGAGTATGCCGTCGAGCACGGGCTCGGGAACAAGCTGACCCTGGCGATTTCCTATGAACAAGCCCTGCGGCTGCTCTCCAGCGGACAGCACGACGCGGTCCTGGTGCAGCAGGTCGCGGGCTGGCAGCTGATCAAACAACTCGGCATCACCAACCTCAAGGATGCCCTGGCAAAAGAGGAAACCGACCTGCGACCCCAGGGAAGCCCGCTGCAGGGTTTTGAGCAAAAATTCTGCTTCGCGGTGCGGGATGGCGACTGGGAACTGCTCGCGGCCCTGAATGAGGGTCTGGCCATCATCATCGCCAACGGAACCTACGACGAGCTCTACCACAAATGGTTCGGTCCCATCCTGCCGCCCCCGCCCCTTTCCATGCGCCAAATCCTCAAGATTTCCGTCGTCGTGGCCGTTCCGGTCCTTCTGGTGCTGGCCCTGTCCGGACTGTTACTGCTGCGCCGGGAGGTCCGGCGCAAGACCGCGTTTCTCAGCAAAAGCGAACGGCTCTACCGCACGCTGGTCAACGGACTGCCCGACTATGTGGCGCGCTACGATCAGGAATGCCGGTTTCTCTTCATTTCCGAGAACATCGAGGAGCTGCTGGGCATCCCCCCGGAGGAATTCCTCGGCAAGTCCCACCGCGATCTCGGCTTTCCCGCCGCGCAATGCCAGGAGTGGGACCCGAACATTCGAGGCGTCTTCGAGACTGGCGAGCCGCTGAGCACCGAGTTCCCCCTGGAGACCCGCTCTGGAATGGTGCAGTTGGACTGGCGGCTATTCCCGGAACGGAACTCCCAGGGCGCGATCCGGTCCGTGCTCTCCATCTGCCGGGATGTCACGCTTCACCGCCGGCTGGAAAAGGAATATCGGACACTCTTCCAGGCCATGCTCGACGGCTTCGCCCTGCACAAAATCATCTGCGACGAAACAGGCAAGCCCGTGGACTATCGCTTCCTGGCTATCAATCCGGCCTTTGAAAGCCTGACGGGCCTCTCTTCCGAGCAGGTTCTCGGCAGAACCGTCCTGGAGGTCATGCCCCGGACCGAAGCTTACTGGATCGAGACCTACGGCAAGGTGGCCCTGAGCGGCGAACCCATCTTTTTCGAGGGCTATTCCGGATCCATCGGGAAATATTTCAAAGTCACGGCCTTTCAGCCCGGCCCCGGACTCTTCGCCTGCATCTTCCACGATCTCACCGACCGCAAGCAGGCCGAGGAGACCATGCTCCAGGCCAAAGAGCAGGCCGAGGCCGCCAGCCGGACCAAGTCGGAGTTCCTGGCGAACATGAGCCATGAAATCCGCACGCCCCTCAACGGCGTGCTCGGCATGCTCCAGCTTCTGGAACTCTCCCGGCTCGAACCCGAGCAGCGCTACTTCGCGGAAACAGCGATCCTCTCGGCTCAGCGGCTGCTGCGGCTGCTCTCCGACCTGCTGGACATCTCGCGCATCGAAGCGGGGAGACTCTCCCTGAATCAGGAAATCTTTTCCCTGGCTGACCTGCGCCAGTCCATCCTCGACCTGCAAACCCTCACGGCCCAGGCCAAGGGGATCGAGCTGGAATTTCACCTCGCGGACGGACTGCCGGAAAAGCTGCTGGGCGACGAAGCCCGCCTGCGTCAGATTCTCTTCAACCTCGTGGGCAACGCCATCAAATTCACCGCTTCCGGCAGCGTCCGGGTCCACGTCTCAAAACTGGTCTGCCCGCGCCGGGACTCGGCTCGCCTGCTCTTCACGGTCAGCGACACGGGCATCGGCATTGAGGACGAACTCCTTAAACATATCTTTGATCCGTTCGTGCAGGGCGAGGGTGAATACACCCGCCGCTTCCAGGGCGCGGGCCTTGGCCTCTCCATCGTGCGCAGGCTCGTGGGCCTGATGCACGGCGAACTGACCATCGACAGCCACCCAGGCGAGGGCACGACCATTTACGTTTCCCTGCCGTTCCGCCTGCCCGCGGTCGTGGAGGAATTGGACTGCGCCACGTCGGCCCTGCCCGAAATCCCCGCGCCCGAGTCATTCCGCCGGGTGCTCGTAGTCGAGGACGACGAACTCAGCCTCCAAGTGGTCCAGCGGATGCTTGCAAAGATGGGCTACGCTTCCGTGCCCGCGCGCAACGGCAGGGAGGCGCTCTCCCTGCTGGAGAAGCAGGATTTCGACCTCGTGATCATGGACGTGCAGATGCCGGACATGGACGGGGTGGAGACCACGCGGCACATCCGCGGCACGTCCGGCCTCGGCGGCAAGACGCGCATCCCCATCGTGGCCATGACCGCCTTTGCCATGACCGGCGACAGGGAAAAATTCCTGGAGGCGGGCATGGACGACTACATCTCCAAGCCCGTGGAGATGGACTGCCTGCGGGAGACGCTTGCGCGCTTGCTGAACTGAGCGGCAAGTGCGGGTGGTCTCGCCCTGATTTGCGTTGCGCGACCGGGTCGGAGTGGCTATGCTCCGAACCGGAGCGCAATCATGCAGAAACGTTTGAATAAATCTCTCGATCCACAGGAAAGCAAGCCACGCCACCTTGTCCGCGACCTGTTGCTGATTCTGTTCGGGGTCGGTCTTGTCGTGCTTTTTTTCAGCAACCAGTCGCGCTTTCAGTTCGAGTCGCGAAATTTCCAGGACCAGGAACGAATCAAGCGCACCGTGGTTTATGACGGCGAGTTGAATCCCGGCAACCTCGGCCTTTCCCCGGCCCAGCTGCGACCGCTTGAGGATCTGATTCTCCGGGAAATAGAGCAGATGCGCCAGATCCGCATTCACGTCGAACGCCAGGACCGCTACGCCGAACTCATGGACAGTACCGAGTTGCGCTTCTGGTGCGTGCTGACCCTGGAGAACGGCAGCACAGTGCGTACGGTGATCGCCCGGACCCGGCGCGACCAACTGGTGGCCGCCCTGACCCGGCGCATTGCGGACGATCTGGAAAAATACCGCGCCGCAGCCCGCAAAATGGGCAAGGAACGTATCGATTCCTTCACCAATACCATGTAGACTGATCTTGACGGCCACTGGCCCGGCGTGTGGATCGGCAGGCTGTTTTGGCGGAAAACCGGCGGCTGCGGCAGGCAACGGCGCACCGGTTGGACAGGCGCGCCCGAATCCTTTACAAGTGGCTCCACCCAAACTCTGGAAACCTACGGACCACAACACCATATGGACATCGCGAAGATTCGCAATTTCAGCATCATCGCCCACATCGACCACGGCAAGTCGACGCTGGCGGACCGCATCCTTGAACTGACCGGCCTTGTGGCGGAACGCGACAAGAAAGAGCAGTATCTCGACAGGATGGAGTTGGAACGCGAGCGGGGCATCACCATCAAGGCCCAGACCGTGCGCATTCCCTACACCGCGCCGGACGGGCAGAAATACGTCCTCAACCTCATCGACACACCGGGTCACGTGGACTTCAGCTACGAGGTCTCGCGCTCGCTCGCAGCCTGCGAGGGCGCGCTGCTCGTGGTGGACTCCACCCAGGGCGTGGAGGCCCAGACCCTGGCCAACGTCTATCTGGCCCTGGACAACAATCTCGAAGTGGTCCCGGTGCTCAACAAAGCGGACCTGCCCAGCGCGGAGCCGGAGCGGGTGGCCACGGAAATCGAGGAGATCATCGGCCTGGACGCCTCGGGCGCGGTCTCCATCAGCGCCAAGACCGGACTGAATGTGGATCAGGTTCTCAAGCAGATCGTGGAGCTGCTCCCGCCGCCCAAGGGCGACCCCAACGCACCGCTCAAGGCCCTGATCTTCGACTCCTGGTACGATTCCTACCAGGGCGTTGTAGTGCTCTTCCGCATCTTCGAAGGAAAACTGAAAAAGGGCGACCCCATCCGCATCTTTTCCTCCCGGCGCGACTTCGAGGTCACCAAGCTCGGCGTGTTCTCGCCGGACGCCAAGGACATGAAGGAGCTGGGGCCCGGCGAGGTCGGCTTTCTTTGCGCCTCCATGAAGGAACTGGGGGACGCACCCGTGGGCGACACCATCACCTCGCCCGAGAACCCGACAACCACACCCTATCCCGGCTTCCAGAAGGTCAAGCCCATGGTCTTTGCCGGGCTCTACCCTGTGGAACCCTCGGAATACGAGACCCTCAAGGGCGCGCTGGAAAAACTCCAGCTCAACGACGCGGCCTTCACCTATGAGCCCGAAACCTCCCAGGCCCTGGGCTTCGGCTTCCGCTGCGGCTTTCTCGGCCTGTTGCACATCGAGATCATCCAGGAGCGGCTCGAACGGGAGTTCGAAGCCCGGCTGATCACCACGGCCCCGTCCGTGGTCTACCAGGTGCGCACCACGGAGGGTGCGGAAATTCGCATCGACAACCCGAGCAAGCTGCCCGATCCGCAGTACATCGACGTGATCCGGGAACCTTTCGTTCGGCTGGAGGTCCACGTGCCCGGCGAGTACGTGGGCGCTGTGCTCGCGCTCTGCGAGGAAAAGCGCGGCATCCAGAAGAACATCAACTACGCCAGCATGAACAGGGTGATCATCACCTATGAGATCCCCTTTGCCGAAATCATGTACGACTTCTTCGACCGCCTGAAGTCCTCGACCAAGGGCTATGCCTCCCTGGACTACGAGATCATCGACTACCGGGAAGCGGACATGATCAAGCTGGATATTCTCATCAACGGCGACCCCGTGGACGCCTTCTCCATCATCGTGCATCGCGAGAACGCGCCGCGCATGGGCCGCAGCGTGGCCCTGAAGCTCAAGCGCTCCATCCCGCGCCAGATGTTCGAGGTGGTCATCCAGGCCGCCATCGGTCGCAAGATCATCGCCAAGGAACGCAACGCGCCCTTCCGCAAGGATGTCACGGCCAAATGCTACGGCGGCGACATCACCCGCAAGCGCAAGCTTCTGGAAAAGCAGAAGGAAGGCAAAAAGCGCATGCGCCGCATGGGCAACGTGGAAATCCCGCAGGAGGCCTTCCTGGCCGTCCTCAAGGCCGGCGACGAATAGAGCCGGTACGCCAACCCAAAGGAAACCCAATGACGTTCAGCAAAAAGCAAACAGCAATGGCCGACGACCCCGTGGCCAGGCTCCGCGAGTGGGTCGAGGCGATCCTCATCGCCGTGGTCCTGGCCCTGTTCATCCGCTCCTTCGTGGTCCAGGCCTTCAAGATCCCCTCCGGCTCCATGCTGGAGACCCTCCAGATCGGCGACCACCTGCTCGTGAGCCGCTTCGCCTACGACATCAAGATTCCCTTCACCAACATGGTGCTCTTCTCCACCGGCGCTCCGGAGCATGGCGACATTATCGTCTTCGAATATCCGGAAGACCCGTCCAAGGACTTCATCAAGCGCGTCATCGGCGTGCCCGGGGACACCATCGAGATCAAGGACAAGATCGTCCACCGCAACGGCGAAGCCCTGGTCGAACCCTATGTCCGCCACTCGGACCCGCGCATTCTGCCCAGCCGCAGGGACTTCGTGGAGACCTTCACCGTGCCCGAGGGCAAATACTTCGTGCTCGGCGACAACCGTGACGACTCCCGCGACTCCCGGTTCTGGGGTTTTGTGGGCCGCGAGGCCATCGTGGGCAAGGCCCTGATCCTCTACTGGTCCTGGAACGGCGAGGACATGAACGTACGCTGGAACCGCATCGGCGACCTGGTGGAATAGCCCGCCGACCTACGGAGAGAACGCAAAAGGCCCCGGCTATTCCCAGACAAAGCGGAAACAACAGGCCGGAAAGCCTTTGGCCAGCGTCTCGGGCCGCTCCATGCGCAGGTGCTCGGAATAGCCACGGGAAAAGGGTTCGTCCCGGGCGCAGGAAAGCAGCGGCAGAAGCGCTTCGGGCATGCCCATGGCCCGGTAGCTCTCCACATACAGGCAGCGGGAGACGTGAAAGGTCGCTTCGTGTTCCTTGCGCTCCAAGTCCTTGATCTGAATGGCGTCGCCGGCCTGCCAAATTTCCAGCACGGTCAGGAAATGTTCCAGGCTCGGTCCTTCCGGGGCGACCGCGGCAAAATTGCGCCCGGCCTCCAGGGCCGCGCTTTCCTGTACGTTGCGGATCAGTTCCAGGGCGTCCTCCGCACCATACAAACACAGGGCTTCGTCGTAGACGCGACGCAAGACCTGGGCCTCCAACACGCGCCGGTCAAGCTGAGTGATATTTGCCATGGCTCCGCGTACCACAACAGCCCTTGAATTACAGCCCCCCCAGGTGGCCGCGCCCCGGCCCTCAGCTTGCCCTGATCCTTTCTATGGGATACCATTCCTTTTTCCTATCGTCAGCGTCCGCTTTGTCCGAGGATGGAAATGCCTTCCGACACGTCTTTCAAAAAGAAACACGCACGAGCGGCCCAGTCCACGGAGTCTCTCCGCGTTCAGGAAGACGACTGCCGGGACCGCCTCACCCAGGCGGAATCGGAGCTTGCCCGGCTGAAACGGGACAACGCGCGTCTGGCCGCGCTGGCCGACGCCCCGCGCGAGGCCATCGGCTTTTTCGACGAGTCCCTGCGCTGCGTGGCCGCAAACCCCACCGCCGCGCGGCTCTTTGGATATCGGGACGAAACAGACCTGCTGGGCCGACACTACCTGGAATTCATCGCTCCCCGCTCCCGGCCGGAGGTTACCCGCCGGTATCGCAACGAAGCAACCACCCCCTATGAGCTTCTTGCTCTGCGCAAGGACGGCAGCACCTTTCCCGCCGAGGCCCACGGCAAATTCTCCACGTACGAGGGCCGCCCTGTGCGCGTCTCCTGCCTGCGCGACATCACCCGCCGCAAGGAGATTGAGCAGGAACTCCAGAACACGGCCAGCGAGCTGGAGATCATTTTCGCGTGCAGCAAAGTGGGGCTGATGCTCCTGCGCGGCGGGCGCTACCTGGCCAAGGCCAACCAGACCCTGGCGGACATCCTCGGCTATGACTCGCCCGAAAAGATGACCGGCAGAAGCATGCGCGAGCTGCATCTGAGCGAGGAAAACTTCCTCTCCTTCGGGGAGAAATATTACACCGCCCTGGCGCACCAAGCCCAGCAGCACATCGAATACCGACTGCGCCGCAAGGACGGCAGCCCGGTCTGGTGCATGCTCTCGGGCCAGGCCGTGGACCGCGCCACCCCCGCCGATCTGGACAAGGGCGTGCTCTGGGTCGTGGACGACATCACCCGCATCAAGACCCAGGAACAGGAACTGCGCATCCTGGCCTGCACCGACTATCTCACCGGTCTGCACAACCGCCGCCACTTCCTGGAACTCGCGGAGCGCGAACTCAAGCGTCGCAAACGGCTTGGCGGGCATTGCGCCCTGCTGCTCATTGACCTGGACCACTTCAAGGATGTCAACGACCAACTCGGCCACAGCGCCGGGGATTCCGTGCTCAAGACCTTTGCCCGGCGCTGCTGCGGCGTGCTGCGCGAGGTGGATATCTTCGGTCGTCTGGGCGGCGAGGAGTTCGCCGTGCTCCTGCCGGGAACCGACCGTGAAGGCGCCCGCGTCGTGGCCAACCGCATCCGCGAACACATGGGCGGATCGGAAACCCGGACCACCGAGGGCAACATCACCGTCACCGTGAGCATCGGCGTGGTTTCCACGGAGCAGCCCGTGGCCGACGTGGAAGACCTCATCGCCCGGGCGGACAAGGCCCTCTACCGGGCCAAACGCCAGGGGCGCGACCGCGTGGAGCTGGGCTGAACGCTGCGGACATTTCCCGCCCTTGCCGTTTTTCTCCCACCCCGATACAGAAACAATATCCGATCCGGGGCGTAAGGCCCCGCCGGACCTCCGCAACCCAGACCCAAGGAGCGTGCGCATGCGTCCCCTGTCCCCCCTGGCCCGCCTCACGGTCCGCGTCGCGGCCTGCCTTGCCGCTCTGCTGCTCTGCTCCCTTGCCCCGGTCATGGCTGCGGACAAGACCGCTGACCAGATCGCCGAGACCCCGGCCCCGGCTCTGCCCGCCTGGACGGAACCGGCCACGGGCATGGAGTTCGTGCGCCTGCCGGGCGGCTGCTTTCTCATGGGCAGCCCCCTGAACGAACCCGGACGCCAGCCCGGCGAGGAGCGCCGCCAGGTCTGCGTGCAGCCCTTCTGGATCGGAAAATACGAGGTCACCCGGGGAGAGTTCGCGCGGTTCGCGGACGCTTCGGGCTACAAAACCCATGCGGAACGCCAGGGCTGGATCCGCGTCTGGGACCACCGCTGGGAAAACCTCTACAACAAGAACTGGCGCGACCCGCACATCGAGCAGACCGATGCGCATCCCGTGGTGACCATGGGCTGGGAGGATGGCGAAGCCATGGCCGCCTGGCTGAACAAGCGCGGGGAGGGACATTTCCGGCTGCCCACGGAAGCGGAATGGGAATACGCGGCCCGCGCCGGAACCCAGAGCGCCCGCTACTGGGGCGATGAATACGACGAGCGGCTCTGCTCCTACGCCAACGTGGGCGACCTGACCAACCTCATCGCCTACGGCAACATTTCCCAGGATCCCTCGCCCGCCACGCCCTGCGAGGACGGCTTTGTCTATTCCGCGCCCGTGGGCAGCTTCCGGCCCAACGCCTTCGGCCTCTACGACATGCTCGGCAACGCTCAGGAATGGTGCGCCGAGGAAAACCCCGAGGACCCCAAACAGGGACACATGACGCGCGGCGGCAGTTTTCTGTCCATTACGGGCGAGGTGCGCGCGGCCAAGCGCGAGTGGGTCGCCCACGACTACGGCGTCTACTTCACTCTCGGCTTCCGGCTCGTGCGCGACAAATAGCGGCCCGCCTCGTCCGGGCGGCGTGTTTTCCGCTTGCTCCGCTCCCCCTGCAAGGGTATCTCCTTCGGCCTGAAGCACACCAACCCCGAGGGACACTTGCAGGAACATTCGCGCGCCGCGCTGCTCATGGCCCTGACCGCCCTGATCTGGAGTTCCGGCGGACTGGCCATCAAGCTGGTGGATCTCCATCCCCTGGCCCTGACCGGGGTGCGCAGCGCGCTTTCCGCCCTGACCCTGCTGGCGCTCTTTCGCGGACGTTTGCGGTTTTCCCTTTCCCCGGCGCGGCTGGGCGCGGCCCTGGGCTATGCCGGGCTGCTGATC